>NZ_JBFBAE010000001.1:0-695421 GCF_040689465.1 Amycolatopsis sp. NPDC051373 | reverse complement strand
GCCCGCTCACGCAGCTCGTCGCTGTACTTCTTCGGTGCCGGCATGCTCTGCATCCTCCCTGAGATCAGAGCCTGCACAGAACCCGGGGCGCATCATACCTGCCTTAGGCCTAACCCAAGCAGTTGTCCTCAGCTCGGTCCGACCCAGCCAGTTGTCCTGAGCTGAGTCCGACCTCGCCAGTTATCCCCAGCCGGGTCCGACCTAGTCAGTTGTCCCCAGCTGGGTCCGACCTAGCCAAGCTGTCCACAGCCAGGCCTGTTAGGCCCGACCTAACCAACCTTCCGCAGGCTGTCGCGCGTGAGGTCGGCGAGCGTCGGGTAGCCGTCGACCGCCATGATCAGGTCGGCTTCGGCGAGGAGGCTGCGGAGGACGTGGACGGCGCCGTCGACGCCGCCCAGTGCGAGGCCCCAGACGTAGGGCCGGCCGACCCCCACTGCCCGCGCGCCCAGCGCCAGGGCCTTGATGACGTCCGCGCCCGAGCGGACCCCGGAGTCGAACAGCACCGGCGTGTCACCGGAAGCGTCGACCACGCCGGCGAGGCAGTCGAGCGCCGGGAGCCCACCGTTCGCCTGGCGCCCGCCGTGGTTGGAGCAGTAGATCCCGTCGACGCCGCCGTCGATGGCGCGCAAGGCGTCGTCCGGGTGCTGGATGCCCTTCACGAGCAGCGGCAGCGACGTCAGCGAGCGCAGCCAAGGCAGGTCGTCCCAGGTCAGCGGGTTGCCGAACAGCTGGGCCCACAGCCCGACGGCTGCCATCGGGTCCTCCTCGGGCGCCTTGCCGAGGAGCCGCCGGAACACGGGATCGGTGAAGTAGTTCGCGAGACAATGACCGCGCAACTGCGGGAAGTTCGACGTGCTCAGGTCGCGTGGACGCCACCCCGTGACCCACGTGTCGAGCGTGACCACGATCCCCTTGAACCCCGCCGTCTCGGCGCGCTGCACCAAAGACGCGGCCAGGTCGCGGTCAGTCGGCGTGTAGAGCTGGAAGAACCCGGGCGTCTCCCCGAACTCGCCCGCGACCTCGTCCATCGGGTCGGCCGAGAGCGTCGACGCGACCATCGGCACGCCCGTCCGCGCGGCGGCGCGAGCGGTGGCGAGGTCGCCGTGGCCGTCCTGTGTGCAGATGCCGACAACGCCCACCGGCGCCATGAACAACGGCGACGCCAGCTTCAGCCCGAACAGGTCCACCGACAGGTCGCGGTCCTTGGCCCCGACGAACATTCGCGGCATCAGGCCCCAGCGACCGAACGCTTCGGCGTTGCCTCGCTGAGTCGCCTCGTCGCCGGCACCACCGGCCACATAGGACAAAACCGAAGGCGGAAGTGCCTGCGCAGCACGGGCTTCGAGGTCGGCGTAGACCATCGGCATGGTCGGGACGCGGCCGGTGAGCCCGGCGAAGTAGATCTCGTTCTGGAAATCGCCGTAACGCGTCATTCGGGCTCTTTCTGGGCTCGGGAGGACCGCACCCCGGCGTTCCGGGGTCGCGGTCCAGACCCTAGCGCTTGCCGTGCATGACCGTGATGAGCTTGGCGACCAGCGCGTCGGTCGATTCCTTGCGGCTGAAGGAAGTCAGGGTGATCGGCGCGGTGAAGCGCTGCCGCGCGACGGCCTTGGTCCGGGCGAACTCGCGCAGGCCCTCCGGCCCGTGGATGCGGCCGAAGCCCGAGTCGCCGACGCCGCCGAAGGGCAGCGACGCGATGCCGGCGAACGAGAGCGGCGCGTTGATCGACGTCATGCCGGTGCGCAGCCGCGCAGCGAGCTCGACGCCACGGGACTTCGAGAACACGGTGGAACCGAGGCCGTACGTGGTGGCGTTGGCTTTGTCCACAGCCTCGTCCATGTCGCGGACCTTGGCGATGGTGACTGTCGGGCCGAACGTTTCCTCACGCACGGCTTCGGAGTCTTCCGGCACGTCGACGAGAATGGTGGGTTGGGCATAACGATCGCCGACGCTGTCCACACCCCCGAGCACCGCGCGGCCGCCGCGTTCGAGGGCGTCGGCGATGTGGCGGCGGATCACGGCCAGCTGCGAGGGCATGGTGACGGGACCGTACTGGGCGTCCTCGTCGGAGCCGGCGCGCACGTTCTGCGACTTCTCCACGACCTTGGCGACGAATTCGTCGTGCACGCGCTCGTGGACGTACACCCGCTCGACGCCGATGCAGGTCTGGCCGGAGTTGGAGAAGGCGCCCCAGACGGTGGCGTCGGCGGCTGCGTCGAGGTTGGCGTCGGCGTCCACGAGCACGGGGTCCTTGCCGCCGGCCTCGATCACGACCGGCGTGAGCGTATTGGCCGCCGCGGCCATGATCTTCTTGCCGGTGGCCGTCGAGCCGGTGAACGCGATCTTGTCCACACCCGACGTCACGAGCGCGCCACCGGTCTCGCCGAATCCGGTGATCAGCTGCAGCACCGGCTGCTCCGGCACGACCTCGGCGAACGCGTCGACCAGCCACTTGCCGACGCCTGGGGTGTACTCGCTGGGCTTGAAGACCACGGCGTTGCCGGCGGCGAGCGCGTAGGTGACCGAGCCGA
Source organism: Amycolatopsis sp. NPDC051373 (assembly GCF_040689465.1). NCBI lineage: Bacteria > Bacillati > Actinomycetota > Actinomycetes > Pseudonocardiales > Pseudonocardiaceae > Amycolatopsis > Amycolatopsis sp. NPDC051373. Next base: position 692,890 of record NZ_JBFBAE010000001.1, on the reverse strand, counting down.
GCGGCGTGTACACGGGGTAGTTCCACGGGCCGATCACGCCGACGACGCCGAGGGGCCGGTACTCCACCGTCGCCGCCTGGTTCGACATGAGCAGCCCCGCCGAGCGGCGATGACGGCCGAGGTACTTGCGCGCGTGCTTCGAGGCCCACGCGATGTGCTCGATGGCGAGCACGGACTCGAGTTGGGCGTCGGCGATGGGCTTGCCCGTCTCATCGCGCACGACCTGGCACAGCTGCGGCAGCCGGCGCGTGATCACGCCCTTCCACTGCCGCAACCGGTCGGCGCGCCCCGCGAAGCCCAGCCCGTCCCACCACTCCGCCGCCACGCGCGCCCGCTCGACCGCCGCGCGCACGTCTTCGGCGGTGTGCACCGGGTACGTGCCCACGACCTCGTCGGTCGCCGGGCTGAGCGAATCGAAGGTCTCACCGACCGAGGTCGGCTTCGGCTGGACGGCGGTCATCGGCGTCTCCCCTGCTCTTCGGCGTTGTGGTTCAGGCTACGAGGTTGCTGACGCAGTGCCAATAGTCGCCCGACGCTCCCGTCAGCATCGCACCGGCGGGCACCGCGGGGAAAGGGTCGTCGAAACCACCCGATCGAGACCGCGGCCGCGACGCCCAGCAGCGGCGCCAGCCACAACGGCAGCACCCCCACGGCCAGCGACCCGAGCCCGAACCCGCACGACTGCACCGTGAACGACACCGAGAACCCTTCCGACCTGCGGTTCTCCGGCAGCAGACGTTGCATGTTGACGGACGCGATCGTCACGAGCGGTCCGGTCGCGCCGCCGATGAGCACGACTCCGGCGATCAAGCCCGCCCAGCCGAGGTTGGCCGCGACGAGCGTCCCGCCGGCCACGAAGCCGGCGAGGAACAGCCCCGGCCCCCGATCACGGCCGCGCCACGCGTAGACCGCGCTGCCGGCGATGCTCGCACCGCACAGCAGGGCGACGACTCCCGGCGCCGCCGCGGGCGGTGCGTTGAGTCGCTCGACCAGGGGCAGCGGCGCGACTTCGATCGTCGACAGCAACAGCCCGACGGTGAACTGACACCCGAGCCAGGGCAGGCAGGCGTTGAGGGGCAGCTTGGTTCCTTTTTTGGTCCCTGGTTTGGCGACCCTCCGGGGCACCAAACACGCTGCGGCGGCTGCCGCACCCGCCATCGTGAACAACGGCACGAACGGACCACTCACACTCGCCACAGCCACCAGCACCGGCCCGGCCACCAACACCCCGTCGAGAATCATCGCGTCGACGGCGACGGCCTCGGTGAGCTGGCGTTCGTCGACGACCGCCGCCAGCAACGCCCTGAACCCACCCGCGACCCCACCTCCTGCCAATCCCGGCAGGACGACGAGCGCGATCAGCGTTGCTTCGTTCACCCTGGCCTCGGCCGCCGTCGCCACTGCGGCCAGCCCTACCGCGACCGCCGCGAGCAGCGTCCTGAGGCCGCGCGCCGTCCCCACCCGATCCAGCAACCTCCCCACCGGCACCGCCCCCGCCATCTCGGCCACGACGAACACCGCCATCAACACACCCCCGAGCCGATACGACCCGGTCACCGCGGCCGCCACCGTCGTGAACGCGAGCGGCGCCATCCCCCCGGGCAACCGCGCCAACTGCACCCCTGCTGACCAGCGCCAATACGTGGTGGTGAACATGCTTCGGAGCCTTGCTGGGGAGCCGCCTTGCCGGAACTGATTCGTTTTTGGCCGAATGTTGTGGCTCGTTTCTCTGGTATCCACAGGGCGTGGCGAGTTGTGGACAACCGGTGGCTCGCGCGGGTCTTTTGTCCGTTTCTGCTGCCGCCGCCCGATAGACGGGGTCTGGGGACGCCCCCATTGGGCTTGCCTGGCGGGGCGGGGGCTTGCCTGGCGTCGGGGTTGGGCGAGTAGCTCGCCGACATTCGGGTATATCCGAATTCATGGTCGAGTTGGTCCTCAGCACCGCCGGAGTCCGGTTTGCGATCTCGCCGCTCGAGGAGGTCATCGGGGTGGTGCGGGGGTGGCTGGGGAGGCGGCGGCTGCCCGGTGGGGTGGTGTGGCTGGGCGAGGAGCGGCTGGACGTGCCGGAGTTGGCGGCGGTGCTCGGGGCGCGGCACTACATCACGGAGTTCCTCTCACCACCACCGGCGACGCCGGAGACCACAGCCGACGAGCAGTTGACCGTGGTCAGAGGGACGCCGCCGGGGCAGGTGCGGGTCGAGCTGGGGATGGTGGACGCGGACCTGACGAAGCTGCCGCGGGATCCGGCCGCGGCGCGGGACCTGCTGGCGGATCAGCTCGAGACCGTGTGGCACCACACCGTCGAGCCGGAGTGGGGGCGGATGCGGGAGGTGCTCGCGGCGGACATCGCGTACCGGACGCGGCGGCTGGGTGAGCACGGCGTGGCGGGGGTGTTCGAGGGGCTGCACCCGAGGGTGCAGCTCACCAAGGACTCCGTGCTGGTCGACATTGCGGCGCGGCAGCGACTCACGCTGGGCGAGCGGGGGCTGCTGCTGGTGCCGAGTGTGTTCGCCTGGCCGTCGGTCGGGGTGGTCACCGTGCCGCCGTGGCAGCCGACGTTGTTGTACCCCGCGAGGGGCGTGGCCGGCCTGTGGACGGAGCCGGCGGCGGCGCCGGGGGCGCTGGCCGGGGTGGTGGGGCGGGCGAAGGCGATGTTGCTCACCACGTTGGACCGGCCGGCCACCACCACGGAGCTCGCCGCGCGGCTCGGGCTGGCGAAGGGGACCGTTTCCGCGCACCTCACGGCGTTGCGGGCCGCAGGCCTGACCGCGACAACGCGCCAGGGCCATCGCGTGCTCTACCGGCGGACCGAGCTTGGCGACGCGCTCTGCGCGGGCATAGGGTGAATGTGACCATGTGTGAAGGAGAATCCTGATGCGGATCGTCCATTTCGGACACGCCTGTGTACTTCTGGAAACCGACGGCGAGCGGATCCTGATCGACCCGGGCGCGTTCTCCACCGACTTCGAGCGCGAGCGCGAGCTGTCGGCCGTCCTCATCACCCACCAGCACTTCGACCACATCGACGGCGAGCGCCTGCCGAAGGTGCTCGCGGCGAACCCGGACGCGAAGCTGATCGTCGACCCGGGCACGGTCGAGACCGTGCAGAAGCTGAACCTGCAGTACGAGGTCGCGAACGTCGGCGACGCCTTCGAGATCGGCGGCACCGCGGTGAACGTGGTGGGCGGTGAGCACGCCGTCATCCACAGCGACATCCCCGTGATCCCGAACATCGGCTACGTGCTGGACCACGGCGCCTTCTACCACCCGGGCGACTCGTTCTTCGTGCCCGAGCAGAAGATCGACGTGCTCGGCCTGCCGACGGGGGCGCCGTGGCTCAAGGCCGGCGAGGCGGTGGACTTCCTGCGGGCGGTCGCGCCGCGCAAGTCCGTGCCGATCCACGAGGCGGTGCTGTCGAGCCCCGCACTGCACTACGGCCTGTTCGAGAACCTCGCGCCCCAGGGCACCGAGGTGAAGGTCGTCGAGCGCGGCGTCGCCACCGACCTCTGAGGACACTCCGGGGTGGTGACCGACGGGTTACCACCCCGGGAGCTCAGGGTCGCGAACCCACGATCTGCAGTGCGAACCGGCTGTATTCGTCGGCGACGGCGTCGGCCGGCATCGGGCCGTCGTCGCGGAACCAGCGGGCGATGCTCACGCACATCTCACGGATCGCGAACGACGCCAGCGCCGGCGAGCCCACGTGGAACACCCCCGCGTCGACACCACGGGCGATGATCCCGCGGAAGGCGTGCTCGTGCCGGCGGCGCCGATCCTGAAACCGTGTGCGATGCGGTTCGCCGAGGCAGTCGGTGTCGCGGTTGACCACAAGCGCCTCGCGCCGGTGGGTGGCGTGGCGGAACGCGTACACGCGGGTGGCGCGCGCGAGCTGGGTCGGCCAATCGCCGTCCTCGCCGGACACGCGCTCGAAGTCGTCGAGCACCGCGGCGGTCGTGCGGTCCACAATGGCGCGCAGCAAGTCCTCCTTGGACCGCATGTGGTTGTAGAGGCTCGGGGTGCGGATCCGCAGCACGTCGGCGATCTGGCTGAGCGCGGTGCCGTGGTAACCGCGTTCGGCGAACAGCGTGAGCGCCGTGTCCAGCACCACTTCTTCGCTGACCGCGGCGCGCGTTTGACCTGCCGTCACCAGTTCCTCCCCCGCACGAGCGCGCCGAAATCGGCACCCGTCAGCGGCCGGTCGACCGGGAACACGACCTCGTCCGCCTCGAACTCCCGCCGCTGAGTCACCACGACGGAGCTGGTCGGCACCGGTCGGCCGAGCGCGGCGCAGCGGGCGGCCAGGTCGTCCGGTTCGCCCGGAACGTCCATGGTCTGCCGGCACGTGGCGAACTCCGCCGCCAATCGCACGGTACCCCGGCCGCCGGCGACCGTGATCGGCACCGGGCCCAGCGCCCTCAGTACTTCCTCGGCCAGGCGGGCGTGCGCGGTGATCGAGCCGAACGGGCCGTCGTCGTCATCGGCCGGACGCAGCCCGAGCACAAACCGGCCGTCGCTGAGGTACTGGACGGTCCGTGCGCCGGGCAGCACCTCCGCGGGCCGGGGCGCCACGAAACAGCAAATCTCGGCCGAAGTGGTCTCCACCGCCAGAGCCGCGCACAACGCGAGATCGCCGTCGACGTAGAACCTCGCGCAGCCGTGGCGCTCGAGCACTCGCCACGTCTCCCGCGCGGCCGAGGCCGGCACGCCGGCCACCCGCAGCCAGGCAGCGGTTCTCATCGCGGGTTCAGCTCCTGCGCCGCGGCCTCCACCGCGTCGACGATCCCGACGTACCCGGTGCACCGGCAGATGTTGCCGGACATCTCCTCCCGGATGCGTTCCCGGCAGGGCGCGGGTTCACGGTCCAGCAGGTCCAGCGCCGTCATCAACATGCCGGGCGTGCAGAATCCACATTGGAGCCCGTGCTTCGCGCAGAACGCTTCCTGCAACGGGTGCAGCGTGCCGTCGTCGGCCGCAAGGCCCTCGACGGTGCTGACGGAACACCCGTCCGCCTGCACGGCGAGCATCAGGCACGCGCGCACGGGCTCGCCGTCCACCAGCACGGTGCACGCGCCGCACACGCCGTGCTCACAGCCCAGGTGTGTGCCGGTCAGGCCGAGGTCCTCGCGCAACGCGTCGGCGAGCGTCCGGCGCGGCTCGACGTCGACGTCGTAACGGGTTCCGTTGACGCTGAACTCGGCTTTCATGCCGCGGCTCGCTTCCCGTGAGGTGCCAGGGCCCGGCGGACGAACTCCGCCGTCATCGCCCGCCGGTAGTCCGCCGACGCGTGGATATCGCTCTGCGGCTGGGTTTCCGCAGCGGCGGCCGCAGCGACTGCGTCGACATCGGCGCCGTCGTTCAGCAGCTGCTCGGCCTCCGCCGGACGCAGCGGCACCCCGCCGACGCCGCCGATCGCCAGCCGCCACCGACCGTCCACTTCGGTCGCGACCACGAGCACGAGCCCGAAATCACCGTGCCGTCGGGAAAACTCGGCGAACCCCCACCGCGACGGCGCAGGCAGGTCCACCGCGGTGATCATCTCGTCCTCGGCCAGCGTGGTTTCCAGTGGCCCCGCGAAAAACGAGGTCGCCGTCTCCACGCGCCCACCACCTGGCCCGGCAATGTGGACGGTCGCTTCCAGCGCGGCGGCGACCACCGGAAGCTCAGCGGACGGGTCGGCGTGCGCGATGCTGCCGCCGCTCGTGCCACGCGAGCGGATCGCCGTGTGCCCGATCCAGCGTGCGGCCTCGGCGAGGAGCGGGTGGTGCGGTTGCTCGATCAGCCGCGCGTGCCGGACCAGCGCGCCGAGCCGAACGCCTTCGCCGGTGGGCGTGATCGTGGCCAACCCGGGGATCCGGTTGACGTCGACCAGGACCTGCGGACGCGCCATGCGCAACGCGAGCACCGGCATCAGGCTCTGGCCGCCGGCGAGGATCTTGCCGTCCCCGTCGGCCTCCGCCAGGGTGCGCACAGCCTCGTCGACGCTGTGCGCCCGGACGTAGTCGAACGGTGCCGGTTTCACTTCGACACCTCCTGGGGCCAGCTCTCCTCGAACGCCGTGTCCAAAGTGGAATCCCACGGCGCGCCTTCGAACAGCGTGTCCAGCGCCTGTTTCGAATACTTCAGGGACGATGGCGCGAACTCGGCGATCTCGGCGGCCCACTCCAACGCGGCATCGAGGTCACCCAGGCGGTCGACGAGTCCACGGTGAAAAGCCAGACCAGCGTCCAGCCGGTCACCACCCAGCAGCATCGCCCGCGCGGCCCCGCCGCCGGCCAGCAACGCCAGGCGGCGGACCGTCCACGGGTCCACGACAAGGCCGTTGCGCGCGGTCGGCACCGCGAACACCGCGGACGGGGCCGCCACCCGCAGGTCACAGGCGATCGCGAGCTGCGTGCCGGCGCCGATCGCCGGCCCGTTGACGGCCGCGAGCACGGGCACGGGCAGCGCCGTGATGCTGCGCAACGCGCCGTACAGCGCCGTGCGGAACCCGTCGCCGTAAACGCCACCGAGGTCGGCCCCCGCGCAGAAGCTCGTGCCCCGGCCGGTGATCACCAGCGCGCGCACCCGAGGGCCCAGATCCAGAACCGCTTTACGCAGGTCGACGCAGTGCTCGACGTCCAGCGCGTTGCGCCGCTCGTGCCGGTCGAGGGCGATGACGCCGACCTCGCCGCGGACTTCGGTGGTGATCATCGCAGTGCCTCCCAGATCGCGCCCGGTGTCAGCGGCAGGTGCGTGACCTGCACGCCGAGTGCGTCGGTGACCGCGCCCGCGAGCACCGCGTTCGGCCCGAGCGTGCCGCCCTCGCCGACGCCGCGGACGCCGAGCGGGTTGTCCGCGGGGTGCGAGAGGTGGCCGATCACGAGCTCGGGCACCTCGGCGCTGGTCGGCATGAGGTAGTCCATCAGCGTGCCCGTGGACAGGTTGCCGCCCTCGTCGTAGATCAGGTGCTCGTACAGCGCGCCGCCGATGCCCTGCGCGATCGAGCCGGCGATCTGCCCCTCGACGACCTGCGGGTTGATGACGGTGCCGGCGTCCTCGACGCACACGTACTTGAGGATCTTGAGCTCCCCAGTCGCCCGGTCCACCTCGACGACCGCGGCCTGCGCGCCGGCCGCAAAGGCCCCGCGGATCGGGTCGTAGAACTGCGTGGCCTCCAGCCCCGGCTCGATGCCCTCCGGCAGCCGGTTGGACTCCAGGTACGCGACACGCGCCAGCTCGGCCAGCGTGCCGACGGGTTTGGCCTCTCCGGCGACGCGCACGTCACCGTTCACGAGGCTGAGATCGTCCACATTGGCCTCGTAGAGCTCGGCCGCGAGCCGGAGTATCTTCTCCCGCACGGTGATCGCCGACCGGTGCGCCGCGCCCCCGCCGATCACGGCCTGCCGTGAGGAGAACGCGCCGAAGCCCCAGAGCGATTCGTTCGTGTCGCCGATCCGGACCTCGACGTCCGCATAGGACACTCCGACCGCGTCCGCGACGATCTGCGCCACGGTCGTCTCGAGTCCCTGGCCCTGCGACGTCACGCCGGACAGCACGGTCACCCGGCCGTCGGGGTTCACGCGCACGGTGCAGGCGTCGTGACCGGTGCGGAAGGGCATCCGCGGGCCGGCCGCGGCCGCGCGGCCCAGGCCGGTGAGCTCGTTGTAACAGGCCAGCCCGAGACCGATCGGGTTCTCATCGGCCGACCGGCGCCGGGCTTGCTCCGCGCGGAAGTCCTCGTACCCGATGGACTCCACGGCCTTCTCCAGGCACTCGCCGTACCACCCGGAGTCGTCGACCAGCCGCGACGGCATCCGGTACGGGATCTCCTCCGGCGTGATCAGGTTCCGCCGACGGATGTCCAAAGCGGACATCCCGAGCTCGGCCGCCGCCGCGTCGAGCACCGACTCCATCGCGAATACGCTCGCCGGCCGCGCGACACCCCGGTACGGCCCGGACGGCGCCGTGTTCGTCGCGACCCCGCGCACAGTGCAGCGGTAGTGCTGCAAACGGTACGGCCCGGACAGCAGGCCGCCCGCCATCAGCGGCTCGATCCCGGCCGTCCACGGGTACACCGAATACGCGCCGACGTTGCAGGTCACGTCGGCGTCAAGCGCCACCAGCTCACCGTCGGACCGGAACCCCGCCTTCACGACGTAGCGGTGATCACGCGCGTGCGTGGCCGCGAGCAGGTGCTCCGCGCGGTCCTCGACCCACTTCACCGGCACCCCGCGCAGCTGCTGCGCGATCAGGCACAACGCGACGTCTTCGGGGTACACCACGGCTTTCACGCCGAAGCCGCCGCCGACGTCGGGCGCGATCACCCGCACGTTGCCCTCGGGGATGCCCAGCAGCTCCGCGATCATGTTGCGCGCGATGTGCGGCACCTGCGTGCCCGACCACAGCGTGAGCCGGTCGTCCGCCGGGTCCCACAGCGCGACGCCCGCGCGGCATTCCATCGGGTTGCCCGCGTGACGGTTGGTGATCAGCTCGCGCTCGACCACGAGGTCGGCGCCCGCGAGCGCGTCCGGCACCTCGCCGGTGTCGAAAGTGCGCTCCAGCAGGACGTTGTCCGGCGCGTCGGCGTGCAGCGGTTCGGTCGGCGGCAGCCACGCGGTGATGTTCACCGGCAGCGGTTCGTAGTCGACGTCGATGAGCTCCAGCGCGTCTTCGGCGCGGTAGCGGTCGTCGGCGACGACGGCGGCCACGGGCTCGCCCGCGAACCGCACCTTCTCCCGCGCCAGCAACGGCTGCTCGGTCTCCACATAGGACGGCAGCGCCGACAACGCCCGCAACGGCACGGCGGCGAACTCCGCCTCGCCGCCGGTGAACACATGCACACGCGGGAGCTCGCGAGCGGCGGACACGTCGACCCGCGTGATCCGCGCGTGGCCGAACGGGCTGCGCAGGAACGCGACGTGGCGCATCCGCGGCAGCTGCAGATCGGAGACGTACCGCCCGCGTCCGGTGATCAGCCGCGCGTCTTCCTTGCGCCGCACGACCTTCCCGACGGCACCGGCTGGGTTCTCCTCCACGGTGGTCACGGCATCGTGTAGCCGCCGTTGACCGACACGATCTGCCCCGTGGTCCAGGACGAGAGCGGGGAGGCCAGCAGCAGCACGGTCGGGGTGACGTCCTCGGCGCGCCCCAGGCGGCGCAACGGGTAGGCCGACAGGATCTTCTTCATCTTGGCGTCGTCGGCGTGTCCGGTGTGGTCGTCCAAACTGGACGTTTGGACAAGCGCGATGGAGACAGCGTTGGCGCGGATGCCGTGTCGGGCCAGTTCCTTGGCGAGCGACTTGGTGAGGCCCACCGTGGTCGAGCGCGTAGTGGCCGTGACCAGCAGCCGTGACTCGCCGACGCGGCCGGAGTCGCCCATGAGGTTCACGATGGCGCCGCCACCGCCGTCGACCATCTGCTTCGCGACGGCCTGGGTGATCCGCAGCGTGCCCTCCACCGTCACGCCGATCTGCGGCGCCCAGTCTTCTTCCGTGGTCTCGAGGAAGGGCTTGCTCTGCGTGGCCGCCGCGTTGTTGACGAGCACGTCGATCGAGCCGAGCTGCGCCACCACGTCGTCGACGGCCATGCGAACCGAGGCGCCGTCACGCAGGTTCGCGCCCACGGCGATGGCCTTCACACCGAGCGCGGCCGCTTCCTTCGCCGCGGCTTCGGCGCCGTCGGAGGACGTGTTGTAGTGGAACGCGACGTTGGCGCCTTCGCCGGCGAACGCCATCCCGATCGCGCGGCCGAGTCCCTGGCCGGCGCCGGTGACCAGCACGTTCTTGCCGCTGAGCTTGAGGTCCATGGGTTCCCTTTCAGATGAGCTCGAACCGGCGCTCGCCGGAGACGGTCACGACGCGGCCGAACCGCAGGCCCGGGAAGTGCGCGCCGGCCACCGCGTCGGAGCTGTCGGTGAGCTCCTCGATCAAGCCGACGCGCACCTTCCGCGCGGCCGTGCGGTCGACGTCGAAGATCGCCTCCCACGTCGGGTCGGTGAGCTCCACTGTGGAGTGTGCGACGTCGCCCAGCAGCAGCGCGCGCTCGCCTTCGCTGGAGACCACGAAGATCGTGGAGCCGGGCGTGTGGCCGGGCACGTGCCGGGTGTCGAGGCCGGGCGCGAGCGTGGTGTCCGCTTCGAACGGTTCCAGCCGCTCGGCCAGCGGCGACAGCTTGCGGACCGCGCCGGGTTCGGAATCCGGGCTGTCGACGAAGTGGGCCCAGTCGGCCGCGTGCACGCGGTAGGTCGCGTTCGGAAACACAACCTGGCCCTTCTTGGTGGCCCAGCCGACGTGGTCGAAGTGGAGGTGCGTGAACACGACGTCGGTCACGTCGCTGGGAGCGACGCCGTGTTCACGCAGGCTTTCGAGGAACTGCCCGCCGTGGTACTTGTCGTTGTCGATCGTGCCGACGCCGGCGTCGATCAGCACCACGCGGTCGCCGGTGCGCAGCAGGAACCCGCCGAGCGTGAGGTCGAGGTCGCCGCGCTCGTCGAGCAGGTGCTCGTGGCAGGCCCACGCGTCGGGCACGTCCGGTCGCACGAGGACTTCCCGGGCGGGCTCGCGGCCGTAGCCGTCGTAGACCGGTTCGATGGTGAGGGCTCCGACCTTCATGCCGGCACCACCAGCGTCCGCACGCCCTGACCGGCAGCCATGTCGGCCAGGGCGTTTTCGATATCGCCGAGTCCGCCGTGGCCGGTCACCATCGCGGCGAGGTCGAGCCGTCCACTGCGGACGTCTTCGAAGTACCTCGGCAGGTCGTGGGCCGCGTCGAGTGAGCCGGCGACGCAGCCGACGAGAGTGCGGGCGAAGTGGAACAGTTCGAGCGCGCTGAACGACACGAGGTCGTCCTTGCCGCCGACACCGACCACGCACGCGGTGCCGCCGCGGCGCGTCATGCCCCACGCGTCGCGGATCGTGCGGGCCGAGCCGACGCAGTCGAACGCGTAGTCCACCCCCTCGCCGCCGGTCAGGGCGCGCACGGCCTTTTTCGTGGTGTCGTCGGCCGGGACGAAGTGGTCGGCGCCGAGTTTTGCGGCGTAGGCCGCCTTGTCGGGGTTGCGGTCGACGGCGATGATCGTGCGGGCGCCCGCCAGCCTCGCGCCCTGGATCGCCGCCAAGCCCACGCCGCCGAGACCCACCACCAGCACCGACGAGTCGGGCTGAACGCGCGCGGTCTTGGTGACGGCCCCGACGCCGGTGGTCACCGCGCAGCCGAGCAACGCGGCGTCGGCGGAGCTGATGTCGTCGGGCACCTTCACCGCTGCAGCCGCCGGGACGACGGTCTGTTCCGCGAAGGAACCGACAGTCAGGCCCGCGTAGACAGGGTTTCCGTCAGCGTCTGAGGCGTACGCTTCGCTGCCACGCGCGGCCCCGTTGACGCACAGGTGCGCCTCACCCCGTCCACAGTGGACGCAGTCGCCGCACGGCGTGATCCACAGCAGGATCACCCGATCGCCTTCGGCCAGATCCGTGACTTCGGCGCCGGTCTCCAGCACCGTTCCGCACGCCTCGTGCCCGAGCACGGCCGGGAGCTGCTGCACGAGCACGCCGCGGGCCAGCGAAAGGTCGGAGTGACAGACGCCGGTGGCGTCGATGCGCACCCGCACGTCACCCGGACCGACATCGCGCAGGCGGATGCGTTCCACGGCCATCGGAGCGCCGGTTTCCCGGAGCACCAACGCGTTCACTTCGGTCACAGCTGCACCGCCTTGATCTCGAGGACGTCGGAAATGCCGTAGTCGCCGATCTCCCGGCCGATGCCCGAAGCCTTGTACCCGCCGAACGGTGCACGCGGGTTGAACGGCGCCGCGTTGACGTCGACCTGACCGGTGCGGATGCGCGCGGCGTACTCCAGCGCGTGGTCCGGGTCACCGGTCCACAGTGCACCCCCGAGGCCGTAGCGCGAGTTGTTGGCGGTGGCGATGGCATGGTCGTCCGACTCCGCGGACAGGATGGCCAACACCGGGCCGAAGACCTCTTCCTGCGCGAGGCGGGAATCCGGATCCACACCACTGTAGACGGTCGGGGTGACGTAGTGGCCGCGCTCGGGCAGCTCGGCAGGCCCGGTGATCACGCGGGCCTCACCTGAACCCAGGAAGCTCTCGACCTCCTTGCGCTGCCCGGCCGAGATCAGCGGTCCGAGCCGCTCACCGGGCACGTACTTCGCCGACGCCGCGGCCGCCAGCTCCTCGACCTGCGGCAAACGATCGGCCGGCACGATCAGCCGCGAGAGCGCGGTGCACGTCTGGCCGCCGTTGAGGTAGCAGTTGGCCACGGTGACCTTCACGGCCTTGGCCAGCAGCGCGTCGTCCACATCGGACAGAACAACGCTCGCGGACTTCCCGCCCAGCTCCAACGTGACACCCTTGATCGTCTCCGCCGCGGCGGAGACGACCTGCGCCCCCACCGGCGTCGAGCCGGTGAAGGACACGTGGTCGACGCTCGCGTTGCGGGTGAGCTGGTCACCGACGTCGCCGCCGCTGCCGGTGACCAGGTTGATCACGCCGGCCGGGAACCCCGCGGCTTCGAAGGCGCATCAGCTCGAACGCGGTGAGCGGCGTCAGGGCGGCGGGTTTGAGCACCACGGTGCAGCCGGCCGCCAGCGCCGGGACGACCTTGACCACGATCTGATGCAGCGGCAGGTTCCACGGCGTGATCGCGGCGACGACACCGACGGGCTCACGCAGGATCACGGAGTTTCCCAGCTGGCTCCGGAAGGGAAACTCCTCCAGCGCGCCGGCCGTCTGAGCCAGCACCGCGAGCGGAGTGTCCACATGCAACTTCCGCGCCACCGGTGGTGGGGAGCCTTGTTCGAGCGTGATGAGCTCGGCGAACCGGTCGGCGCGCTGGGTGATCACGTCGTGCAAGCGGCGCAGCGCGGCGGCCCGCTCGGCGACCGGGGTGGTGGCCCAGCCGTCGAACGCCGCGTTGGCCGAGGCCACGGCCAGGTTGACGACGGCGGGCGAGGCCTGCGCGACGGCACCCGCGAGCTCCTCGGTGGCCGGGTTCTCGACCTCGCAGTCGGTGCCGCCGCCGGCGATCCACTGGCCGCCGACGTAGAGGTGGGGTTCACGAACCACGGTCACTGCGCCGCCTTTCCCTTGCGCGTCAGGAGGATCGCGAGCATGACGAGCACCAGCGCGACGGCCGCGACGGGCACCGCGCGCTTGGCGACCGTGCCGCCGACGCTCGCCATCACGTCGAGCGGTTCGACGTCGTCGAGGTTCACGGGCTTGACCGGCGCGGCGCTCGCGACCTCCGCTTCCAGCCGTTGGACGAACTGGCCGAGCAGCTTGCCGGTGACGTCGGCGATCACGCCGCGGCCGAACTGCGCGACCCGGCCGGACAGCGCCAGGTCCGTCCGCACGTCGACCTTCGTCCCGCTGCCCTGCGCGGTGAGCGTGGCGGTGACGGTCGCGGCCGCGTTGCCCTGACCGCCGGCGTCCTTGCCCTCGGCCCGCAGCACCGCACGGTGGGCGTCGGCGTCCTTCTCGACGAAGCGCGCCGTGCCCTGGTACTTCGCGGAAACGGGGCCCACCTTGATCTTCACCGCGCCGCGGTACACCCCGTCTTCGAAACCGAGCAGAGCCGCACCGGGCAGGCAGGGCGCGACGCGTTCGAGGTCGGTCAGCACGCGCCAGGCGGCGTCGATCGGGAGGTCCACGGTGAAGGTGTTGGAGAGGTCCACGTACACCACCTTACTAATTAACGTTAGTTTGCAGAGTAGGGGGATGGCTTGGTGCGGTCAACCCGCGACCGGAATCAGGCGTCGACCAGGCGTTCCTGCAGGCGGAAGCGCATGACCTTGCCGGAGCCGGTGCGGGGGATGGCGTCGATTTCGAGGATTTGCTCGGGCACCTTGAAGTGCGAGAGCTGCTGCGCGCAGGCGGCGCGCAGCGTGGCCACGTCGAGGTCACCGGGTTGTTCGGGCACGACGAACGCCACTGGCACCTCGCCGAGGTCGGCGTGCTTGCGCGCGACGACGGCGGCGTCGGCCACGCCGGGCACCTTCAACAGCACGGCTTCCACCTCGGCGGGGTAGATGTTCTCGCCGCCGCGGATGATGAGCTCCTTGGTGCGGCCGGAAATCGTGAGGAAGCCGTTGGCGTCGCGGCGGCCGAGGTCGCCGGTGCGGTACCAGCCGAGCCGCAGCACTTCCGCGCTGGCCTCGGCGCGGTTGTGGTAGCCCCGCATGATGTTCGGGCCGCTGACCCACAGCTCGCCCTCTTCGCCGACGCCGACGTCCTCGCCGGTCACGGGGTCCACGAGCCGCACGCCGACGCCGGGCAGCGGCAGCCCGCACGAACCGAGGACCCGTCCGCCGTCCGGGGTGTTCATGGTGACCATTGTGGACGTTTCCGTGATGCCGTAGCCCTCCAGCAGCTGCACGCCGAACGCCTGCTCGAACTCGGCGTTGAGCGCCGCCGGCATGATCGCGCCGGCCGACACGCACATGCGCAGCGTGATGCTGCTCCACGGCGTGCCGCGGACGCCGTGCAGGAGGTACTGGAACATCGTGGGCACGCCCGGCATCAACGTGAACGGCTCTTGTTCGAGCAGCTCGAGCACGCGAGGCGTGGAGAAGCGCGGCAGGATCCGTTCCGTCGCGCCGACGGCGAAAACGCCGAGCACGCACAGGTCCAGGGCGTAGGAGTGGAACAGCGGCAGCGGGCAGAGCACCCGGTCGGCCGACGTGAGGCCCACGATCGGTGCCCAGCACGCGGCGACCACCCACAGACAGCTGCGCTGCGTGAGCAGCACGCCCTTGGGGCGACCGGTGGTGCCGGACGTGTAGAGCATCCACGCGACGTCGTCCAGCCCGAGGTCGTCCCGGGGCGCGGATTTCGGTTCGACGGTGGCGAGGTGTTCGTAGTTCTCTTCGGGTGCGTCGTTTTCCGTGACCAGCACGACCAGCGCTTCCCGTCCGTCGACCATGGCGCGAACGTGGTCGATGTGCGCGTCGTCGGTGATCACGACGCGCGCCTCACTGTCGGCGAGCTGGTACGCGACCTCCGCGGGCGCGGCGTTGGGGTTCGCGCACACGCCGACCGCGCCGAGCCGCGTGGTCGCGAGGTACGACTCGGCCGTCTCGACGCTGTTTTCCAGGTAGATCAGCACCCGCGCACCTCGGTCCACGCCGCGATCCACGAGGTTCCCGGCGAGCCGGCGCGTGCGCTCGGCCAGCTCCCCGTAGGTCACCGCCCGGCGATCGTCGTAGAAGGCGACCTTGCCCCCGAAGCGCGCCGCGTGCCCGACCAGCAGCTGAGGGATGGGACGGATCAACTCGACTCTGAGCATCGACATCTCCACCGCGAGGTTAACTAATGATAGTTAGTTGATGGAGTGTAGGGAGGAGGAGCGGCGGGGGCAAGGTGCGGTCGGGTGGGGATTCGGGTGGTTCGGCCGAGGACAGGTGCGCAGCTGCGGGACGCGTGGTCTTGCACCCAGGCGGGTCTTGGCGGGCGAGATCGGAGTCGCGGTCGCTGTTACCGAGGCGGTGGGCGAAACGGGGTTGCCGCTGTGGAGCGCGTGGCTTTGCGCCGGCACGGCAGGGCTTGGCTGTTGCCCAGTCCCGAAAGTCCACAGCGAACTCGCGTGACGCAGGTGAACCCAGCGCGACCGGCGTCGGGGCGGGTCGGCAGCCGTCTGCGATCGAGATCGGCGCCGGTCGGCGGGAATCGCTATTGCCTGGGCTCGCGGAAACGCCGGCAGTACACCCACCCGACCCGAGCAGTGCCCGGCGGCGTGCTCAGACGAAGGAGGCTGTGCGGGGCCGATCCGCGGGTGGGGGTTCGGGTCGTTGGCCGTCGCTGTTACCGAGCCTTGTGGTCAGGTCGCCGGCACACGCCAACGACGCGGCGAGGTGGTCAGCTGAAGCAGGTGCGCGTCGCCGAAAGAATCCTCAGGCGAGGCCCGCGACGCGCAATGCGTACTCGCTGTACTTGTCCGCCACGGCTTCCGCCGACAGGGGCCCGTCTTCGTGGAACCAGCGGGCGATGCTCACGCACATCTCCAGGATGCCGAACGCCGCGAGCGTCGCGGATTCCTCGTCGGTGGGGCCGGCCTGTTCGATGAGGGTGCGAAAGGCGTGGGCGTGGCGGCGGCGCAACTCGAGGACGGCCGTGCGGGCGGGGTCTTCGAGGCTGGCGATGTCGCGGTTGACGACGAGGGCTTCGCGGCGGTGCGTGGCGTGGCGAAGGGCGTAGACGCGGGTGGCGCGGCGGAGGCGTTCGGCGACGTCGTCGATGCCGGCGACGGCGGACTCGTAATCGGCCCAGACCTGTTCGGTGGTGTCGGCGACGATGTCGCGTAGGAGGTCCTGCTTGGCGCGCATGTGGTTGTAGAGGCTGGGCGTGCGGATGCCGAGCGCCGCGGCGATCTGGCTGAGCGCGGTGCCGTGGTAGCCGCGTTCGGCGAACAGGGTGAGGGCGGCGTCGCGGACTGCCGCCGGGCTCACCGTGGTCTTCGTTTCCGCCATGCGGCCCATGATTCCAGCCGCGGGCTTGGCGGGTGGGGTCAGGCGGCGGCCGCGCGGCGCAGGGAGCCGTAGGTGCTGCCGAAGGCGCGGTTTTCGATGGCGACGTCGACCGCGTCGAGCAGGGCCTGGCGCAGGCCGGGGCGGGTGAGGTCGGCGGCGTCGATGCCGAGGCGCACCAGGCCGCCGCGGCGGGCGGCGCGGGCCGACGCCAGCACGAGGGCGAAGCAGCGGACCGTCTCGGTGCGGTGCGACTGGCTCGTGAACTCCTGCACGCGCGCCCGGAGCACCTCGCCGGTCACGAGGTCACGGACGGAACCCGCGTCGGCGCAGAGCGTGATCCCGTGTTCCCGCAACGCTTGCAGCGTGCCCTGCGAGGCGAGCCAGCGCGGCGGCGCGAAGCCGTCGACGGCGACGCCGGTGGTGTCGAGCGCGGCCTTCGCGGCGATCAGGCGCAGGCGCGCCTCGTGCGCCGGCAGCGCGGCGAACTCCGCGCGACGGCCGAGCTGGACGGTGCGGTGCGTCGGGGTGATGCGGTGGTCGTAGCCGTGCAGCAGCACCGAGTCCCCCGCGGCGGCGCGCGTGCGCACCCAGGCGGTCACGGGGCCGTTCTCGGTCCGCGCGACGTGCAGGATCGACAGCGGCACCCGCCGCCGCTCCAGCTCCGACGCGAGGTCGGCGCAGCGGTGCAGCGTGCGCGGGGTGGCCCCGGACAGCGATACCAGCAGGCGAGCATCCACGTGTCCCATTGCGCCTCAGCCCGGTGGCGCCTGCCTGACAACGCCGTGAACTGCGCAGAAAGGACACATGAGAGTTACGCAGTGTCAGGCTTTCGTGGCCTCCACCAACCTGCTCACGGCCATCGCGATCCGGCCCCGCAGGTCGGGGTCGGTGATGATGCCGTCGGACACGGTGTGGCGCGGGATGGGGATGCGCGCGCAGGCGTCTTCGACGATGCGCGCGCCGGCGTAGGTGAGGACCTTGCGCAGCGACTCGTGGGCGTCCGCGCCGCCGGTGGGGGCCGCGACTGACGACGCGTTGATCCACGACACGGGCTTGCCGTAGATCTCACCGCCGCCGACGGTCCAGTCCAGCACGTTCTTGAACGACCCCGGCAGGCCGCCCGCGTACTCCGGCGTGCAGATCAGCACGCCTTCGGCCGCACCGACCTCCGCGCGCAACGCCACAACGGCCGGGTGCAGGGGGTCTTGGTCGTCGTCGGGGTTGAAGTGGGGGAGGTCGCCGAGGCCCGCGTAGACCTTGGACTCGGTGAACCCCGCGGCGGTCCCGATCACCGCCGCGTTCACCGAACCGCCCCGCAGACTGCCGCAGATGAGCAGGATCACGGACGCCAGTCTGCCAGTGAAAGTCGGGTCGGCTGCCTGTTTTCCGCCTCACTCATGAAGCGATCACACCCCGGACATGGCCCGACCTCCGCGATCCACTGCAAAAACTGACCCGATCGAATGCCGCACACCCGCCGATGCCGCGGGTCCGCCACCATCGCCAGATGTTTACGCAGGTCGCCCGCCCACCCGGAGCAGCGTCCACCGCCGTCAGCGGGACTAGGCGATCAAAAACGGCCGGAAAGGCCCGATGGCACAGCAAGCACGACTCTCCCACACGATCATGGGACCCAGACACTCACATGATCGCCAGAGACCGTGCCCGCCCGACAACCAGGCCACAAGACTTTTCCGGGCCCCCAGCCGGGAGGACACACAACCCCCGCCCCCCTGGGGGGCGTCCCCGTCCCAGTCTATCGGCGCCCGCGGCCGAAAAACGGCATGCGCGGAATCTGTGGACAACTGCGCCTCGAGCGGGTGGGTGTGGACAAGTCGTGGGCGGAATCTGTGGACAAGTGCGGCCCGGGCGAGCAGGTGTGGACAAGTCCCGGGCGAGCGGAGCGACAGCGGCAGTGACCACGGCCAGAACACGACCGTGGCGAAGCGATCACGACCAAACGATCTCCAGGCCCTTTCCCTGCACCCGCCCCGCCTCGGCGGATGGGCGGCGCGTTTCCGGGTCCAGGGGGTTCTGGCCGATCGCCGCCAGGGAGGCCTCGTCGGGTTCCACCACGGCCACCGAGGAGCCGCCGGCGCGCAGAGAGGCCACGACGTCCGCGAAGGGCTTCTCCGTCGGAAAGACATCGGCCGAGCCCAGGGGCATGACCACCAGCACCCGGTCGTACCCCGCGGCGTAGTCGGCGTTGTCCGCGGACCGCACGCCGCCGTCGACGTAGCGGTGGCCCTCGATGGAGACCGGCGGCCAGATGCCCGGGACGGCGCAGCTGGCGGCCACGGCGTCGACCAGCGACACGCCCGAGTCGTTGCGGAAGACGCGGGGCTCGCCGGAGACCGCGTCGACCGCCACGATCGCCAACGCGCGGGTCGGCCACTCGTGCGACGGGAGCCGCGCCTCGATCACCGAGCGGCGGCGCGACTCCGGCACGGTGGAGGCCGACAGCGCGAACTCGCCGACCGCGCGCCGGACCTCGAGAACCGAGCCGGCCGAAACCGCGGCGCCGAACTGCTCGCCGAACTTCTCCAGGTCCACCTCGACCGGGATCTCCGGGGACTGACGCGCCGCGTCCGCCTGCCGGACGTACAGCTCGCCCAGGCTCAACCCGCTGCCGATCTGCGCGGCGACGGCGGAGCCCGCCGACGTGCCGACGATCAGGTCCGCGCCGCTGACGTCATGCCCCGCGTCGGCGAGGCCCGCCAGGAGGCCCGTCATCCACGCGATCCCCGCGACCCCGCCGCCGCCCAGTACCAAAGCCTCGCTCATGTGATCCAGTCTGCCAGCGCCCACCGACAGTTTCAGGCGCCCGGCCAGTCGGCCAGCGAAAGCCCGCTGATGCGCTCGTAGGCCTCGACGTAACGCGCGCGCGTGGCGGCCACGACGTCGTCCGGCAGCGGCGGCGGCTGGGTGTTCGACGCGCGGTCCCAGCCGGACGGGCCGGTGAGCCAGTCGCGCACGTACTGCTTGTCGAACGACGGCTGGGTGTGGCCGGGCTCGTAGCCGTCGGCCGGCCAGTACCGCGACGAGTCGGGCGTGAGGACCTCGTCGGCGAGGACGAGCCGGCCCTCGGCGTCGAGGCCGAACTCGAACTTCGTGTCCGCCAGCAGGATGCCGCGCTCGGCCGCGAACTCGGCGCCGCGGCGGTAGATGGCGAGCGTCGCGTCGCGGACATCGGTCGCGCGCGCCAAGCCGATCTGCGCCGCGACCGTTTCGAACGACACGTTCTCGTCGTGCTCACCCAGCTCGGCCTTCGTCGCCGGCGTGAAAATGGGCGAGGGCAACCGTGCCGACTCCACCAAGCCGCCCGGTAACTCGACGCCGCAGACCGAACCGCTGCGCTGGTAGTCGGCGAAGCCGGACCCCGTGAGGTACCCGCGCGCGACGGCCTCCACCGGCAGCATGTCCAACCGCCGCACGAGCAGCGACCGGCCCAGGACCTCGGCGGGGATGCGCGGGTCGTCCCAGGCCACGAGGTGGTTCGGGATGAGGTCGGCGAGCTGGGTGAACCAGAACACGCTCATCGCCGTGAGGACGCGCCCCTTGTCCGGGATGGGCGTGTCCAGCACGAAGTCGTAGGCCGAGATGCGGTCGGACGTGACCAGCAACAGGTGGTCGTCCCCTACGGCGTAGAGCTCCCGGACCTTGCCGGCGGCGATCTTCGGGTATTCGGCGAGCGTCGTCACGGCTGCACCCTAACCCGAGGCCCCGGGAACCGAGGATGATGCAGGTCATGCGCTACCGCTGGATCTCGTTCACCACCGACTACGGCCTGCGCGACGGCTTCGTCGCGGCCTGCCACGGGGTGATCGCGCGCCTGGCGCCCGACGTGCGGGTGCTCGACGTGACGCACCTCGTGCCGCCGCAGCAGGTGCGCCCGGGCGCGGCGGTGCTGGCGCAGACCGTGCCGTCGCTGCCGGACGCCGTGCACCTGGCCGTGGTGGACCCCGGCGTGGGCACCACAAGACGAAGCATCGTCGTCGTCACCCCCCGAGGCCCGCTGGTCGGGCCCGACAACGGCCTGCTCCTGCCCGCCGCGGCCGCGCTCGGCGGCGTGACCGAGGCTTTTGAGATCGACGTGCCCGACCCGGCGTCGGCGACCTTCCACGGCCGCGACGTGTTCGCCCCCGCCGCCGCCCGCCTCGCGCTCGGGGCCGAACCCGCGAGCTTCGGGCCAGAGGTCGACGACCTGGTCCGGCTGCCTGAGCCGATGATCGCCGCGTTCCCCGGGAAGCTGGTGTCGGACGTGCTGACGGTCGACCACTTCGGCAACGTCCAGCTCGCCGCCACCCCCGCCGACCTCGAGCTGACCGGGCTGACGGGCGGCGTCACGGTCCACAGCGAACGCGTGGCGGTGTCGGCGACGATCGGGCGGACCTTCGGCGACGTGCCCCCGGGCACGAACCTGGTTTTCACCGACTCGGCCGGCCACCTGGCCATCGCCGTGAACGGCGGATCCGCTGCTGCGGTGCTGAATTTGGGTGCCGCCGAGGAATGCACGATCACCGCTTCCCCCGCCGGCTGAGTCAAGCCCCGCCTTGTCAACGCCCGCACCGAGAGACGAGTGTGGACGAAAGATGGGGAGGCACAAATGGTGGCGTTGGTTTCCCACGGCAACAAGGTCATTTCCGCGGGATTCTTCCGCGACGACGAGCTCGATTTCGCCACTCGCGGAGTGCTCGGCCGCGCCGTGCGCGGGGCGAGTGAGGTCGGTGAGGTGCTGGCGACGATCGCCCGCGTCGGCCGGCCGACGGACTGGTCGCGCGAGTGGGAGCGGACGGCGACCCGTGTGCAGGAAGAAGCCGCGAAGGCGCGCGAAGCCGGGCACCTGGTCAGCGCCGGCTCCCACTACCTGCGAGCGGCGACGTACTGGGCCTGCGTCGTCGACGGACTGTCCACAGGGGACGACACGGCCGCGTTGAAGGAAGCGTTCAAGTCCCACCGGGAATGCTGGGAAGCCGTGGTGGACTGCTCCGAAGGCGCCTTCCTCCGCGTCCCCGTTCCCTACGAAGGCACGGAGCTGCCCGGTTACCTCCTGCGCCCCGACGCGTCCGGCACCTCGCGCCCGACGCTCGTCGTCACCAACGGCAGCGACGGCGCCCTCAGCGACCTGTGGACCTCCGCGGCGGCCGGCGCGCTGGCCCGCGGCTGGAATGCGTTCCTCTACGACGGCCCCGGCCAGCAGTCGATGCTGTTCGAGCGCGAAACCTGCTTCCGCCACGACTGGGAAGCCGTGCTCACCCCGGTCGTCGACACGCTCGTCGACCGTCCGGACGTTGCCGAGCTCGCCGGCTACGGAATCAGCCAGGCCGGCTACTGGCTGCCCCGCGCGCTCGCGTTCGAGCACCGCCTGGCCGCCGCGGTGATCGACCCTGGTGTGGTCGACGTGTCGACTTCCTGGATGCGCCCCCTGTCCAAGGGCATGCGGACCGCGCTGGAGCACGGCGAGCGCGACACGTTCAACCGCGACATGGGCATCGCCGTCCGCCTGCCGGGCCTGCGCCGCACCTTGACATTCCGGGCGCGGCCCTACTCGCACGAAGACTGGTACGACCTCTTCAAAGCCGTCGAGAAGTACCAGCTGGACGAGGAAACCGTCGCCGCCATCACCACGCCCTTGCTCATCACCGACCCCGACGACGAGCAGTTCTGGCCCGGCCAGTCCAGCCGGCTCGCCGAGCTCGTGCGCGGACACGGCGGCCGCGCCGACCTGCTGCGGTTCACCGTCGAGGAGGGCGCCAACGAGCACGTGCAGCCGATGGGCCGGCTGCTCACCGAGAACCGGATGTTCGACTGGCTCGAAGAGCTGGTGCCACCACGGCCGGGGCGAAGCTGAACACGTCACCCGGATCCCAGACGTCCTTGAGGCGCGCTAGCTCCGTGGCCGTGGCCGGTTCGTAGCAGGACGACGCGTCGGTGTGGCTCGTGGGCAGGAACGTCCTCAATGGACCGCCGGAGCTCCACCCCGAGACGGCTTCGTACACGTGCGACTGCGACCCGGGTGCGGCGCCGGGGTGCGCCGACGTGAACAGGTTCAGCCGCGCCGCGCGGTGCCCGACGGCGTCCGCGACCTCGGGTTCGTCGGCCAGCGCGCCGCCGAGGTGGCGCAGCTCCAGCATGAACGGCGCGCGCGGATCCACGAGCGACGGCACGACCTCCAGCGCGTCCTCGCTGGTCAGCGCGAGGCTCTCGCTGTCGACCGGCATCGGGCCCACCGGGTCGGCGTGGATCGAGCCGAGGTCGGTCATCGGCATCGTCGTCACCGTGTCCAGGAACGGCCCCGCCGTGACCAGCGGCTCGACGAACCGCCGGCCGACGTCCGCGGCGCCGAGGTAGGCCACGCGCAGGTGGCAGCAGAACCGGCCCCGCAGCGGCTCGGGTACGCCCGGCACGTCCGGGAAGGCGAGGAATGCGAGCGACAGGCTCAGCTCTCGCGGCGCCGTCGCCAGGCTCGACCGGAACCGTTCGATGACCACCGGTGCGCGCTCGGAGGTGAAGAACAGGCTGCCCCCGTAGAGCTCGCGCAGCGGCACCAAGCTGGTTTCCAGCGCCGTGACCGCGGCGAGGTTGCCGCCACCACCGCGCAGGGCCCAGAACAGGTCGGGGTGCTGTTCGGCCGTCACGGTGAGCTCGCGGCCGTCCGCCGTGACGACGTCGAAGCGGCGCACGTGGTCGGCGGCGTAACCGTGGCGGCGGCCGAGCATCCCGAGGCCGCCGCCGAGGCTGTAGGAGACGTAACCGACGCCGGGCACGGACCCGACCGGCGCGGTCAGGCCGTGTGCCGCGGTGGCGACGAGGACGTCACCCGCCGTCGCGCCGGCCGAGACGCGCGCGACCCGCCGCCGCGGGTCGACCTCGACCCGGTTCAGGCTCCGCGTGGTGACGAGCAGACCGCCGCCCATCGAGCGGTGCGCGCCGTGGCCGGTCGACTGCACGTCGACGGCCAGCCCGTGCTCCGCGGCGAAGCGCACACCCGCGCCCACGTCGGATTCGGCCGCGGCCGCCACCACCACCTCGGGCCGGTGGTCGAGCGCGAGGTTGAACCCGCCCCGTTCCCGGTCGTACCCCACGTCGCCTGGAAAATAGACCCTGCCCTTGACCCGCGCGGTGAGCTCCCCGGCTCCACCCATCTCGGCTTCCTCGCTCTCGCCTCGAGCGTGAATGCGATGAAGTGCGGGGCCGAGACTACGCTCACGAATTCTCCGGTCAAGTCACCGAATTTCGTGATACGCGCGAACAATTCGGGGAAATTGCCGAGAGCGCTCAGAGCACCTGCGAAAGGAACTGCTGCAACCGCGGGCTGCGCGGGTTGTCGAAGATCTGATCCGGGCTCCCCTGCTCCACGATCCGGCCGGCGTCCATGAACGCCACTTCATCGGCGACGCTGCGCGCGAAGCCCATTTCGTGCGTCACCACGATCAACGTGAGGCCCCGCGAAGCCAGGCCCGCCATCAGGTTCAGCACGCCCTTGACCAGCTCGGGGTCCAGTGCGGAGGTGGCCTCGTCGAACAGCATCACCTCGGGGTCCATCGCCAGCGCCCGCGCGATGGCCACGCGCTGTTGCTGCCCGCCCGACAGCGCCGACGGCCGGTACGGCGCCTTGTCCTCCAGGCCCACCTCGGCCAGCCGCGCGTGCGCGATCTCCGCTGCCTCCTCTTTGGACAGTCGCTTCACGCTCCGCAGCGGCAGCACGATGTTGTCCAGCACGCTGCGGTGGCCGAAGAGGTTGAAGTGCTGGAACACCATGCCCACGCGCTGGCGCAGCGCGTCCGGGTTCGAGTGGATCACGCTGGTGCCGTCGAGCAGCAGGTCGCCGCTGTCGGGTTCCTGCAGGCGGTTGACGCAGCGCAGCAGCGTGGACTTGCCCGAGCCGGACGGGCCGATGACGCACGTGGTGCGGCCGCTGGCCACCTTCAGGTCCACGCCGCGCAGGACTTCGAGCGTGCCGAAGCTGACGTGGATGTCGCGCAGCTCCACACTGGACGATCGCACGGCGGTGGTCACAGGCTCACCCTCTCGGTGTTCACGAGCGACAGGTTGCTGCCGCCGTCGTCGCCGGGGTCGGCGCGGACCTTGCGGCCGGTCTGCAGTCGCTTGTCGATGTAGTTCACCAGGTGCGTGAGCGGCACGGTGATCACGAGGTACACCACGCCGGCCGCCACCAGCGGCGACAGGTTGCCCGTGTTGGCCGCCAGGTCCTGGCCGATGCGGAACAGCTCGCGCTGCGAGGTGAGGAACCCGAGGAAGTACACCAGCGTCGAGTCCTTCACCAGCGCGATGAACTGGTTCACCAGCGCGGGCAGCACACGGCGCACGCCCTGCGGGATCACCACCAGCAGCATCGCCTTGGTGTAGGTCATGCCCAGCGCGCGGCTGGCCTCCAGCTGTCCTTTTTCGACACTCTGGATGCCCGCGCGGAAGATCTCACCGATGTAGGCCGCGGCGATCAGGCTCAACGCGGTGATGCCCAGCGGGTACGGGTTGTGGCCGACGATCGGCCGCGCGAGCGTGCCCAGGCCTTGGCCGATCACGAGGATCGTCAGGATCGCCGGCAGGCCGCGGAAGATGTCGGTGTACACCCGCGCGGGCCAGCGCAGCCAGACCTTCTTGGACAGTCCCATCACCGCCAGCACCATGCCGAGCACGGTGCCGATGACCGCCGACACCCCGGCGAGGATCAGCGTGTTGACCAGGCCCGTCTTCAGCAGATCGGGGAAGACCTGCCAGATGTAGTCCCAGTTGAGGAACGTGTCGAGAAACTGATCCATCTTGGACTACTGCCCCGCGGCGAAATCGGTGGGCACCGGCTCGTTCGGCTCGAACTGCTGGTGCACGTTCTTCCAGGTGCCGTCGGCGACGATCTTCTTGATGCCGTCGTTGAGCTTGTTCAGCAGGTCGGTGTTGCCCTTCTTCACGGCGTACCCGTGCGGGATCGTCGTGGTGATCGTCTTGGTGACCTTCAGGCCAGGGTTCTTCGCCGAGTAGTCCTCGGCCGAGGCCGCGTCGAACACCGCGCCATCGATGGCCGACGACTTCAGTGCGCTCAGCGCCGCCGCGTCGTTGGGGAAGCGCACGGCCTGGGCCTTGGGCGCGTTCGTCGCGAGCCAGGTGTCGGAGACGGTGCCCTGCACCACGCCCATCCGTTTGCCCGCCAAGGAGTTCTCGTCGGTGATGCCCGCCGTCTCCTTAGCCTCGATGCCCAGCGACTGGTAGTTGTACGGGTCGGAGAACGCCACGGTCTGCTTGCGCGCGTCGGTCTGCGCGATGCCCGCGCTGCCGATGTCGAACGTCCCGTTGGCGACCTGGCCCAGCAGCGCGGAGAAGTCGACCGCGACGAACTCGACCTTCAGGTTCTCCTTGGCCGCGATGTCCTTCAGCAGCTCGTTGTCGAACCCGGTGAACTGGCCGTTCTCCTGGTAGGCGTTGGGTCGCGAGTCGCTCAGCGTGCCGACGCGCAGGGTGTCACCATCGCTGCCGCTGCCACCGCCGCACGCGGTGAGCGTGGCGAGCAGGGCCGCCGCCGTGACGGCTGTGACCAATGTCTTCTTCATGTCACTCCTCAGCTTCCCGGCCGGAACCGTCGATGCAGGATAGGACAGTCACGCGTTCTTCACCGGCAGGCCGGGACCGCCCTTGGCGAGCTCCGGGGCCACGGGTGCCTGCTTGAAGAACTGGGCGTGCAGGCGGGCGACGGTGCCGTCGGCGATGGCCTTCGCGAGGCCGTCGTTGAGCTTGTTCAGCAGGTCCGGATCGGACTTCGCCACGGCGTAGGCCGAGGGCGTGTCCTTGTCCAGCACGGTGTAACCGAACTCGAGCGGCACGGCCGGGTTCTGATCGAGGTACTTCTGGCCGATGTCCCTCGGTACCACCCAGCCGTCGAGGCCGCCGTCGCGCAGCTGCGCGAAACCCGCGTTGTAGTCGGGGAAGCGCACGACCTCGGCGCCCGCGAGCTTGCCCGCGAACTCGTCCTGCACGGAACCCTGCACCACGCCGAGGCGCTTGCCCGAGAAAGCGCTCGCGTCGGCCAGGCTCGCGCCCTTCTTGCTGACAACGGTGGTGTAGCTGGTGTCGTAGCCGTTGGAGAAGGAGACGGTCTTCTTGCGCGCGGTGGTGGCGGAGATGGTGGAGCTGCCGATGTCGAGCTGCCCGCCCGCGACCTTGGCGAGCAGGCCGGAGAACTCGGTGCCGACGAACTCGACCTGGAAGCCTTCGCGCTTGGCGATGTCGCGCAGCAGCTCGTTGTCGTAGCCGGTGAACTGGCCGTTTTCGAGGTAGATGCTGGGCGGCGCGTCCGTGAGGGTGCCGACGCGCAGCGTCTGGCCCGACGCGTCCGACGAGCCGCACGCGGTGAGCGTGACGGCGGAGGCGACTACGACGGCGAGAGTGCTGAGGAGCTTGCGCATGACTTCTTCCTGGCTCACGGACATGAAAACCGCCAGGCCGCGGGGTGCGGCCTGGCGCTTCCGGGTTCAGCGTCCGAGATTAGGGATTTCGCCCGATCGGGTAACTTCGTCTCAGTAGGTGGACTTCGTGCCCGCGGTCACAGGAATTCGCGCCGGCGCCGGTGGAGCCGGAATCGGTTTCCCGTCGAGCGTGGGTTCGCCGCGCTCGCGAATGAGGTGGATCACGGCACCGCGCCGGTCTCCACGCACTGCGCTTTGCCGCCGCCGAAGGTGGTTCGCAGCCACGACAGGTACAACGCGTTCGCAGCCGGCGCGGCGAGCTCCTCCTGGATCGCGTGCCCACTGCCGGCGACCAGGTGCGTGGCGAGGCACGCGTTGGGCAGCAGCTTCTTCTCGTAGCTCTGGAACGCGGGCGCGCCACCGCACTGCGGAGTCGGTGACGGCGGCGCGCCCACGGGATTGCCCTCGCAGTAGTGGCGATCGAACTGGCCGACGGCGACCAGCGCCGGCACCGTGATCCGGGCCGCCTGTGCTGCCGCGGCGGCGCCCTGCGGCCGTGAGGACAGCTCGGTGTCGGAAAGGATCCCCTGGTGGGCCCCGATCACCGGCAGCGCCTTCGGGTCGGTGCCCGGGCCGTGGACGAGGCCGATCTGCTCGACCTTGTCCGGCAGCACCGTCACGTACCCGTCGTCCAGCCCTCGCCACCGGGTCCCGACGGTCCGCGCCGGCACCTGGTAGAGCTTGTCGAGCTGAAGGGTTTCCGGGGTCACGGCAGCGCCGTACCCGGTGAGGATCAGCGCGTCGAGCACTCCGGCGTGCCTCGCCGCGACGCCGGCCAGCGTGCCGGAACCCAGCGAGTGCCCGATGCCCACGACGCTGTGCCAGGTGGTGCCGAATACCTGGATGTCGCTGTGCAACGCCGTCGCCACCTGGTCCGCAGTGGACACTTGGGCGTCGTAGGTCACTGATGTGCTCGAAGCGGGCACGGTCGAGCGGCCGGTGCCGAGCCGGTCGAGCGCGTAGGTGGCGTAGCCCTTGGCCAGGGCCGCGCGGACGAGGCTGCTGGAACGCAGCTCGGGCAGGTCCCAGTAGTCGGCGTTCTCCCCGCCCCCGGCGACGAGCAGCAGCACGGTGCCGTTGCCGCTCGGGGGCGTGCACAGATCACCGGTGAGCTGTCCCGGCGCGGCCACGCCGGGGATCGAGACGGGGGTCTTCACCACGCGGCACGTCGGCACCGGGGCGGCCGGTGCCGACGGCGGGCTGCTCGAACACGCGGCAGCCAGCACGGCGGTGAGTAGGAGAACCAGGGCACGGCGGGTGAGCGGCATCGTCGACTCTCTTCTGTCGCCAGTGCCCAAACGCTAGGAAGCCGACTCGCTCCGCAGTAGCCGGATTTTCCGCCGGGTCCTGTCAGCTCCGCTTACAGGATGGGCCCCGGCGCGTACTGCGCCGCTTCCGGGAAGCGCTCCAGCACGGTCTCCACGCGCTGCGCCACCTCCTCGACCTGCGCCGGCGCCACACCCGTGAACGAAATCCGATCGGCGAGGAGCTTGTCCAGGTCACCGCGGTCCAACGGCAAGCGTGAGTCGGCCGCCAGCCGGTCGAGCAGGTCGTTCTCGGCGCCGCGCTCGCGCATCGCCAGGGCCACGCCGACGGCGTTCTCCTTGATCGCCTCGTGGGCCGTCTCACGTCCGACGCCGCCGCGCACGGCCGCCATCAGCACCTTCGTGGTGGCGAGGAACGGCAGGTAGCGATCAAGCTCACGCTCGACCACGGCCGGGAAGGCGCCGAACTCGGCCAGCACCGTGAGGAAGGTCTCCAGCAGGCCGTCGAGCGCGAAGAACGCGTCGGGCAGCGCGACGCGGCGCACGACCGAGTCCGACACGTCGCCCTCATTCCACTGGTCGCCCGCGAGCTCGCCGATCATCGACAGGTGCCCGCGCAGCACGACGGCCAGACCGTTGACCCGCTCGCACGAGCGTGTGTTCATCTTGTGCGGCATGGCCGACGAGCCGACCTGGCCGGGCTTGAAGCCCTCGGTCACGAGCTCGTGGCCGGCCATCAGGCGGATCGTCTTGGCGAGGCTCGACGGCGCCGCGGCCAGCTGCACCAGCGTGGACAACACGTCGAAGTCGAGCGAACGCGGGTAGACCTGCCCGACGCTCACGAAGTGGTTGCGGAACCCGAGGTGCTCGGCGATCTTGGATTCCAGGAGGTCCAAAGTGGACTCATCGCCGAGCAGGTCGAGCATGTCCTGCGCCGTGCCGACCGGGCCCTTGATGCCCCGCAGCGGGTAGCGCTCGATGAGGTTGTCCAGGCGGGAGAACGCGACCAGCAGCTCGTCGGCGGCGGTCGCGAAGCGCTTGCCCAGCGTGGTGGCCTGCGCGGCGACGTTGTGCGAGCGCCCGGCCATCACCAGGTCGGAGTGCTCCACGGCGAGCGCGGCCAGGCGCGCGAGCACCGCGGCGACACGGCTGCGCATGAGCTCAAGCGACCGCAGCTGCTGCAGCTGCTCGACGTTCTCCGTGAGGTCGCGCGAGGTCATGCCCTTGTGCACGTGCTCGTGGCCGGCGAGGGCGTTGAACTCCTCGATGCGGGCCTTCACGTCGTGGCGCGTCACGCGCTCGCGCTCGGCGATCGACCCGAGGTTCACGTCGTCGATCACGCGCTCGTAATCCGCGAGCACACCTTCGGGCACCTCGACGCCCAGCTCGTTCTGCGCGCGGAGCACGGCGAGCCACAGCTGCCGCTCCAGCACCACCTTCTGCTCGGGCGACCACAGCCGCACCAGCTCGGGCGACGCGTAGCGGGCGGCGAGCACGTTGGGAATACGGGGCTTGTCCGTCACGCGGCCACGATACCCGTGCAGGTCAGAGGTGGGCGGGGCCGGTGGGATCCAGACGGCTCCCACCGGTTCGGCCTCGCGAAGGCCTCGGCACCCCGTGCACCGAGCCGGCGGAGAGCCTGGCACACGCCAGGTAGGGCAGTCGAGGGAATTACAGCGCGAAGAGCCGCTCGAACGCCGCGGCGACCGTCTCCGGAAGCGTTTCGGGCGAGCTGAAGGCCTGCGTGTAGCCGGCGTCGTAACACGCGGTCGCGACGTGGGCGGCCTGCCTCGCCTCGATCGGCGCCGCGCCTTGTTCGACCAGCGCCGCGTCCAACGCGTCGGTGTACCCACGCTCCTTGACCAAACTGCACGCCTGCAGCTGAGGCGTCTCGGCGATCAGCTGTTCGCGCACCGGGTACCGCACCGCCTGGATCGCCTTGGAATCGGCGAGCACGAGGATCGCGGCGCGCGCCACCCGCATCACCGCGCCGAACGAGTCACCGAGTGGTTCTTCCGCCGCTCGCGCCGCGCCCGCCACGGCCTTCGCCAGGAGCAGGTGTGAGGCCGAATCGTCCTCGAACAGGACTTCGGCCTTGTCCGGGAAGTACCGGAAGAACGTGCTCCGGGCGACCCCGGAGGCTCGCGTGATGTCGGTGACGGTGACCTGGTCGAAGCCGTGTTCGGCGAACAACGCCACGGCGGCTTGGCGGATGGCTTCGCGGGTCTCCGTTCGCTTCGCCTCGCGAACCGAGCCGGCGGCCGGGTGGGGCGACGGGTGGGGCGCTGTCACGAGGCCAGCTTAAGCGCGGACCGCCAGAGGACGAACGGGCAGTAAAATGAGACTCAGTCCTGTGAATTTCGGACTGAGTACCGGGTATCGTCCGAGATCATCTAGAACGAACGGGGAGTCGCCATGACAGAGCAGCAACTGCGCGGCAAGGTCGCGCTGGTCACCGGGGCCAGAAGGGGCTGGGCGCCGCGGCGGCCCGGCACCTCGCGGCGGCCGGCGCCGACGTCGCGCTCGCCTACGTGCAGTCGGCCGACAGGGCGAAAGCCGTTGCCGAGGAAGTACGGGCGCTGGGTGTCGCGGCCGAGGTGTTCCAGGCCGACCAAGGCGACGTCGCGCAGGTCAACGCCATGGTCGACGCCGTGGCCGAGCGGTTCGGGCACATCGACGTCCTGGTCAACAGCGCGGGCACGCTCATCGGCGGCACCACGGGCACCATCGCGCAGGCCGACCGCGAGCGGATCTGGGCGGTGAACGTGCTCGGCCTGGTCGCCACCACCGAACGCGTGCTCGCCCACATGCCGGACGGCGGCCGCGTCATCAGCCTCGGCTCCATCGCCGGGGAACGCGCCTACACCGCCGGTCTGGCCGACTACGGCGCGACCAAGGCAGCAGTGAGCGGCTACACGCGCTCGTGGGCGCACGAACTCGCGCCGCGCCGGATCACCGTCAACACCGTCGTGTCGGGCTTCGCCGAGACGGACATGGGCATCCCGAAGGACTCCCCGCTGGGGCAGCGCGTCCTCGCGCAGCTGCCGTTCGGCCGCTACGCCACCGCGGACGAGGTCGCCGCGATGATCGCGTTCCTCGCCGGACCCGCCGCGTCCTACGTCTCAGGCAGCGACCTGCGCGTCGACGGCGGCTGGAACGCCTGAGCCGTCAGCCCGAAACGGTTCCCGTCACGGTCAGCGACGTCGTCTCACCGGGAGCGAGCGTGGTCAGCGGACCGAGGGCTTCCAGCTCCACGATGCGCGCCGGCGGGTCGAGGTCACCCAGGTCGGCGAGGGGTTCCGGCAGCGGGTGCTCCAGCCAGATCTCCAGCGGCGAACCCGCGTCGGGGTACTCGGCGGCCGGGTCGACGTCGAAGGACAGCGTGAGTGTGGTCTCGCCGACGGTGCACGACACCCAGCCCGCGGTGTCCGGCACGCCGAGCTTGCCGACGACGTCCTGCGGCGGCACCACGAGCGTGCCACCGTCCACTGTGTACTCGGGGCTCCCGGTGCCCGCCACGAGCTCCACGACAGCCAGCGCGCGCACGCCCGCGAGCCCGGCCGTGACGGTGCCGCCGCCGGGCAGCTGGGTGACGTTCCACAGGGCCCAGCGCACCGGCGCCGACGACGCGTTCTCAGCCGTGAGCCGCAGCGTGTACGAAGCGCCGGAGCCCAGCGTCAGCTCTCGCGTGAACCGCAGGCCCGTGCGGGGTTCGACGCCGCTGGTCAGGGTGACCGACCGCTCGGTGAGACCCGAGACGGAGTACGGGCCCGAGTCCAGCACGGGGTCCGGCGGCCCCGCCCACTGGCCGGGCCCGTCCCAGCCCTGCGGCGCGGGCCAGGTCTTGTCGCCGCCGTAGTTGACCCAGTCGCCCATCCGGCCGGAGTTCGGGGCCAGGACGTGGCCGCCGAGCGGCTGCAGGTCGGGACCCAGCAACGCCGGGTTGCGCCACAAGAACTCGAGGCCGTCGTGCGTCAGCGACAACAGCCGCCCGCCCAGCGCCGGGACGACGCCGAGGCGCAGCACGCCGTTGTCGAGCCACACGACGTCGGTCACCATTCGGCGAGCCCGCCGTCGTCCAGGCGCCACACGGGCGAACGCCAGTGGTGGCCGACCTCGTCGGCGCGGCGCACGGCTTGCTCGTCGACCTCGATGCCGAGGCCCGGGGCGGTCGGACGGGCCGCATAACCGTCGGTGAAGCGGAACAGCGCGGAGTCCGTCAGGTAGCTCAGCGCCTCGGTGCCCTGGTGGTAGTGCATGCCGAGACTCTGTTCCTGGATCAGGAAGTTCGGCGTCGCGAAGGCCACCTGCATCGACGCCGCCAGCGAGATCGGGCCGAGTGGGCAGTGCGGCGCCATGCTCGCCCCGTAGACCTCGGCGAGCGCGGCGATGCGCCGCAGCTCCGAGATGCCACCGGCGTGCGACGGGTCGGGCTGCACCACCGCGACGCCCGCGTCGAGCACCGGCTTGAACTCCCAGCGCGAGTACAGCCGTTCGCCGACCGCGATCGGCACCGTCGACGCGGAGACGACCGACGCCAACGCGCCACCCTGCGTCTCCGGCAGCACCGGCTCCTCGACGAACATCGGCTGGACCTCTTCGAGCATCTTCACCAGCCGCCGCGCCATCGCGGGCGAGACGCGGCCGTGGAAGTCGATGGCGAGGTCGCGCTCCGGGCCCAGCGCCTCGCGGGCCTCGCGCGCGCGAGCCAGCGCCGCGTTGGCTTCGGCGGGTGACGCGATGGGCGCGAGCGGTCCCGCCACATTCATCTTCACCGCCGTGAACCCGGCCTCCACCTGCGCGGACACGGCGTCGAAGATGCCCGAAGGACGGTCGCCGCCCACCCACGAATACACGCGCACGCGATCGCGCACGGGCCCGCCGAGCAGCTCGTGCACCGGCACCCCGTGCACCTTGCCGGCGATGTCCCACAGCGCGTGGTCGAAGCCCGCGAGCGCGCTGGAGAGCACCGGCCCGCCGCGGTAGAACCCGCCGCGGCGCAACGTCTGCCAATGGTCCTCGATGCGCAGCGGGTCCTGGCCGACGACGAGCTCGGCCATCTCGTGCACCGCCGCGCGCACCGTCTCGGCGCGGCCCTCGACCACGGGCTCGCCCCAGCCGGAGATGCCCTCGTCGGTGTTCACCTTCAGGAACAACCAACGTGGTGCGACGAGGAACGTCTCGATACCGGTGATCTTCACCTGGCCCCCATTTCCTATGAGACGCGGTCTAAGCGGAATCCTTGGCGGCCGACCAGCCGCCGTCGACGGTCAGGTCGGCGCCCGTGACGAACGAGGCCGCCGGCGAGAGCAGGAACGCGATCACCGCGGCGACCTCGCCCGGGTCGCCCAGCCGCCCGACGGGGGTCGCCCGCGCGCTGCGTTCGATGTCCTCTTCGGTGAGCCGGTCCCACGCCTGCGTGCGCACAGGACCTGGCAGCACCGAGTTCACGCGCACGTCCGGCGCGTACTCCACGGCGAGCTGGCGCGCCAGCGAAACCAGCGCGCCCTTGCTCGCCGCGTACGCCGGGTGGCCCGGCAGGCCGAACCGCGCGTGCACCGAAGACACCAGCACGACGGAGCCCCGCCGGGCCCGCAGCGACGGCAGGCACGCCTTCACCGCGAGGTAGGAACCGGTGAGGTTCACGTCGAGCTGGTGCTGCCACTGCTCCCGCGGCATCTCGTGCAGCGGGCCGGTGGTCGGTACGTACGCGTTGCTGACCAGGGCAGTGATGCCCCCGCCCTCGCCGGCCAGCTCGACGACCTGCGCCCAGGTCTCGTCGGCGGTCACGTCGCCGCGCACGCCGGCGAGGTCGTCGGGGAGGGGGGCGAGGTCCACACCCACGACGCGGTAGCCGTCGGCCTGCAGCCGCCGCGCTGTCGCCGCGCCGATACCTGACGCGGCACCGGTCACCACGGCCGTCGGGTTGTCTGGTGTGGACATCGCCAAATCCTCCTCGTGCTCAGAGCCTGGTACTCAGAGCTTGTCTACGCGGACATGGTCGTCCGGACCACGCACCCCGAGCCAGACGCCATTCGCGTCAGCCGCACCGCCGAGGGTGCCCACGACGTTGCCGGACGGGTACTTCGGCTGCTTGAACCAGCCGGCCCACGTGGTGCCGTTGCGGTCGTTCTGCCACAGCGTGTAGTCGCTGGCCAGGGCGAACACGGAGACCTTGTCGCCCTGCGCGACCAGCGTCGGGCTGCTGGAGATGGTGCCGCCGATCGACGTCCAGTCCGACCACGTGCCGTCGGTGCCGCGGGTGCGGGTCCACACGCCGTCGTCCGGGGTGCGGACGGCGACCACGGTGCCCGACGTCGAGGTCGCGGCGCCGGGGCGGCCGTAGATCTGCGCGTCGTTGGGCGAGCCGAGCGAGGACCAGCGGCCGTCGGCGGTGCGGGTCCAGACCTTTCCGTCGGTGCCGCGGGTGTAGAGCGTGCCGTCGGCGGTCACGGACGGCGAGTCGGTGAGGTTACCGCCGAGCCGGTGCCAGGCGCCCCAGCGCTTGCCGTCGTAGGTCAGCTGCCACACGGCGTTGTCCAGACCACGGACGTAGACGTCGATGTTCGATCCGTCCGCGTTGGCGGCCGGCTGGCCGAGGAACGGGCCACCGATGACCGAGGTGCCCTTGCCGAGGCCCTGCGTTTCGAGCACGCCGAGCGGGCCGCGGGTGAACGTGACGGTCTTGTCGCCGGTGCGCACCACGGCCGGGCTGGCCGAAGCGCCGCTCGCGACGCTGGTGCCGGGCACCAGGTCCGTGCCGTGCAGCTTCAGGAACGCCGTGCCGTGCGCGGGAACCGTGACGGTGTACGTGCCGGTCGCGCTGCCGCGGTCGGCGCGGGCGCGCAGGTCGCGGATCGAGACCTTGCCGGTGAGGCCGGCGTCGGCGAAGTTCAGCGTCATCTGCGTGTCGGCGTCACCGCGGTTGAGCAGTACGACCGCGCGGTCGCCGTCCTTCGACAGGCGCTTGCTGTAGGTGTCCGTGGAGCCGTTGCTGGCCACGCGGACGCCCTGGATTCCGAGCTTGTCCTGGTCGACGGCGATGATCTCGGGGTTCTTCAGCGTGTCGATCATCGACTGCGGCAGCGTGCGCGGGTCGGAACCGATGATGAGCGGGGAAGCCATTTCCGCCCACAGCACGAGCTGGGTGGTCGACTCCTCCTCGTTCATCTCGAGGGTGCCCTGCTCCGTCTTGCGCATCGGGATCAGGAAGTCGGGGTCGTTCCAGTGCCCGGGGCCGTTGGCCTCGGGGTGCGCCGCGTTGACGTCGGCGTTGCGCAGCATGTCCTTGTAGATCCCCTCGTACGGGGTTCCGAAGGCCACGTCTGTGTTGGTGCGCCACGAATCGGCCACGAGCGGGCCGAAGGTGTAGGACACGCCGGCGGTCTGGCTCGGCGTGTGCGGCACGCCCCAGTCGTCGGTCACCGGGTTGCAGATGTTCAGGATCATCTTGCGGCCGGCCTTCTGCAGGGCCGCGCTGAACTCGGTGTACGCCTTCGCCGGGTCGAGGTTGTTCGCGATACCGCAGAGGAAGTCGACCTTGATCGCGTCGAACTTCCACGTGGCGAAGCGTTTCGTGTCCTGCTCGTAGTAACCCTGGCTGCCGGCGGCGCAGTTCTTGCCGTCGGACGGGCCCGCGTCGGTGTAGATGCCGGCGAGCAGGCCGCGGTCGTGGATGTACTTGACCAGCGCGTCCATGCCGGACGGGAAGCGCTCGGGGTCGGGCACGAGGTTGCCCTGCGCGTCGCGCGGGACCTTGGCGTTCCAGCCGCCGTCGATCCAGACGTACTTGTAGCCGGCCTTGGCCAGGCCGCTGGAGACGAGGTAGTCGGCGACGCCCTTCACGCCGGCCTCGGTCACGGTCGGCATGCCGAAGTAATTGTTCCAGCCCATGTACGGCGTCTGCGCCAGGCCGGAGTCGTAGTAGTCCGGGGCACCCTGGTCGGCCGCGGTGTTCTGCTGGGGGAAGAGCGAGGCCGGGGCCGCGGAAGCGGGGGTCGCGAGCCCGAGCACGGTGGCGGCGGCCGCGGCGGCCGCCGTGATCGCCAGTGCCCTACGGGATCTGCGTGGAGAGCGCGGGAGCATGTGGGCGACACCTTTCGTCGTCGAAACAGCGCCGAACGGGGCCGTGATCTTCCGGCCCGCGAGCAGCATGCCGGGGTCGCGGAGGTCGCGTCAAGAATAAATCCTAAATTAAGATTTCACGCGGTATGCTTCCCGCGATGAACGACATCGAAGTCCTCACCCTGGGCGAAGCGATGCGACTGCTGCTCGCGGAACCCGGCGTCGCGCTGCGGCGCGCGCACACCTTCACCGCTTCCGTGGCCGGGGCTGAAGCCAACGTGTCG
The DNA here is from genome assembly GCF_040689465.1 of Amycolatopsis sp. NPDC051373. NCBI lineage: Bacteria > Bacillati > Actinomycetota > Actinomycetes > Pseudonocardiales > Pseudonocardiaceae > Amycolatopsis > Amycolatopsis sp. NPDC051373. The sequence goes on along the minus strand of NZ_JBFBAE010000001.1, from coordinate 656,344 downwards.
GTCGGCCTCGCGCGCCTCGGCCACCGCGTGCGCTGGCTCAGCCGCGTCGGCGACGACTCGTCCGGCGCGGCCGTGCTGAGCGCGCTGCGGGCCGAGGGCGTGGACGTTTCGGGCGTCGAGGTGGACCCGGCCGGGTTCACGGGACTGCTGCTGCGCGACGACACCCCGGGCCGCGGCATCGACGTGCAGTACCACCGCGCGGGTTCGGCGGCGTGCTCGCTCTCCGCCGACTACGTGCGGGCCGCCGGCCTGGGTGGCGCGCGGCTCGTGCTGGTCTCGGGGATCACGGCGATGCTGTCGCTGTCCGCGCGCGACGCCGTGCTGGCCTTGTTCGAGCTGGCGCGCGCGGAGGGGGCGACGATCGCGTTCGACCCCAACGTGCGGCTCAAGCTCGCGTCGCCGGCGCAGTGGCGCGAGACCGTGGGACCGCTGCTGCACCAGGCGGATCTGGTGTTCGCCGGCGAGGACGAGCTGGAACTGCTCGACGCTTCGGCGCCCGAGCTGATCGTCAAGGGCGTCGGCACGGTCGTGGTGAAGCAGCGCGACAAGGTGGCGCGCGCAGTCACGGCCGAGTACGAGTGGAGCCAGGAAACCCTGGTCACGCACGTCGTCGACCCGGTGGGCGCGGGCGACGCGCTCACGTCCGGCTACCTGTCGTCCTGGCTGCGCGGCGGTTCGCCCGCCGAGGCGCTGCTGGCCGGTGCGGTGTCGGCGGCGTTGGTCGTCGGCACGCGGACGGATCTGGAAGGACTGCCCGACCGGGCCGAACTGGCCCGCACGAGCGCCGCCCTCGGTGGCGGCGAGGAGGTACACCGATGAGCTACCGCTGGGAGATCACGCACGCGGCCCTGCGCCAGGGGGTGGTGGGCATCGTGCGGACCGCAGATGCCGCGTCCGCCGTCGTCGCCGCTCGTGCGGCCTTGGACGCGGGCCTGCGGTCGATCGAGGTCCCGCTCACCAACTCCGGTGCACTGGCGGCGATCGAGGAGCTCACGGCCGCGTACCCCGACGCCACGATCGGCGCCGGCACGGTGCTCGACGAGGCCTCGGCCGTACTCGCGATCCGCGCGGGGGCGCGGTTCCTGGTGTCACCGAACGTCGAGGCCGCCGTGATCCGCACCGCTCACCGGTACGGCGCGGCCGCGTTCCCGGGCGCCGGTTCCGTCACGGAAATCGTGCGGGCGCTCGAAGACGGCGCCGACGCGGTGAAGGTCTTCCCGGCCACGGCGCTGGGCCCGCGGTGGGTCAAGGACGTGCGCGCGGCGCTGCCCCAGGCGCCGCTCGTGCCGACGGGTGGAATCGCCCCCGAGGACGTGCCAGAGTGGCTCGCGGCGGGCGCGGTCGCGGTCGGCATGGGTTCGGCGCTCACGCGCGGGACAGCCGAGGACATCCGGGCCCGGGTGGCCGCGATGGTGAGGGAGGGCTCGTGACGGACGTCGTGCTGGTCGGCTGCTACACCGCCGAGATGGGCGGGAAGGGCGGCGGGATTTCCACGTTCCGCCGCGATTCCACCGGTCTTGTTCTCGACTCCACGCTCGAGCTGCGGTCGCCGTCGTGGCTGGTCAAACACCCGACGTTGCCGGTGCTGTACACGACCGACGAGACCGACTCCGGCGCCGTCTCGTCGGTGTCGCTTGTGGACGGTGCGCTGACCCTGCTGGATTCCGAGGTGCCGAGCGGCGGCGCGCACCCGTGCCACCTCGCGGTGACGCCGGACGGCCGGTTCCTGTTGTGCGCCAACTACACAGGGGGCAGTCTCGCGGTGTTCGGGCTGTCGGCCGAAGGTCGGATCACAGGCCGGACGGATCTGGTGCAGCACAGTGGGACCGGGCCGAACGAGGTGCGCCAGGAAGCCGCGCACGTCCACATGGCGGTGCCGAGCGCCGACGGGTCCGTGGTGAGTGCCGTGGACCTGGGGACGGACGAGATCCGCAGCTACACGCTGTCCGACGCCGGCGAGCTGACGCCGCTCGCCGTGTCGAAGCTGCCGGCGGGCAGCGGTCCGCGGCAGCTCGTGCGGATTCCCGGCTCCGACCTGGCCTACGTGGCCTGTGAGCTGTCCAGTGAGGTCCTGACGGTCCGGGAGACGTCACCGGGCGCGTTCGAGGTCGTCGCTTCGACGCCGGCCACCCACGATGCTTTCGACGGCGAGAACATCGTGGCGCACCTGGAGATCCTGGACTCCGGCGTGTACCTGTCGAACCGCGGCGCGGACTGCGTCACGTCGTTCTCCGGCTCGCCGCTGGCCGCCAGCGCGGACCAGGCTTGTGGTGCGCACCCGCGGCACTTCGCGGTGGTGGACGGGGTTTGTTACGTGGCGGCGCAGTTCGACGACAAGATCACGGCCTTCCCGCTGGATGAGCTGGGCAAGGCCGAGATCGTGGAGTACCCGACCGGATCGCCGAGTTTCGTGCTGCCGCTGACCTTCTGATAAACGACTCATCAAAAAACGCCCTGCCGGCCCAGTGAAGCCGGCAGGGCGTTTCGCTGTGTTCAGACCTGAGTGAGGACGAACACGTCTGCGTCGTGCTGCGCGGTCCACTCGACGGGCAGACCCACGTGCACAAGGTGCGCGCCGGAGTACTCCGCGCCGGCCTCGTCGCGGTAGGTCGCGGCGGCGTCGAGCCCGTGCAGCTTGATGCGCGACGAACGGCCCGGCACGAGCGGCGTCCCCACCAGCTGCCCGGTGCTCCAGGCGAGCACCACGGTCTGATCGCCCAGCGTGTACTGGCTGGCCGCCGTGGGTTCCGCAGGTCCGGAAAGGACGCGGCACCGTCCGGTGTGGAGGATCGGCCGCAACTCCTTGTACCGCGCGATCAGCTCCGTGGCCTCCGCCCGCTGGCCCGCGTTCCAGTGCGACAGATCGGCCCCGATGCCCAGCACGCCCGCCATCGCGAGCACGAACCGGAACCGCAGCGAGCGCGGCCGCGGGTCGAACACGCCGGGTGCGTCGGTGACCCACGAGCTCATCAGGTGCGGCGCGTGCATCAGCAGGAACCCGTCCTGGATCCGCAGCCGGTCCAGCGGCGCGGTGTTGTCGCTGGGCCACACCACGTCGCTGCGCGACACCGTCGCCAGGTCCGTGCGGCCACCGCCGCCGGCGCACGACTCGACGATGAGGTCGGGGTATGTCGTGCGCAGGTGGTCGAGCAGCCGGTGGTAGTTGGCGACGTGCTCGGCGTCGAGGTCCGCCGACGGCGCGCTGGGGCGGCCGCGTTCGGTCGGCGGGCGGTTCATGTCCCACTTGAGGTAGGAGATCGGGTACGCGGTGAGCAGCTCGTCGAGCACTCCGCGCACGTACTCGAACACCTCGGTCTTGCCGAGGTCGAGCAGGAGCTGGTTGCGGATCAGCGTCGCGGGGCGGCCGTCGAGGCGGTAGACCCAGTCGGGGTGTTCCGCGTAGAGTTTCGACTTCGGGCTGATCGCCTCGGGCTCCACCCACAGGCCGAAGTCCAGGCCCAGCGCGCGCACGGAGTCGACGAACACGCCGAAGCCACCCTCGAACGACGTCTGCTCCGGCGTCCAGTCGCCCAGGCCGCCGGTGTCGTCGTCGCGGCCGACGAACCAGCCGTCGTCCACCACGAACAGCTCCACGCCCAGGTCCGCGGCCTGCTTGGCGAGGTCGAGCTGACGCGCGCCGTTGACCTCGAAACCGGTGGCTTCCCAGGAGTTGTAGAGCACCGGGCGGCGCTTTTCGAGCCGCGGCCCGGCGAGCTTGCGCGAGTACGCGTGCCACACGTCGGCCAGCCCGGCGAGTCCGTCCATACTGGATGCCAGCGCCAGCTCCGGAGTGACCAGAGACGCACCGGGTTCGAGCCGGATCGGGCCGGGATTGGCCAGCCGGCCCGCGCGCACGCGCGTGAGCCCACTCGGCTCGATCTCGGCGTCGAGCTCCCACGAACCCGACCAGGCCAGGGAAACTCCGTACGCAGGACCGTCCGGCGAGGCCGCGTCCTGCACCGCCAGCCACGGCACGTACTGGTGGCCCGGCACACCGAAGCGGCTCGCCATACGGAAGCCGCCGGCTTCGAGCACGGTCGAGCGGCGGGTGAACTCCTGCGACCACTGCCCGGTCAGGTAGGTCAGCCGCGCGCCGTCGGGCCCGGTCGGCACACACACGCCCGCCGACCCGAGCCGGTCGATCTCGACGGTCGCGCCGCCGGTGTTCGCGAACTCGACCCAGCGGCACAGCACATCGGTGCCCGGCTCGGCGCGGTAACACTGCACCGCCCGCAGCCCGGTCACCTCGTCGACAAAGGCCAGCCGCAGCACGGTTTCCGTGGACTCGTCGGCGGCGAAGCGCCACCACGAATCCCCCGCGACGACGAAGTCCGCGCCCGAGAACGGCCGCAGGCCGCGCGGCGCGTACTCCACCGGAGCCGCGTCCGCGTCGGTGATGAAGTGCACGTCACCGCGGTTGGCCAGCGGCGACGGACCACGCTCGACGCCGCGCGGACCCCACGCGACGAGCTCCAGCCACCGGTTCCCCGGCTCCAGCGTGACGGTGTACGAAGTGGACTCGAGTTCGATCGTCCACCGTTGGTTCACTTGATCGCCCCGATCGCGAGCCCGGAGATGAAGTGCTTCTGGAACCGCAGGAACACGGCCACGGTCGGCACGGCGGCGATCACCGAACCCGCCGCGATCACATTCCAGTTGGACACGTACTGACCCTGCAGGCCGAGCAACGCCGGCGTCACCGGCATCACGGTTTCGGTGCGCAGCACGGTGATCGACCACAGCAGGTCGTTGAACGTCCAGGTGAACGCCAGCGCGCCGAGCGCCGCCAGCGCCGGGCGCGTCATCGGCAGGATGATGCGCCAGAAGATGGCGATCGGCCCGGCGCCGTCGATCAGCGCCGCCTGCTGGATCTCGTCCGGGATGGACCGCATGAAACCCTGCAGCACGAACGTGTAGAAGCCCAACCCGAAGCCGACCTGCACGATGATCAGCGCGGTGAGCGTGTCGTAGATGCCGAGCAGCTCGGACAGCTTCGACACCGGCACCAGCAGGATCTGCGGCGGCAGCAGGTTGCCCGAAAGCATGACCAGGATGATCGTGCGCCGGAACGGGATCTGGAACCGGCTCAGCGCGAACGCCGCGGCCGACGCGAGCAGCAGCGACAGCAGCACGGTCGGGATCGTGACGATGAAACTGTTGAGCATCGCGTGGCCACCGCCGCCGACACCCCACGCCTCACCGAACGAGCTGAGGTCGAACGAGTGCGGCAGCGCGCCGAGGCCGTTGCTCGCGATGTCCGAAAAGGATCGGACGCTGGTCGTGATGACCAGCACGATCGGCAGCAGCCACAGGACGGACAGGCCGCCGGCCAGCAGGTGGAAGCCGAACGTGCGGCCCTGCTTGCGGTGGCTGCGCTTGGCGGGAACTCGCTCTTCCGGCGCGGCGGCGGGTGCCGGCCGGGTCGTGGTCACGCTCACTGGTCCTCCCGGAACGCTCGCACGAGGTAGGTCACGATCACACCGAACGCGAGGACGAAGATCACCACGGCCAGCGCGGACGCGTAACCGAGCCGCAGCGACTGGAACGCGGTGGAGTACATGTAGGTGCTCAGCAGCTCGGACGAGTGGTACGGCCCGCCCTTCGTCATCGACCACACCACGTCGAACGACCGCAGCGAGTCGATGATGATCACCGACAGGACCACGGAGTTGACGCTGCGCAGCTGCGGCCACGTCACGTGGCGGAACTGCTGCCACGCCGTGGCACCGTCCAATTTGGCCGCCTCGTACAGGGCGGGGTCGATGCCCTTGAGCCCCGCCAGGTACAGCACCATCACGTAGCCGAGCTGGCGCCACAACGCCGGCACGAGCACCGCGTAGAGCGCGGTGTCGGGATCGGCGAGCCACGAGTGTTTCCAGCTGTCCAGGCCGATCGCGCCGAGGACGTTGTTGAACACGCCGTCGGGCTGGTAGATCGCCTGCCAGATCAGCGCCGTGGCGACGAGCGAGAACACCACGGGCGTGAACAGCGCGGCCCGGTAGAACCCGACGCCCTTGCGCTCGCGGTTGAGCAGCATCGCGAGCCCGAGCCCGCCCGCGGCCGACAACCCGCCGAACAGCACGATCCAGATCACCGTGTCGAGCGCGGCCGTGCCGAAAATGTCGTCGGACAACATCTCGGCGTAGTTGTCCAGCCCCACGAACGTCGGCGCAGAGACCCCGTCCCAGTTGGTCAGCGACAGGTAGAACCCCTGCAGCGCGGGCCAGAAGACCCAGAAGCCTTCGACGGCCACGGGCACCAGCACGAACAGGAGCAGCGTCGGGGGCACGCGGCGGACCGCGCGCCTCCGACGCTTCACCGGGGCAGCCGGAGCTGCGAGCACCGCCATGTCAGGACTGCCCCTGGAAGACCTTCGCCGCGGCCGTCTGCCAGTCACTCAGGATCGAGTCGAGCTCGTTCGGCTTCTGGATGAAGCGGATGAGCGCAGCGTCGGCCGTCGGCTGCAGCGCGTCGGAGGAGTCGCGGTTGAAGAACTGCGTGAGCTCCTTGGCCTCGTCGAGCATCTTCTTGCCCTTCAGGACCAGCGGCGTGCCGTTGTTCTTCGCCGACGGGTTCGCGGGCAGCACCGTGCCGGAGGAGTTCTTGATGTAGAGCTCCTGCGCCTCGGCCGTGGCCACGTACTTGAACCACTCCTTGACCTCGGCCACGTGCGGCGAGCGGGCGCTGGCGAAGAAGCCGTCGGTCGGGCCCTCCTCGGCGACGGGCACGCTCGGGTCGAGGATCGGGAACTGGAAGAAGTCGAGGTCGTCCAGCGCGTCCTTCGGAGCGGCGTCGGCGAAGAAGGTGCCGGTGAGCACCATGCCGGTCTTGCCCTGCAGCAGCACGGTGGTGGCGTCCTGGAACGCGAGCGCCGTGCCGTTCGGGTCGGTGTAGGGCAGCGCCTGACGCCACGGTTCGAAGATCTTCTTGACCTTCGGGTCGTCGAAGCGGCCGCGGCCGGCGAGCAGGTCGCGGTGGAACTGCGCGCCGTTGATGCGGATGTTGAGGTAGTCGAACCACGCCGAGGCGGTCCACTGCGTGCCGCCGCCCGCGCCGAGGCCGATGGGCGAGATGCCCTTGCCCTTCAACGTCTCGCACAGCGCGAGGAACTCGCTCCAGTTCGTCGGCGGCTTCACGCCCCACTTGGCGAAGTTGGACTTGCGGTAGAAGAAGCCCCAGAAGTAGTAGCTCGTGGGCACGAACACCTGGTGGCCCGCGCCGTCGCCGGAGAGGCTGCGCATGGCCGGGGTGTAGTTGCCCATCGTCTGCCACACGTCGCCGACGTCGAGCAGCAGGCCCTTCTTGGCGTAGCCCGACAGCAGCGAACCCGGGTACCAGGTGAAGCTGTCGGGCGGGTTCGCCGAGGTCAGGTAGCTCGGCAGCTGCGTGCGGAAGGTTTCCGACGCGACGGTGTTGACCGTCGCCGTCGCGCCGCCCTTGTCGCCGAACGCCTTGGCGAGCGCCTCGATCGCGACCTTCGCCTGCGGTGAGGAGAGGTTCGACTGGACGGTGACCGCACCAGCGGCCTGTTTCACCGGGCCGTTGGAGGCCGAAGTGGCGCACGCGGCGAGAAAGCTGCTCGAACCGAGCGCGCCCAGGCCGACGATGCCGGCGTTGCGCAGGAAATGACGGCGGGACAGGCCTTCTGCAGTCGTCATCGCTGTGACCCCTTTGTCTGAATGGAGCGTCGCTCCCCTGCGGGGGAGTGACTGCTGGCACAGACTTGCAACCGGGCTGGCAGCTGTCAAGATGTATTCATAATTTATGACGTAATCGCGTCCGAGGTAGGATGACTCCGCACTGCCGACTGAGGGGACCTCCATTGTCCGAACACCGGCCCCGCGGTCTGCACGGACAGACCGTGGAGACGCTCGCCGCCCGGATCCTGTCCGACGAGTGGGGCGAGGGCACCGTGCTCGACCTGCCCGCGCTGCGTGAAGAGCTCGACATCAGCCTCACCGCCCTGCGCGAGGCGCTGAAAGTGCTGGCAGCCAAGGGAATGATCGACGCCCGCCAGAAGCGCGGCACCTTCGTCCAGCCGCGCGACCAGTGGAACATGCTCGACACCGACGTCATGCGCTGGCAAACCGCGGCCAGCGACGACCCGGGCCTGCTCGACGAGCTGACCGAGGTCCGCACCGTCGTCGAGCCCGCCGCCGCGCGCATCGCCGCCGAACGCGCGGACGAAGGCGATCTCCTGGCCCTGCGGGCCGCCCTCGACGACATGACCACCGCCGGCGACGACCCCGAAGCCAGCGTCCGCGCCGACTTGACGTTCCACCGCGCCCTGATGACCGCGACGCACAACAACTTCCTCCTTCAGGTGGAACGCGTCATCGCGATCGGCCTGGCGGAGCGGGACAAGCTGGTGCACGGGTCGGGTCCGTCGGACAACCCCGTGCCGTCACACCGGAAGGTCCTGGACGCGATCCTGGCGCGCGATCCGGGGGCGGCGGAGAGCGCGATGTTCGCGTTGGTGACGAAGTCCCGGGACGACTTGGACAAGGCGAAGAAGTCGCGGCGGTAGGCGTCAGCTTTCGGCGAGCGCGGCCTGCAACATCCTCGCCGCCGCAGCACGCGGCGCCGGGTCCACCGCGATCAACGCGTTCACCACCGCGCCGTCGACGAGGGCCACCAGCTTCTCCAGCTCCACGCCGTCCACCGGCGTCCCCGAGCGGGTGAAGATCTCCACCAGCAGCTCGTTCAGCTGATCCGACAACGTCCGCATCAACGGCCTCAAGTACGGCCGCCGCCCGGTGGCGACCAGGCGCTCGTACCGCAGCAGCACCGCCTCCGCGTCGGCCTCCGGGTCGCCGGACGGCGGGCCCAGCAGGAGGTCCAGCACCAGCTCCACGGTCGCCGAAACGCCGCGGTTGCGGGTGGCCAGCTCCTCCAGCTGCTGCCGCCCGTTGGCCAGCTCCACCTGCGAGTGGTGCTCGACCGCCGCGGTCACCAGGTCCTCGAGCGAGTCGAAGTAGTACGTCGTCGACGCGAGCGGCAGGCCGGCCCGCTCGGCGACGGCCCGGTGGCGAACCGCGTCGAACCCGCCTTCGGCCAGCAGCTCCGCCGCGGCTTCGACGAGGGTGGCTCGCCGGCGCTCGCCCTTCGGGGTGGTTGCTGCTGCCGTCATGGCCGGTCATTCTGCCAGCCGCGCCATCAACAGGCCGTCAGAACCGGGGAGCCAGCGATGCGGCGAAGCGCGCCAGGTCACCGGCATACGGCGCGGGGTGCCCGAACGTCCCCGGCACACTCACCAGCACGAGGGTCCCGCCCGTACCGGTGGCGGCACGCTCAGTCACCGCGCCCGCCGACTGCGCCGGGTAGGTCACCGGCGCCCCGCGCGGGAACACGGCCACGGAGATCGAGCCGTCCGGCAGGGGGAACCCGGCTCCGCGGGCGCCCGTCGTACAGATGCTGCCCTGGGAGGCTTCCGTGGCGGTGAAGTGACCTGGGAGCTCGCCAGCGAGGGCGGTGGCGAGCTCCCAGTCCACCTTTTCGCACCCGGAGGCGCCTTCGACCCGAGGGCCGGTCCTCCCGTCTCCACTGCCTCCCTGCTGAGGCGGCAGAGCCGGGAAGTTCCCCTCCCCAGTACCCAAAGGACGCGCAGCCGACGCACCGGGTTGCGCGGGAGCTTCGGCCGAATTCATGACAGCGGCAGAATCGGACTTACCGCCCGTGTCGGCCACGAGCCCGTACGCGCCGAAGCCCAGCAGGGCCAGCACGACAGCGCTTCCACCAGCGGCGATGCGGTTGCGACGGCGCAGCGTCAGCCGGCGCGACTCGCGGACGACGTCGTCCTTCGTGAAAGACGGAGGCGGCACCGCACCGGGCAGGCCGGAGAACAACGACTCCGCGTCACGCTCATCCATTGGCCTCCACCTCCCGTTCCAGCACCTCTCGCAGGTTCGCCAGCCCCCGTGCGGTCTGGCTCTTCACGTTGCCCTCGCTGCAGCCCAGCGCCTTCGCCGCGGCCGTCACGTCCAGGCCCTCGAAGAACCGCAGCACGAGCACCGCGCGTTGCTTCGGTGGCACTTCCTTCAGCGCCGCCAGCAGGTCTTCCCTGGACGCGACGCGCTCGGCCAGGCCAGGCGTGTCCGACATCGGTTCCGGTAGGACGTCGGTCTGCCACTCCCGGCGCCACGGCCGGCGCGACTCGTCGATGACGGCGCGCACGAGCGTTTTGCGCAAATACGCGTCGGTCGCGGCGCGGTCCCTGATCTTCTTCCACCTCCGGTGCAGGGCGACGAACGCCGTCTGGGCGAGGTCGTCGGCCTTGTGCCAATCGCCACAGAGCAAGTACGCGGTCCGGCGCACGGCGTCCCGCTTCGCGGAGAAGTACTCCGCGAACTCGTCTTCGTCGCGCTGGTCCACGCGGTCCGCTGCTCCGCTCTTCTGCTCATCCGTCCTCAAGGACGGAACCGGGGGCGTCCACGGTTGCACGAGACCGCCGATTCCTTCCACCCCCCGCCGCATTGATCGCGCGGGTGGCGGTGTGATGTGATCGCGGCGTGACCTCGACTCCGCTCGATTTCCGCTCCGACACCGTCACCCGCCCGGATCGGCGCATGCGGGCCGCCATGTCCGAGGCCGAGGTCGACGACAACGTGATCGGCACCGACCCGACCATCGCGCAGCTCGAAGAGCGCGCCGCCGCGACGCTCGGCATGCCCGCCGCGCTGTGGACGCCGAGCGGGACCATGGCGAACCTCATCGCGCTGTCCGTGCACCTCAAGCGCGGCGACCGCTTCCTCGCCACGCGCGGCGCCCACGTGCTCACCAACGAGCTCGGCTCCGCCGCGTGGCTCGCCGGCGGCATGCCCGACATCCTGGAGCACGACGCCGGCCCCGGCCGCCCGACGCCCGAGCTACTGCGCGCCTCCATCGGCAACCCCGGCCCGTATTTCACGCTGCGCACCACGCTGCTCTGCCTGGAGAACACGCACAACGCGGCCGGCGGCGCCGTCACCCCGCCCGAGGAGCACGCGCGGCTGGTCACCGTCGCGAAGGAAGCCGGGCTCAACGTCCACCTCGACGGCGCCCGCATCTGGCACGCAGCCGTCGCGCTGGGCGTGCCCCCGGCGGCGCTGACCGTCGGCGTCGACAGCGTGAGCGCGTGCTTCAGCAAGGGCCTCGGCGCGCCGGTCGGCTCGGTCGTCGCGGGCAGCGTCGAGTTCGTGGAGCAGGCGCGCCGGATGCGCCAGATGCTCGGCGGCGGCGTGCGCCAGGGCGGCATCCTCGCCGCGGCCTGCCTGGTCGCGCTGGAGAACGTCGGCGAGCTGGCCGAGACCCACGAGCACGCCCGGCGCCTGGCCGCGGGCCTGGCCGAGCACGGCTGGGGCGTCGCCACGCCGGACACCAACATCGTGCTCGCCGAGGTCCTCGACCTGGGCGTGGCGCTGGAGTGGCTCGGTTCGCTCGGCATCCAGGCGCTGCCGATGGCCGGGAAGGTGCGCTTCGTGCTGCACCGCGACCTCGAACCCACCGCCGTCGAAGACGCGCTGCAGCGCATCAAGGCGGGCGCGCGATGAACTGGATCGTCTTCGACTACGGCGAGGTCCTCTGCACGCGCACCACCGCGCTGCCGAAGCTCGCGGCCACGATGGGCGTGCCGGCCGAGGAGTTCGAGCCCGTCTACTGGGCGGTGCGCGAGCCGTACGACCGCGGGTCGAGTGACCTCGAGTACTGGACGTCGATCGGCGACCGACTGGGTGCGCGCGTGGACGACACGATGTCGGAGGAGCTCACGGCCATCGACGTCGCGGGCTGGTCGAACCTGGCGCCGTCGTCGCTGGAGCTGCTCGCGGCACTGTCGGAGGCCGGGGCCGCGCTGGCGTTGCTGTCGAACGCGCCTTCGTCGTTCGGCAAGTGGGTGCGTGAGCAGGAGTGGGCGAAGCTGTTCCGCGTCACGCTGTTCTCGGGTGACGTGAAACTCGCCAAGCCCGACGCGGAGATCTTCCGGCTGCTGCTGGAAAAGCTCGACGCGAAGCCGGAGGAGTGCCTGTTCTTCGACGACCGCGAGTCCAATGTGGAGGGAGCGCGCGCCGTCGGCATCCGGGCGCAGCTGTGGGACGGCGCCGAGGCCGCCCGAGCCGCGCTCGATTGAGGCCTTACCTCGCGACACGGCCGCCCACCGGGCGCGAACTCGATCACCTAAGCTGTGCGCGTCCTGACTGATCTTCTCCGGTAGGTGCGCTGTGGCCGACCACCTCTCGCCGGTCGACTTCGACCGGCCGGGCAACGCGCGGGTGTACGACGCCCTGATGGGCGGCCGTGACCACTACGCCGCCGACCGCGCCGTGCTGCGCCAGATCCTGGAGCTGGCGCCGGCCGCCCAGACGATGGCGCAGGAAGTGCGGCAGTGGCTGGTGCGCGCGGTGCGGATGCTCACCGACCGCTTGGGCGTCGACCAGTTCCTCGACCTCGGTTCGGGCTTTCCGACGGTGGAGAACACGCACCAGGTCGCCCAGCGCGTGAACCCCGAAGCGCAGGTCGTCTACGTCGACCACGACCCGGTGGTGCAGGCTCACGGCCGCGCACTGCTGGCGGAGAACGACTACACCCACATGGTCGGCGCCGACCTGCTCGACCCCGAGCGCACGCTGGCGCACCCGGACGTGACGGCTCACCTGGACTTCGAGCGTCCGCTGGGCCTCATCCTGTGCGCAGTGGTGCACCACATCCCCGACTTCGCCGTGGCGAAGGCGGTGGTGAAGGCCTACGTCGACGCGCTCGCGCCCGGCTCGTACCTCGTGCTGCTGCACCAGTACAACCCCGCGGACGGCAGTGCGGCCGCCGAGCTGGCGACCGCACTGCAATCCCGCTTCGCCGCCACCGGCCTCGACACGCTCTACCGCACGCGCGAGGAGATCGCGTCGCTGTTCGACGGGCTCGAACTCCTGCCGCCCGGCCTGACCCATCCGCACCTGTGGTGGCCGGGCGGCCCGCGCCTGGCCCCGCTCACGCCGACGAACTTCACGACGCTGGCCGGAGTGGCGCGGGTTCCCTAGTCCACTGTGGAGCGTCAGGCTCGCCGGAAACACGAGTCGACGAAGTCGAAGATCAGCTTTTCCAACCGGTCCTTGGTTTTGGGGTCCCGCAGCATGTCGGTGCCGTGGGTCCCGCCCGGCAGGATCTCCAGGTGCTTGTCGGCCGGCGGCGCTCCGGACGCCTGGTACAGCTTCTTCACCTCGCCGATCATGTTGCCGCTGTAGTCGTCCGGCTCGACGGCGAAGAACGCCGGCCTGGTGACCTTGCGGAGGGCCGCCACCGAGTCACCGCCGCAGTTGCTCGGCGAGGACAGGATCAGCAGGCCCACGAGTTGCGGCTCCTTGGCCGCGAGCCGCGCGGCCGAGCTGCCGCCGCAAGAAGCGCCGCCCAGCAGCATCGACTTCGCGCCACGGCGGTGCAGCTCGGCGAGCGCGGCGCTGGTGTCGGTGTCGAAGTTGCCGGTTACGGAGCCGTCGTTCTTCTGCGCCGCGCCGTGGCCGCGGTACTCGAACACCATCACGTGATAGCCCTTGGCGGCGAGCTTCTCCGCGGTGTCCAGCCACGAGCAGATGTAGTAGCCGGACTCGTGGTCGAGGAGGATCCCGCGGTCACCGGATCCCAGCTCGATCGCCGGCAGGTGCAAGCCGTCCGAGGTGGTGAGGCTGAGCACCTGCGGGTCGAGCCGCTCGGGCACACAGGTGTTGACGGGGAAGCCCTGCGCGGTCTTACGCGTACGCTCCGGCGCGGTGACCTCGTACGGCGGCGGCGGGGTGGCGGGCAGCCGTTGCGTGGCGGTGACCAGCGGTTTTGTCGGGGCCTGCTGTCTCGAGGTCTGCTGCGCTAAGGTCGCCTGCGCCGACTGCTCAGGGGCGTTGGCGCTGGCCGTGCAGGCGGTGACGAAGAGCGCACACAGCAGAGCCAGCAGCGACCCGGCGGTTCGAGTGGTGGTCATCGGTCCTTCTTCGGCGGAGCGGTACGCGCTCCACGGTGACTGACCGATGTGAGGAAGCGATGAGGATCAGGTCAGCGTGCGAACACGCCGATGCGGCGCCCAGCCGTCGTGGCCGGTCGCCGCACCGAAGGTCAGGGCCCCCTGAAGTCCGAGCTATCAGCGCCCGATGCGCTTCGCGTCCTTCTTGCCGCTGATCGCGCCGTAGGCCGCGGTGCCCAGGAACACCGCGCCGCCGATGATCGCGATCCACAGCACGGCCTTGAAGACGAAGCCGATCACCGCGCCGAGGACCATGAAGGCGATCCAGGCGACGATGAGCCCTCCGACGATCTTCCAGAACATGGCTCCTCCATGACGTTTCCGCGCCACGCCGGCCCGGTGCTGTCCAGCGTGCCACTCGCGGCGCGAAAACTCTCTCGTCCAGGCCAACGTTCAGGGGGATATCCGGGTTCCCCCTGACCGGTTCACCTGAGCCATTCCCCCAGGCGGCGGACCCCTTCGTCGACGTCCTCGGTGGCCCCCGCGAACGAGAACCGCACGAACTTCCCGCCGTCCAACGGGTCGAAGTCCACCCCCGGCGCGATGGCCACGCCCGTGTCGGCGAGCAGGCGCTGGCACCAGCTGAGGCTGTCGTTGGTGTACTCGGAGACGTCGGCGTACGCGTAGAAGGCCCCTTCGGCGGGGGCCAGCTTGTCGAGACCGATTTTCTTGAGCCCGGCGAACAGCCGATCCCGGTTGCGCCGGTAGTGCTCCACGTGCGCGTCGGCCTCCGCGTACGACTCCGGCGTGAACGCCGCGACGGCCGCGTGCTGCGCGATCGCGGGCGGGCAGATCGTGAAGTTGCCCGTGAGCACGTCCACCGCCCGGTGCAACCGCTGCGGCACGAGCATCCAGCCCAGCCGCCAGCCCGTCATGGCGAAGTACTTCGAGAACGAGCCCAGCACGAGCGCTTCGCGGCCGTACTGCCACGCGCAGTCGAGCTGCTTCTCGTACGAAATGCCGTGGTAGATCTCGTCACTGACCAGCTGCACTCCGTGGGACGCGCACCAGCCCGAGATGGCCGCCAGCTCCCCGGGCGGCAGGACCGTGCCCGTCGGGTTACTGGGGCTCGCCACGATCAGGCCGTCCAGCGGCCCCAGCTCGTCCAGCAGGTCGACGGTGGGCTGGAAGTTGGTCTCCGCGGTCGTCGCGAATTCCACGACCTCGCAGCCCAGAACCCTCAGGAGGTTCCGGTACGCCGGGTACCCAGGCCGCGCCATCGCCACCCGCGCCCCGGGGTCGAACGCGCTGAGGAAGCTCAGCAGGAAGCCGCCCGAAGAGCCGGTGGTCATCACGACGTCCTGCGCGGCGACATCGACGTCATACGTCCTGCGGTAATGCCCCGCGACGGCCTCGCGCAGCTCCGGGATGCCGAGCTGCTCGGTGTAGCCCAGCGTGTGCTCGTCCAGCGCCGCTTTCGCCGCCCGCCTCACCGCTCCCGGCGCGGCCGCCGACGGCTGCCCCGCCGCCAGCGACACCAGGTCCCCGTGACTGCGCTGCCTCGCCTGCGCCGCGGACAGCACGTCCATCACGTGGAACGGGGGAACACCGGCCCGCAGAGCGGGCCCACCGAAAGCACCGATGTCGACCATGCGGCCAGGCTAACCCGGGGCCGAGTTGCCGTGCCCACGGCTGGTCAGTACCCGCGGTAGGCCCCACCGTGTGCCATCGCCGCGATACCGGGCACGTTGCCCATCGACCCGTATCGATCGAGCGAGTACCGCACCCCGGCGATGATGTTGTCGACCGGGTTGTAGATGTTGTCGTGCCCCGGGAGCTTGTGCGCCTGGAACGTCGAGTCGATGCACTGCATCAGACCCTTGGACGGGTGCCCGGCGGCCGCGTTGGAGTTCCCGGTGAGGAACACGTGGTCGCCCTCGCGCGCGGTCCAGGTGCCGAGCTCGGTCGTCACGCACCAGACGTCGGCGCGCCCGGCCGGCTCACGGTGCAGGAACGCCCCGGTGACCACCGGGTTGTTCGCCCGCACGGCAGCCTCGCGGCGCCACGTCTCGTGCTCACCCGTGCGATCGGTGATCGACACGCGCGGCCGAGCGCCGGAGAGGTAGACGGCCAGCGTGATCGCCTCGAGCACCTCGCCCGGCGCCTGGTAGATCGTGACCTTCGGCTTGGTGAACCCGGGGCGCAGGTGCCGCGTACCCTCCGCGTCGGTCACGGCTTCCAGCCACGCTTCACGCTGCGCGGTCGACATCGCCAGGACCTGGCGCACGGCTTCGGACTTCGGATTTCCCGCGCGGTGCAACAGGTCCTGCGCGTAGTCGTAGTCGATCCGGAACTGGTGCCGGGGCCCGCAGCCACCGCGGTCGTCGACGTACACCGCGTGCGGCACGTCGTCGAGCAGCTCATGCAGCTTCGCCACCATGTCCTTTTTGGACTGTGCGATCGAGATCGTCGGCCGGTGCCGGCGCGTCTCGACGTGGCCGTCGCCCGCGATCCAGCCGAGGATCGCTGCCTCGCGCACGGTCACGTCGAGCGCCGGCTCCGTGTCGGCGGGCGCGGCGAGCAGAATCCGGTCGCGGCTGCCGACCTCGTCAGTCGTCACGAAGCGGGCTTCGTCGGCGTGGACGTTGCGCTGTGTTTCCGGGACCACGCCGTGGATCTTGCCGCGGTGCACGGCCACCCCGCTGGCGGGCGCCGTGCTCGTGCGCGGCTCCCACCCGCATTCCGGGCAGACAACCGGACCGTCCTTGGCGACCGCGACCCGCGGCAGGTTCAGCCAGCGGTGGTTCGGCGTGGTGGTCGCCGCCCAGCGGGAGCTGGCCAAGGTCACCAACGGCGCGTTCTCGTGGTGGACGACGCGCGTGACCCGGGTCCACTCGCTGCGCCGGGTCTGCGGGTTGTAGCCGATGGTCTCGTCGCCGACCTCGACGTCGTGGTGCTTCAGCAGCCCACGCCGGGTGAGGATGGCCGTGTCCAGCGGCACGCAGTCCCAGTTGTTGATCGCGTTGGGGTTACCGCCCGATTCGTGCTGGATGATCGCCCAGATGTTCTTGACGTCGGCTTCCGTGACGTTCACGCCGTTGGCCTGCAGGATCTTGATGGCCTCGTCGATCCATTCCTGCACGTTGCCCGGCGGCGGGGATCCGGGCGGGCCGCCGCTGGGGCCGAGGCCGCCGCCCCCACCGCCACCGCCGCCTCCTCCGCCGCCCCCACCGCCGTGGTGGGAGGGGGTGTGGAGGCCGCCGGTGCTCTGGGGGACGGTGCCGTCCTTGCCGGGCAGGGGGACCTTGTCGTAGCCGCCCTCGATCTGGGTTTTCATGAGGGTCTGCGACTGGCCGATCATGGTGTTGGCCTGGGTGAGCAGGGTCTGCACTTCGCCGTCGTACTGCGTCGTGAGGTTGTTGATGTCCGTCTTCGCCGTGGCTTTGATCTGCTCGACGGTGGGACTCGGCGCCGGCTTCTTCTCGTCCGCAGCGGTCTTGGCCGCGGCAGCCGCCGCGTTCATGTCCGTCTGGGCCTTCTGGTTGCGGGCGTTCACCGCCTTCTCCGCGTCGCCGAGCTTGCCCTGCGTGACCTTGGTCTTGATGTCGGCGAGGCTCTTCGCCAGGTTCGTCAGGTCGGTCGCCACGTCGCCGAGGTGGGCCTCGACCTTGGCGCCCGCGCTGCGGACCGTGCGGACGTAGTCGAAGAAACTGTCGGCCGCGCCGCCGGACCAGACGCTGCTGTCGAGCGCCTTCGTGGTGTTGTCCAGCGCCTGCGAGTGGTCGGCGGCGTCGGTGGCGGCGCCGCGGAACTGGTCGGCCGCCTTGTTGATGGCGTCCACGTTGAGTTTGGCGACTTGGTCGACCTTGTCCGTGAACGCTTTCCAGTTGTCCGGAGTCCCGGCACCGACCCCATCCAAAGCCACTTGACGCTCCCCCTGCTTTTCGTTCCCCGAGCCCGCTTTATCCTATTTGTCGACGTGGACGGTCAGGTCGCTCTTGCCGACCTCGTCCATTTCGGTCATCAGACCGGCGGCCTTGCGCATGGCGAACGCGAGCGCGTCCATGTGCCGGCCCGCGGCGTCGAACTGGCTGTGCACACCGTTCTTGAACTCACCGACCGCGCTGTGGGCGTCCTGCGAGCCGGGCATCCCGCCGAACGGGCTGTCCTTTTCGTGGTCCATGCCGGTGAGCTTTTCCTTGGACTTCTGGTATTCGTCCTTCAGCTTCTCGACCTGTCGCGCCGCGATGGCCATCGAGTCGACGTCGTAGACAGCCACGGTCCGCTCTCCCCTTCACGAAAACCAACATCCGACCGATCAGACGTGGGCATGACCAGGTCGGTTCCCGGCCCACTTTAAGACCTCCGCCGCACTCCCGGTACGGATCTTCGACGAATCCACCCCGGCGTGCCAGGAACGGTTCACAAACCCGCCTGCAGCTCGTGCACCCGCTCCACCAGCAGCGCGTTGTCCGCGGGCGTGACCGTGGCCCACGTGTGGCCGTCGGAGTCGTCGGTGAGCTGGAAGAGGTAGCGGCCCGCGTCGGTGTCGAAGAAGGCCGTGGGGTGGGGCGAGCGGCGGACGGTGCCGTCGCGGAGGGTGCGTTCGGCGGTGAACTGGCCGCGGGCTTCCTGGCCGAGCAGCATGCCGGCGAGCTCCTGGGCTTCCCACAGGGCGAGGCCGTGATCTTCCAGCACCGTGACCAGGGCTTTCGGGTCGCCGCCGGCTTTGGTGTCGGCGGCGACCAGCGTCGCGTGGGGCACGGACACGCTCTGGCCGACGCCCGCGGACAGCTCCCCGGCGACGGGCACGGCGGCTTCGGCCAGCGCGCCCTCGTCGGCGGGGATGAGCCAGACCTCGTCGCGGTCGACGACGGCGAGCACGGCCTGGCTGCCGCGGCTGACGGCGCGCCCGTGGATCTCGCGGTCGGCCCAGACCCAGACATCGAGGGCGTACTGCGGGCGCGACAGCAGGTGCAGCTGGTCGAACAGCTCGCCCGACGCGCGGCGCCCCCGCGCGAGGCGTCGGCGCGAAAGTCCTTCCCACACCTGTTCGATCAATGCAGCGCGCTCGGAATGGGTGCGGCCCGGCGAGGGCACGCCGAGCGCGGCCGGGCGGCGACCCAGCTCGAGCGACTCCCACAGGACGTCGAACTCGAGCGTCGAGAGCACGAGGTTCACGCGTCGTCGCCGATCACGTCGTCGGAGACCAGGCGGGGGTCGGTGAAGAGGTCCTTGTCGTCGACGCCGAAGCGGCGCACGTGGTCCGCGTCGTCCTCGTTCTGCGTGGCCGCGGGGGCGAGGAACTTCGCGTCGCCAGAGGGCTGCTTGGGCTCGATCTGCTCGGTCTTGCGCAGCGCGATCGCCTCTTCCTCCGGCAACTCCACCGGCAGCGGACGCACCGGTCCCTTCGACGGCGCACCACCGAAACCCCGGTGTGGGCGTTCGCGATCGCCCGCCAGCGCACCGCCGGCCACGCCCGCGCCGAGCGCCGCGGCACCTGCGCCGAGCTCACCGGCCGACGCACCCGGCTGCGGCGGCGCGGCGGGACCGCCCACGCTCTCTTCCGGCACGACGGGTGACTGCGGACCACTGCCGACCATCCGGCCCCGGCTCAACGCCGGGTCGCCACCACCGGTCCCGCCGCCAGTCCCGCCGCCAGCGCCGCGGCCAAGCACAGCGTCAGGCCCGGTCGAACCACCCGCGGCAGCACCTCCGGAACCGGGCCCGGGACCACCGCCAAAACCACCACCGGCACCCGGCCGGCCCTCGAAACCGGCACCGAAACCAGGCCCACCACTGCGAACCGGCCCACTGAACCCAGGCCGTCCAGGCACCTCCGGCTGACCGCCTCCCCGCGGCATTTCCCACCCAGGCGGAGGCGGCGTCGAAGGCCGACCGGAAACGGGCGGAGCAACTGGCGGCACCGGCCGCCCCGGGGCCGAAGCGGGCGCCGTGTACCCAGCCGACCCACCCGATCCACCGGACCCCGCCGACCCACCAGTGGGCGGCGGCACCGCGATCCCGTACGCCGGCGTCGGCGGATCCACCGCCACCCGGTTCGCCACGGGCTGCACCACCGGCGGATCCACGTGCCGCGACTGCACTGACGCCGAAGCCGGCCGCACCCCCCCGTCCGGCGTCACGTCGACCGCCGAACCCGCCAGGTCGAGCACGTTCTTGCGCCCGTCCGGCTGCGTCATCGACAGGGACTGCGGCTGGCTCAACGGTTCCGACGACAGCAGGTTCTCGCCGCTCTGCTGCGCGTACGCGTTCAACGCCTCGAGCGCCTGGCTTCGCGCGTTCTGCGCCGCGTCGACCGCCGTCGCGTGGTCGGTCTCGAAGCCGATGAGGCTCAGCACGGAGTCGCCGAGTGTGTAGCCGCCGGCGCCCTTCATCAGGGTGGCGGGATCGGGCAGCTTGAACTTCGTGCGGTTGAAGGCCTCGCCCTGGGCGAAGAGCAGCTCGGCGGTGTTCGACACCTTCCGCATGGCGTCCTGGGAGAACCCGGCCTGGTCGGTGAACACCTGCCCGGCCGCGCCGCCCGCCTGGCTCTGCCACTCCACGCCGAGCTGCGTCAGCTGCGTGCGCAGCGCCTGGTCGGTCTCGGCGAGCGCGGTCGCGACGGCCTTCAGCGCGTCCACGGCCGTGCCGATGCTGCCGATGCCGTCGCCGTCGGAGAACTTCCGGATCTCGTCCGCGAGGGACGTGTCCGTCCAGCCGTCGAAGCGCTGGTCGCGGATCTTGCCCGCGAGGTCGGAGATCTCCACGCGCCCTCCTAGGTCCGTGTCTTGAGGTACTGCAGCGCCAGGTCGGCCGCCTGCGTCGCCTGGTCGCACAGCTGCTGCTGGGTGAACGCGCCGGCGGTGACCGCAAACGCTTGCGCCGCCAGCGTCTGGCCCTTCGCGACGCCGACGAGCGCCTCGCAGTCCGACGGCGTGCCGGCCGCGCGGTAGTTCGTGAGCGCCGGGTAGCCCTCGACCGCGAACGGCGCCGTGGTCATGCTGTTCTTCCGCCGCGCGCCGGTGAGCCACTCCTGCAGGTCGGCGGTGACGGTGCGCAGGTGGTACGCGTGGAACGGCTCGGCCTTGTCCGCGTCGAACACGCACGTGGGGCCGTCCTGCGGATCCGCGGCCTTGCGCGGCACGGCGTTGACCTGCAGCTCGTCGAGCTGCGCCTGGCCCAGCAGGTCGCACGGGTCCACGCCGGTGAGGGAGAGTTCGGCCGGGCGCGGCGGCAGCTGCGAAGCCTTCGCGGCCTGCGATGCCGAGCTCACCGCGGTCTGCACCGGAACCGCCGTGCCGGCATCTCCGGACGAGCACCCGGCCACGCCTAGCGCGAGCACCGCGACCGCGCTGAAAGACAGAGCGCTAGTGGATGCCGTGCGCACCACGGTCCCCGAACGCCGCAGCCTTGTCGTCCTCGCTCGCCTGGTACGTCTGCGCCGCGCCCCGCAGCTGTTCGCCGAGGCGGCGCAGGTTGGCGACGTACGCGCGCGCTTCGGCCGCGTACGAGTGATCACCTTCCGCGACGATCATGTTCCACGCCGCCACGGAGTTCACGCTCACCGCGTCGGCCGAGGGCGTGTCGATGCGCAGCTCGCCCAGGCGCGTCAGCAGCTTGTCCTCGAGCGCGTTGGCCTGCTCGTCAACGGCCTTCGCCACGTCCAGCAGCTTCTCCGGCGCCACGATGAGGTCCGCGACGCCGGGCGCGGCCGGGACGGACGACGCCAGGTCGGACAGCGGACCGCTTTCCGCCATAACGCTCCCCCTCGGTGATGTCTACGGACAGTGACCGTTCGGCCCCGCTACGAGGCTACCAACCGCCGGGTGATCGGGAGGCGAAAACTCAGGCGTTCACCGGCATGGTGATGTCACCGTTGGCCGCCTTGAGCGCGATGTCGGTGCGGTGGTGCGAGCCCGCGAGATGCACGCGCTCCACCGTCTCGTACGCGTGCTTGCGCGCCGACTTGAGCGACTTGCCGGTGCCGACCACGGACAACACGCGCCCGCCCGCCGACACCACGGCGCCGTCCTCGCGCCGCCGAGTACCCGCGTGGAGCACGCCTTCGATCTCGCCGCCGGTGATCACGTCGCCGGTGCGCGGCTTGCCGGGGTAGCCGTCGGCCGCGATCACGACCGTCACGGCCGCGCCGCCCGACCACTCCAGCGGCGGCTGCTTCGCGAGCTTGCCGGTGGCCGTCGCGTGCATCAGACCGGCCAGCGGCGTACGCAGCAGCGCCAGAACGACCTGGGTCTCCGGGTCGCCGAAGCGGCAGTTGAACTCGATGACCTGCGGGCCCTCGGACGTCAGCGCGAGGCCGGCGTAGAGCAGGCCGGAGAAGGTGGCGCCGCGCGCGTCGAGCTCGTCGACCACGGGCTGCACGATGC
Organism: Amycolatopsis sp. NPDC051373; assembly: GCF_040689465.1. Lineage (NCBI taxonomy): Bacteria > Bacillati > Actinomycetota > Actinomycetes > Pseudonocardiales > Pseudonocardiaceae > Amycolatopsis > Amycolatopsis sp. NPDC051373. The sequence goes on along the minus strand of NZ_JBFBAE010000001.1, from coordinate 634,036 downwards.
GGGCGACCACGTCGTCCACCAGGTCTTCCGGGGCCCACGGCAGCGGAGCGTACGCGCCCATGCCGCCGGTGTTGGGGCCCGCGTCGTCGTCGCCGACGCGTTTGAAGTCCTGCGCGGGCAGCAGCGGGACGACGGTCCGGCCGTCGACGAAGCAGAACAGCGAGGCCTCAGGTCCGTCCAAAAAGGACTCCAGGAGGACGGGGTGGCCACCGTCGAGGAGCATCAGGGCGTGCTTGCGCGCGACCTCGACGTCCTGCGTGACGACCACGCCCTTGCCGGCCGCGAGGCCGTCGTCCTTCACGACCCAGGTGGGGCCGAAGCGCTGCAGCGCGGCGTCGAGGCGCGCCGGCGTGTCCACGACCTCACTGCGCGCGGTAGGGACGTTCGCGGCGGCCATCACGTCCTTGGCGAACGCCTTCGAGCCCTCGATGCGCGCGGCGGTGGCCGACGGTCCGAAGCAGGCGATGCCCGCCTTCCGCACCGCGTCGGCGACGCCCGCGACCAGCGGAACCTCGGGGCCGACCACCACGAGGTCGGCCTTCCACTCGCTCGCCAGGGCAGCGACCGCTTCGGGATCAGCCGGCTCGACACCCATCTGCTCGGCGACCGCGGCCGTCCCGGCATTGCCGGGCGCGCAGGCGAGCGCGGTGACGGCGGGATCGCCGGACACCGCGAGGACGAGTGCATGCTCTCGGGCGCCGGACCCGATTACCAGTACGCGCACGCCGAACAGGGTAACGGGCCCTCCTCGGAGTGGGCATTTCGCCGTCCAAACCGTGTTGTCCGAAAGCGGATTCCATGCACCGTTTACCGGGTTGTCCCCCGTTTGTCCCTCAGGTGCCCCCCGTTCGACAGTTGCGGCCGTGAGGGTGGCGGCGGTACTCGTGGCAAATCCGTCATACGAGGACGGAGCGCCCGGTAGAGAGAGGTCCTCCATGAAGCGCAAACGCGTGGGTGTGCTCGCCCTGTCCGGTCTCGCCCTGCTCGGGGTCGCGAGCCTGGCCATCGGTCCCGCCACGGCGGCCCCGCAGCAGGTGGCGGGCGCGGCGGCGCACCGGCACGATGACCCCGTGATCGTCGGACACCGGGGCGCGCCCGGCTACCGCCCGGAGCACACGCTCGCCTCCTACGAGCTCGCCTTCCGCATGGGCGTGGACTTCGTCGACGTCGACCTCGTGCCGACCAAGGACGGCCGGCTCGTCGCGCGGCACGAGCCGGAGATCGGCGGCACCACGGACGTGGCGGACCACAAGGAGTTCGCCTCGCGCAAGGCCACCAAGGTCATCGACGGCGTCACGATGACCGGCTGGTTCACCGAGGACTTCACGCTCGCGGAGCTCAAGACGCTGCGTGCGAAGGAGCGGATCCCGGAGAACCGCCCGAACAACCAGCTCTACAACGGCCGCTTCCAGATCGCGACCTACCAGGAGGTCATCGACCTCACGCGGCGGCTCGGCAAGGAGCTGCACCGCACGCTGGGCACCTACCCCGAGGTGAAGCACTCGACGTACTTCAAGTCGATCGGCAACCCGACCGAGCCGAAGCTCGTCGCGTTCCTCAACCGCAACGGCCTCAACCGCGCCGACGCGCCGGTGATCATCCAGTCGTTCGAGGTGGCGAACCTCAAGGAGCTGCACAAGCAGGTGCGGGTGCCGCTGCTGCAGCTGACCGAGGCCTCCGGCGCGCCGGCCGACTTCGTGGCCGCCGGTGACAAGCGCACGTACGCCGACATCGTGACGCCGACCGGTCTGCGTGAGGTCGCGAAGTACGCGAAGTACCTCGGCCCGGACAAGGCGCAGGTCATCCCGCGCGACGCTTCGGACAACCTGGGCAAGCCGACCTCGCTGGTCGCCGACGCGCATCGCGTTGGCCTGAAGGTGCAGCCGTACACCTTCCGCAACGAGAACCCGTTCCTGCCGGCGAACCTGCGTTCCTCGGCCGCCCCGACGGCGTTCGGCAACGTGTTCGCGGAGGAGGCGGCGTTCTTCAAGGCCGGCGTGGACGGCTTCTTCGCCGACCAGGCGGACACGGCACTGGAGTCGCTGCACGATTTCCTGGGCCGATGATTTTTCTTTCATAGCAACGCTTTCAGCAGGCCCGTTCACCCGATGGTGGACGGGCCTGCTGTTTATTGTCGGTGCGGGTTCCTAGTGTTGTCGGCATGGTTCTTGGGGAGGAGATCGACCGGCTGGCAGGCGACACCGGGTTTTCCGGCGTCGTGTCCGTCAGCCGAGGCAGCGAGGTGGTGCTCGCGCGTGCGTACGGCTTGGCGCACCGCGGGTACGGCGTACCGAACACAGTGGACACACGGTTCGCGATCGCCAGTGGTACCAAGGGTTTGACCGCCCTTGTCGTGGTGAGCTTGATCGTGGAGGGCTTGCTGACTTTGGGCACGCGGGTGCGTGCCCTGCTGGGCGCGGACCTGCCGTTGATCGACTCTTCGGTCACGGTGGAGCACCTGGTCGCCCACCGCTCCGGCATCGGCGACTACTGCGACGAGGACGCGTTGCCACCGGCGCAACCACAGTCGTTCACGTCGGCGGCGGCGTATTTGCCTGCGCTGGAGGGGTTCCCGCAACGGTTTCCGCCGGGGTCGCAGTTCTCCTACAACAACGGCGGGTTCGCGGTACTGGCTCTGGTGGCGGAACGAGCCGCGGGTGTGCCCTTCGCGGATCTGGTTGCTTCGCGTGTCACTGCCCCCGCCGGGATGGCGCGCACGTCGTTCCTCCGGTCGGACCAGTTGCCCGGCGATGCGGCAACGGGGTACCTGGAAGACGGGCGCACCAACGTGTTCAGCCTGCCCGTGGTGGGCAGTGGTGATGGCGGGATCTACTCGTCGGCCGGAGATTTCGCCGCGTTCTGGGCCGCGCTGCACGACGGTCGGATCGTGCCGCCGGAGTGGGTGGCCCGGATGACGGCCGTGGTGAGCGCCGAGACTTCGACCCGCGAACAACTCCGCTACGGGCTCGGCTTCTGGCTCCCGCCCGACGACACGACGGTGATGCTGGAGGGTTACGACTACGGCGTCTCGTTCCGCAGCGTCTCGCGTCCGTCCGACGGCCTGGTGTTCACGGTTGTTTCCACCACTTCCGAGGGTGCGTGGCCGCTGACCAGGTGGCTCGGAGGGCAGTTCTTGACGGAACCTTGACACCCGCGGACGCACGGGGCTAGCTTCTCCGGAACTTCAAAGGTCTGTCCACATACCTTTCAGGTGGGGTGCCCGATGGATGTCTCCGACCAGCAGACCGCCGAACCCGACCGCCACGACGAGGACAGCGCCCGGCTGCACGCGCTGGGGTATGCGCAGGAGCTCAAGCGCACGATGTCGTCGTTCTCGAACTTCGCGGTGTCGTTCACGATCATCTCGATCCTGTCCGGATGTCTGACGCTGTACGGCTTCGGCATGAAGACCGGCGGGCCCGTGGCGATGATCTGGGGGTGGCCGCTCGTCGGTCTCTTCGTGATCCTCGTGGGGCTCGGCATGGCGGAGGTGTGCTCCAGCTACCCGACGGCCGGTGGTCTGTACTACTGGGCGGCGAAGCTGGCGACGCGCAACGGGCCGGCGTGGTCGTGGTTCACCGGGTGGTTCAACCTGATCGGCCAGATCGCCGTCACGGCGGGCATCGACTTCGGGGCGGCGCTGTTCCTGAACGCGTTCCTCGACCTGCAGTGGGGCTACTCCGCGACGCCCGGGCACACGATCCTGTTGCTGGCGATCATCCTGGTGGTGCACGGGGCGCTCAACACGTTCGGTGTGCGGGTGGTGGCGATCCTCAACAGTGTGAGCGTGTGGTGGCACCTGATCGGGGTGTTGGTGATCGTCGGCGTGCTCGTGTTCGTGCCGGCGAAGCACCAGGAAGCGTCGTTCGTGTTCGGGCACTTCGCCAACGAGACGGGCTGGAGCTCGTCGGTATACGTGTTCGCGCTGGGGTTGCTGCTGGCGCAGTACACGCTGACCGGCTACGACGCGTCGGCGCACATGACGGAGGAGACCAAGAACGCCGCGAAGGCCGGGCCGCGCGGGATCATCAACTCGATCCTCGTGTCGCTCGTCGCGGGGTGGGTGCTGCTGATCGGGCTCACGTTCGCCATCCAGGACTACGACGGGGCCGTCAACTCGGCCACGGGTGTGCCGCCGGCGCAGATCTTCATCGACGCCACCGGCGCGGTCACGGGCAAGTTCCTGCTGCTGATCTGCATCGGCGCGCAGCTGTTCTGCGGCATGGCTTCGGTGACGGCCAACTCACGGATGATCTACGCGTTCGCAAGAGACGGCGCCATTCCCGGCTCGAAGATCTGGCACCGCATCAACAAGCGCACGCAGACGCCGACCAACGCCGTGTGGCTCGCGGCGGGCGGCGCGCTGATCCTCGCGCTGCCGTACCTGTGGAGCGCCACGGCGTACGCGGCGGTCACGTCGATCGCGACCGTCGGGCTGTACGTGGCGTACGTGATCCCCGTGTTCCTGCGGGTGCGGCGCGGCGACAGCTTCGAGAAGGGGCCGTGGAACCTCGGACGCTGGGGCAAGCCGATCGGCATCGTCGCGACGGCGTGGGTCGTGGTGATCTTCGTGCTGTTCATGCTGCCGCAGGGCTCACCCATCACGGTCGACTCCTTCAACTACACGCCGATCGCGTTCCTGATCGTGCTCGGCGGCGCGGCGCTGTGGTGGGTCGTGTCGGCGCGCAAGTGGTTCACGGGCCCGAAGGTGCAGGGATCCGCGGCGGAACTGGAAGCCGTCGAACGGGAGCTCAAAGAACTGGGATAGACCCGGGACCAACCCCGAGGTGGAGGCGGCGCGCGGCGGGCCTGGTGATGATCGAGACGGTGAAACCACACCGGATCGCCGCGCTCGCCGCCGCTGTGACCAGCCTCGGCGCGCTCACCGTCGCACCCGCCGCCGCGGCCACCACGACCCTGTTCTGGGGCACCTGCCCCGCCCCGACTCCCGACGTGTCGAACAACACCGTCCAGCGTGACCCGCGCCAGCAGTTCGCACGCTGGCCGTCCCGCTCGACTACGCCCACCCGCACGGGAAAACCATCATCCTCACGATCTCGCGCATCGCCGGCACGAAACACCGACCGCTGGCCATCGGCCCGGGCGGGCCCGGCGGATCCGGCCTCGACCAGCCGAGCGTGTGGTCGACCACGGCCGTCGGGAAGCGCCTGCTGAGCCAGTACGACCTCATCGGCTTCGACGACCGCGGCATCGGCAACTCGACCCCAGTCCTCTGTGGACTGTCCGACGCCGACCGCGCCCCCGACCTCGCCGACCCGTACCCGACGCCCGGCGGCGACATCGGCACAGGTGTCGCCCACGCCCGCCGCGTCGCCGACACGTGTGCGAAGAACGCCGGCGCCTACCTGCCGTACCTCGACACCAAGAGCGTCGCCCAGGACATGGACCGCATCCGCCAAGCACTGGGCGCGCGGCACCTGAACTACTACGGCACGTCCTACGGCACCTACCGCGGCGCCGTCTACGCGTCGCTGTTCCCGCAGGACACCGGCAAGATCGTGCTCGACAGCAGCACCCCGCCGGAAGGCGTCACAGCCGCGATCCGACTGAAGGGCGAGGGCGTGGAAACGGCGTTTCCCGCGTTCGCCGCAGATGGAGACCCTCACGCTGGTCGGAGTCCTCGCCGGCGCGCTCGGCCTGACCGCGCTCGCCCGGCGCTACAACGTGTCGGCGCCGCTGCTGATCGTCGTGGTCGCACTGGGGTTCGCGCTGATCCGCGTGCGAGCCGCCTACTTCCGCATCACCGCGGCCCTCGACCAGTACCCGCGCACCTTCGACAGCGGCCGCGTCCTCACCGGCAACGACGTGCGCATCGCTGCGCCGCCGTTCCTCGAGAAGCCGGCGACCTACCCCGTCATCGCCAGCCTGATGGCCCTCGGCGACGGCCAGGACCTGCCGTTCGGCACCACCTTCACCCAGCCGATCCCGGACAACCTCGCCAGCGACCAGTACGCCGTCCTCTGCGGTGACGCGCCCGTCTCCCGCAACCTGGCGACGTACGCCGCCGCCGTCCAGCAGGAACGCCAGGCCCACCCCCTCACCAACGGAATGCTCGCCGAGATCTGACCGTGCGCCTTCTGGCCGCGCGATGCCGTGCACCAGCCCGTGCCCATCACGGCGAACGGCCCGCGCAACGTCCTGATGCTCCAGAACCACGCCGACCCCTCCACGGCCTACTCCGGCGCCCTGCGGATGCGCGCCGCTCTCGGCCGCCGCGCGGAGCTGACCACGATCGACGAGGTCGGCCACGGCGTGGACCTCACCAACGCGTGCACCGCCGGCCGGCTCACCGATTTCCTGCTCGAAGATCACCTGCCCGGGCGCGACACGACCTGCCCGTGACCCGTCGTCCGAGATCAACCTGGGTGAAGATGCGGGCATGGAGACCCTCACGCTGGTCGGAGTCCTCGCCGGCGCGCTCGGCCTGACCGCGCTCGCCCGGCGCTACAACGTGTCGGCGCCGCTGCTGATCGTCGTGGTCGCGCTGGGGGTCGCGCTGATCCCCGGCGTGCCACGGATCGAGCTGGAGCCCGAGCTGATCCTCACGGTGGTGCTACCACCGCTGCTCTACTCGACGTCGCTCGACAGCTCGCTCACGCACTTCCGCGCGAATCTCCGCCCGATCATCGGGCTGGGGGTGGTGCTGGTGGTGGTCACGGCCGTGGTCGTCGCGTTCGTGGTGCACCTGCTGCTGCCCGACCTGCCGTGGGCGTCGGCGCTGGTGCTCGGGGCCGTCGTGGCGCCGCCCGACGCCGTGACCGCCGTGGCGATCGGGCGCAAGCTCGGACTGCCGCGCGGGATCATGACCGTGCTGACCGGCGAAAGCCTGGTCAACGACGCCGCCGCGCTCACGCTGTACAAGGTCGCGCTCGCCGCCGTCGCGGGCATGGCCGGGTCGATCGGCCACGGTCTGGGTGTGTTCGCGGTGGCAACGGTGCTCGGCATCGCCGTGGGCCTCGTGGCCGGGTTCGTGGTGGTGTTCATCCGCTCGCGGCTCGAAGACCCGCTGCTGGAGTCGGCGTTCGGGATCATCGTGCCGTTCGCGGCCTACGTGACGGCCGAGCACCTGCACCCGTTCGGCTCGGAGTTCAGCGGTTCGGGCGTGCTCGCCGTGGTCACGGCCGGCCTCTACCTGGGGCAACGGTCGCTGCGCGCGTCCCCGGCCACGCGCATGCAGGACCGGTCCGTGTGGACGTCGATCGACGTGCTGCTCGAAGCGCTGGTGTTCGCGTTGATGGGCCTGCAGCTGCCGTTTGTGCTCGACGGCGCCGATCGCGCGGCCCGCGACAACGGTACCCTCGCGATCGTCGCCATCGTGGTGCTGCTGGTGACGATGGCCGTGCGGATCCCCGCGGTGTTCCTGTCGAGCTACCTGCCGAGAACACTGCGGCTGTTCGGCCGCACGCGAGACTCGGCTTCGTGGCAGGCGCTGGCCGTGGTGTCGTGGACCGGGATGCGCGGTGTGGTCACGCTCGCCGCGGCGTCGGCCGTGCCGTTCGGGACGCCGGGGCGCCCGGAGATCCAGCTGTTCGCGTTCACCGTCGCCATCGGCACGGTGCTGGTCCAGGGCCTCACGTTGCCGCCGTTGATCCGCCGGCTCAAGGTGCAGGACCCGGCCGAGGCCGCGCGCGACCAGTCCGAGGAGCTGGCCGCGCGGGAAGTCGCGCAGAAGGCAGCGCACGCGCGGTTGAAGGAGATCACGCAGGCGGCGATGTCCAAGGCGGACCTGCCGCCGGACCGCATGAAGCGGCTGGAAGAACGTCTGGAACGGCTTGTCGACACCCGCTACCGCTTCGCGCGGGCCGCGATCACGCTGTCCGGCGAGGAGCGCAGCGCCAGCCCCCAGGCCAAGTTCGCGCAGGCCCGGCGTGAGCTGCTGATCACCCAGCGCGCGGCGATGATCGCGGAGAACCGCGCCGGACGCCTCGACGACGAGGTGCTGCGCAAGGTCCTCGTCGAGCTGGACCTCGAAGAGCTCTCCGCCACCAACACCCTCACCAATCGGACGGGCATGGGCTGACGGGCGTTCGTCGAGAACGCCCGTCAGCTGAGCGAAACACCCGTCAGACGAACTCGTGCCGCACGATCGTCTGCTCGCGACCCGGACCCACGCCGATCGCCGAGATCCGCGCACCCGAGAGCTCCTCGAGACGCTCCACATAGGACCGAGCGGTGGCCGGCAGCTCGTCGAACGTCCGGCAGCTCGAGATGTCCTCGAACCAGCCCGGCAGCTCTTCGTACACCGGCACGGCGTGGTGCACGTCGGTCTGCGTCATCGGCATGTCGTGGGTGCGGCGGCCGTCCACGTCGTACCCGACGCACACCGGCACCTTCTCCAGGCCCGACAGCACGTCGAGCTTGGTGAGGAAGTAGTCGGTGATCCCGTTGACGCGCACGGCGTAGCGGGCGATCACGGCGTCGAACCAGCCGGTGCGCCGCGAACGGCCGGTGGTCACGCCGAACTCGCCGCCCTGCTTGCGCAGGTATTCGCCGGCCTCGTCGTCGAGCTCCGTCGGGAACGGGCCCGAGCCGACGCGCGTGGTGTAGGCCTTCAGAATGCCCAGCACGGTGGTGATGCGGCCCGGGCCGATGCCCGAACCCGCGCTCGCGCCGCCCGAAGTCGGGTTCGACGACGTGACGAACGGGTACGTGCCGTGGTCCACGTCGAGCAGCGTGCCCTGCGAACCCTCCAGCAGCACGGTCTCGCCGCGCTCGAGGGCCTGGTTGAGCTGCAGCCGCGTGTCGGCGATGCGGTGCGCGAACTTCTCGCCGGCGGCGAGCACCTCGTCGGCGACCTGGTTCGCGTCGAGCGCCTTGCGGTTGTACACCTTCACCAGCACCTGGTTCTTGAACTCACACGCGGCTTCGACCTTCTGGCGGAAGATCTTCTCGTCGAGCAGGTCCTGCACGCGGACGCCGACGCGGGCGATCTTGTCCTGGTAGCACGGCCCGATGCCACGGCCGGTGGTGCCGATCTTGCGGCTGCCCAGGTAGCGCTCGGTGACTTTGTCGATGGCCACGTGGTACGGCATGATCAAGTGCGCGTCGGCCGAGATCCGCAGCCCGCTCGTGTCGACGCCGCGTTCCTCCAGACCCGCGAGCTCGTCGAGCAGCACGCCCGGGTCGACCACCACACCGTTGCCGATGACGTTGGTCACGCCCGGTGTGAGGATCCCGGACGGGATGAGGTGGAGGGCGAAGTTCTCGCCGTTGGGAAGGACGACGGTGTGGCCGGCGTTGTTGCCGCCCTGATACCGGACGACCCATTGCACGCGGTCACCGAGCAGGTCGGTCGCCTTGCCCTTGCCTTCGTCCCCCCACTGGGCACCGATCAGCACGATCGCCGGCATGTGACACTCCAGGTGTTCGGCAACAGGGAAAGTGTCCCGATGGGACACGGGGTGGCGCTGGGAAATGCCGGTGCATGACTGTAACGGAGGACGTGCGCGTGCGCGGAATCGTGGTGGTCTGCGGTGATGATCCGCACTCGTTCACGGGCCTCCCGGACGTCTCCATCGTCCGCGTTTCAGCGCTTCCGGGCAAGGCGGAAATCGATCCCTTGCTGGGGAAACACGAGCGTCTGATCGTCGCGGGGACCGACGCTGACCTCTCGGCGGTGCTCGTGCGATTGCTGCGTACCGATCGGGTGTCGGGCGTGTCGGTCGGGTTCGTGCCCTCCGAGTCCGGTTCGGCCGTCGCGGCGCTCTGGGGACTGCCCACAGACCCCGTCAAAGCGCTCGAAATCGCCCTCGACGCTTCGGCCTCCGAAGTGCCGCTCGTGCGCGACGACACCGGCGGCATCCTGGCCGGGCGCGCCACTCTGCGTAACGTCCAGGGCCAGGCGTACAGCGACGAGCATCTGGCGTTCGACGGCACCGCGGCCGCCGTCGAGGTGTCCTCGGACGAGAACGGCCTGGTCGCGCGGGTGACGCGCGGGAAGCTCGTGAAGCGCACCGCGGTGTTCCACGGCCGCGCCTTCCAGCTCGGCTGCCTGCCGACCACTTCGCTCGTGAGCGACGGCGTCGCGCACCCGCGAGAGGTCACCAAGCGGACCTGGTACCGCCACACCGAAGACCTGCGCCTGATCCGACCGTGACCGCTTTCATCCGATAGTTCTGCGCCAGGTGGCCTAACAGCACTTTCTGTTCACTGAAGGTCTGTTACATGTCACCCGTAAGTGTTGCTTGCGCCACTTCCGTGGTCGAGGGTGAATCAGTCCCACACTCGACACGGAGGCAGCGATATGCCCACAGCGCGTAGTGTCCGAAACTCCTTGACCGTCCTCGTCGGCGTGACGCTGCTCGGCGGCACGATGGTCGGCATCGCCGACGCGACCCCGCCCGGCATCCCGTCGGCCACGACGGCCAAGAGCGAGCTCGCCGGCCTCACCGTGAAGGCCGACGGCTCGCTGACCGGCTACAGCCGCGACAAGTTCCCGCACTGGATCCAGCAGGGGAACAACTGCGACACCCGTGAGGTCGTGCTCAAGCGCGACGGCACGAACGTCGTCACCAACTCCAGCTGCACCGCCACCTCGGGCAAGTGGGTCTCGCCCTACGACGGCGCGACCTGGACCGCGGCGTCCGATGTGGACATCGACCACGTCGTGCCGCTGGCCGATGCGTGGCGCACCGGTGCTTCGTCGTGGACCACGGCGCAGCGCCAGGCCTACGCCAACGACCTGTCCGACCCGCAGCTGATCGCCGTGACGGACAACGTCAACCAGGAGAAGGGCGACCGGTCGCCGGACCAGTGGAAGCCGCCGTCCACGGGCTACTGGTGCACCTACGCCCGCATGTGGGTCGCGGTGAAGTCGAAGTTCAAGCTCACGGTGAACTCCGCCGAGAAGTCCGCGCTGACGGACATGCTCGGCCGCTGCTGAGATTTCTCGAGGTGTTTCGCGCGGAGCCGGGATCGGTTCTGGGGTCTGGGGTTCGACGGCCGATCACCCCGGTCCGGCCCCGCGCGGAATCCTACGGACGGTGGTGGTGCGAGCACGGTCCGCCACGTAAGGTCTGGACCATGAGGAACCTCGCGGCGGCCGCGCTGGCCGTGCTCCTGGCGGTGTGCGGCACCGTGCCGGCCTCGGCCGCGACCGGGCGGCGCGTGATCGTGTACTACCAGACGATCTACAACGGCAGCGCGTACGTCTCGCCGCTCAGCCTCACGCAACACAACGCAGGCGTCACGGACGTCGTCGTCGGCGCGATCCACCTCGACTCCGGCGGCGTGGTCCACGTGAACGACGACCCGCCGTCGTCCGCGAAGTTCACGCCGATGTGGCAGGACCTCGGCACCCTGCGCTCGCAGGGCGTCCACACACTGGCCTTCCTCGGCGGCGCGGCGCAGGGCAGCTTCCAGCGGCTCGCTTCGGACTTCGACACCTACTACCCGCCTCTTCGCGCGTTGCTTCGCGACCACTCGCTGTCAGGCATCGACCTGGACATCGAAGAGACGGTGGACAACGCCTCGGTCGTCCGCCTCATCGACGCCCTGCGCACCGACTTCGGCCCGTCCTTCCTCATCACCTTCGCCCCCGTCGCCCCGGAACTGAGCGGCGGCCGCGGCCTCTCGGGCCTGAACTACGACCAGCTCTACCGCGACCGCGGCCCCCAGATCTCCTGGTTCAACACCCAGTTCTACTGCGGCTGGGGCTCCCTGTCCGACACCGCCGGCTACGACGCCATCATCCGCCACGGCGTCGTCCCGGCCGCCAAGGTCGTCGCCGGCACCGTCACCAACCCGGCCAACTGCGGCGGCTACGTCGACCTGCCACACCTGCAGTCGACGATCCGCTCGCTCACCGCGAAGTACCCGGACTTCGGCGGCGTCGACGGCTGGGAGTACTTCAACTCCCTGCCGGGCGGCACGGCCGCGCCTTGGCAGTGGGCGCAGCAGGTCGCGCCGGTTGTGAAGGGCTGATCTGGGGGCCGGTCCCTGGTGGCTGTGTTTGGTTTGCGGCTATGCGCGAGGGCGTCTGGCTGATCGCCGCTGTTACCCCTGTGCCTCGGAGGTTGAGCAACTTCAACGGCTTCGGCTTCAGGCGCTTCCCCGCGGGCTCCGCTTCGCCACGCGGCGGCTCAAAGTGCTCGGCGTCCCGGTCTTCCCCGTCGACCGCCACGGTCTCTGCGAAGTCGACAGCCGGTGCGGTGGGGCGCACGCCGGAGAAGCCTCTGACGGCCAGCCAAACTTCCCTGCCCTGCAAGAGATGTGCGCCACCGCCGGCAGCCAGACAGCCCCCGCCCTCCTCAAGGGGGGCGTCCCCATTCCAGTCTATCTTTGCTGGGCCCCGAAAAGTGGATCGGCCTGAATCTGTGGACAACTCCGGTCGTGAGCGAAGCCCTGTGCACAACTACGCTCGCGCGCAAAGCCCTGTGGACACTTCCCGCTCCAAACGTGCGCTCCGAGCAACTCCGGTTCCGCGAAAGCCTGCACACCTTCGGCGCCAAACGGGCGCGCCGGACAACTCCGGTTCCGAGCAGTGCGTCGGAGCTCTGACAACCCGCGCTCACACTGCCACCGCGGCCGGCCGGCTATGCGAAAGACCGGTCCGCGTCCCGCTCCAGCCACGCGACGATGTGTGCCACGTAACTGTCGACGTTGGCCAAGCGCCTGCCGTTGAGCACTGCCACCAAGTGCTCGACGCCGAACACCGCGTCCCAGACCTGGGCGCGCTGGTAGGTCTTGCCGCCGACGGCTCCGCGGACGTGGTGCCAGCCGTGCCAGGCCATGCAGGCGGCGTCGATCGCCGGGTCGAACGGCAGGGCCAGGTCCCAGTCCAGGACGCCGACCAGTTTGCCGTCCTCGGTCCAGTGGACGTTCTCGCCGCCCAGATCGGCGTGCACGAGCGAATCCGCGACCGGTTCGAGAGCCAGCGCCCGTTCGAGGCGCTGTCGGCCTTCGTCGCGCCACTTCGCGGGGAGGCGGGGGATGACGTCTTGGGCCAGGACGTCCGCCCAACCCTCCCTGCCCGGCGCGTCCAGCGCAGTTCTCAGCTCCGCAGTGAGAGGCAGCTCCCGCAAAGCACCCAGAAGCTCGCCGATCTTCGCCGGATCCCCCTCGCCCTCCGGCAGTCCGGCACCGTCGATCCAGGAGACGGCGACTGCCGCGCGATCGCCGAACATCGTCACCGGTGTCAGCGGTTCCGGTACCGCGAACGGCAGCCCCGCGCTTGCGATCACCCGAAGCAACTCCGTTCGGCGCGGCAAAGCCTCCGCCGCCGACGGGCGCCGGCTGATCCGCACAGCCGCGACACCGGGAAGCAGCACGACATGGTGGATATTGCCGTGGCCGGCCAGGCAAGCCGAGCCGAGGGAAACGCCCGGCATGAGCGCCTCGACGATCTCCAGCAAATCGGCAGCTACCTGGTCATTCACGGCTGAGTCTCTTCCGTCCGTCACTCGTTGGCAGCGAACTCTTAACACCGCGGAAGCGCCTGATCAATCGGCACCCTTGACACCGGAGCCCCGCAGGCGTGTAATCGGTGTCACGACATACATGTCACGCCACCAAACAAAGAGGCCAAGTGCGCAGGGCCGAGCAGCTCCGCTACCTCATCCTCGCGGCGCAGCGGGAAGGCAACCGCCGATTGACGGTGCAGCTGGGGGAGATCGGGGTGACGCCGGCGCAGTCGGAGGTGTTGCGGATCCTCGCGGGGCACGGGCCGATGGCGTTGCGGGAGCTCGGGGAGATGCTCGTGTGCGACACCGGGGCGAGTCCGAGCCGGATCGTGGACAGGCTGGTGGGAGCGGGGCTCGTGGAGCGGACCGCGAGTGAGCAGGATCGGCGGCAGGTGCGGTTGGAGCTCACGAAAACGGGGCGCACCAAGGCTGAGCGGGTCGCCGAGATCGAGGATCAGCTGTACGACCAGCTCGACCGAGCAGCCAAAGGAACCGACGTCGAAGCGTTTCTCGATTTCCTCAAGAACTTTACCCAGGAATCACCGGCAGGGCGAGCGTTCGAGAACCGTCTTGCCGCCGAAGGAAGGAAAACAAAATGACCTTCGAGCTGACCATGGAAATCGACGCACCACCCAAAGAGGTATTCGAGTTCGTAGCTGATTTCACGACCATGCCACAGTGGTATTCAGCTGTGCAGCGAGTCGACCGGACAGGAGATAACACAGGGATCGGGACACGCTACGAGGTCCACCGGAACCTGCCCGGGGGGCCTGCCCGAAACGAGGTGGCAATAACCGAACTCACCCCCGAAAAAGAAGTCACGTTCACCTCACTCAGCGGCCCGACACCGTTCGTCTACCGCTACAAAGTCGAGCCGACACGAGGCAAAACCCAGCTCACCCTGGAAGGAACCATCAGCGGAGCCGGGCTCCCCGGCCCGGCCGCACTACTCGGACCCCTGGCCGAAAAGCTGTTCAAACGAGGAATGCAAGACAACCTCGGCACCCTCGCCGAAATCCTGCAAAAATAACTCACCAACCGGCCAAATCAAGAATCTGAAAAGCGATCCTCGACTGCAGCAGACAATCCAACGCACCCGGATCCTGCCCGATCAGTTTCCCGATCTTCCCCAGCCGGTACCGGATCGTGTTCTCGTGCACGCCCAGCTCCGATGCAGTGCCCTGAACCCGCCCCTCCGCAGCCACAAAAGCCCGCCACGTCTCCAGCAACGACGAGTCCGCCTCCCGCAACGGGCGGATCGTCTCATGCGCGAACTGCACGGCCTCCTTCACCCGCCCGCTGGACGCGACGAGCCGGAACAACCCCAGCTCAGTCACCGTCACCACGCCACCGGACCAGCCGAACGACGTGGCCAGCTCATCGATCTCCCGCAATTCCCTGTGTGCCAGGGGGAAATCCTCCGGAGAACGGCACACTCCCGAAATCACCGCGGTCCGCACCCGCAGCCGTGGGCCCACAGCCAAGCGCACCTCGTCGACGGCGGCGCGCAAATCCCGAGGTTCGGAGCCTTCGGGAAGCGAGAGCAATGCCACCACCGCGCCCGGCAAGCTCACCGCGGCGGGTTCCGACACCGACAAAACCGTGGCCAGAGAACGGATCACCAACTTCCGCCCCACCGAAACACTCACGTTCTGGCTCGCGTTGTCCAACGCGAACCGCACCAGCACGTGCGGCTGAGCCAGATTCACCCCGAACTGCGGCCCCCGCCGTGCCAGCTGCTCGGCATCGCGGGTTCGGTGCAGCAAATCCGACAGGAAGTCCTCCCGCGCCTGCCCCTCGGCCTCCGCCTGGCGACGTTCGGACAGCACCTGCAACGACAGCACCGTCGCCCCGTGTTCGGCGAGCTTCGTGTCCAGTTCCTCCAGCCCGCGCCCGACCTCGACGATCCCGAGGTACCCGCTGGGCTGACCCTCGATGATCAGCCGGCACATCAGGTGCCGGCGCCCGACCCACACGGCGGGCGTCGGCGGCACGATCGTCGACGGGCAGCTCGCGCTCAACGAAGCCAGTGCCTGCTTCACCGACGGCAACTCGCGGATCCGCGCCGCCAGCTCCGGCGGCTGCGTCATCTTCAACCCCGCAGGTGCGGACCACGCCAGCACCTGAAAATCCTCGTTGTACAGCACCACGGGCTTCGCCGAGAGCTCACCGAGCAGCGTCACCACGGTCTGGATGCTCGCGCCGTCGAGCACGGCGTTGGTCAGCTTCTGGTGCACGTCCGCCAGGTACGCCAGCGTGTTCTTCTGCCGCACGACCTCGGCGGCCTTGTTCTTCAGGTGCGCGTTCAGCATGGCCTGCCGCAGGAACAACGCGCCCAGCCGGGCGAACAGCTCCGCGAGCGCCACGTCTTCGTCGGCGTACACGTGGTCCTTCTGCACGTTGTCGACGAAGATCAGGCCGATCACCTTGCCGTCGAACACGAGCGGCACGCCGAGCATCGCGCGCACGTGCCAGTGCTCCATGGTGCGGCGGTGCGGCCGCGGGTCACGCGGCACGTCGGAGATGAGCACGGGCGCGGCCGATTCGATGACCTCGCGGCTGAACCGGTCGCCCTGGATGCCGGCCTCCTGCGCCTGCACGGCGGCCGAGATGTCGCCCTCGCTCTCGCAGTAGCCGGCGGCGCCGCGGAACCGGCCGTCGCCGTCGCGCAGGTACACCGAACAGCGCGTGACGCCCAGCAGGTGGCACAGCTGCTTGCCGAGCAGGCCCAGCAGGTCCTCGAGCCGCGTGGTGGTGATGGCCTCGGTCGTGATCTCGCTGAACGCGGCGATGACCTCACGCTCACGGTGCGACGGGTCCACGGGGCGCACCAGGGACCGAACCGAAGCATCGCGCATGGGATCCGCCTTCACCGTTGAAATCCGGACTCCGTCTGAGGGTGCCTTACCTCACCCGCTCCCGTCCATGCCCGAAGCGAGTACGCCCAGGTCATGGCCCATGCGCTCCTGCTTGGTCCGCAGGTAACGCACGTTGTGCGGCGTCTGTGTCACGGGCAGGCGCACGCGCCCGACGATGTCGAGCGCGTAGCCCTCGAGCCCGCCGTACTTGGCCGGGTTGTTCGTGATGAGCCGCATCCGGCGCACGCCGAGGTCGGTCAGGATTTGGGCGCCGATGCCGTAGCTGCGCGAATCGACCGGCAGGCCTTGCGCGAGATTGGCCTCGACGGTGTCCAGACCCTGCTCCTGCAGCGCGTACGCGTGGATCTTGTGGGCCAGCCCGATCCCGCGGCCCTCGTGGCCACGCAGGTAGATGACCGCCCCGGCCCCCTCGGCGGCAATCTCCCGCAGCGCGTACTCCAGTTGTGCGCCGCAGTCGCACCGCAACGAACCCAGGATGTCGCCGGTGAGGCATTCGCTGTGCACCCTGACCAGGGCACCGGCAGCCGACTGCCCGGCCGCCGCGACGTCGCCGCGCACCAACGCGAGGTGCTCCGTGCCGTCGAGCACGGACCGGTACGCCACCGCGCGGAAGTCGCCGAACGCCGTCGGCATGGCCGCGCTCGCCACGGGCTCCACCAGGCGTTCCGTGGCGCCGCGGTAGCGCACGAGGTCGGCGATCCGCAGCAGCGGCAGGTCGAACCGCGCGGCGAACTCCTCCACCGCGGCGCCCCGCAGCATCGACCCGTCGTCGGCCACGAGCTCGCTGATCACGCCGACGTCACCCGCGCCGGCCATCGCCAGCAGGTCGACGGCCGCCTCCGTGTGCCCGGCCCGCACCAGCACGCCGCCTTCACGCGCCCGCAGCGGGAACACGTGGCCGGGCCGGCGCAGCTCACCGGGTTTGGTGGCCGGGTCCGCCAGCGCCCGCACGGTCGTGGTCCGGTCCGCGGCCGACACGCCCGTGCCGCTCGCCAAGTGGTCGACGCTCACCGTGAACGCCGTGCCGTGCACGTCGGTGTTGTCCGCGACCATCTGCCGCAGCCGCAACGCGTCCGCGCGCTCGCCGGGCATCGGCGCGCAGACGATCCCCGTGGTGTGCCGCACGAGGAACGCCATCTGCTCAGCGGTCATCGTCCGCGCGGCACCGACGAGGTCGCCTTCGTTCTCGCGGTCGGCGTCGTCGACGACCACGACCAGGCGGCCCTGCGCCAACGCTGCGACAGCGTGCTGCACCTGCTCGCCCGGCGCCATCAGTCGTCCGTCCGCGCGTGGGTGCCGAAGGTGCGCGCGTGGTAGGTCAAGGGCGCCAGCGGTCGCGAGTCCGCCGCCTCCACCAGGCCGAGCGCGACCACGTGGTCACCACCTTCGATGAACTTCTCGACGGCGCACGCCACCCAGCCGGACGAGCCCGCGAGCCGCGGCAGGTCGTCCTCGAGCTCCCAGCTGACGCCGTCGAACTTGGCCATTCCCTTGCGGGCGAAGCGTTTCGCGAGCTCCGCCTGGCCGCTTTCGAGTACATTCAGCCCGAAGCGCCCAGCTCGCCGCACCACCGTCAGCAGGTCCGACGTGCGGTCGAGCGACACGAGCACCATCGGCGGGTCCATCGAGAGCGACGCGAAGGCGCTCACCGTCGTGCCGTGCGGCCGCGTGCCGTCGAGGGCGGTCACCACCGAGACCGGGGTGCACACGCCCGACATCACTTCGCGGAACTGCTCGGCGAATGCCGGTCTGGTCACGGTTTCCATCCAGCTCCAGTCCGAAAGCCCGAAAGCCCGAAGATCCGAGAAGGTGCCGAGGCCCGGAACCCGGGCCACGGCCCGGCCTCACACCCCCGCGGGCGCGCGCGAGGACATCTTGTGCAGCTGCGGCACCACCTTCTCGCCGAACAGCCGCATGCTCGCCTCCGCCTTGTCCAGCGGCAGGCCGCCGAAGCAGAACGCGGCGTTGGCCATCAGCTCGCCACCCTGCTCACGCCGAGCGGCGTACTTCTCCACGATCTCCTCGGGTGTGCCCCAGATGTTCGCGTCGACGTACGCGCTCGCCGCCGTTTCCATGCCCGCCTCGCGGATCATGTCGGCGCCGGCCTGGTAGGCCTCGTAGCCCTTCGTCTCACGCCAGTGCGAACCGGCGAAGTCGTAGTGCTTGATCACCGACAGGAAGTAGCGCGAGATGTGCTCGTGCGCGATGCGCTTAGCCTCTTCAGGGTCTTCGTGGCAGTACACGAAGTCCTGGATCAACGGCGCGCCCGGCTCGGTGCCGTGCTTCTCGCGGTGCAGGCCACGCCAGCGGTCGATCGCCTCGAGGTGCTGCGCGAAGTCGTACTGCATGAACGTCATCATCTGCGCGCCCAGTTCGGCTACGGCCGGGATCGAGTCGGGCGACATCGCGACGCCGAAGATCCGGCCTTCCCACGAGTGCCCGGCCAGTCCGGGGCGGACGGTGACGCGCGGCTGCTTGTAGTACTTGCCGTCGTTCTCGACGTACCCGTTCTGCAGCCCGCGGATGATCATCGCGGCGGCCTCGTCGAAGCGTTCGCGCGACTCGTTCATGTCGACGCGGAAGCCCTCGTACTCCATCTTCGCCAGGCCGCGGCCCATGCCGAGCAGCAGGCGCCCGTTGGACATGTGGTCGAGCATGATGGCCTTCTCCACCACGCGGAGCGGGTCGTTCCAGGGAAGGATGACCGCGCCCGTGCCGAGCTTGATCTTCGACGTGCGCCCGGCGAGGTAGGCCATGATCTGGAGGTTGTCCGGGCACATCGAGTAGTCGTCGAAGTGGTGCTCGGCCGACCAGACGGAGTCGAAGCCGTACTGCTCGCCCAGCACGCCCATCTCGAGCTCGCGCGTGAAGACCTCGTGGTCGCTGACGTCCTCGAACCAGTTCTGGAAGACCAGCAGCATTCCGACGTCCATGGGTGGTTCTCCTTCTTCGTGGGGGTGGTCGGTGTTCTCCGTCTACGGGTGGGGCGTGCCCTGGTTCGCATTCCGACGCTAACCAGGACCGGGCGCGGGAAGAACGCTCTTCGCGTGCGGCTGTTGGAGGTCCACACAAAACGCGCGGGTCAGCCGCCGCCGAACGTGGCGAGCAGACCGCCGTCGACGGGCACGGTCGCGCCCGTCATGTACGTCGAGCGCGCCACGGCCACGATGACCTCGGCGATCTCGGCCGTCGTCCCGATGCGCCCGGCGGGAATCTTGTCCACGATGCTCTTGCGGGCCCGATCGCTGAGCCCCGCGGTCATGTCGGTGTCCACAAAACCCGGGACCACGAGGTTCACGCGCACCCCCCGCGGAGCGAGCTCCACGGCGAGCACCTGCGTCAGCCCCGACAGCCCCGCCTTCGCCGAGCCGTACGCGACGTCGCCGGGAAAGCCGCGCAATCCGACGACCGCGCCGACGTTGACGATCGCCGAACCGCGCGCCAGCTTGGGCACCACCGCGCGGCAGACTTCGAACGCGCCGGTGAGGTTCGTGGCGAGCACCTCGTCCCACGCGGATCTGGCCAGCGCGTCGATGCGGCGGCCGCGGTGCACGCCGGCGCTGTTGACCACCACGTCGATCGAGCCGAACCGCTCGGTCACGGCCTCCACGCAGCGGCGGATCGAGTCCTCGTCGGTCACGTCGCCCTTGACCTCGAGCACGCGGTTCGGCACCGCCGGCGGCGAGGAGCCGGCCGAACGCGCCAGCGACGCCACGTTGTCACCCTCGGCGGCGACGTGGTCGACGACGGCGCGGCCGATCCCGCGCGAACCGCCGGTGACGAGCCAGGTGGTCATCGGTTCAGGAAGCCGGTGAGCTCGGCGAGGTAGGTGTCGCGGTCCTCCAGGAACGGCGCGTGGCCGGCGTTGGGGAATTCGACAAGCCGCGCGTCGGAGCACAGGTCACGCGCGGCTTCGGCGCCGGAGAAGGGCACGAAGGCGTCCTTGCGCCCGTGCAGGAACAGCACGCGAACGCCGAGCCCGCCGAGGATCTTGCGCTGGTCGAGCTCGGCCAAGTCCAGCAGGGACTCGTCACCGATCGGGCCCATCTCCATGAACATCCCCCACAGCCAGGTGAGCGTGTCGGCCGTCTGCGGCTCGGCGCACACGGCTTCCGCGACGCCCTTGAACGTGTTCGCGCGGTCGGCGGCAGCCGCACCCAGCACGGCCTTGACGTCGTCGACCCCGCTGCCGTGCGGCCAGTCCGAAGTGGACGTGTAACGCGGGGTGGCGCCACCGGTCAAGACCACGCCCGAGCAGTTCGAGCCCAGCTTCGCGGCCGCGTCGACAGCGACCGCACCGCCGAGGGACCAGCCGTTGACCACGGGCTCACGCAGGCCGAGGTGCTCCACGAGCCGCACGACATCGGAGCCGAGCGCGGAGATCGTCACGTCGGAGAAATCGTTGTCCGAGCGGCCGCACGCGCGCTGGTCCAGCAGCACGACCTCGTTGCCGTTCGCGCGCAACGCGGGCACGGTCGTGGCCCAGCAGCGTGCGGTCGCGCCCCAGCCGTGGATCAGCACGATCGGGCGGCCCGAGCCCCGGTGGTGCTCGAAGTACACCCGCCGGCCGTCTTCGACCTCTAGGTAGCCCATGGGATCTCGCCTCTCTCCTCGATGAAACTCAATGGATGGCAGCGACTTCGGCGCGCAACGCCCGCGGCACGACCGGCGGCCGGTCACGGAAGCGGGGCAGGACGTGCTCGGCGAACAGTTCCAGCGAGTGCAGCACCTTTTCGTGCGCGAGGCCACCGATGCGCATCCAGCAGATGAGGTGCTGCAGACCGGTTTCCTCGTACAGCGTCTCGATCTCGGCGACCAGCCCGGCCGGGTCACCCACGTAGACCACGCCGCTCTCCCGCAGCCCCTCGAGCGTCGGCCCGCCCGATTCCTCCGACGCGGCAACGAGTTCCGCGTAACGCTCGTAGGTGTGCGGTGCCCGTGGCCCGCTCGGCACGAGGTCGAGCACGTGGCGGTAGTACCAGGACAGCGGTTCGGCGACGTTCGCGAGTGCTTCCTCGGTGGTGTCGGCGAGGTGGACCTGCCAGTTCATCGGGAAGTCGAGCGACAGTGGGTCGCGGCCGCCGGTGATGAGCGAACGCTTGATGTCCACCACCAGCCGGTTGAGCTCCGGCAACGTCATCAACGTCGGCGTGACCAGGAGGTTGTACCCCTGCGCGGCCGCCAGGTGGAACGTCTCCGGACTGATCGACGCGACGTAGATCGGCGGGGTCGGGCGCTGCACCGGCGTGGGCCGGCAGTCGACCTCGGTCAGGTCGAAGTGCTTGCCGTGAAAGGAGAACGGCTCGCCCGCGCGTTTGCTCCACAGGCCGCGCACGATCTCCAGCGCCTCGTCGAACACCTCGCGGCTCACGTCCTGGCGGTCGCCGACGCCCATGTTGTGGAACTCGCCCGGTTGGTACCCGCGGCCGGCGCCGAAATCGAGCCGGCCGTTCGACAGCACGTCGACCATCGCGTAGTCCTCGGCCACGCGTACGGGCCAGTCGAAGGTCAGGTTGCTGACGGCGATGCCGATGCGCATCCGGCTCGTGCGCTCGGCCACCGCGGCGGCCGCGACCTGCGGCGACGGCATCGAGCCGTAGTCGCTGCCGTGGTGCTCGGCGAGCCACACCTCGTCGAACCCGAGCTGCTCGGCGTACGCGATCTGCGCGAGCATCTCCTCATACGCGCGGCGGAAGTCGTGATCGCGGCACTCGAGGACGTAGAAGACGCCGAACTTCATCCGGCACCACCCGCGGCCACCTTCGCGCGCAGCACTTTCTTGTCGATCTTGCCGACGCTCGTGCGCGGCAGCTCCCCGACCACGAGCACGCCCTCGGGCAGCCACCAGCGCGGCACGCGTTCACGCAGGTCAGCGAGGATTTCCGCCGACGTGTCCGCACGGCCGGGTTCGAGCACGACGAGCGCGTACGGCCGTTCCTGCCAACGCTCGTGGGCCACGGCGACCACGGCGGCCTCGGCCACGGCGGGGTTGGCCGTGAGCGCCTGCTCCAGCGCGACGGAACTGATCCACTCACCGCCGCTCTTGATCAGGTCCTTGGCGCGGTCGACGATTTCCAGGTACCCGTCCGCGTCGATGGTCGCGATGTCACCGGTGCGCAGCCAGCCGTCGGCGAAGCTGTCGGGGTGCTCGTCGCGGAAGTACCGCGTGGCGACCCACGGCCCGCGGATCAGCAGCTCACCGCGCGAAACGCCGTCGTGAGGCCGGTCGGTGCCGTCTTCGCCGACGAGCCGCCAGTGCAGGCCGGGCAGCAGCCGGCCCTGCTTGCGGACGCTGCGGCGCCGTTCGGCCGGATCCGTCACGGTCGGCAGTGGCCGCGAGAACGTGCCCATCGGCGAGATCTCCGTCATCCCCCAGCCCTGGAACGACGGGATGCCGAGCTCGTCGAGGGCGCGCAGCAGCTCGTCGTCCGGGGGCGAGCCGCCGAGCACGAGCGCGCGCAGGCTGCTCAGGTCGGCGCCGGTCGCGGCGACGCGACGGACGAGATCGGCCGCGACGGTCGGCACCATGCCGGTGTAGGTCACGCGCTCGGCCTCGACGATCGTCGCGATCTCGGCCGGCACCGGGTGGGGTCCGGGCAGCACCTGCTTCGCGCCCGTCATGAGCGCGGCGAACGGGATGCCCCACGCGTTGGCGTGGAACATCGGCACGACGTGGAGCACGGTGTCGCGCTCGCTGATCGCGTGGCCGTCGGCGAGGCAGGCGGCGAAGGTGTGCAGGTAGAGCGACCGGTGCGAGTAGCCGACGCCCTTCGGGGGACCCGTGGTGCCGGAGGTGTAGCAGAGCGCGGCGAGATCGTTTTCGTCGATCTGCGGCGGGTTCTCCAGCGGCGGCCCCTCGGCTACGACGTCCTCATAGGTGAGTACCCCACGCGCGGAGCCGTCGGTGGCGACGACAAGCAGCTCCGGCCGCTCCGCCCGAGCCGCCTCCAGCCGGGGCAGCAGCGACAGGTCGGCGAACACCACAACGTCCTCGGCGTGGCCCAGCACGTACGCGATCTCTGTCGGCTCGAGCCGCAGGTTCACCGTGTGCAGCACGGCGCCCGCGAGCGGCACGGCGAAGTACAGCTCGAGGTGGCGGTGGTGGTTCCAGGCGAGGGTGGCGACCCGGTCACCGGGCCGCACCCCCAGCCTGACCAGGGCTCCGGCGAGCGCGACGACGCGTTCGTGGAAGTCCCGGTTGGTGTACCGGTGCGTCTCGGCACCGCCGCCGTACTCCACGATCTCCTGGGCGGGGAAGAACTCCCGCGCACGGTGCAGGAGGTCGGTGAGCACGAGCGGCTGGTTCACCCCGCCACCCCCGCCTTCTCGCCCAGCCGCTCCCGCACCTGCGGCACGACCTTCGTGGCGAGCAGCTCGATGCGCGCCGAACCGCTGTCCACGGGCTCGCCCGGCAGCTGCGCCCAGAAGTGCACGTCCTTGATCTGCGGCTTGTCCTTCAGCAGCGCGGTCAGCTCGTCGACGGCCGTGGCCACGTCCCACAGCTGGAACGCGCCGCCTTCGACGATCTGGTCCGCGTTCTCGAACTTCGGCACCACGTCGGGCGGACCGAACGCGCCCCACTCGATGTAGTTGTTGAGCTGGTACAACGCGTACTGCCCGATCCGCGCCCACTCGCGCTCCGGGTCCTCGGCGATCACGGCCCACTGGCCGGCGAAGATCTGGCCGTCGGCCGAGGACTTGCCCACACGGTCCAGCGCGTCCAAATAGGACTGCTGATGCACGTTCTGGGTGCTGAGGAACCCGTCGGAGATGCGGGCCGCGCGCTCGATCGCCGGGTCGGCCATCGCGCCCACGAGCAGCTTCGGGAGGACCTCCGGCTTCGGCGTGATCCGCACCGACGGCAGCGAGAACCGCTTGCCCTCGAACGGTTTCTCCTCACCCGACCACGCCTGGCGGATGACCGCGACGCTCTCTTCGAGCAGGCTCGGCCGGTGCTTGAGGTTGCGGTCGAACGCCGCGAACTCCGGCGCCCAGTAACCCTGGCCGAGCCCGAGGTCGAAGCGGCCGCCGGTGAGCAGCGACAGCGTCGCGGCGTCCTCGGCGAGGCGCACGGGGTTGTGCAGCGGCGCGATCACGAGGTTCGTGCCGATGCGCATGGTCTTCGTGCGCTCGCCGATCGCCGCGGCCAGCGTGTACGGCGAGGGCGTGTAGCCGTCCTCGCAGAAGTGGTGCTCGGTCAGCCAGACCGAGCCGATCCCGACACTCTCCGCCCACGCGAGCTGGTCCAGCGCCTCGCGGTACAGCGTGGAAAAGGGCCGGAACCACTGCTCGGGATTGCGAAAGTCGTACCAGAGCCCGAAATTGACGCTTTGCTCGGTCACGCCGTCTCCTTTGTCGACGTAGCGGCTGGTTGTCTCCCACCGTGCTCAGCCCCGGCCGGCGGCAGGCCAGCCCCGATCGCGCGGGCCGTTGTGGCTCGCTCCAACGTCACGGCGTCACCCCCGCCGTGTCGAGGGCCTCGTCGAGGAGCGCGGGCACGTCGTGCTCCAGCGCGGCGGCGTAGGCGCTGGCGAGTTCTCCAGTGAGGAACTGCGACCACGCGGCCTCGACGATCGCGGCGAGCTTGAACAGCGCGAGGCACTGGTAGTAGCGGATCTGCGGGAGCTCGCGGCCGACGAGGTGCTCGTAGCGCTGGAGCAGGTGCTCGCGCGGCGGCGCGCCGGGGGCCCGGGAGACGCCCTGGATGGCAGGCATCGCACTACCGCGGCCACCCCACAACGCGAGCAGCAACCCCAGGTCGAGCAGGGGATCGCCGATCGTGGCCATCTCCCAGTCGATCACGGCCTTCAGACGCGGTTCGTGCACGGAGAACAGGCAGTTGTCGAGGTGGAAATCGCCGTGCAGCAGCGCGGGCTCACTCGGCTCCGGCTTGTTCTGCTCCAGCCACGCGGCGATCTTCGGCATCGCCGGCAGCGGTCGCCGCGCGATGCCTTCCCACTGCCGGTACCAGCGCTCGACCTGCCGATCGAGGAAGTTCTCCGGCCGCCCGAACCCGGTCAGCCCGGCGGCTTGCCAGTCGAGCGTGTGGACGGCGGCGAGCGCGTCGACGACCTCGTCGGCCACCTGCGCCAGGTCCTGCGCGGGGTAGGGCAGCGTGCCCGTGATCGACACCGAATCGGCCACGTGCTCCATCACCAGGAACGGCGCCAGCGTCTGCTTGGGGTCCTCGCACAACGCGATGGGCTTCGGTGCGGGGACTGCCGTGGGGGCGAGCGCGGTCAGCAGCCGGTGCTCCCGCGCGACGCTGTGCGCCGACGCCGACAACGCGTGATCGGGCGGCCGGCGCAGGACGTAACTGGTGCCGTCGCCGGTGAGCAGGCACGTCTCGTTGGAGTTCCCGCCGGTCAGTTTCCGCAGCTCCCACGGCCCGGGGTCGCCCGTGTGCGCGGTGAGCCAGCCGGCCAGCGGCCGGTCCAGCAGCCGTGTGCTCACTGGGCCGCCGTGAACTCTTCGAGCCGGTCGCGGAACTTCTCCAGCGCCGCGGCCCGCCGCGTCGGGATGTGCTCCGTCGGCACCTTCGCCGGCTGGTACTGCTTGAGCAGCCGCCGCGCGACGGTCACGCGGTGCACCTCGTCCGGGCCGTCGTAGATGCGCGCCGCGCGGGCCCAGCGGTACATCTGCTCCAGCGGCATGTCCGTGGAGAAGCCGAGCGAGCCGTGGACCTGGATGGCGCGGTCGATCACGTCGTGCAGCACCGTGGCGCCGTGGTACTTGATCATCGCGATCTCGGTGCGCGCGGCCTGCGCGCCGACCTGGTCGATCCGCCACGCCGTCTGCAGCGTCAACAGCCGCGCGGACTCGATCTGCGCGGCGCTGTCGGCGACCCAGTTCTGCACCGTCTGCTTGTCCGCGAGCGGTCCCCCGTGGACGTCGATGCTCACCGCGCGTTCGCACAACATGTCGAACGCCCGCCGGCACACGCCCACCCACCGCATGCAGTGGTGGATCCGCCCGGGTCCGAGCCGCTTCTGCGCCAACGCGAACGCCTCACCGCGCTCACCCAGCAGGTTCTCCTTCGGCACGCGGACGCCTTCGTAGGCGACCTCGCAGTGCGACCAGATGGCGTTCTTGTGGTCCGGGTCGTTCATCAGCCCGATCTCGCGCGTCGTGATCCCCCGCGCGGTGGTGGGCACGATCAGCATCGACATCCGGTGGTACGGATCGGCGTCGGGCTCCGTCACGGCCATCACGATGTGGAAATCCGCCCGCGACGCGTTGCCGACGAACCACTTCGCGCCGTCGAGCACCCACTCGTCGCCTTCGAGCCGCCCCGCGGTCGTGAACTGCCGCGGGTCAGACCCGGTGCCCTGCTCCGTCATGGAGAACGCCGAGAGCAGCTCGCCGTCGAGCAGAGGCCGCATCCAGCGCCTCTTTTGCTCCTCGGTCCCCGCGATCGCCAGCAGCTCCGCGTTGCCCGAGTCCGGCGCCTGGCACCCGAAGACGTAGGGCGCGTACTCGCTGGTCCCGAGGATCTCGTGCAACAGGCCGAGCTTCAGCTGCCCGTAGCCCTGGCCGCCGAGCTCGGGCCCCAGGTGCGCAGCCCACAGGCCGTTGTCCTTCACCGCCTGCTGCAACGGCGTCGCGACCCGCCGGAACCCCGCGTGGTCCAGCCCCAGCACCTCCAGCGGGTAGATCTCGGCGCGCACGAACTCCCGCGCCCAGTCCAGCTTCGCCGCGAACTCCGGTTCCGTGGAGAAGTCCCAGGTCATCTGCCGCCCTTCCGGTTCGCCGTACGCCCCTCACGCTAGGAAGGGCGCGGCGGGCGAACCAGCCGGGCGACGGCGGGCCGTTGTGGATTTCCACAGCGGCTGCTCCACACGGCGCAATCGAGGGTCACCCGACGGGAGCCGGTACCCGACGGTGGAGTGGCTCGTCCCGGTGATCGGGACATCGCGACCTTGAAGTCGGCGGCCATGATCCCCGCACAACTTCGCCCTTCGTCCGGGTTGGACACCGTCGCCGCCGCGCTCCTGGACCTCCGGTCCGGCCGGTGATCGTCGTCGACGACGAAGACCGCGAAAACGAGGGCGACCTCGTCATGGCCGCCGAACACGCCACACCCCAGGCCCTCGCCTTCTACCTGCGCCACACCAGCGGCCTGGTCTGCGCGCCGATGACTCCGGAGATCGCGGACCGATTGCTGCTGCCGCCGATGGTGCAGGCCAACGAAGACCCCGCGGGCACTGCCTACACCGTGTCGGTCGACGCCGCCGCCGGCATCGAAGCCGGCATCTCCGCGGCAGACCGCGCACACACCATCACGCGGTCGGCTCAGCGGGTCAGGCAGCTTCCGTGCCAACCTGACCACCATCAGCGCCACCGCCGCACGCGACTCCGCGGCGCTCGCCCTCCTCGCGCACCACGCCACCGACCTGTACATCGCCGCGATGACCGTGGACCAGCTGCGGCGGCCGGTTCGTCGGACTCCGGCTCAGTCCGTGACGAACCACTGGCCGCCGCGGTACTCCAGGGTGGCGTCACCGAGATCGCTGTCGGTGAACTTCACGCTGGCCCGCACCGCGGCGGCCGGGATCTCGACCTTCGTGGAGCTCGACTCGGTGACGCGGCCCCGGTCGACGGTCGCGCTGCGCAGGGCCTGCTTCTGGGTCGTGGAGATCATCTGGAACGTGATCGGGAACGTCTTCTCACACGGTCCCCAGCCCTCGTCCTGAGCCTTTTTGGCGGCCGGTGCCGCGATCTCGCACGTCGTGGCGAGGTCCTCCTTGCCGACCGCGTGCAGGAAGGTCTCGTAGCGCGCGATCGCGCCGGCGGTGGACTTCTCCGAGGTCGCCGGCTGCGACGACGTGGCCGACGACGAGGTGGCCGGCTGCGTCGAGCTCAACGGCGGCGCGGACGGGGTAGCCGCGGGCGGGCTGCTCGACAAAACCGGAGCCGGGCTCGACGCAGCCGGTGCCGCCGAGCCGGCGACGCCGCTCGAGCATCCGGCGATCAGCAGGGCAGCGCCCGTGGTCAGGACGAGAAGTGCACGAGCGGACATGAGGGCACCTTTCGGATCAGGAAGAACATCCGGAGGGTAAGGGACCGCGGACAGCCGGTGGGGCGGAATCGGAAAGCCCCGACGAATCCGCACCCGGAGGCGGGTTTCGCCGTCAGATCTTCGCCGACACACGGCCATGACCAGGAAATAGTGACACATTCGTGTGAACTGACACATGGCGCGCATCCGCTCGGCTATGGTGCGGCGGTCGAAGCAGTGGACCTTGGGGGAAGGCAGGCGCACATGCGACGAGCTCTGGTCATCGTGGTGTGTTTGGGGACAGCGCTCACGGTCGCCGGTTGCGGCGGCGGCACGAACGACGGCACCGCTTCGGCGTCGTCCGGATCGACACCCGCCGCGCAGCAACCGGCGTCCACCGAGCCCGCGGCCAAGACCGCCGATCCACCGACCGCGTTCGACGCCGGCGCCGGCGTCGGCCTGCCCGCCGAGGCACTGCGCGCCAACGTGGCCGGCAACGTCGTGTCGACGTTCACGACCTTGCGCGACCGCACCGCCTACATCATCACGCCGACCGCGCTCAACGCGGTGGATGTGCTGACCGGCCGGCAGAAGTGGACCGTCGCGGTCGCCGGCAAACCCGGCGACCCGTACAACCAGAGCACGCCGTTCGTGAACGAGACCGGACCGCGCCCACCGGCGGTCGGCGACAAGCTCGCGGTCGGCGCCGTTCCGGTCCTCATGCCGGAACAAGGCACCACCCCGTCCTACATCACGCTGTCGGTGGTCGCCGCCGACAAGGAAACCGGCACCAAGGCCTGGCAAGCGGACATCAAGGTGTCCGACGACCAGTACGCCGACGCCGGCAACGCCGTCACCCAGGTCGTCGCCGTCACCGACAAGGCCGTCGTCGCGAGCTACAGCCAGGACGAGGACCACGTCACTGCCGCGCTCGACCCGGCCACCGGCAAAACCCTGTGGCAGCGCAAGGACTACGTGGCCGGCAGCCTCCACGGCGACGTCTTGGTCGGCACCGACTTCAACGTGCCCGAGAACTCCTCGATGACCCAGGCCACCGCGCTCGACCTGCTCACCGGACAGCAGAAGTGGATCGGTGCGCGCGAGTCCTACGGGCTCACGATGGTCCAGGCCGATCCGGCGCTCGTCGTGGCCAACCGCACCGACTACGGCTCCGGCCATTCCTTCCTGCTGTTCCTCGACCCTGCCACCGGCGCCGAGAAGGCCAAGATCGAAGGCGCGCACGGCTTCGGCTCCCAGGCCTACGGCGACTGCCTCTACGACCAGCAGTCCGTGCTGACGTGCGAGGAAGACGGCGTGCTCACCGGCTACGACGCCAAGACCGCCGCCAAGCTGTGGAGCCTGCCGGACCAGGCCGCCAACCGCGTCGCGCCCAGCGTCACCGTCGCCTGGCACGGCGCCCTGTACGGCAAAACCCAAGGCGGCCAGCCGATCGTGCTGGACGCCAAAACCGGCAAGGACCGGTCCACCGACGGCGTCGGTGCCGCGCCCGTCATGGTCAGCGCGTACGCCGGCATCGCCGCAGACGAGGACGGCGCACCCAAGGCGTATCCGGTCAAGAAGTGATCGGTCCGGCCACCGCGCCGGCCTTCGCGGTGGTCAGGCCTCCGGTTCCAGCTGCAGCAGTTCCCTTGCCAGCGCGTCGTTCTGACGGAACATGATCGCGTTCGTCCGCGGGCGCGTGAACGCTCCCGGCGAGCGGATGCTCGTGTGCACGCCCATGGCGAAGCGGCGCGGGTGCGCGGTACCGGCGGCGTCGAGCAGGCGGGAGTCCGTGATGCGCGTGGCGATGCGGCCCGACGGCTGGTCGTCACCCAGGGCGTCGGGGACGGTTTCCTCGGTCAGGGTCCCGGCGTCGCGCATCTGGCGCAGCAGCGTGTCGAATACGCGCGGCACGCTCGCTTCCGGCAGCCGCGCCTCGATCAACGTCCGGGCTCGCACCACGTCGGGAAAGCTCGAACTCGACGCGGCGAATTCCCCGGTGTTTTCGTCCGCCGACACCAGCAAATCCGCGCCCAGGAACGAAACCAGGCCGGCGTCGGCCAACGCGAGCAATTCCTCCAGCCGGCGCGGCGGCGGCCCGCTGGCGTAGTAGGAAAAGAACCCGTGGAACCAGCCGTCCATATCGGCAACCTGCGACGCCGCCGAAAGCCGACCCGTCATGAGCAACGCCGGGAGCTGTCCGACCACCGACAACAGCGCCATGAACGCCCCGAGATCCGCGCTGAACCGCTGGTCCGCGCGACGCGAAAGGTCGGCTTCCACGTACTCCCGGACAGCCTTCGCGAATTCCTCCGCGGATTCGAAATGCTCGCCACCGAACGGCCGGTCCAGCCGGTCCAGATCAAGCCGATCCTCTTCGGCAGGAACCGCCGAAACAACCAGTGCGTCCATTTCGGACGTCCCCCACGCCAGATCCGCGAACCGATCCGCGAACACGGCGAAATCCATCAGAACGCGATCCGGGTGCCCGGTGAAGAGCTCCGTGTAATACGCCCACGCCAGCTCCTTCGCGATCAACGGCCACACGTCCGTGCGGAAGCTGATCGGTCCCGGCCGGGCGCACAGCGCCTCGATCGCGTACGAATCGAAGAACCTGGGCAGCTGCAACGGTTTCCCGCGCAACCGGTACCCCGTTTTCGCGTGGTAGGGCACCCCGCGCCGCGAGCCGACGTGCAGCACGGGCTCCGCGCCGCTCGGGTGGTAGCGCAGGCCGCCGCCCGGCAGATCCTCGAAGCGGCCGCCGCGGCCCTCCGTGAGCAGGAGCATGAGGTCGACGAACGCGAGCCCGAAGCCGCGCACCAGTACGGGCTCACCGGCCGGCACGGCGGAGTAGTCGACGTCGGCGGTGTAGCCCGCCGGGTAGTACGCCAGGTCGTGCCGCTCGGCGAAAGCCGCCAGAGCGCTCTCGCCCGAGTCCGGCGTCGCGTCGAGGTGGCCGACGGTCAGGAGCACGGCGTCGGCCGCCACCTCGGAGCCATCGGCCAGGCGCACGCGCTGCGGCGGCCCGTCGTCGATCGCGACGGCCGAGCTCGCGTGCTCCACGACCTCGATCCCCGGTGGCAGCTCGGCGAGCACCTTCTCGTAGAACCACCTCAAGTACAGGCTCTGCAGCCGCCGCGTGGGGAAGTCCGTGCCGGCGAGCGCGTCGAACTCCGCACGCAGGTCGTCGGGCACCGGGAAGGACAAAGAGCCCGAACGCACCTCGCGGGCCCACTCGATGAGCGACGGCCCGGGCGCGACCGGTCCCGCCATGCGCACCGAGTCGTCCGTGTACATCGTGACGTCCTCGGGCATGGAGTTCATGCGCAGCAGCGGCGACTGCTCGTAGCGCCACACGCGGCCCGGCCCCACGGGGAACGGGTCGATCAGGTGCACCACGAAGCGCCGGTCGCCGAGCAGTTCGGGTGCGTTGACGGAGAGCCGCTCCAGGACGCCGACCCCGCGAGGTCCGGCGCCCACGACGGCGAGCGTGAACGTCGGGTGATCGGCCACGGACTCGAAGCTACGCCGTGAGGCGGCCACGGAGTGGCGCTCCCACAGTGCGGACACCGGTGCAACTGCACTACGCAGGGCGGCATCCGGGCGAGTGTGGCGCAGGCCACAGCACGCTACCCTCGTGATCTTGGCGGTACCCGGCGCTATGGTCTGGACACTCGGAGAACTGTCTGTGACCCGTTGGATACCGGCGAAAGAACCTAGAGATTCACCAACAGTCACGAGACACTGACCTTGGCTACTCACGTTTTGTGATTGGCTCGTGACCACGAGGTCCTAAGGTCACCGCCTGATCACCGTGCGGAACCGTCCGCACACGAATGTCGGGGAGAAGCACGCATGACGGCAGCACCGGGACGGGTGACGTTCCGCGAGGTCTTCGGGGTCGCCGAGTTCCGCGCGATGTGGTTCGGCGAGCTGCTGTCGATCGCCGGCGACCAGCTGGCCCGCGTCGCGCTGTCCGTGCTGGTCTACGCCACCACGCAGTCGGCCACGCTCACCGGCCTCACCTACGCGCTGACGTTCTTCCCGTCCCTGCTCGGCGGCATCTTCCTCACCGGCATCGCCGACCGCTTCTCCCGGCGCACGGTGATGGTGGCCGTCGACTTCGCGCGGGCCGCGCTGATCCTGCTGGTGGCCATCCCCGGGCTGCCGTTCTGGGTCCTGTGTGTGCTCGTCGGCTGCGTCTCACTGCTGAACCCGCCGTTCAAGGCGTCCCAGCTGGCTCTCCTGCCGCAGGTGCTCGAAGGCGACCGGTTCGTGGTCGGCATGGGCATCCGCAGCATGACGGTGCAGTCGGCGCAGCTGCTCGGTTTCGCCGGCGGTGGCGCGCTGCTGCTGGCGGTCGACCCGCGGCTGGCGCTGGTCCTCGACGCCGGCACGTTCGTGCTCTCGGCCCTGTTCGTCCGCTTCGGCGTGAAGCCGCGCCCGGCGGCCGCGACCGGGGAGAAGCGCAAGCCGTTCCTCGCGTCGCTGAGCGCGGGCGGCAAGGTCGGCTTCGCGAGCTCGGCGCTGCGTTCGCTGATGCTGTTCACCTGGCTGGCCGGCCTGATGCCGGTGTACGAGGGCATCGCGGCGCCCTACGTCGCGTCGTCCGGCGGGGGCCCCGAAGTGATCGGCCTGCTGCTGGCCGCCGATCCGGTGGGCAGCGTGATCTTCACCTTCATCTATACGCGCTGGGTGCCCGCCGAGGTGCGGCCGAAGCTGATCGGGCCGATGACGGCGCTCGCCGCGATCCCGCTCCTGCTCTGCTTCCTGCAGCCGGGGCCCGTCGCGTCGATCATCCTGTTCGTGATCTCCGGTGGGTTCGGCACGATCGCGTTGCTGCAGGCCACGGCCTCGCTGACCGTCGCGGTGCCGGACGAGACCCGGGCGCAGACGATGGGCCTGTCCAACACGGGCCTGACGACCACGATGGGCGTGGTTCCCCTGATCGGCGGAGTGATCGCCGACCACCTGACCGCCCAGACGACTGTCGGGATCTTCGGGTTCGTCGGACTCTTGATTACGATTCCGCTAACGATCATGTGGCAGCGGACGTTCACCGGCCGGACGAGCGAGGGTACGGCGAAGGAAGCCACACGCGCCGAGCATGCGTGACATGCTCCGCGCGTGGGCTCTGACCTGCGCGACCTTGCGGTGCTGCTACGCGGTCACTGGTCCTTGCTACGCATAGCTGGTCACCCTTCATCCGGCGTGTTCGGGAAAAAGGTACACACCTAAGGCCCTTGTGGACAGGCGGCAAACGGCCCGAAACTGTGCGTGAGGAGAGTGTCACCGGACATTCGCGCAAGGGTTTGGGGGGAAAATGGTCACATCGGGGGAACGGTCTGGGCAGGGCGCGGTCGCTGCGGTCAAGGGGTGGGCGCTGTGGTCGCGGCCGCGACGGTGGATCGCCGTCACGCTCACGAGCATGGTCGTCGCCGTGGTCCTGGCGGTCGTGAGCAGCGTGCTGGTCCCGGTCACCGCGGCCCAGCTGGAGCTGTTCGCGCTGATCACAGGCCTGGCCGTCGCCCAGACCGAGATCACCCGGCAGATCGAGCGCCAGCGTCGGATGCTCAGCCGGGGCCCGCACATCAACGTGACCTCCGTGTGGCTGCTGCCCGCCGCGCTGCTGGTGCCGCCGCAGCTCGTGGCCGCGCTGGCCGTTCTGC
Organism: Amycolatopsis sp. NPDC051373; assembly: GCF_040689465.1. NCBI lineage: Bacteria > Bacillati > Actinomycetota > Actinomycetes > Pseudonocardiales > Pseudonocardiaceae > Amycolatopsis > Amycolatopsis sp. NPDC051373. Next base: position 600,069 of record NZ_JBFBAE010000001.1, on the reverse strand, counting down.
TCTACGTCTACCTCGCGTTCCGGAGCTGGAACGGCACCCGTCCGGGTGAAGCCCACCGCGTCGCAGCGAACGCGACGACGATGATCCTGTCCGGTTTCGGCGCCGCGCTCGCCGGTGACCTCACGGGCAGCCAGGGTGTCGCGATGGTCGCCGCCGCCGCGCTCGGCTACTTCGTCGTGAACACCGCGCTGACCGGCCTCGGCCTGTACCTCGCCGACCCGGCGAAGGCAACCCCCGCGTCCTGCCTCGGCACCATGGACGACAACCTCCTCGAGACGTCGATCCTGTGCGTCGGCGGCCTGCTGACGATGGTGCTCACCAACGAGCCGCTGCTGTCGGTGCTGGTGATCCTGCCCCTGTACGTGCTGCAGCGCTCGGTGCTGATCAAGCGCCTCGAAGAGCTCGCGACCACGGACCAGAAGACGCAGCTGCTCAACGCCACCACCTGGCAGGACGGCGCGCAGCGCGAGATCTCCCGCGCCGAGCGCGAGAACGGCAGCTTCGGTGCGCTGATGATCGACCTCGACCACTTCAAGTCCATCAACGACACCTTCGGCCACCTCGCGGGCGACGACGTGCTCAAGGCCGTCGCGGCCGCCGTCAAGCAGGAGACGCGCGCCCACGACCTGGTCGGCCGCTTCGGCGGTGAGGAGTTCGTGGCGCTGCTGCCCTCGACGTCGAAGGAAGACGCGATCATCACGGCGGAGCGCATCCGCCAGCGGATCAGCGAACTCGTAATCCAGACGCACACCAACGAAGGCGAGGCCGTCGCGATCTCCGAGCGCACGGCGTCGATCGGCGTCGCGTCGTTCCCCATGGACGGCACGAGCGTCGACGAGGTCATGGCTTCCGCCGACGCCGCCGTGTATGCGGCGAAGCACGGCGGCCGCAACCGGGTGATCGGCGCGGTTTCTTCGCCGGTCCGGGAGCTCGCGGCCGTCGCGTAGCTCGGCACGGGGTCCGGCCGGCTTCCTCCCCCGAGCCGGCCGGACTACCGCAGCCGTTCGATCACATCCGCCGCCTGGGTCTGCAGCCTCAGCACCCCACCGACGGTGAACTCCGTGAGCAGGTCCACCAACGCGTCCTGGGCCGGCGGGTCACCTTCCCAGGACACTTGGACCAACGCTTCGGTCATCGCGAAGTACAGCGTCACCAGCGCTTTGTCGGCCCGCCCCGAGTCCACCCCGTACGTCGCCCACCGCTTGCGGCTCGCCTCCGCGTAGATCACGGCCAGCCGCTCCCGCAGCCTCGTCAGCGCCGGATTCCCCGCCCGCTCGGCCTCTCTGAGGACAGGAAACGAGTGCGGGTCCTCCTCGACGAACCGGAACATGTTGGCGTAATTCGCCCTCGCCCACGCGCGCAGATCCGGCTCCGACGCATCCCTCGCCGGCGCCCCGATCGCCTCGAACGCCTTCTCCTCAGCGGCCCCGACCACCTCGGCGAACAGGTTCTTCCGCTCCCCGAACTGCTCGTAGACCGCTTGCCGCGACACCCCCGCGGCCCTCGCGATCTCCTCGATCGTCGCCGCCTCGAACCCATGCCGCGCGAAGGCCTCCGTGGCCGCCCGCACGACCCGGTCGCGTTGCTCCGCCACGGGCAACTTCCGCGGCCTCCCACGCTGCGCGGGGCTCGACATCGGTGTGTTCACCTCGCGTATTTCCTCGTCCTTCATTCCAGCGTGGGGACTTCGCCGGCCCGACCCCGTGCTCATCACACCAGATAGGCCTGCGCCTGCAACGTGAACAGCTCGGCGTATCCCGCCTGGGCCGCCATCAGCTCCTCGTGCGTGCCGTACTCGGCGACCTTGCCGTGGTCCAGCAGGAGGATGCGTTCGGCTTGGCGGACCGTGGAGAAGCGGTGCGAGATGTACAGCGTCGTGCGGCCGGCCGCGAGGGACCGCAGGCGCGTGAACAGGTCGTGTTCGGCCTGGGCGTCGAGGGCGGACGTCGGTTCGTCGAGGATCAGGATCGGGGCCTCGCGCTGGAAGGCGCGGGCGAGGGCGATCTTCTGCCACTCGCCGCCGGACAGCGAGACGCCCTGGTCGAACCATCGGCCCAGAGGCGAGTCATAGCCGGACGGCAGGCGTTCGATGCGTTCGTCGGCGCCGGCGCGGCGAGCGGAGTCCTCGATGTGGGGGCGGTCTTCGAGCCGGTGGAGGTCGCCAAGGCCGATGTTCTCGGCCGCCGTTCCTTGGTACGTCACGTAGTCCTGGAACATCGCGCTGATCTGGGTGCGCAACTCGTCCGGGTCGTACGAGCGGATGTCGACGCCGTCGAGCAGGATGCGGCCGCCGGTCGGGTCGTACAGCCGACACAACAGCTTGAACAGGGTCGACTTGCCCGCGCCGTTGCGGCCGACCACCGCCACCGTCTCGCCCGGCCGGATCTCGAACGAAACCCCGTCCAGGGCCGGTTCCTCGGCGCCCGGGTAGCTGAAGCTCACCGACTCGAAGCGGATGTGTCCCTCCACAGTGGAGGGCAAGGGCCGCGGCGAGGCGGGCGCCACGATCTCCGGCTCCGTGTCCAGGAACCGGTACAACGTGTCCAGGTACAGATTGTTCTCGTACATCCCCGAAAACGCCGTGAACAAGCCCGAAACCGACGCCTGCACCGACGTCGCCGCGGCCGTGTACAGCGCCAGGTCACCCAGCGTCAGGCGCCCACCGACGGCCTCCATAGCGATGTACAGCGCGATCGCCGAGCCGGCCAGCGTCGACAGCAGCCCCCACGACGTCGAGCTCACGTTGCGGCGAACCGTCAGGCGCCGTTGCCGCTCGTACGACACGAGGCCGAGCCGCCGGAACCGCTCCACGAAGTACGGCCCGAGGCCGAACAGCTTGGTCTCCTTCGCGTACGTATCCGTCGTGACCAGCGAAGACAGGTAATCCATCCGCCGCTTGATCGGCGACATCAGGAACGTCAGCCAGAACGCGCGCGATCCGTACTTCGACTGCGAGATGAACGCCGGGATCGGCGCGAGCAGCGCCACCAGCGCCAGCAACGGACTGATCGACACCAGCAGCGCGATCATGCTCGAGAACGTGATCGCCGTGCGCACCAGCCCCAGCGCCGAGTTCATCATCGACAACGGCCGGGTCGGCGCCTCCTGCGCGGCCTGGCGCAGCATGTCATACGACGTGGAGCCCTCGAAGTACGCCAGCTGCAGCTTGCTCGCGTGGTCCATGACCTGGTGCCGGATCGTCAGCGTCATCCGCTCTTGCAAGAGCGTCTGCGCGATCGACGTGATCGCGCTGCTGATCGCGGTCGCGGCCAGCACGCCGAACTGGAACAGCGTGATCCACACGATGTCGTCGATCGAGCCCTTGTGCTGGATGGCGGCGACCACGGCGTCCAGCAGCAGCTTCGCGATGTACGCCGTGGCGGTCGGCAGGAGGCCGGACAGCAGCGTGACCAGCGCCAGCAGGATGGTGAGCGTCGGGCTGGCCTGCCAGGTCAGCCGCACGACCTTCGGCACGCCGCGGACGGTGCCGGACACCGACGTCTTCATCCGCATGAACCGCGACTTCAGGTCTTTCGGCTGGTCCGGCTGCGGGGGTTCCGGGATGTCGACCGGCCCCGTCAGGCCGCTGTCGGGCACCGTCTGCGCCGGTCTGCGCCGGCCGCCGGGCCGTCCGCCCGGCATGAATCCGCCTGGGATCACGCGGACACCGCGCCGTGCAGGAAAACGTCGATCAGCTCGGTGGTCTTCGGCGCATCGGGCAGCGCCCGGCCGTGCGTGAACAGCATGCTCACGAACAGCGCGGCGGCCTTGTCCACAGGCAGCCGCAGCCGGTCGGCGTCCGGGACGAACAGCTCCCGCACGGCGCGATGCATCGCCTCGAACGACTTGCGCCGGCTGTCACCGCTCGGCGGCTTGCGGTTGCGCATCTCTTCCGGCTGCGTCCGGCCGGCCCGGGCCGCGCCCATCACGGCACCCAGCCGCTGCAGGTGCGCGGTCAGCGCTTCGACGGCTTCCACCAGCCGTTTCTCCAACGGCAGCTCACTGGGGATCTCCCCGATCATCTCCAACGCCTCCGCCGGGTCGAGCGCGGCTTCCACACACGCGTCGAACAGCTCGTCCTTGTCGGTGAACACGCGGAAGATGGTGCCCTCGCCGATGCCGGCCGCCCGGGCGATCTGCGCGGTGGTGACCCCCCGGCCGTGTTCCACGACCAGCGGGAGCACCGCGCGCACGATCATCCGGCGGCGGTCGTCGGGCGCCATCCCCGGCGCACGTTTCCTCGTCTCCATGCGGACCAAGCTACGGAGTGAGTGCTCACTCCGTCAACTCGGTAACGCGGCGCGACCTGTTGTCGACTTAGGGACGCACATCCGCCGACCCGAGGAGCGCCGGTGCGCGGCAAGCCGTTCGACGAGCCCACAGTGGGACGCCTGCGCCAGGCGCGCGAGGTCCTGTCGGCCGAGGCCGAGAAGAGCCACCACGCGCTGTACGCGAAGCTGCGCGAGATCGTCAGTGGCGCGCTGCGGCTCGACGCGTTCTTCGTCGGTCTGTTCCGCGACGCCGGCCACGTGCTCTACGCCTACCAGTACGACGGCGCCGAGTACGCGCTCCCGGGCGTCCGGCCGGTCAACCCCGAAGGCCCGACGGGCTGGGTGCGCGCCCACAACCGCTCCTACGCCTACCGCACCGACGGCGGCGCCATCCTCAACCGCGGCATCCCTTGGGGCGACAAGGAACGCCGCTCGGCCGACGCGCTCGTCGTCCCGATGCGCCGCACGCACACCGGCGAGGTGATCGGCGTCGTCTCGGCCCAGACCTACACCGCCGACAGCTACGGCGACGCCGAGCTCGCCGCGCTGGAGTGGCTCGCCGAGGTGGTCGCCCGGATCCTGTCGGCCGAGGACGAGGACCGCGAGCTCCTGGCCCAGCTCGACGACGGGCACCGGCCGGCCGCCGAGCGCGTGCTCGGGCAGACGGTGTCGGCTCTGGTCGTGGAGCGGGTCGCCGTGGTCTGGCAGGCGGCGGCGCAGCTCGCGAGCGAACTGGAGTCGGAGGGCCACCGGCTCGGCGCACGGGCGCGTGACCTGGTGCGCGAGTGCGAGCGGCTGCAGATGGACTCGGCGGAGATCGAGTTCGCCGGTTATCGAGAGGCCGCGGCGCGGTTCGACTCGCTGAGCCGGCGAGAGCGTGACGTCGTCGAGCTGATGAGCCTGAGCGACGGCGAAATCGCCGCACAGCTGTACGTCGCCCGCTCCACGGTGAAGACCCACGTGCGCAGCATCCTGCGCAAGTACGGCGCCAAAAGCCGTTCGACGGTCGTCGAGGAGGTCTCCACCTACCTCGGTTACGCCCGTGAGCGAGGCGGCTCATCCTCGGGATGAACAGGGGCCGCCATATTTTTCCTCCTCGCGCCGAGAGAATCGTTGTGGTATCGCGGATAACATGGTTCCGTGCGCGTGGAAAACGGCTCCGTGTGGAGTGTTCTGCTCGAATTTCTCATCGCCCTCTGGTGGTTCTTCGTCGCGATCGGAATTGCCAAGTTCATCGTTGTTCCGCTCATAAAGTGGTTGCTCATCTCCGCATTCGAATCACTCAAAGGTGCCTCGGGTGCGGGCCGGGCGCTGCGCCGGCTGCTGGCCTTGCCCATCACGGGTTTGCTGAGCAGGCAACGCAAAGCCCGCGGTGGTCACCGAGACAGCCGGCTCGACCTGTTCGTCGTGGACTTGGTTTTCGGCGTGGCGGTGAGCGGCCTTCTCCAGGGGATCCTGCTGACCGCGGTGTCAACCATCGTGGTTGTCGTCATTTGTTTTCTGGTTTTCTGAACGGAGCGGTGAATCTTGGCGGGCAACGAGTTGGTGCCGAGCGGCCGGAATGTGGCGTTCGAAGTGCAGGACACGAATGGCAATCTGCCGGCGAGCGGGGACGCCGATCTCGCGGAGGTCGTCGTCGGCGCGATCGCCCACGCGCTCGGCTTCCCGACTGCCGCGCTCGTGCGTTCGGTCGTGGTGGTGGTCGCGCGGACCTACTCCGAGATCAAAGTGGAGCTGCAGGGCCAGCGGGTGGACCGGCGGATCAAGCTCCAAACGATGACCATCGAGCGGTTCTACACCGCCATGGCGCGCGTGGACGCCGATCCCTACTGGCACCCGGAAGCGAAAGCGACGCTCGCCGAGGCCCTGGCGGCGGAGATGAAGCAGGAAATCGCCAGGCTGCTGCGGAGCTAGAGAGGAACTGCGATGTCCGAATTGATCAGGAGGACCGGGGCCGAGGTCGAGCGGCGGCCGCTGGAGAAGGCGGTGGAGCTCGCGGCGACCGCGCACCGCAAGGTCGTGGTCAAGCGCCAGGAGATCCGCGTGGCGCTCAACATCGCCGAGGTGACCGCGGAAGCCGAGATCATGGCCGACCGGCGGCGGCGATGACCGGCACGGAAGAGCTGGAGGGGCTCGTGCGCACGGTCGTGGAGCGGCCGGCCGCGGTGCGGCTGCGACAGCTGCTGGCCGAAGGACTCATCACCGCGTCCGACCGGGACCTGTTCCTGGTGTCGGCTCAGAAGTACCGGGAAGCCGCGTTCGCGCAGTACGCCGACTTCGATCCGGCGGTCCGCCACGAGCTGGTGAAGGCGCTGCTCGTCGACTACCAGCAGGAACTCGGCCGCCTGCTGGACGAAATGGCGGCGCGCCGCCGTCCGCCGACGGCGATCGAAGCCAGCGGTGGGGTCCTGCGCGGCCTGTGGCGCAGGATCCGGTGAACCGGTTGCGGCCCGGAAACCACCGGGCCGCAACCGTGCCGGAACGGATCAGTACGTGATCGCCACGGCCGGGTCGGCGAGCAGCGCGCCGACGTCGGCGAGGAACTCCGAGCCCTGCTGGCCGTCGACCACGCGGTGGTCGAAGCTCAGCGACAGCTGCATCACCTTGCGGACCTTGATCTCGCCGTCCACGACCCAGGGGGTGTCGCGGATCGCGCCGACCGCCAGGATCGCCGACTCGCCCGGGTTGATGATGGGCGTGCCGGTGTCGACGCCGAAGACGCCGACGTTGGTGATCGTGAACGTGCCGTTGACCATCGCCGCGGGCGTGGTCTTGCCCTCGCGCGCCACGTCGGTGAGCTCGGTCAGCGCGACGGCCAGCTGCTTGAGCGACATGGCGTCGGCGTCGAAGATCTTCGGCACCACGAGCCCGCGCGGGGTCGCCGCGGCGATGCCCAGGTGCACGTAGTCCTTGTAGACGATCTCCTGCGCCGCCTCGTCCCACACCGCGTTGACGTCGGGCGTGCGCTTCGCCGCGAGGCACACGGCCTTGGCGGCGAACGCAAGCGGCGTGAGCTTCACGCCGCTGAACTCACGCGACTTCTTGAGCTTCTCGCGCAGCTCCATCATCGGCGTGACGTCGACGGTCAGGAACTCCGTGACGTGCGGTGCCGTGTAGGCGCTCTGGACCATCGCCGCGGCGGTGGCCTTGCGGACGCCCTTGATCGAGACGCGACGTTCGCGGGTGGCAGCGTCGTAACTGGTGTCCCCAGTGGACGCCACGGCGGCTGCCGGGGCAGAGCCGTTGGCCGCGCGCTCGACGTCTTCACGCGTGATGACGCCACCGTCGGCGGTGCCGGTGAGCGCGTAGAGGTCGATGCCGAGGTCCTTGGCGAGCTTGCGCACCGGCGGCTTGGCCAGCGGCACGTAACCACCAGCAGGAGCCACCGGAGCCGGAGCCACCGGAGCCACGGGAGCGGAAGCCACCGGCGCGGGGGCCGGCGGAGCAGCAACAGCCACCGCAGCGGCCTTGCGCGCCCGCCGTTTCGTCTCCACCGCTTTGGAGCCGTAGCCGACCAGCGGCTTCATCTCCTCCTCGGCCGCAGCTTCCGGAGCAGCGGCCGGCGCCGCCTTCCCGTCCGGATCCACGTCCAAGGTCAGCAACGGAGCCCCGACCTCGACCGTCTGCCCCACCTCGACGAGCAGCTCGGTGATCACCCCGGCCCACGGGATCGGCAGCTCGACAGCGGCCTTGGCGGTCTCGACCTCGACCACGATCTGGTTGACCGTGACCGCGTCGCCCGGCTTCACGTGCCAGGCGAGGATGTCGGCCTCGGTCAGCCCCTCTGCCGTGTCCGACAGGGGGAACTGTTTGTACTCAGGCATTTCAGCGAGTTCCCCCTTACCAGTTCAGCGAGCGGTCGACGGCGTGCAGCACCCGGTCCAGGTCGGGGAGGTAGTGCTCCTCGAGCTTGGCCGGCGGGTACGGCGTGTCGAAACCGGCGACGCGCAGGACGGGGGACTCGAGGGAGTAGAAGCACTCCTGCTGCACGCGGGCCGCGATCTCCGAGGTCAGCGAGGACTCGGACGGCGCCTCGCTCACGGCGATCAGCCGGCCGGTCTTGCGCACCGACTCGAACACCGGGCCCAGGTCGAGCGGCGAGAGCGTGCGCAGGTCGATGACCTCGAGCGACTTGCCCTCGTCCTCGGCGGCCGCGGCGGCGTCGAGCGCCACCTTCACCGACGGACCGTAAGCGACGACGGTCGCGGTGGTCCCCTCGCGCACCACGCGCGAGCCGAACACGCGGCCCGGCGAGGTGTCGGTGTCGACCTCCATCTTCAGCGCGCCCGAGTGGTAGAGCTTCTTGGGCTCGAAGAAGAGGATCGGGTCGTCGGAGCGGATGGCCTCCTGGATGCCCCAGTAGGCGTCGACCGCGTTGGAGACCGAGACGACCTTCAGGCCGGCGATGTGCGAGAACAGCGACTCGGGCGACTCCGAGTGGTGCTCCACCGCGCCGATCCCGCCGCCGAACGGCACCCGGATCACCACGGGCATCTTGATCCTGCCCTGCGTGCGGTAGTGCAGCTTCGCCAGCTGCGAGGAGATCTGGTCGAACCCGGGGAAGATGAACCCCTCGAACTGGATCTCGCACACGGGCCGGAACCCGCGCACGGCCAAGCCCACGGCGGTGCCGATGATGCCCGACTCGGCCAGCGGCGTGTCGAGCACGCGCTGCTCGCCGAAGTCCTTCTGCAGGCCGTCGGTGATGCGGAAGACGCCGCCGAGCTTGCCGACGTCCTCACCCATGATCAGGACCTTCGGGTCCTCTTCCATCGCACGGCGAAGGCCGAGGTTGATGGCCTTGCCGATTGTGAGCTTCTGCGGTTCGGCCATCAGTGCTCACCCCTGTGCCGAACGCTCGAGCCCGCAAGCGACTCTTCGGCAGCGAAACCGTCCAAGTAGGACAGGAACTCTTCCCGCTCCGCGTCGAGAACCGGCGACGGCTCGGCGTAGACGTTGGCGAAGATCCGCTCGGGCGGCGGCTCAGGCATGTTGAACGTGTAGTCGCGAAGCTGCGTCGCGAACTCGTCGGCTTCGGCCTGAACCTGGTCGAAGAAGTCGTGGTCCGCACCGCCGCCGCGCGCGAGGTAGGCCCGCACGCGCTCGATCGGGTCCTTGAGCTTCCACTCCTCCAGCTCGTCCGAGAGCCGGTAGCGGGTGGGGTCGTCGGTGGTGGTGTGGGCGTCCATCCGGTAGGTGAAGGCCTCGATCAGCACCGGGCCGTTGCCGTGCCGGCACTCCTCCAGCGCCCACCGGGTGACGGCGAGGCAGGCGAGCACGTCGTTGCCGTCCACGCGGATGCCGGGGAAGCCGTAGCCGCGGGCGCGCTGGTACAGCGGCAGGCGCGACTGGCGCTCGGTCGGCTCGGAGATGGCCCACTGGTTGTTCTGGCAGAAGAAGACGAGCGGCGCGTCGTAGACGGCGGCCCAGACGAAGCCTTCGTGCACGTCGCCCTGCGAAGTGGCGCCGTCGCCGAAGTAGCAGATCGTGGCTTCACCGTCGTCGTCGCCGACTTTGCCCTCGAACTTCTGCCCCATCGCGTACCCGGCGGCGTTGAGCACCTGGTTGCCGATGACGATCGTGTACGGGTGGAAACGGTGTGCGGCGAAGTCCCAGCCGCCCTGGTCCGTGCACCGGAAGATGCCGAGCAGCTCACGCAGGTCCACGCCACGCGTGTACGCGACACCGTGCTCGCGGTAGCTCGGGAACGCCATGTCCGTGGGCTTCAGCGCGCGGCCGGAGCCGATCTGCGCGGCCTCCTGGCCCAGCAGCGGGACCCAGATCCCCAGCTGCCCCTGGCGCTGCATCGCGTTGGCCTCACGGTCGGCGCGGCGCACCAGCACCATGTCGCGGTACAGGTTGCGCAGGACCTCGTCGTCGACGTCCGCGACGTACTTGTCGAACCGCGGCGACGGGATTCGCTGACCTTCGGGGGTGAGCAGCTGAGTCAGCTCAGCGCCACCTTCGCTCGTTGCTCGCAGACCCGCGATCACCTGTTCGGGCGAGGGCTTGGCCGCTACGGCGGCGGGCCCGTCTCCAGGTTCGGGGTGCGTCCACTGTTCGGACGGCATGCGCAGTATCTCCTCGGTGTCGGCGCCGCGGTGGCCGCTTGTGGCGGCCACAGCGACTGCACCGGCGGGGACCTACGCCCCGGATTCGGGGCGCCTGGCCACCGTCGGCGTTGACGGTTCTCGCCGCCATCCTGGCACGAAGCCGCGCGTGATGGTGAACCGCGGATGCTGATTTGTTGCTGAGATCCGGGCGCCTGAACAGGCAAAACGCTGGGAGATCCGAGTATGGGACGGACGATGATCGGGAATCCGCACCGCTGCCCACCAGGCGTCACCGGTCGGGCACCGGTCGCGTCCGGGTGGCGGGTTTCACGACCTCGACGGCGGTCGTGACGTCGGTCACCGTGGCAGGATGGCCGGCGTGGAACAGAAATCCGTACGTGAAACCGTCGTCTCGACGTGGATCAACGACGTCGTGCCGAGCCTGTCCGGTCTCGTCGCGATCCCGGCGTTGTCCCCGGCGTTCGACGCGGACTGGGCCGCGAGCGGTCACCTCGCCGCGGCCGTCGAACACGTGAAGACGTTCATCGCCGGGCGTGACCTGCCGGGCGTGTCGATCGAGGTCGTGCAGCTCGAGGGGCGTTCCCCGCTGCTGTTCGTGGACGTGCCCGCCACCGCGGGCGCCACGGACAAGCCGACCGTGCTGATGTACGGCCACCTCGACAAGCAGCCCCCGGTCGGCGGCTGGTCCGAGGGCCTCGACCCGTGGACGCCGGTGATCCGCGACGGCCGCCTCTACGGCCGCGGCTCCGTCGACGACGGCTACTCCGGCTACGCGGCCGTGTCCGCGCTGGAGGCCGTGCACGCGGCCGGCGGCGAGCACGCGCGCACCGTGGTGCTGCTGGAGACGGGTGAGGAGTCGGGCAGCCCCGACCTGCCCGCGTATGTCGAGCACCTGAGTTCGCGCCTTGGCGAGGTCGGCCTCGTCGTCTGCCTCGACGCGGGCGGCATGGACTACGAGCGGCTGTGGCTGACCACGAGCCTGCGCGGCATGCTGCACCTCACCGTCACCGTGCAGCTGCTCGCGACGGCCCAGCACTCCGGCCTGGCCAGCGGCGTGGTCGCTTCGTCGTTCCGCGTGCTGCGGCAGCTGCTGGAGCGCATCGAGAGCGGCGAGACCGGCGAGATCAAGCTGGCGGAGCTCAACGTCGAGGTGCCGGCGAGCCGGCTGGCCGAGATCGAGGCCGTGGCCGAGGTGGCGCCCGAGAAGCTGCGGACCGCGTTCCCGCTGGTCAGCGGCGGTCGGACGATGTCGGAAGACGCGCTGGAGCTGCTGCTGAACAACTACTGGCGGCCCACGTTGTCGATCATCGGCGCCGACGGCTTCCCGCTGCCCGCCAACGCCGGCAACGTGCTGCGCGAGAGCACCACGCTCACGCTGAGCTTCCGCCTGCCGCCCACGGCCGAGGCGGCTCCGGCACTTGAAGCCGTGAAGCGCGTGCTGACCACGGACGTGCCGTACGGCGCTTCGGTGACCATCCACGAAGACGCGCAGGCCGAGAACGGCTGGAACGCGCCCGAGGAGGCGCCGTGGCTCACCACGGCGCTGCGCCGCGTGAGCGACGAGGTGTTCGGCCGGCCGCACCGCGCCGCCGGCATGGGCGGGTCGATCCCGTTCATGGGCCTGCTGGGCGAGAAGTACCCGCAAGCACAGTTCCTGGTCACGGGCGCGTGCGGCGCCGACTCGAACATCCACGTGCCGGACGAGTGGCTGAACCTGGACTACGCGCAGCAGGTCACGGAGGCCGTCGCGCACATCTTGGACGCGCACGCACGGAGCTGAGGTTGTGGCGAAAAGTCCCGGCGCCGGTTGGTCGGTGCCGGGGCTTTCCCCACCGCGGGTGCTCCACAGTAGACGCCCTGTGGTTTGGACCACACACTTTTCGCGTCTCAGCTGATACCGGGAGTCACGACTGCGTAGGGTGAAACTGCGCCGTAACGTACAGGTGCTGTGCTTACCCGCTTTCGAGTGGCAATATGCGTGCTCTCGACAGTTGAGAACTACGAGGAGTGACGAAGTGGCCCGAGGACACCAGATGAAGGCGCTCGCCCTTCTCCCGGCTTTCGCGCTGGTCGGCCTGACCATCGCCTGCGGCGCGGGCGGCAGTGGCGCGGGCGATGCGGGAAGTGCAAGCTCGTCGGCGGCGGCTCCTGGGGGCTCGTCGGACATCCCAGCCGCGGCCAAGGACGACAAGCTCGCCGCGATGGTGCCGGCTTCGGTCACCAGCGACGGCAAGATCCTGGTCGGTCAGGACCAGAGCTATCCGCCCAACGAGTTCCAGGACGAGAGCGGCAAGGTCACCGGGTTCGACGTCGACCTGGGCACCGCGATCGGGCAGAAGCTGGGGCTGAAGATGGAGTTCCAGAACTCCGCCTTCGACGGCATCATCCCCGGCATCCAGGCCGGCAAGTACGAGCTCGCGATGTCGTCGTTCAGCATCAACCCCGAGCGGCTGCAGACGGTCGACATGGTCAGCTACTACAAGGCCGGCACGTCGCTCGCCGTCCTGAAGGGCAACCCGGACGGCCTGAACCTCGACGACCTGTGCGGCAAGAAGATGGGCGTGCAGAAGGGCACCACGCAGGTCGACGACCTGCAGACGCGCTCCGACGCCTGCGTCAAGGCCGGCAAGCCCGCCATCGACGTCACGCAGCTGCAGGCCCAGACCGACGTGAACCTGGCGCTGACGGCCAAGCGCGTGCAGGGCGAGCTCGCCGACTCCCCGGTGATCGACTACGCCGTGAAGCAGACTGGCGGCGCGCTGGAGGTCCTCGGCGCGCCGTACGACACGGCGCCGTACGGCATCGTGCTCAAGAAGGACAGCGGCGACTACACGAAGGCCGTGCAGCAGGCCGTGCAGGCGCTGATCGACGACGGCACGTACAAGAAGATCCTCGACAAGTGGGGCCTGTCCGGTGCGGGCGCGGTCACCACTTCGGAGATCAACCCGGCGTCCTGAGGTCGCAGATAGGACGTAGTTCTCGTGTCCAGTAACTTCGACGCGCCTCCGACCGTGGAGGCGCCGGTCGACACCACGCCCATCAAGGCCGTCCCAGTGCGCCACTACGGGCGCTGGGCGGTCGGGGTGATCATTCTGTTCCTGGCGTTCATCGTCGTGCGCAGCGTTGTCACCAACGTCAACCTGGACTGGCCGACGGTGTGGGCCTACATGTTCAACGACCGTGTACTGCGCGGTCTGCAGAACACGTTGATCCTCACGGTCATCTCGATGGCCATCGGCATCGTCGGTGGCGTGCTGCTCGCGGTGATGCGCCTTTCGCCGAACCCGTTGATGAAGGGTGCGGCGGGAATCTACGTCTGGTTGTTCCGCGGCACCCCGCTGATCACGCAGCTGGTGTTCTGGAACTTCCTGGCCTTCGCGTACCCGCGGCTCGGCCTTGGCATCCCGTTCGGCCCCGAGTTCGTTTCGTGGGACACCAACACGCTGATCAACCAGTTCACGGCGTCGCTGCTCGGCCTCGGGCTGAACGAGGCCGCGTACATGGCGGAGATCGTGCGCGGTGGTATCCAGTCGATCGACGCCGGCCAGCTCGAAGCGTCGTCGGCCCTGGGGATGAAGCGCACGACCACGTTGCGGCGCATCATCCTTCCGCAGGCGATGCGCGTGATCATCCCGCCGACGGGCAACGAGACGATCTCGATGCTCAAGACCACCTCGCTGGTCGTCGTGATCGGGTACTTCGAGTTGATGGTCGCGGTACAGACCATCTACGCGCAGAACTTCAAGACCATTCCGCTGCTGCTGGTGGCGGTGATCTGGTACCTGATCATGACGTCGATCCTCACCGTCGCCCAGTACTTCATCGAACGCCATTTCGCTCGCGGGACCACGCGCGGGAATACTGACAAGAACAGGTGGGGCACTCGGATGTTCGGGTTCCGCGTCGGGCGCCAGGGCAGCGGAGGTGTCGGATGACCGCGGTCGTTTCCGCGCAGAAGATCTGCAAGAGCTTCGGTTCACTGGACGTGCTGAAAGGCATCGACCTCGAAGTCCACGAACGCGAAGTGTTGTGCCTCATCGGCCCTTCAGGCTCGGGCAAGTCCACCCTCCTGCGCTGCATCAACCACCTCGAGAAAATCGACGCAGGACGTTTGTACGTCGACGGTGTCCTGGTCGGCTACCGGCAGCGAGGCGACAAACTCCACGAGCTGCGGGAAAAAGAGGTCGCCTTCCAGCGCAAGGACATCGGCATGGTGTTCCAGCGCTTCAACCTCTTCCCCCACATGACAGCGCTGGAAAACGTCATGGAGGCCCCGGTCCAGGTCCGCCGCGAACCCCGCTCCGAGGTCCGCCAGCGCGCCCTGGAACTCCTCGAGCGCGTCGGCCTGGCCGACAAAGCGGGCTCCTACCCGGCCCAGCTCTCCGGCGGCCAGCAACAACGCGTCGCCATCGCCCGCGCGCTGGCCATGCAACCCAAACTGATGCTCTTCGACGAGCCCACGTCCGCCCTGGACCCGGAACTCGTCGGCGACGTCCTGGGCGTCATGCGCCAACTCGCCAAAGACGGCATGACCATGGTCGTGGTCACCCACGAAATGCAGTTCGCCCGCGAGGTGGCCGACAAGGTCCTCTTCATGGACGGCGGCGTGGTCGTCGAGGCCGGCCCACCCGCCCAGGTGATCGGCAACCCGCAACACCAGCGCACCAAGGAATTCTTGGCTCGCGTTTTGAGCCCGAACGCTTGATAGCCGGTTGTGGCCGCTTCCCCATGGGGAGGCGGCCACACTGCTGTTCCAGGGTCAGCGCGCGGGAACCTTCAGCGTCCGCCGCGCAGCTCGTGCTCCAGCTGCTGCACCTTCTTCACGAGGTCCTGCGGCCCCGCCCCGGCCAGGCTGATCCACCCCGACTTGTCCACACCGAACAGAATCCGCCCCTGCTCGGTGTCGATCCATCCCGGCGGATTCTCATTCCGCAAGCGCTTTCCCCGACTGTCCCGGACCGCGACGTACAGCCGCCCGAAATACGTCTTCGGCGCCCGCAGCCACTGCACCACCTGCTTGGCGTCGCGGATACTCGGACTAGTGCCGCTCGGAATCACACCACTCTTGATCATGTTCAGATCCGCGTCTGAACAGTTCAACGACGCTATCCGCGCCGCCGGGGCCTCCGGCAGCAGCAGCGTGAACTCCCGCGCCAACGCGTCCGCCGACACCGGCGCGATGTAGAGGATCTGGTTGACCGTCACCACGCTCACCGCGTCCCGCCCTCTCGCCGCGGCGCGCACGGTGCGTTCGCCCTTGTCGGACTTCACCCACGAGTAGTACTCGACCCCGGGGCGCTGCAGCAGGTTCAGCACCTCGACGAAGTCGTCGTCGAGCCGCCCGCCGCGCACCAGCCCCCGCTGGCTCAGTTCATCATCCGTGTCGGCCGCCAACTGTTTCCGCTCGTCGGGCGAGTACCACAACGCCCCGCGTACCAGTGTCGGGTGGATGTCGCCAAGGTTGAGCCGCTCGAGCAACACCTCGTACGTCTGCAGGCTCAACTCCACCGGCTTGCGCAGCACTTTCTCACTCCCCCTTTGTCGAGCCATAAAGCTCTTGCTATCGAGTGCTCTTCAGGCTTTGAATGGCAAACCCGCTGACTTTCGCTGAAATCCCACACGGATCGGAGAAGTAGGGATTTCCGGTGGACAGTCGTGAGAAAATCATGAGCATCGTCTGATTATTTACGCCAACGGCGAGTTGACAGACGTACGGCCTCTCACCGCCGTTGGCAAATTTCACCACGGGGTATCCAAGCGTCGAAGACTGCGGCTCGAATGTGGTCACGCCGCTATTCTGAGCCTTTAGCGCGTAGAGGTGGCTAAGGCCGTCCTTGTCGATCGTGTCGACTCCCAGTGCGACGGTCCCCGAACCGTTCGCGAAGACGAACGTGCAGAACTTGCCTGCTCCCAGCAGTGACACGCGGATCGACTCGACCGGCCCGCCGACCTGGGCAACCTGGTTGGAAGTCGCCAAACTGCACGGCTCCGTCTCGGCCGCCGTCGTCATCAACGGTTCGTCAACCGCAGGCGCACCGTGATGAGGAACGGCAGCCGAGGCCGACGTCGCGACTGGTCTCGGTGCGGCATTACCTGAAGCGGAGGACGAACACCCCGTTGAGGCAACAGCCGCGACACACGCCAGAACCGCGACTGCAAGCGCACGCGTTCCCATTCGGTCACTCTTTCTCGACGCCCGTGCAGTCGCTGCCCGGCCGTTAATGCCAATTGTTGACTTCCCAAGATCAACCTAGCCGCAGTTCTCGGCTCAAGTCAGGGACGCAACCCCGCAGGGGCCGTTCCTCCCCTGTTCGGGCTACGCCCCGATTACCGGCGGCGTCGGCCGGTTGCCGTCGTAGCCGCCGAAGATGGAGTCCGGGTCCTCTTCGGTCAGGAGGATCTTGCGCTGGTGCTCCTCGTCTTCGGGGCCCTTGCCGCCCTTGCCACCGCCGCCGGCGCCCATGCCGCCCATGCCGGGCTGGCCCTTGGCGCCGGCCGCGCCCATGCCGCCGGGCCGCGCGACACGCGCGCCTTCGCCCATCGCGCCGGCCCCAGTACCGGCCCCGGCGCCAACGCCACGGCCGACGCCGGCCGCGCCGCCGCTCGAGGCGCCGCCGCCAGGTCCGAATCCGCTGCCGCTCCCACCTGACTCGAAGCTGCCACCTCCGCCCAGTCCGCCACCGAAGCCGCCCACCGGCCCAAAACCGGGACCGAAGCCGGTGTTGGCGCCGCCAGGCCCGTTGACCCCAACGCCGCCGGGCCCTTGCCACGACGGTGATCCAGGACCACCGGGCGTCTGCGTCGGACCCGCGAACGCCGCTTTCGTGCTGTCGTTCGCCGCCGGCACCACAGGTGGAGGGGTCGCGCTCACCGGCGAGTGTCCCGGCGGCGGAGGTGCCTGGTAGCCCGCGGCTCCAGGAGGAGCGGTGTAGTGACTCGGTCCGCCGGAGTGCCCGCCAGCCGAGTGGCCGCTGCCGGCAGCGTGCTTTCCACCGGATGTTCCGGTGTCGATGGGGTTGGGCGTGACCCCACCTGCAGACACGTTCGGGTCGTGCGCCGCGGGGTAGTCAGCCGGCATGGTGTCCGTTCGTGGCTGGCTGCTCTGGTGGTAGCCGTCGTAGAGTTCGACGTTCTTGTGAGTGTCGTTGTCGAATTGGGCAGCCTTGATCTCGTCGTCGCTGGCGCCGATCGAAAGCCAGTCTTCGACCGTATCGTCGTCCGGTCGCGTCTGGTCGACAGCGACGACGTTGTTCTTCACGTACGTGAAGGCTGAAGACTGTTCTTCGATCGACTGCCGCATGGTGTCCATCTTTTGCGCGGCGGTTCGAGAGGTATTGATGAGCGGGCTCAGTCCCGCACTACCGGTGTCGGCGGCCTCGCCTTTCCAGAAGGTGTTCAACGTCGTCTGGCTGGTTGTCAGCTTTTCGGCGACATCGTTGTGGATGTCTCTGAGTTGCCCACACCCGCTTCCCATGGCATCCAGGCTGGTCGTGTCGCCGGGGGCGTGCAGCTGCTGATAGATGTCGAATCCACTTTGCGGCATCTCAACTGGCCTTCAGTCGAGTGATCTCCGCGGCGGCGATCTGCTCCGCCATCTTGCACGGGTCCGCCAGGTACGGGTTTCCGGTCCTCAGCTGCGTGTTCACCGTGTAGGTGAGATCATCACGAACGCCGACAGCCAAGACGCATGAACCGGGACCCTCGTCACCCGCGCTGTAAACGACAGCCGGGTATCCCTCGACCGGCGAGTGAGGCGCGAAGGTCGAGAGGCGGCCAGCTTGGTTCTCAAGGTAGAGGCTGTTGAGGCCGCGCTTGTTCCCCGAATAGAACCCACCGCTGACGTTCCCGGTGTTGTCGGCGAAGTTCCATTGGCACGACTTACCGACGATCGACTGGGCGATTGCGGTTCCCTTGACCTTACCTGCGGCTTTTTCGACCTCACTTATGGACAAAGCGGAGCACGGGTCGTCCTCGAAGGCCTTGGTATTTGTCAACGGATGGTCGACTTTCGGCGCCAGCATTGGTTCGCCAGAGGGCGAACTAGGCGCTGCTGGCGTCGGTTGCCCTGCCGTCGAACTCCCGCACCCAGCCACAACAATTGCCGCAAAACCCACGAAGGCAAGCTGGTATACGTTACGGACTCGCATCAATCGACCTTCCCGGCGCTGCGAATTGCATCAATCGCGGCGTGATCTTGGTTCACGTATGCTGTGCGGATCTGTTTCAGGGTGTCGACGTAAGACGAAAGGAAGTCGACCGTTCCCCTGAGGAATTGGTTGTACGCGATGGTGGCGCGACCCGTGGCACTCATGTAGTCCTTGCTCACCTGGTCCGAGCCGGGATAACCGAGCTGGGCGAACTGTGCAGCGACGGTGCGCGCTTGTGAGTAGTCGTCGTTGAGGCTGTCTTCCAACTGCTGAATGACTTTGTCCATCGACTGCGCGTCGAACGCCCAGCTGCCGCCGCCTGACGCCGCGGCGAAGTCTGCCTTTGCTTGACCCGCGCCGAGCGCGTTGTAGTCCGGAGGCGGGCCCGACGTCACGGTCTGGCCACCGGCCAGTGGCACCGGAGGCGCACCGGGTGGCGGTGGCGTGACCTGCCCCGGTGTCAAGCTCTCGTTGTAAACGCCCTGCAGTCCACCCTGGTTTCCGTCTGGCATGTCGTGCCTCCCCGCACGGGCCGCTCCGGTCTGGGGGCGCGGCCTACCCTGTGTTCAGCTTCAGCTCCAGCAAGTGACCTTAACAGGGACGACTCCCCCACAAGATCGGTTCCCACAAGATCACCCACCGTTGTCAATCAGCTCGTCAGACGTTGAAAAAACACAGCTCAATTGGCGATCTGTCAATAACCCGCCGCTACTCCATTAGGACGATTGCCATTCCCCCTCCCTTCCGATTCGCTAAGGGCAGCACCAGCGGCAGGCGAACTGAGGGGGCACGTGCCGACCGACACGACGCTGCCGCCGCTGGATCCGTTTGCCGGGGTGCCCGACAAGAGGTACGAGCTGAAGGCCGCGGACCTGCTGAAACCCGGCACGAGCGGGATTCTCAGATGGCGCAGGCAGGCGACCAACGCGCCGATCGTGCAGGTCGAGGACGCGTACATCACCGGGACGTTCGACCTGCGGGCCGCCGAGTTGGGGTACCTGTTCCGCTTCGAGCGGTGCCGGTTCGAGTTTCCGCCGGATGTGCGGGAGGCGAACGTGCTCGGGCTCGTCTTCCGGAAGTGCTGGTTGCCGGGGCTCAAGGCCCGCAACCTGCGTAGCCGCAACGATGTTCGGCTCATCCGGAGCGTGGTGGAGGTCGGGCCGGAGGACAGTGAGATCCCTGAGACCACGATCATGCGCGGCGACGATCGCGAGCGCGGCATGCCCAACGCCGCCGTGAACCTCACCGACGCCGTGATCGAGGGCTCGGTCGTGCTGACGCGCACGACGATCAAGCACCCCCACGGCAAAGCGATCCAGGCCGACCGGCTGGAAATCCACGGCGCGCTGCTCGCGTACCGGCTCGAGGCGCGCGGCGAGGTGCGCATGCCCGGCATGCGCACGGGCGGCAACGTGAACTTCTCCGGCGCGACGTTCGACAACCCCGACGGCTTCGCGTTCAACGGCAACGGCATCCACATCGGCGGCAGCCTGCTGTGCGAAGTGGACAACTACGGTCCGGCCGCCGAACGGAAACGGTTCTCCGCCAAGGGCATCATGTACTTCCCGAGCGCCACTGTGGACAGTGACATCGTGCTGCGGGAGGCAAAGCTCACCGTCGACCAGCGCGGGCCGGTGGCCGTGGACGCGTGGAAGTCCAACGACCCGTACCTCGACCCGCGGCCCGCGCTCGTCGCCGATCGGCTGAAGGTCGACGGCAACCTGGAGCTGTCCGACGGGCTGCAGGCGTTCGGCACGCTGCGCATGGTCAACGCGCGCATCGGTGGCTCACTCAGGCTGGCCGGCGCGGAGATCAAGATGGCGCGCGGCCGCGCGACCCCCTACTACGACCGCGCGCTGCACCTCGACGGGTCGACCATCGGCGGGGACGTGGAGGCCACCAGCCTGCGCGTGCCCGTGGGGCAGCTGCGCATGGCGGACGTGCAGATCGGCGGCAACTTCCTCGCGTGGAACGCGATGTTCCTGCACCCCGGGCGCGACGTCTTCTCCGCGCGCCGAGCCAAGATCGCGGGAAATTTCCAGCTCACCGACGCGACACTGCAGGGCACGGTGCGCCTGCAGGGCGTCGAGGTGGGCGGCAGCGTGAACCTCTACGGCAGCAAGCTCACCGAGCCGGGGCAGCGCACGTCGTCGAGCTTTTCGCTCGACGTCCGGACCGCGCGAATCGGCCGTGACCTGGTGCTGACGGAGAACAAGGACCGCGCGTTCGTCTCGGAGGGCGGCGTCAACCTCGACGGCGCCCAGATCGCGCGACGCCTCGAGCTCGGCGGCGCACAGCTCGGATCCCTTCCCTCGCACGGGATCGCGCTCGACGCGAGCGACGTGACGGCCGACGAGTTCCTGTTCGGCTTCCGCACGCCGCCCGCGGGACGCGTCGTGCTGCGGCGCGCGCACTGCGGGACCCTCGGCGACACGGAGGAGTTCTGGGCCGCCGCGGACGGCATCGAGCTCGACGACTTCCGTTACGACGCCCTGAAACACGGCATCCCCCTCGACGACGACCGCGCGCTGGACCATCGCATCGCGTTGCTGAGCAAGGCGATGCGCGGCTACCGCCCTGGCCCGTACGACCAGCTCGCCGCGACCCTGCGCGCGGCCGGCAACGAAGAACACGCCTCGACGGTCGGCCTGCGCAAGCAGCAGTTCCGCTACGAGGCGCTCGCGAAGGGGTTCAAGATCTTCGGCCCCGGCGTGCGGCTGTGGAGCTTCCTGCAACGCTCGATGGTCGGCTACGGCTACCGGCCCGTTCGCGCGCTGGGCTGGCTGCTGACATTGCTGGTGCTCGGCAGCCTCTGGTTCGGCCTGGGCAGCGACGACTGCGTGCAGAACCCCGGCCGCTACGCCGTGAGCGGCCCGCGCTGCCTGGTCAACCAGCAGGACACGGGCCTGCAGTGGAACCCGGTGATCTACACGGCCGACCTGCTGGTGCCCATCGTCGATTTCGGCAACAAGTCGCGCTGGTACATGCACGGCGCCGACAACTGGGTGGCCGCCGGCTTCACCGTCTCGGGCTGGCTGCTCGCGACGACCGTGGCGGCCGGCTTCGGCCGCATGGTGCGCCGCGACAGCTGAACAAGAACCTCACTCCGACAACCCCGACCAGAACGCGACCTCACGCGCGTCGGCGGGTTCCTCGGCCAACGGCGCGCCACCGAACTCGTGCCGCAGGTACCCGCGCAGGTCCCAGCCGCAAACCACCACGTCAGCGTGGTAAACGGACAACACCGGGTACCCCGACGCCCCCGCGATCGCGGGCAGGTAGCGGTGCCCGCAGACCGGCACCAGCTGGGGCACCGCGGCGAGACATCGCTGGGCGCAGGCCAGCGCGTTGGAGAGCACCCTGGGCCGCTCGCCCCACGACGCGTGCCAGAAGCCGTTGTGCTCGACCTCGTACAGCAGCCCGTCGACGGGCCAGTCGAGGCGTTTTCGCAGGTGATCCGGGTTGCCGTGCAGCCAATCGGGCCACCGGTCGCCCACCGGGACGCCTGCGGCGAGAAACGCCCGGTGGTCCAGGGAGAACCGGAAGCCGAACTGGGCTTCGACGTCGGTGAGCTCGGCTTCCGACAAGCCTGGACGCAGGGGCTCCCCGAGGCTTTCCTGCAGCGTGCGGGCCTCCTCCACCGTGAGGACTTGCTGGACATGTGACATACGAAGAAGCGTACGTACCGCCCACACGGCCTCGCGCGTCCTTTTCCGCCGGTTTGACGGTCGGACAACAACCCTCCCTCTGCGGGGTGAGGTTCTTCTCTCAGACCGTGGTTGACGGAACACACCGCAGCCACGTGTAGTTCACTCGTCGCGTGAGTTCCGCACAGGCGCGAGTACGCGCACCCGAACTGACCGGCGACGTCTGGCTCAACACCGGTGGCCGGCGACTCGCCCTCGCGGAGTTGCGCGGGCGGATCGTGCTGCTCGACTTCTGGACCAGTGGCTGCATCAACTGCCTTCACGTGCTCGATGAGCTGCGCCCGCTCGAAGAGGAGTTCGGCGACGTCCTGGTCACCGTCGGGGTGCATTCGCCGAAGTTCCTGCACGAGGGCGAGCGCGCGTCGATCGAGGCGGCCGTGCGCCGCTACGAGGTGCACCACCCCGTGGTGAACGACCCGAAAATGGAGCTGTGGTCGCAGTACGCCGTGCGCGCGTGGCCGACGCTGGTGGTCGTCGATCCCGAGGGCTACGTCGTGCACGTCGCTGCGGGGGAGGGGCACGGCGAAGCGCTGCGACGCGTCGTGGCGGATCTCGTGGCGAAGCACGCCGCGAAGGGCACACTGCGCCGCGGCGGCAACCCGTACGTGCCGGTGGAAGAGCAGCAGACGGAGCTGCGGTTCCCGAGCAAGGCCGTCGCCACGGCGGAGGGCCGCATCCTCGTCGCCGACACCGGGCACCACTCCGTGGTCGAGTTCGCGTCCGACGGCGAGACCGTGATCCGCCGCTTCGGCAGCGGCGAGCGCGGCGCGCAGGACGGGCCGTTCGACGTCGCCAGCTTCACCGAGCCCTCAGGCATCGCGCTGCTGCCCAACGGCGTCGCCCAGCGCGCCGGCTACCACGCTGTCGTCGCCGACACCGCGGGTCACCGGCTGCGCGGCCTCGACCTCAACACCGGCGAGGTCACCACGGTCGCCGGCACCGGCAACCAGTGGCGCAACGGCACGGACACCGGCAAGGCCCTCGACACCGACCTCACGAGCCCGTGGGACGTCGCGTGGTGGGCGCCCGCCGGCGGTGTCGTGGTGGCCATGGCCGGCAACCACACGCTCAGCGTCTTCGACCCCATCTCCGGCGACATCCGCCGCTTCGCCGGGACAACCGTTGAAGGCCTCAAAGACGGCGAAGTGAGCGAAGCGTTCTTCGCGCAGACGTCCGGCCTCGCGCCCGACGGCGACAAGCTGTGGCTCGCCGACGCGGAAACCTCGTCGCTGCGGTGGATCGAGCCCGAGGGCGAGACGTTCACCGTGCACACCGCCGTCGGCACCGACCTGTTCTCCTTCGGCCACGCCGACGGCCCGGCCGACGACGCGCTGCTGCAGCACCCGCTGGGCCTGGCCGTGCTGCCCGGCGAACGCATCGCGATCGCCGACACCTACAACGGCGCCGTCCGCCGCTACGACCCGTTCACGCGCGAGGTCACCACGCTCGCCACCGGCCTCGCCGAGCCGCAGGGCCTGCTCCTGCACGACGGTGAACTGCTCGTCGTCGAGTCGGCCGGCAACCGCGTCGCGCCGGTCGGAGCCCAGGTCACGAGCGTGGCCGGCGAGAAGAACGCCGTCCGGCGCCCGCCGACGGTGCTCGCGCCCGGCGACGTCGAGTTCGCCGTGGTCTTCACGCCGCCACCGGGTGAGAAGCTCGACGACCGCTACGGGCCGTCCACGCGGCTCGAGGTCAGCGCGTCGCCGCCGGAGCTGCTCGCCGACGGCGCCGGCATCGGCACCGATCTCACCCGCCGCATCCGGTTCGCCGACGGCGTAACGGAAGGCGTGCTGCAGGTCGTCGCCCAGGCGGCCAGCTGCGACGAGGGCGGTGAGCACCCCGCGTGCCGCATCACACGGCAGGACTGGGGTGTGCCGGTGCGCTTCGAGAGCGGTGGTGAGCGCACGCTCAGCCTGGTCATGGCGGGTGAGCCGAAGCCGGCGGCACCCGGTCAGTAGCATTGGGGACGTGCCTGACAAGCCCAAGCTCCAGATACAGATGCTGCAGGACCGCGTGCTCGTGCGCCTGTCGCCGGAGGAGGGCGAACGCCGCAGCAGCGGCGGAATCGTGATCCCCGCGACCGCGCAGGTGGCCCGCAGGCTCGCCTGGGGTGATGTACTGGGCGTCGGCAACAGCGTGCGCAACGTCAAGCAGGGCGATCGCGTGCTCTTCAACCCGGAGGACCAGCTCGAGGTCGAGATCCACGGTGAGGGCCACTTCGTGCTGCGCGAGCGGGATGTCCACGCCGTCGCCACCGAGCGGACCGAACACGGCACGGGGCTCTACCTGTAGCTCCCGGCCACGGGAGGGCAGGCGTGCGCGAAGACGAGACCTCGCAGGACCTCTTCATCGACGACCTGCTGCCGGAGCGCGAAGACGACGACCTCGCCACCGAGATCTTCGCCGTCGTCGACGGGCCGCCGCTGCCGGAGACGCCGCAGCGGCGCCTGCGCAAGGGTGTCGCGCGCACGTTCATGATCGTCGGCTGCGCACTGGGGCTCTTCGTGCTGCTGTACGCGATCGACCTCGTCACCAGCGCCGGCGACGTGCCGCGCGGCGTGCTCGTGGCGGGTGTCGACGTCGGCGGCCTCTCCCACGCCGACGCCGAGGCCAAGCTGCGAACGGAGCTGCAGCCGCGGCTGACGCAGCCGGTGACTTTGCACGCGGGCGACATCACGACGTCGATGGTGCCGTCGGAGTCCGGCCTCGGCCTCGACTGGCCGGGCACGCTCGCGCAGGCCGGGCACCAGCCGTTGAGCCCGATCACGCGGTTCCTGTCGTTCTTCACCGCGCGCGACGTCGGCGTGGTCACGCGCTCGGACCAGGAGCAGGTGGCGCAGGCGCTGGGCATCCTCGCGACGGACAAGCTCAACCACCCGCTGGTCGAGGGCAGCATCGGCTTCCAGCCCGGGGACGACGGCGCCGTCACGGCGTACCCCGTGGAGCCGCGGCAGGGCCAGGAGCTCACCGACGTCCGCGCGGCCGCGCAGACCGTGGCGAACGACTGGCTCGCGCCGGGCGGCGTCACGCTGCAGATGGCCGTGACGCCGGCGAAAGCCACGTCGAACGGCGTCCACGCGCTGCTCGACCAGGTCGTGGCCCCCGCCGTCGCCGCGCCGGTGGTGCTGCACGGGCAGGGCAAGGATGTCGCGCTGAAGCCGGCGGCCATCGCGGCGTCGTTCCAGTTCGCGCCGCGCGACGGCGGCTCGCTCGAGCTGCGCATCGACCAGGGCAAGCTGCAGCAGGCCGTGGAATCCGACCTCGCGTCGACCGAAACCGACGGGCGCAACGCCGAAATCGTGTTCACCTCGGGCGCGCCGACTGTCAACCCGTCCGAAGACGCCCGGAAGATCAACTGGGCCAACACTTTCAAGTCGCTCACGGCCGTGCTCGCCAAGCCGGCGGGGCGTGACCTGCCGGTGGCCTACGACGCCACGAAGCCGAGCCTGTCCACCGACGCGGCCAACGCGCTGGGCATCAAGGAGGTGATCGGCGAGTTCACCACGAGCGGGTTCTCCGGCCCCGCGGCCACGAACATCCAGACGCTCGCCGAACGCGTCTCCGGCACCATCGTGAAACCCGGCGACACGTTCAGCCTCGGCGCCCGTTCCGGCGCGCGGACCGCGGCCGACGGCTACGTCAGCGCGCCCGCGAACGAAGACGGAACCGGTCCTTCCGTGGTGGGCGGCGGGGTTTCGCAGCTCGCGTCCACTTTGTACAACGCGGCGTACCTGGCCGGTCTGGGGGACGGCGGCCACCTCGCCCACGACCATTACCTCGACCGCTACCCCGCCGGCCGTGATGCAAAAGCCATCGACGACGCGGGGAATCCGGTGGAGCTGAAGATCACCGACAACGACGACACGGGGTTCGCGATCCAGGCCAGCGTAAGCGCGGATTCCGTCACGGTGCGGATCTGGGGCACGAAGCACTACCTCGTCGAGGGCCGCACCGGGGGCACGTCCGACGAGGTCTCGCCGACCGTCCAGTTCGGACCCGGGCCCGACGGCGCGTGCCACTCGTCCATCGGCGCGCCGGGCTTCAGTGTGTCCGACACGCGCGTGTTCCACGCCCTGGCGACGGGCAACGAGGTTCGTGAGGAAACGCGCAACACCACGTACTCGCCGCAGCCGATCGTCATCTGCTGACGGCGTCCACACCGGACGGAACGGCCCGGCCCGCAGAAGAGGGCCGAGCCGCGAAGTCACCTGTTGATACTTCGCCTGCCCCACAGGCTCGCGACCAAGGCCACGCCGAGTGCGGCGACACCGACCTGGGTGATGATTTCGAGCCAGTCGATACCGCTCGTGTCGGCGTATCCGATGCCGCGCGCGATGGCGCTGCCGATGAAGGCGGCTGCGATGCCCACGAGGAGCATCAGCCAGATCGGGATGTTCTGTTTGCCGGGCACGACCAAGCGGCCGAGCAGGCCGAGGATCAAGCCGACCACGATGGCGCTGATGATGCCTGAGACGGTCATCGAAACTCCTCTGCCAGATGGGTTCCGGGCCGAGCCGCGGACTCGGCGTCCGGATGCCCTGGAAACGGGCGGCCGAAACTCGAGACCACGGCGATACCACCCACCTGGCACCAGCGTGCCGTGCCCCGCGGCGGGAGCTCTCACCCGCAGCGGGCGAAGTCACCCGAAGAAACACGGATGCCCCCGGCCCGAGATGGGCCGAGGGCATCCGCAGGGGAACGGGAAGGGCCTAGAAAGCCGCCTCGTCCAGCTCCATCAGCGCGTTGTCGGCGCCTTCGACGATCGTGCGGCGCGAGGACAGCTCCGGCAGCACGGACTTCGCGAAGAACGACGCCACGGCCACCTTGCCCTCGTAGAAGGCCACGTCCTTGGCCGCCGCGCCCGCGTCGAGCTTGGCGATGGCGACCTCGGCCTGCTTGAGCAGCTGCCAGCCCACCAGCAAGTCGCCCATCGACATCAGCAGCCGCACGGTGTGCTGGCCGACCTTGTTGATGCTCTGCGGGTCTTCCTGCGAAGCGGTGAGGAAGCCGATCATCGCGCCGAGCATGCCCTGGGAGTCCTCCAGGGCCTGCTTCAGCAGCGCGCGCTCGTTCTTGAGCCGGCCGTTGCCCGCCTCGGACTCGATGAACTTCGTGATCTCACCGGCGAGGAACGCGAGCGCCTGGCCCTTGTCGCGCACGATCTTCCGGAAGAAGAAGTCGAGCGACTGGATGGCCGTGGTGCCCTCGTAGAGCGAGTCGATCTTCGCGTCGCGGATGTACTGCTCGATGGGGTAGTCCTGCAGGAAGCCGGACCCGCCGAGCGTCTGCAGCGACTGCACGAGCTGCTCGGTGGCGCGCTCCGAGCCGACGCCCTTGACGACCGGCAGCAGCAGGTCGTTGATGCCGTGCGCCAGCTTCAGCGCGGCCTCGTCCCCGTCCTGCGTCCACAGCTGGTCCTGGAACGACGCCGTGTACAGGTAGACGGCGCGCAGGCCCTCCGCGTACGCCTTCTGCAGCATCAACGAACGGCGCACGTCCGGGTGGTGCGTGATGGTGACGCGCGGCGCGGCCTTGTTGAGCATGTTCGGCAGGTCGGCGCCCTGCACACGCTCCTTGGCGTAGTCGCGCGCGTTGAGGTACCCGGTCGACAGGGTGGCGATGGCCTTGGTGCCCACCATCATCCGGGCGTATTCGATGACCTGGAACATCTGCGCGATGCCGTTGTGCACCTCGCCGAGCAGCCAGCCCTTGGCCGGGGTGCCGTGCTGGCCGAAAGTCAGCTCGCACGTGGTGGACGCCTTGATGCCCATCTTGTGCTCGACGTTCGTCACGAAGGCGCCGTTGCGCTCGCCCAGCTCACCGGTCCGCGAGTCGAAGTGGAACTTCGGCACGAGGAACAGCGACAGGCCCTTGGTGCCCGGCTTGGTCTCGATGCCGGGACCCTCGGGGCGCGCCAGCACCAGGTGCATGATGTTTTCGCTCATGTCGTGCTCGGCGGAGGTGATGAACCGCTTCACGCCGTCGATGTGCCAGGAGCCGTCCTCCTGCTTGACGGCCTTGGTGCGGCCGGCGCCGACGTCGGAGCCCGCGTCGGGCTCGGTCAGCACCATCGTGGCGCCCCACTGGCGGTCGATCATGAGCTGCGCCCAGCGCTTCTGCTCTTCGGTGCCGTTATTGTTCACGATCATGGCGAAGTTCGGGCCCGCCATGTACATGAACAGCGGCGCGTTGGCGCCGAGGATCAGCTCGGACGCGGCCCACTGCACCGTGGGGGGCAGGCCGAAGCCGCCGAGGTCGTTGGTGAGGCCGAGACGCCACCACTCGCCGTCCAGGAGCTGCTTGTAGCTCTTCTTGAACGGCTCGGGGATCTTCACGCTGAAGGTCTTGGGGTCGTACACCGGCGGGTTGCGGTCCGCGTCGGCGTAGGACTCGGCGAGCGGGCCGGTGGCGAGCTTGTTCAGCTCCGAGAGCACGCCGCGCGCGGTCTGCTCGTCCGACTCGGCCAGCACGCCCTTGCCAAGGCGGTCCTGCACGCCGAGTACCTCGAAGAGGTTGAACTCCAGGTCTCGGACGTTGCTCTTGTAGTGGCCCATGTCGTCACTCCGTGTCGTGTTCGGCTTTCCGGCCGGGCACATGTTCCCTTACTCGCCGGTAACTTCAGGATATTACCTACGAGTAACTGGAGCAAGCGGTTCCCCTCTTCCAGGGGTGTGGATTCAGCCGAAAAACCGACATCGACCAGGAAGCCGACCTCAGGGCGTGCCGCGCGCCACGGCGCGGTCGGCGGGCAGGGGCGTGTGGGCGTCGTCGGTGTGGGGCACGAGGATGCCGCTGCGGAACGCGATGGTCACGGCGTGTGTGCGATCGCGCGCGGTCAGCTTGCGCAGGATGCTCTTCACGTGCGTCCGGACCGTCTCGACGGAGAGGAACAGCAGCTTCGCGATCGCCGAGTTCTCCAGGCCTTCGGCCACGAGCTGCAGCACCTGGTACTCGCGGCGCGACAGCGGCATCGCACCCTTCGGCTGGGTGAGGTTCTCCTCGGCCGGCGCCGCTCTGGGGGACGGCTGCCGCTTGGGCCGCGCAGTGAGCGCGGCCAGAGCCGGGTCGATGTAGCGCCGGTCGGTGTGCGCGCGCCGGACGGCTTCCGCCAGCCGCCGCGGGTCCACCGCCCGCGGCACGATCGCGTGCACGCCCGCCGCGATGGCCGTGGCGAGGTACTGCTGCGTGCGGTTGACGTCGCGAACCAGCGTCACCAGCACCACGGCGGGGTCGCCGGAGTTGAGCAGCTTCGTGAGGTGACAGTGGGGATCCAGCGCCGAGTCGAGGATCACGACGTCGGGACGCACCTGCTCGCACAGCTGCATCGCGGCGTGGTGGCTCGCCGCCTGACCCGCCCAGTGCAGCCCCGGCGTCCGGTGGACCATCGACGCGAGCCCCTCGCGAAAGATCGGGATGGGATCGACGACGGCCACCCCCAGGCTGCGGTTCGCGGTCGGTTGTCCGGGCACAGCCGGCGTTCGGTGGGGCTCGATGCCGCGCATCTCGGGCCTCCGTCTTCCAGGTCGTTCCCGGGTCGCCGGACGCCCGCGCACGCCCCCCGGCGTGCCGTCCTGGCACCACCCGATCCCCCCTGCTGGGACCGGACAGGAATGACACCTTGTCCTTGATTCGACTCCTCCGGAAGGCGCTTGTGACGCGGTTTCCCCCTCATGGCCGTATCGGCCGGTTGCAGCAAACTCTCCGTAGAAAAAGCCTTGTGATCTGCGGCTTTTTGGCCCTGTACGGAATCGCTGGCTCGTCCGTTTGCTACTGAGGGTGTAGCCGAAAGATGGTCGCTACGTGACAACCCGTGCACGCAGCGCGGCGAACTCACTTGCGAGGCCGGTGGGCGTCCAGTGGGCGTTGAGGCCGCTCGGGTTGGGCAGGACCCACACGCCGGTCTTGCCGATCACGCGCTCCTGGGGGCCGACTTTGGCTTTCTTTTCGCCGAACGCGGTGCGGTAGGCGGTGATGCCCAGCACGGCCAGCCAACGGGGTTTGTTGTCGAGGACTTTGTCGACCAGCGCCTTGCCACCTTCACGCAACTCGTCGTCGGTCAGCTCGTCCGCCCGGGCGGTGGTCCGCGCGACGAGGTTGGTGATCCCGAGGCCGAGGTCGAGGAGCTCGTGCTGCTCACTCGGGTCCAGCAGCCGCGGCGTGAAGCCGCCGGCGTGCAGGGCGGGCCAGAAGCGGTTGCCCGGGCGGGCGAAGTGCAGGCCGAGCGCGCCGGAGTAGAGGCCGGGGTTGATGCCACAGAAAAGCACGTCGAGGCCGGGCGCGATGACGTCGGGAATGACGACGTCCTGCGCGGCAGCCAGTTGGTCTTTGGTGGGTCGGATGGGCATGGGCCCAGTCTCGGGCACGCTGGTGGGCGTGACTCCTGACGGTTGCCCGGTTGCCCGGTTGCCCGGTCGACCTCTGCCTGCGGCTGCCCGCGGCGGATGCGCCGGAGATCGTGCACGGCGCGGTGTCCGCCGGCGCGGGGGACAGACCCCCACCCTCCTCTGGGGGGCTGCCCTGTCCCAGTTTACCGAGGTCAGGGGCCTGAAAACGGCGAGCGTGAAATCTGTGGACAAGTCGGGGTCGGCGGAGTCAGGTGTGGATAACTCTTGGCCGGCGGCCAGCCGGGTCTATCTCTTGGCCGGCGGCCAGCCGGGCTGTCTCCTGGCCTGCTCGCAGCTGGGTCTGACTCCCTGGCCAGCTGCCAGCCGCCAGCTGCGAGCAGGCCCCTGGCCAACGAGCCTGCTCGCGGCGGCTCGGCGGCACCTCGCCCCCGGGGGCCGGCTGCTCGTCGAATGGCACCCGCCGGAGTGGTTCGACCACGTGGTCGACGGGCCGGGCGGGCTCCTCGGGGAGGTCGCCGTTTCGCTGCACGACGTCGTCCGCGCGGGCGATCTGCTGTCCGCGACGGTGCGCTACCGAGCCGCCGAACGGGTGTGGCACCAAGAATTCACCTGCCGGCGGCTGGGTTTTCCGGAGCTGTCCGAGGCGCTGACCTCGGCCGATCTGACCTTCGGCGAGTGGCTGACCGCTGACCGGGATTGGTTCTCGGCGGACGGGGTAGCGGATCACGTACCGATCTAGGTAGCCTGTGTGATCTCTCGCACAACGTCGTAGGGAGGAGCCCGCGTGCAGCTTTGGGTTGTCCTCGCACTGGTGGCCCTCACCCTGGCAGCCGCCTCGCTGATCGTGGTTCTGGAAGACCGGCGCGCCGCCAAGCGGGCGGCGCTGCGGCGCAAGGCGCGGCTAGCGCGTCTGGGCGAAGTCGATCCGCTCGCGCCCGGCCGGCTGAGCGTGGATCGCTGAAGGGATTCCGCGCAGGGCGAGCAGCAGGGCGCCGAAGAGCCAGCCGAGGCCGGCGCCGAAGGTGTTGGTCATGAGGTCGTCGATGTCGAAGATGCGGTAGACGAACGGCGCCGTCCCGAAGTTCGCGGTGAGCTGCGTGATCTCGACGGCCAGTGACACCGCCGCGCCCACGGCCAGCGCGCCGACGAGGCCGCGGCGCCACAGGATGCGGGCGAAGATCCCGAGCGGCACGAAGAGCAGCACGTTGAGCGCGGCCTGCTGGAACGTCTGCGTGCTGAACCAGTGCGCAGCCGAAAGGCCGTGCTTCACCAGCTCCGTGTGGATGTCGGCGATCCACTGGAACGGCCGCAGCTGCACCGTCTGTTCGAGGCGCCGGCCGTTCGCGCTCGGCAGCGGCAGGAAGACGACCGCGAGCGCCATGCACGCGTAGAACACGACCGCCGCGGTGGTCACGAGGCCGCGCAGCCGCGGGCGGCCGTAGCGCGCCAGCTGCAGCACGAGCTGCGGGACGAGCAGCGTGCCCCACAGCGCGAGGAATCCGATGAATCCGTACTGCAGGGCCGTGACCTGTGCGTTCGTCATGCCGAGAACGTTATGGATCTTGGGGGTCAAACCACTTCGGTCGAAGGGCCGGACGGAATCCGGCCGGATCGGCCATCTGGCCGAGGGCGGCTTAAGCCGATCGGTCAGGCTCCTCGTCGCGCTGCTCGTCCTCGGCGCGCTCCGATCGCCACGCCGCGAAGACCGTGCCGCCGACGAGCAGGACGACGACCACGATCACGGTCAAGACGATCTGCAGTTCCACTGTGGCTCCCCAGGTTCGCGCTTCTGATCGTTGCCCGGGCTCCGCGCGTTACGCCGGGCAGCCCCGTTGCCCGAACCGGACACCCGGCAGGAAACGCCGGGTGACATTTGCCCATCACCCTCCTTTTTCCTCTGGTGAGGTCCCTCCCATTTGGGCAGACTGCTCCGCCGTGTGCCCGTTCCAGGGGACGACGGGCGCGAAATCGGAGGAAACATGAGGCTCTTCACCCGGCTCGCGGTCACCGCCGCGGCCGCACTGGCCACTGTGGCCGTCACGAGCGTGCCGGCGTCGGCCGCGCAGACCACGGACGTCCGGATCATCACGCTGAACGATCTGCACGGCAACCTCGAGCCGCCGGCGGGTTCGGCCGGCAAAGTGTTCATGTCCGACGGGACCAGTGTGGACGCGGGCGGCGCGGCGTACGTGGCGACA
The DNA here is from genome assembly GCF_040689465.1 of Amycolatopsis sp. NPDC051373. Classification (NCBI taxonomy): domain Bacteria; kingdom Bacillati; phylum Actinomycetota; class Actinomycetes; order Pseudonocardiales; family Pseudonocardiaceae; genus Amycolatopsis; species Amycolatopsis sp. NPDC051373. The sequence goes on along the minus strand of NZ_JBFBAE010000001.1, from coordinate 567,327 downwards.
CACGTGAAGCAGCTCGAGTCGCAGGTGCGCAACTCGATGGTGCTCTCGGCGGGCGACAACGTGGGCGCGTCGCCGGTGATCTCGGCGCTCTTCCACGACGAGCCGACCATCGACTTCCTCAACGAGCTGGGCGTGAAGGCCTCCACGGTCGGCAACCACGAGCTCGACGAGGGCTACCAGGAACTGCTGCGCATGCAGTTCGGCGGCTGCAACAAGACCGACGGTTGCCAGTTCCGCCCGACGTACCAGGGCGCGAACTTCCCGATCCTCGGGTCCAATGTGTACTTCACGAACGGCCTGCCCGCGCTGCTGCCGTTCTCGGTGCAGTTCTCCGGCGGCGTGCCGATCGGCATCATCGGCGCCACGCTGAAGGACCTGCCCTCGGTCGTCACGCCCGACGCCATCAAGGGCCTCAAGTTCGGCGACGAGGCGCAGGCCATCAACCGCACCGCCAACCTGCTCGACCTGCTGGGCATCAAGGCCCAGGTCGTGCTGCTGCACCAGGGCGACGAGACGCTGCCGGGCTCCGGCCCCAATGACTGCAAGGTGGCGCCGGGCGGCGAGGCCGACGTCATCACCAAGAACGTGAGCCCGAAGGTCGACGCGATCTTCACCGGCCACAGCCACCAGCAGTACAACTGCGTGATCAACGACCCCGCGGGCCAGCCGCGCCCGGTGATCCAGGGCGCGTCCTTCGGCCGGCTGCTGTCCGTCGTGGACCTGAAGATCGACCTGCGCACGCGCGACGTCATCCGGTCGCAGACCAAGGCGCACAACGAGATCGTGACCCGCGACGTGACGCCGGACCCGGCCGTGACCAAGCTCGTGGACGAGGCCAAGACCAAGTCGGGCCCGATCGCCAACAAGCAGGTCGGCACCATCACCGCGGACCTCACCGCGGCCGGCGCGCCCTCGGGTGAGTCGACGATGGGCGACGTGATCGCCGACGCGCAGCTCGAAGGCACCAAGTCCAACAACGCGGTCGTCGCCATCACCAACCCCGGCGGCATCCGCGCGGACCTGAACTACGCGTCTTCGCCCAACGGCGAGGGCGACGGCGTGGTCACCTACGGCGAGGCGTTCACCGTGCAGCCGTTCGCGAACATCATGCAGACGATCACGCTCACCGGCGCGAACCTGAAGAACGTGCTGGAGCAGCAGTGGGGCCAGCCGGGCGGCACCAAGATCCTGCAGATCTCCAGTAGCCTGCACTACACCTACTCGGCGTCGGCGCCGATCGGCTCGCGCGTCTCGAACATCACCGTGAACGGCACGCCGGTGGACCCGGCCGCGACGTTCCGCGTGTCGGTGAACAACTTCCTCGCCGCGGGCGGCGACGGGTTCACCGAGTTCACGAAGGGCACGGACCTCGCGGGCGGTCCCGTGGACCTCGACGCGCTGATCGCGTACCTCGGCGCGCACCCGGGCGTCACCCCGCCGCCTGCGGACCGGATCACGATGATTCCGTAGCCGGTTGTTTCGAGTAGCCCCGCCCCTCGCTCGTTGAGGGGCGGGGCTCTCGTTTTTCCAAGCTTTCGCCGGGTCTCAGGGCGCACGATGGGACCCATGACGACCTGGGAAGACGTGGTGACACTCGCGGCGGAGCTGCCGGAGACCGAGGAATCCACCTGGTACCGCACGCCCGCGTTGAAGGTCGCGGGCAAGGGCTTCGCGCGCCTGCGCAGCGAAGCCGAGGGCGGCGTGGTCCTGTTCTGCGGCCTCGACGAGAAGGAAGCGCTCCTCGCGTCCGGCGACCCAGCGTATTTCACGATGCCGCATTACGACGGTTACGGCTCGATCCTGGTGGACCTGGAACGGGTGGATCCGGTGCAGCTGAAGGAACTTCTGGTGGAGTCGTGGCGGCGTAAGGCTCCTCGCAAGCTGCTGGGCTGACGGTTCCTCGTGCGGCATCCGGGTGATTTCGGGGTTGTCCACACCCGTGTATGGAGTTGTGGATGAATCGGCGCTTCGAGCCTGCGACGGTCGCGTGCGGGCGGAGCTGTTCGGTCGGCGCCTGGCCGGCCTCGACTCAGTCGATCAGCTCGGGTTCCAGCAGGCTCATCAGGTACATGTCGTGGTACTTCCCGTCGCTGCCACGGAAGCATTCGCGGTGCCGGCCGTCCTCGACGAAGCCGGCCTTGCGGTAGACATGGCGCGCGCGTTCGTTCTCGGCGACGACCCACAGGGCGATGAGGTGCAGGCGCATCACGTTGAAGCCGTAGCGGCACATCAGCCGCAGCGCTTCGGAGCCGTAGCCGCCGTTCCAGTGGTCCTTCTCGCCGATGTAGATGTCCAGCTCCGCGCGCCCGGTCTCCGGCGTGGCGTCGCGCAGGTCGGTCACGCCGATCAACGCGCCCGACGCCACGGATTCGATGCCGCACACCACGTGGGCGTAGGTGTTGACCGGGCGTTCCTCGCAACGCTTGCGCACTTGGTCGAGCGAACGCGGGTACGAGCTGTCCATCCACTGCCCGACCTCCGAGTCGTGGATCCAGCGATACAGCGAATCCGCGTCCGACGTCTCGAGCGCCCGCAGCCGCACCAGCTTGCCTGTGAGCACAGCTCCCCCTCACTCCCGCCGCAGCAGCAGGAAGTCCTCGACCCCGACGAGCCCGAGGAACTGGCGCACCCCGGGCGGCATCGGACGGCGGGACCCATCATGCACGAGCTGTGGATCACCGACGCGCCATTTTCGGCCGCGCGTGACGATCTCCGCGTGGCCCGCGGCCAGCACGTTCTTGACCCAGTCGGTGTCGGGGCCGTAGGTGAGGGCGACGACGAAGCCGTCGTCGGTACGGAAGACGTTCAGCGGGGTGCGGAACTCCTTGCCCGACCGGCGGCCCTGGTGCACGACCATCCCGAAGCCTGGCAGCCACCCGACGAACGGTCCCGTGACGCGGTTGGTCACCACGCGGTTGAAGCGGGCGAGACGTTCTGGCAGCACCATGGGTCCAGCGTAATCCAACGTCCGTGGAATTAGCCCGTTTTCGGGCCGGTGCGAGGCCGTTTCGCACGTCTGGTGGGATGTTCGCGGACGCCGGCACGACGCGGGGAGAAGAACATGTCCAACGACTGGCCGCTGCGACAGGACCCTGAGTCGCCCGTGATCTTCGCGCGGGCGTTGCTGGAGGACCCCTCGCAGCTCGCGTTCGTGGTCCTCGACGATGACGACGACTGGTTCATCAGCGACGGCGCCGAGTTCGACGAGGACATGGACGTCAACCGCGAGCAGTTCGGCGCGGTCTCGCTGCGCGAAGCCGTGGAGCTGGTCCCGCAGCTCACGGCGCTGGCGTCGCTGCCAACCGGCATGGCGGCCGACTGGGACCCGGAGCGTTCGGCGTGGCTGCTGAGCTCCGTCGCCGACTCCGACGACGAGGCCGAGGACCGCGAGATCCGCGACGCGCGCATCGCCGCGTGGCAGCACCCGGGCTCGCCGGTAGACGAGGTGCAGTTGTCGACCGGGCTCACCGAGATCGTGACCGGTGGTGACGCGCCCGTTCGCGCCGTGCGCCAGGTGGTGCGCGAGGGTGACGGCACCTGGCTCTTCGTGGGCTTCGAGGTGCCCGAAGCCGAGGACTTCGAGGTCGAGGGCCTGGAGCTGGAGCACGTGGTGAGCCTGTACCCGGACGTCGTGAACGTGCTGCAGGCCGCGCCCGGCCAGGTCTTCGACCGCGCCGAGCCGGGTGCCGAGTGGGAGCTCGTCGAGGGCTGAAAGTTTTCCGCGGCGATTGTCCTGGCGCGGCGGGGGCCGTTCGTCCTTAGAGTGTTAGCCGGCGAACGGCGCCGGTCCGGACACTCATCAGGAGCAGCCATGCCCACCTATGCCGCGCTCATCTACTCCGCCGACGTGGACCCGACGCAGCCCGAAGCCGCGTCGATGATGAAGGACTACAACGAATTCGGTGCGGCGGCCGCCGCCGTCATCCGTGGCGGCAACGCCCTGTACCCGACCGCGACGGCCACCACCGTCCGCGTGAACGGCGGCAAGGGCGGCGACATCGTGACCAGCGACGGCCCGTACGCCGAGACGAAGGAAGCCCTCACCGGCTTCTACCTCATCGAATGCGCCGACCTCGACGAAGCGGTCAAGGTCGCCGCCCAGATCCCGGCCGCGTGGGACGGCGCCGTCGAGGTGCGCCCGATCGTCGAGTTCTCGTGACGGTCGCCGGTGACACGCTGGCGCGGCTCATCCGGGATGAGGGGACCCGGGTGCTCGCCACGCTCGTGCGGGTCATCGGCAGCGTGGACCTGGCCGAGGACGCGGTGCAGGACGCCGTCGTGCGGGCGCTCGAAACGTGGCCGCGCGACGGCGTCCCGGACAACCCGCGGGCCTGGCTGCTCGTGACGGCGCGGCGACGCGCCGTCGACGTGCTGCGCCGCGAGGCCAAGCGCGTCGGGAAGGAGGCGGACGCGATGCCGCTCGCCGACGAAGATCCGCCGCCTTCCGTGATCCGTGACGACTTGCTGCGCCTCGTGTTCACCTGCTGCCACCCGTGTCTGTCGGTGGACGCGCAGGTCGCTTTGTCGCTGCGGACGCTCGGCGGTTTGTCGACCGCCGAGGTCGCGCGCGGCCTGCGGCTGCCCGAGGCGACGGCGGCGAAGCGGCTGACGCGGGCGAAGCAGAAGATCGCGACGGCGGGGATCCCGTACCGCGTGCCGGCGGCGGAGGAGCTGCCTGAGCGGCTTTCCGGTGTGGCGGCGACCGTGTACCTGATCTTCAACGAGGGGTACGTGGGCGTGCGCGCTCCGCTGGTCGACGAGGCCGTGCGGCTGGCGCGGCTGCTCGCGTCGCTGATGCCGGACGAGCCGACGGTGCTGGGGCTGCTGGCCTTGCTGTTGCTGCACGACGCGCGCAGGTGCACGCGCGTCGCCGACGACGGGTTGCCCGTGCTGCTGGCCGATCAGGATCGTTCTTTGTGGGACGCCGCACTGATCCAGGAGGGCGTTTTGCTGGTGGGGCGTGCTTTGCGGCGGACGCCTTCCGGGCCCAATCCTTATGTGGTGGAAGCGGCGATCGCGGCTTGTCACGCCTTGGCGCCGACGTACGAGTCGACCAACTGGGACGCCGTGATCTCTTGGTATGACGTGCTTTTCACCGTCCGCCCGAGCCCGGTGGTGTCACTGAACCGCGCCGCCGCGATCGCCGAACGTGACGGCGCCGCCGTGGCCCTGCCCCTCGTGGACGCGCTGGACGGCCTGGCGGACTACCCCTGGTGGCACGCGACGCGCGCGGAACTCCTGCGCCGCTTGGGAAATCGCTCCGCGGCTCTGGCTGCTGTGGCCGGCGCCGAGGCGGCGGGCCTTGGTGCCGGCCACGTGGCCTTGCTGCGTCGCCGAGCAGGTGAATAGGTGAATAGGGCGGCCTTGACACGTTCGCGGCCCGGCGCGTTCGATGGTGACACGCCCTGCGGCCGGTGAACGCGCCCGCACCCAGGGCGCCCAACTTTCTTTGCTGAGGGGGCTCCACGATGGCCGAACACCCCAACGCGACACTCATCCGCCGCGGCTACGCGGCCTTCTCCGCCGGCGAAGTCGCGGCCCTGTCCGAGCTCATCGCCGCCGACGCCGTGCAACACATGCCGGGCCACAACGTCTTTTCCGGCGACCACAAGGGCCGCGACGCGATCCTGTCGATGTACGGCGAGCTCGCCACCCGCAGCGACGGCACCCTCCGCGTGGCCCTCGAAGAGGTCTACGCGGACGACGACGAGGTCGTCACGGTCTACCACTCCACCGGCACCCGCGGCGACAAACACCTCGACACCCGCCACGCGCTGGTATTCAGAATGCGCGACGGCCAAGCGGTCGACCTGCTGGACGTCTCCCAGGACGAATCCTCCGACGACGCCTTCTGGGCGTGATCACCATGTCCGTGCTGATGCTCCTCCGCGTCCCCGGCAACGGCGCCCAGTTCGAGCAGGCCGCCGCCTCCGACCCCGACCGCATGTCAGCCATCATCGCCTCCGCCCGCGCCCACGGCCTGCAGTCCCACCACTTCTGGGCCGACGACAAGGACATCCTGGTCGTCGACGTCTGGCCGGACGAGGCGTCGTTCCAGGCTTTCTTCTCCTCCGAAAGCGACCGCATCGGCGCGCTGATGGCGGCGGCCGGCGTCACCACTCAGCCGCAGGTGACCTTCTACCGCAAGCTCGACGTCGGGGACGATGTGTGAGCCTGTCTATTGTGGATCGACCTTCTTGGTGAGCTCGATCCACGTTCCAACCCAGCCGCTGGAGACGGCGATTTCCTCCAGCGCGCCGGTGGGGAGGAAGAGTTCTTTGAGCCGTTGCTCGGCCTTGGGGTCGCCTTGGCGGATGCGGTCTTCGAGGTGTTCCAGCTCGGCGATGGCGTCGTCGGTGGAGCGGTAGCTGCTCCAGGACGTGTCGTGCTCGCCGGTGCGGAGGATGCGGAGGAGGTCGTTGATGACTTCGCAGAGCTGCTCGCCATGCGTCATGGGTGGGATTATCCCTCAAGATTGGTGGCGGTGACCTGCGGTCGAGCATGTGTCGTGGGGTGCCTCTCTTGACCGGGGCTGACCGGGGCATGTGGTTGGGATGTTGCTGGAAAGTCCCGAGCGACTTGGGGCTGAGGAGATCGTCGAACGTGCCTGCCCTTCGATCTCAGAAGCGGTGCCGGGTTCCGAGGCAGAACCCGGGGTGTTGTCGTTCCAGTCGTCGTCCAGGCTCAGCTTCACCTGATGGTTGTGCGCGGCGTGCCAGATGACTCTGGCGGCGACGTGGGTACCGACGATGGGAAGTTCCATATGCCGCGGCATAGTGGTGATCTCGGCGAGTCCCACAGCATCGGGATGGTTGTCGATGCGGATGAATATCCCGAAGGGCTGCCTGCCGATGACCTGGCCGGTGATGTGGGTTCCGATCGGCAGGCCTTCGGTTGTTGCAGTCCAGGTGGTGCGCGCTCGCTCTGCAAGCTGCTGGTAGGGATCGTCGGGCCAGGAGTAGTCGTTCACTTGCCGAGTATGGCGGGCAGGACGGTCGCATGGACCGCACCAGGGTCGCCGGCCACTAGCTGGCGCCTTCGTCGAACACCGGCCGGAGAAGAAAGAGCGCGGAAATGGAGCCGCCGAGTGATGTTGCTGGGATGTTGTTGGAACAGTACGCAGAAAGCCAGAAGGGTGCTTCCCAATCTCGGGAAACACCCCGTCCGAGCTGCAAGAACAGTTCTTGGAGCGGATGACGGGAATCGAACCCGCGTATTCAGCTTGGGAACCAGGGTGATCATGGCCGATAGTGGTCCTGACCTGCGGTTCCGTCTGCCTGGCGCTTGCCCCTGTTGACCGTGGTTGACCGGCCTCAATGGCACGGCAATGGCACGGCAATGGCACGGCGGAGCCGGCCCCGCCTGCACCCTTTCGGTGAGGATCACCGGACAGGCGCCTCCCCTTGATCGCCGAAGCGGTGTGAGGTCCCAGGGCCGTCTCCGGGAGGCATCCCTGTGTGCGCCAGTTGCTGTTGACTCACGGCCAAGCCTCTCGACAAGATCGCGGCGTGCGAACAATTGGGCAACGACCAATCGGGCCAGTGCATGTCACCGTAGGTCAGTGGCTCCTCATCGATGGGGTCTTGGACAACGAGGTTCAGACCCGTATCGATGATGGGGCATGGCCTAGGGAGGTACAGGCAGCTCACAGCATCCGCGAGGCGGGCTGGGCATGGAATAGAACGATCGATGACAGCCGCAAGGACTCACTGGGATGGGCACCACGGGACGAGATCGTCACCTTGATGCTGGAACCCAGGCAATGGGCGCTGATGCTGTCGGTGCTCCGCAAGAGGAACGAGTTGGAGGAGACTGACCAATTGCGCGACCTAGCCGAGTTGGTGTCCGCACAACTACCCGGACTGAAGTGGCCCTGAGCTGGGGTTCCGCCTACGTGTTGCTGGTCCCTGTTGACCGTGCCCGTCGGCCTCGACGGCACACCGCGGACGACACCCCAGTCCCATCCCTTCACCCCGATACGAAGCCAGCACGCGGCCGGTGTCGCCGGGTCAAGGCACGCTTTCCCGCCTTGACGCGGTGGTGCCGGCCGTTGTCACGATCCGGCTTCGGGGTGGAGCCTCGCGACCTCCGTGCGTAACGATCGTGGCTCTGAGAGCGACGGTGACGACATGGCTCTCGATGGGGAGGCTCCAGCCCTGGCTCCTTGGCGCTCACGCGCCGTCGGTGAGCGGCGCTACGTACGTGCGTCCTGGCGGCCGCGCCGCCCGGCCGGTGGGCGAAGCGGAGCGGCAGCCCGCCGTGTCGGAGCGGCGGCGGACGCCCAGATGATCGGCTCGGTCCCGCTCCGGCGCGCCGCCCGCCGGCGGCGCGCCCTTGATCCCATAGAGCCAAGTTCGGCAACGACACCGCTTGCGCTGTAACGCGTACGCCATCAGATTCGGTATATATCGAGTGGTTAGGACCTCTGCTCCTGTGCGGTGTGGAACATGACAGGCCAGTACCAGGTCATCGACGTGTCCGAGTGGCCAGTTGCGTCCATAGAACCTCGCGGCGAAGAGGCTAAAACTTGGCTGGAGGAACCAGATTCAGGCCAGGATCCCCGTCGGTGGCTATTCAAGCCCATCACTACACACGATTGGGGTGATCAGGGCGAAGACTGGTCCGAGAAGATCTCCTCAGAAGTCGGCAGGCTCCTGGGCGTGCCATGCGCGCAAGTAGAGCTCGCCAGTCATCACGGTGAGCGAGGCTTGATATCGCTTGATCTTGCCCCAAGGCCACTGCAGCTCTTCACAGGAATGCTCTTGATGCCTGCCGTTGTGTCGGGCTACCAGGTCGGAGCCGATCGCGTCAACGGACGCCCTGGCCACAGTCTCTCGAACATTCGCCTTGCCCTCACGGGTTGCGCACCGCCGCCCGTATCGGATCTTCCGTCAGGCTTCTACGCCTTTGACGTGTTTGTTGGGTATTTACTACTGGACGCTCTGATCGCGAACCGTGACCGCCACGATGAGAACTGGGCGATCCTGCGACCGGCTGATCCGACTCAGCCCGATATGCTTTGCGGCGCCTACGATCATGGCAGTAGCCTTGGCTACAACCTCCGTGACGCAGCGCGCGAGCAGAAGCTCCGCGAAGGCCAGGTCGAGCACTGGGTGAAGCGGGGCACAGCGTGGCGGTTCGAGCACACTACGCCACCTGGACCAGTCACGTTGGTAGGGCTCGCGGCCGAGGGGCTCAGGATGGCCGGTCCCGCCACACGCGGCTACTGGCTGGATCGGCTCCAGGGTATCGACACCAACGTTCTAGTGAACGTCGTCTCCAGCGTCCCTGGAATGTCAGACCCTGCGCGTACCTTTGCAATGGAAGTACTTCGGCTCAACCGGGAGAGGCTGCTCAATGAGTGTTGACTTCGCGTCGGCCGCTAACTCGCGGACGAGCATGACCCGAGACCTGACTATCCGCAGGATGGCGGTCGGTTGGCAGCACCCTGTCACCCGAGCTGTTGACGCTGTGGGGTTGCTTGAGTTCGACGGCACGCAGCATCGATTTCGGTATCTGAGGCGCGCTTCGCGTGTCTCGGGCTTCCGCCCTTTCATCGGTTTCGCCCGGCTCGACGGAGTGTACGAGTCCGAGGCGCTGTTCCCGCTGTTCGCGCAGCGTGCCATGAGCCCCAGACGGCCTGACTACTCTCAGTACCTGCGCAGCCTCGACTTGGACGACACAGCGTCAACTTGGGAACAGATCGCGCGGACTGAGGGGCGACTTGCAGGGGACACCATCCACTTGGTCCCCGAGCCCACCGTAGGTCCAGACGGCTCCACCGCTGGATGCTTCCTGGTCGCCGGCATACGCCATCGCATGCCTGATCAGGACCGTCGAGACGCCATCCTTGGAAGCCTGCAGCCAGGTTCGAAACTTTTTCTCAGGGACGAGCCGGATAACCCGGTAAACCCGCGAGCAATTTTGGTTTCTCAGTACGAAAAAATTGACATCGGCTGGGTTCCGAACATGCTCGTTGAGTATGTGCACAAAGTGCGCAATTCTGGAGATTGTCGAATTCAAGTTCGTCACGTCAACGGTGCGGAGTCGCCTGTTCATATGCGCCTACTCGCAGAGATAAGAGGGAAAGTTATGCCCGGGTACGAGGCGTTTTCTGGCTCTGGATGGGAAACCTACTAAGTCCGGTCAGTTGATCAACCGTTTCGTGAAGCCGGCAGAAATCAGGTTGCGAAACGAGTGAAAGACGTCACTGGACATTTCCTGCTCAATGGCAAATCCGCGCTCGGGGTAGGTCATGATGCGCTGTGTATCGCCAACGAGCATGTTGATAACTCGGTCGACGTCACCGATGCTTTCGATGTACTCATCTAGCGGCAGCGGCCGGGACGCACAGACTACGTCTACGTCGGGCCAAAGTTTCTTGCACGTCGCGTAGGCCCGGCGCTGCTGGTACGGACGCGAGATCAGCGTGACCGACTTGACCTCGATCTCCCGCCTCTCCAGTAGCTGCCGGCTAAACGTGATGTTGTCCCCAGTGTTCCGTGCCTCCGGCTCGACCAGGATGGCGTCATCCGGAATCCCCAGTTCCAACGCGTGCTCCTGGTAGTGCACAGCCTCCCCGCGCGGGAACCGCTCGACGGTCGTCGGCGCGTTGGCTCCGGTGAAGACGATCCGCGGGAAGTACCCCTGCTGGTACAGCTCCGCCGTGTACGTGGCGACGCCGAGATCGTGGCTCCCCAGGCCGATCCCAACGTCCGTGGGCCGGAGTTCGTGGTGCATGTCGTGGTAGTCCCAGAGCGTTTGGACGTCGGCGCGGAGGTTGTCCGGCAGGGTGGTCGAGCGCTCGGTCATGCGGGAGACTCCGGAGTCAGTCGGGGAGCTTGAACGTATACGACCAGGAGAAACGGCTGGCAGCGTGGATGCCGCGCGCGAACTCGACGACTCGGCCGTCTGCGGTGAAGGTGCGGCGTTGCAGAACCATGACGGGTTCGCCGGCCGGGAGCTCCAGCGTCTCGATCTCATCGGGCGTGGGCATGCGGGAGTAGAAGGTCTCGCTGATCGTGTCGGGTTCGAGGCCCTGGAGCGTGAGCACGAGGAAGCCGCCGCCTCGGCCGGCCGGTCCTGGGGTGTCGTCGACGAGGCGGGTGCCCTCGACGTCTTCCGGGCGGTAGTAGCTGGACAGGGTGTGCGTGGGCTGGCCGGCGTCCTTGACCAGGCGCGCACGCTCGTAGACGAGTGAGCCGACGTCGACGCCCAGGGCCTCGGCGATCTCCTTGTCGGCTTCGACCTTCGAGACGGTCTGGGTCTGGTCGGTGGGCTTCCACTCGCGGCCGGAGGCTTCGCGGTCGGCGATGAACGCCACGGTGTCGCCGTACTTCCACTTGCTCTTGGCGTAGCGGTCGGCGCCGAGGCGTTTCATGGGCGGGCGCGCACGGACGACGGTGCCGCGCCGGCGGATCGGCGTCACCAGCCCTTCGGCTTCGAGGACGCCGACGGCTTTGCGGACCGTGTTGACGTTGACGCTGTACTCCTCGGCCAGCTCCTCTTGCTTCGGCAGCGTCGAGTCCGGGGCGTAGTCGCCCCGCTGGATCGCGTCGCGCAGGCTGGCGGCCAGCTCGCGGTACCCAGTGCCCACGTGGTCCTCCTCTGTCGGTCGATAACGCTAGCGGTATCGGCTCATCATGGTCTACTGAGCGTGTTAGAGATAGTTCTATTGACAAGTTGATCGTCGCAGCCTCTAATAGAACTACCTCTAACGGGGTGAGCGGTCCCACAGGGACCCCAGAGACCAGATGTGACGACAGAAGGGGCATCCACGATGGCCATCAGCAAGGGACACCGGTTCGCGATCGACTTCGACGAGGCTTTCCCGCTCGGCCTGGTGCTGGTCGGCGAAGTCGCGCCGGACAACGAGTACCAGTCGCGGGAGGACCGGGCGGCGGGTCGGCCAGCACGTCAGCGCGTTGACGAGACCACGGGCAAGCGCCAGTGGAAGGCGACGGTCACCGACCCGAACGAGACCAACTCCAAGCGCGCGTCGTTCGATGTGACGTTCCTGGCCGACGTCCAGCCGGTGCCGACGACGTCCGAGGCTCTGCCGGGCATGCGGCCGATCGAGTTGGAAGGGCTCACCGCCGAACCCCGCGTGGCCGGGAACGGGGAGTTCAAGTACCAGTCCTACGCCTTCCGCGCGACGGGCTTCAAGGCCTCTGCCAGCTCGGCGAAGCCGGCCCGCAACGCCCCGACTGAGTCGGCGCAGAAGGCGGCGTGATGAAGCGGGTCCCCGCCGGGGTCGACTTGGTGCAGGCGTGGGAATACGCCTACCGCCGGTACGGCGCTGCGTCGGAGTTCGCGGCTCGGGTGGGCCGGGGAGACCACGGTGGGGCTTCCGCGATGGCGGATGCGTCGTGGTCGGTCGCTTCGGCCTGGCGGGCGCTCGCAGACAACCGGGACGACTTGGAGTGGTGGCTCCTCGCAGCAGTGGAGTCCGCTGCCGAGGCGTTCGAGGACCAGGCACGGTTTTGGCAACAAGAGGAAGGACACGAGGGTGGCGTTCAACGCGACCTGGACCCCAGGCGCGGAGGCGGTCGCCGGGATGCACCAGCTTGGTTCGACGTCGGTCCCGGGACTGGTGCTGTACCTCGACCCGGACAGTTTGGCGATCGCCCCGCCGGCGGATCCGGCGCTGTGGCCGAGGTTCGCGGAGTTCCTTCGCCAGCTCCGCGACGGGGCGGAGCAGCTGGCGGTAGTGGTCGAGGCTCGGGCCGGGGTGGTGCGTGATGGCGACGACGACTGAACCCATGACACTCCAGGCCGCGCACAACGCGGCAATCGAGCGACGTCCGCCTTCCAACGCCAATCTCACCGCGTGGGTGGCGTTCCACCAGAGCAACGCCCGGATGTACCGCGCCGTCGCAGACGTTGACCGGTGGCATCACCACGAGGCCATGTACTGGGTCGGGTACGAGGAACGAAAGGCGGGTGAGGTGTCGGCTCGGATCCAGGCGGAGAAGCCGCGGGCCGAGTAGTCCCAAGTAGACAAACCATAAGTCAAGAGTTTCAGCGAAAAACGCACGCGATGACGTGCGGCGATCAATCACGCCCTCATGCGGCGGATGAGAAACGTAAGGCGCAGAAGCGGAAACCGGCTACCAACCATGCCGCTCCTGCGCTGTCCACAACCAGCGGAAGTGAACAATGACAACGCTAAACGATGACAAACGGCGCGTGTCAACGGGGGTCACCCGGACGCGTTGCTGCTCCTGCAAGCGATTCGCGATGCTGCTTCCCGGCGAGACGAAGTGCGCGACCTGCTCGGGAATGCTCCCGTTGCACCTCACGTCGCGGGGTGGTCGCTGATGTCGGCCGGGTTCGTGCTTGTGGCAATGGCGGCGCTCGGCGTCGGTGTATGGGTGCTGCACAAGGTCGGCCGCGCGCTGGCGTCGGTGGCGGAAGCCTTGGCAGCGGCTGCGGTGGTCTTCATCGCGCTCTGGTGGGTGTGCAAGGCCATCGTCTGGGCGCTCGCGCAGCTCGCGACGCGGTGGCGGACCAGCCTCGCCGTGGTGGCGGTGCTCGCGTGGTGTGCGGTGTTGGGCTGGGTCTCTCTTGCTGCCGTGCTCGGTGGCGTCGCGCTTGTGCTCGGTGCCTGGTGGTTGATCGACGCAGTGTCGTTCGATCAGTGGTGCTGGCGGTTCCTGCGCTCGTGGTGGGCGCGGTGGTGGATGTACAACCGCAAGCTTCCGGCCTGGCTGCACGCGTGCGGCTTGTCGGTGCGTGACGGTTCATTGCCGGTCGTGGTGGACGTGAACCTGCTCGGCCGCAAGGCCAGTCGCTCGACGTCTCCGGCAGCGACGCGGATTCCGAAGGTGCGCAAGGTTCGGTCGGGTGCCTCGTGGGATGAGGTTCGGGTGGAGCTCGTGGCTGGTCAGAAGCCAGAGGACTTCGACGAGGCCGCCCGGGCGTTGGCGGTGGCGCGGAAGGTCGCGCGGTGTCAGGTTCGCGAGGTCGCGCCGAACGTCGTCTCCATCGACTTCCAACGTCGTGACCGGCTGGCCTCACTCGTGCACTGCCCGCCGCTACCGGAGAGTGTTGAGGCCGGCGGGGTGGATCTGCGCAACGTGTCGGCTGGCCGGACGGAGTACGGGAAGGACTGGCGGATCCCGCTGCTCGGCTCTGGGGCGCACACGCTCACGGCTGGCGCTTCGGGTGCGGGGAAGAACTCGGTGATGTGGTGCCCGCTCGTCGCGGCCGCTTCGGCGATCCGCTCCGGCGTGGTTCGCATGTCGGGCATCGACCCCAAGGGGATGGAGCTGGCCTACGGACGCGGCATCTTCTCCCGCTACGCCGTGAGCGGCAAGGACGCCTTGGAGGTCCTTGACGGCCTGGTGGACGAGATGGAGTCGCGCAAGCGGGCCTTCGCCGGGCGAGTCCGCACGATCCCGGTATCGACCGAGTACCCGTTGGAGCTGCTGGAGTTCGACGAGATCGGGGCTCTCACGAAGTACACCGACCGCAAGACCCGCGACGCCATCGTGGAACGGGTTGCCCTGCTCACCACGCAGGGCCGGGCGCTGGGCATGTCGGTCCGCGGCTACGTCCAGGAACCCACCAAGGACACCGTGCCGGTGCGGGAGCTGTTCACTCGGCGGGTGTGCCTGCGAGTCACCTCGAAGACCCACGTCGGGATGGTCCTCGGGGATGGCGCGTACGAACGCGGTGCCTGGGCGAACAGGATCGGCGACTCCGAGGCCGGCGTCGGCTACGTGTGGGGCGAGGGCATACGCGAACCCCTCCGTGTCCGCGCCGGGTGGGTCTCCGACGAGACGGTCAAGGCACTGGAGCACTACGTCACCAACGGCGGGCGTGCCGATCTGAGCGCCCGTGGGATGGGGGTGGCGGCGTGAACCGGCTGATGGTCTTCCTTGATGCTGTCCGCGACCACTTGGACCTGCACCAACTGCCGCCGACGGCATCGGTGACTGTCACCGCTTGGTCCGATCCGCTCGTGGTTCAGCTCGACGTGACCGGACTGTCGGCGGTCGCGGCCGGCCTCCTGCGGTGGGTCTCGACGCTCGATGAGGTGTCGGCATCCATCTGGCGGCCTCGATCGTCGGACCGGGTCCACTTGGCCGTTCATGGCCGAACTCCATGTGGCGTCCCGGTGCAGGTCTACGGCGGAGTGCGGTTCGACGAGATGACGTTCCCGGACCTGCCGGAAGGCGTTCGCCAAGACATCCCTGTCTTCGTTCTTCGGGGATGGGCCGGTGCCGGGGAGGTGGCTGCCTGATGGCCGAAACTCGTGCTGAACGGATGCGCCAACCCCTCGCGGCTGACGTCATCAGGGCGACGGCCGAGAAGCACGGGGTGTGCGTTCGTCCCTTCACGATGGAAGTCGGCGACAAGGAAACCGGGGAACTGCAGTACGTCCCGGTCCCCTGCGGGTCCACTGTGGAATCGGTGTGCCTGCCGTGCGCACGCAAGGCCAAGGCGCTTAGGCAGGTCCAGTGCCGCGAGGGCTGGCACATGACCGAGGAACCGGACCTCACCCCTGAGGAACCGACCGAGGACCAGACGGAGTTACTGACGTACCGCGCTGATCTCGTCGCGGCCTACAGGGAGGTGGTCGACCACGATCCGGCCGAGGCGGAGGAGGTGCGAGCCGAGGTCGCCGGAGTGGATGAAGAACTTCGGCAACTCGGGGTCCGTGGCCGGCTGCCCTCCCTCGACCTGCCCACGAAGAAGCCAGTGAAACGCTCGACCAAGCGTCGCCAGGACGCGCCCAACCTGCCCCGGAAGAAGGTCACCAAGACCACCGTGGGCAGGGAGTTCGCAGGCAAGTTCCGGCCGTCGATGTTCGTCACGCTCACGTGCGACACCTACGGCCGGGTGCGCTCGGACGGCACACCTGTTGATCCGTCGACGTACGACTACCGCCGGGCAGCTCGGGACGCGGTGCACTTCTCTGCGCTCGTGGACCGGTGGTGGCAGAACCTGCGCCGGGTTGTGGGTTGGGACGTGCAGTACTTCGCCACGGTCGAGCCGCAGAAGCGGACGGCGCCGCACCTGCACACCGCGCTCCGCGGTTCGATCTCGCACGAGACCATCCGCATGGTCACGGAGGCGACGTATCACCAGGTCTGGTGGCCCAACCACGATCAGCTCGTCTACGCCGACCGCGTGCCCTCGTGGGACGGTCCGGAACGTGGCTTTGTCGACCCGGAGACGCGGCGACCGCTGATCACCTGGGACGACGCCGTGGAGGAGGTCGAGCAACCGGCGCACGTGGTGACGTTCGGGCGTCAGGTGCACTCCAAGGGCATCCTTGGCGGCACCGAAGAGGCCGGCCGTCACATCGGCTACCTGACGAAGTACCTCACCAAGTCCACCGGTGAGGTCGTCGAGGCCACCGGCGCGGCCCATGTCGCTCATCACGACCGTCTTCACGCCGAGCTCGCCGTCACGCCGTGCTCGCCGCGCTGTGCGGTCTGGCTGCTCTACGGCATCCAACCCAAGGGCGTCAACAGCAAGACCACGCCTGGGCACTGCAAGGGACGGGCCCATCGGCGGACCACCCTCGGGCTTCCGGGGCGCCGCGTGCTGGTGTCGCGGAAGTGGTCGGGCAAGACGCTCGTAGACCACAAGGCCGACCGCAGGTCGTTCGTGAAGCAGGCCCTCGCGGTCGTCGGGATCGAGAAGCCGGAACCCGATCCGGCCCGGCTCGTCTGGCGCAAGGTCGAGTCCACCGACTCCCACGTCCCGCCTCGGGATCACCTCATCATGCGCGCCATCGCCGAGCGGATCACGTGGAAGGCCGAATACGACCGGGCGCTACTCGCGGCAGGACCGCCGGAAACTTCGGCAACTCGGCAAGCGGCCTGACCAGGAAGGGGGACGGATGGAGACGAAATACCTGACGGTCGACGAAGCGGCCGACTACCTGAACACCGGCGTCCGATTCGTGCGTCGGCTCATCGCTGAACGACGGATCGCTTTCCACAAGGCCGGCGCGCACGTGCGGCTGGCGGTGGCAGATCTGGAGGAATTCATGCAGTTGGGGCGGGTCGAGCCGATCACTCGCGCATCGGTCCGTCGAGATCTCGGAAAGGCGGCTTGAAATGGCGAACAAACACGGCCACCGAGGGTTCGGAAGCGTTCGGCAACTGCCGTCAGGTCGCTGGCAGGCCCGATATCCCGGACCGGACGGCATCACGAGGACGGCGCCCAACACCCTCGACACGAAGCGGACGGCGGAACGTTGGCTGTCCGAGGTCGAAACGCAGATCGCGCACGGCGACTGGATCGACCCGGAACGGGCGAAGCGCAAGCTCCGCGACTACGCGGACCAGTGGATCACGGAGCGGCCGGGACTGCGTCCGCGCACGGTCGAGCTATACAAGTGGTTGCTGCGCAAGCACATAGACCCCGGCCTTGGTGGGGTCGAGCTGGGAAAGCTTTCCCCGGCTCTGGTGAGGCAGTGGCGGTCGGACCGGCTAATGGCGGGCGTCTCAGAGTCGGTGACGGCCAAGTCGTACCGCTTGCTGCGCGCGATCCTGAACACGGCGGTGGACGAAGACAAGATCCTCGTGCGCAACCCATGCCGCGTTCGGGGCGCTGACCGGGAGAACCCTGACGAACGGCCGGTGCTCACCGTGCCTCAGGTGTTCGATCTGGCCGGGCGGATGCCGGAACGGTTCCGTGCGCTGGTACTACTCGCCGCGTTCGGTTCATTGCGTTGGGGTGAGGTGACCGCCCTGCGTCGGTGCGACGTCGCCGAGGACGCGGCGTGGGTCCGGGTGTCCCGGGCGATGGTCGAGGTTCCCGGCCGTGGGCTCGTCGTCGGGCCGCCCAAGTCGCGGGCGGGTGTTCGCACGGTGATCATTCCGGCAGCCGTCCGGCCCGACCTGGTTCAGCATCTAAGGACCTGGGTCAAGCCGCCGCAGGACGCGCTGCTTTTCACCGGGGAACGAGCTGGCCATGCGGTTCGCCGTCCGAATTTCAGTCAGCGGACCCGGTGGACGGAGGTAGTGGAGAAGATGGGCCTGAAGGGGCTGCACTTCCACGATCTGCGGCACGCCGGGAACATCTGGGCGTCCAAGGCCGGCACCTCGACCAAGGACCTGATGGCGAGGATGGGGCACGACGACATGCGGGCGGCCCTGATCTACCAGCGAGCGACCAGCGACGCCGATCAGCAGATCGCGGACCGGCTGTCCAAGCTGGTCGACCGGCACCGCAAGGGCATCGAGCCGGAAGACGACGAGGGTGAGGACGGCCTACCGGTTCCGGTCGGCTAATGGCACATTAATGGCATACGAGAAATGTCAGCGCCACAAAACGAAAGCCCCAGGTCCACAGTAGACACCGTGTGACCTGGGGCTTTCGCATGAGAGCGGATGACGGGAATCGAACCCGCGTATTCAGCTTGGGAAGCTGATGTTCTACCATTGAACTACATCCGCAGTGCCTCGCCAGCTTACACGGGGGCGTGGTCGGTGTGTCCAGTGGGGCGTGGGTTGACGGCGCCGGGGGCAAGTGACAACACTTGTTGTCGGACGGGGTGGCGGCGCCGGAGGTGGATGTGGTGGACGACCCGGTGTTGTTCCGGCAGGGCGGGTTTCGGCTGGTCGCGCGGTTGCGCGGGGTCGAGGGGCTGCGAGCCGGGGACGAGCAGGTGCAGCGGCTGAGGGAGTTCGCGCAGCGGCAGGACGCGCCGGCGGATGCGTTGGTGGAGTGGTTCGGGCGGGATGCCGGGAATCGGGCGCGGTTCGAGCGGGCGTTGGTGCATGGGGGCGGCCAGGAAATCAGCCCTGAGCTGCGGGAGTTCATGGCGGCGGTCGAGGCGACGCCGTATTGGGTGGATCGGGCGAGGCTGGAGCGTGGGGCTAAGGCGATCACGCGTGCGGGGTTGCTGGGGCTGTTTCCGCTGGGCGACATGTCGTTGATGGGCGGATATCTGGCGTCGCGGGCGACGAAGGCGTTGGTGGGGACCGGGGAGATCGAGAACCGGGCTCCGAAGCGGCTGGTGGAGACGGCCGCCTGGTGGATCGACGTCACCACGCCCGGGGCGATGGACCGGACCGCGGCCGGGTTCCGGGCGGCGGTGCGGATCCGCGTGGTGCACGCGCACGTGCGGCGGGCGATGAACCAGCGCGAGGACTGGGACTACGAGCAGTGGGACCGGCCCGTCAACCAGGTCCAGACCGCGGGCACGTTGCTGCTGTTCTCGCTGGTCTACGTCTTCGGCACGCAGCTGCTCGGCCTCCGCTACACCGAACGCGAGCGCGCGGACATCCTGCACCTGTGGCGCTACATCGGCTGGCTGATGGGCGTCGACGAGGAACTCCTCCCCGCCGACGAGGGCGACGCCTGGCGCCTGCTCTGGCTCCTCGCCGCGACCGAGTTCATCCCCGACGACGACTCGAAACGCCTGGCCAAGGCCCTCGTCGAGAGCCACGCCGCGATCGGCGAGGGGCGCGGGGCGGCGGGCAAGGTGCTGGCGCACGTGAACGTCTCGGTGCACTCCGCGATCAGCCGGCTGGTGCTCGGCAAGGAGAACGCCGATTTCCTGGAGCTGCCCGACGACCCGGTCGCCCAGGCGGCGGTCGTGGCGGTGGCCGGGGTGAACTTCGCGGCGGAGACCGCCCGGCGGTTCATCCCGGGAGCCACGGCGCTGCAGGAGCTGCTCGGCGGGCTGGGGCGTCGGCGGTATCTGAAGCGGGTGCACGAGGTGTTCAAGGCGGATACGTCGTATGGGAGCGATGAGCGCGCTGCCTGAGTTCAGTTACCGTCCGAACCGGAACAGTTATCATCTGAACCAGCCTGATCCCACCTGGTTCAAAGCAGACGTTAGGCTGCGTCCGTGCTGCTCAGTGACCGTGACCTCCGCAAAGAGCTCGACGCCGGTCGGCTCGGGATTGATCCGTTTGATGCCGCGATGGTCCAGCCGTCGAGCATCGATGTGCGGTTGGATCGGTTCTTCCGGGTGTTCGACAACAGCAAGTACACGCACATCGACCCGCAGCTGCAGCAGGACGAGCTGACCTCGCTGGTCGAGAAGGAGGGCGAGGAGCCCTTCGTGCTGCACCCGGGCGAGTTCGTGCTCGGGTCGACCTACGAGATGGTCACGTTGGCCGACGACCTCGCCGGGCGGCTCGAAGGCAAGTCGTCGCTGGGGCGGTTGGGGTTGCTGACGCACTCGACCGCGGGCTTCATCGACCCGGGCTTCTCGGGGCACATCACGCTCGAGCTGTCGAACGTCGCGAACCTGCCGATCACGCTGTGGCCCGGCATGAAGATCGGCCAGCTGTGCATCTTCCGCCTGTCCAGCTCGGCGGAGTTCCCGTACGGCTCGAAGGAAGCGGGCTCCCGCTACCAGGGCCAGCGCGGCCCGACGCCGAGCCGGGCGTACAAGAACTTCCACCGCGTGGACACCTGGCGCTAGACCGACACCGGGGCCGCCCAGTCGATGCGGTGGTTCCACATGAACGCGTTGGGGTCCTCGCCGCCGGCGTTCCTGATGGTGCGCCGGATGAAGAAGTCGCGGACGACGCGGCCGAAGAAGCCCGGCGACTTGTCGTCGCCGTTGCGTTTTCCCTGCGCCACCACCGCTTCCACGCGTGAGCGGCGCAAGGCCTCGAACGTCGACAGTGCGGCGGCCGGAGCGACGTCGCGCAGGCATTGCGCCAGAGTGACGGCGTCCTCGATCGCCATCGACGCGCCCTGGCCGGCCGCCGGTGACGTCGCGTGGGCGGCGTCGCCGATGATGCCGATGCGGCCGCGGTGCCAGACCGGCAGGGACGGGAAGTCGTAGGTCGGCCATGGCGCGTAGAGGTGCTCCGTGGCGCCGATGATCTCGGCGGCGCGAGTGCGGTCGCCGCGCACCAGGTCCAGCAGCTCGGCGCGCCATTCAGCGGCACTCGGTACCGGTGACGAGGGCGTCGGCTCGGTCGCGCGCGGGACATTCGCGAACCACCACACTGAACCGTCCGGGTGCACGACGTG
Source organism: Amycolatopsis sp. NPDC051373 (assembly GCF_040689465.1). Classification (NCBI taxonomy): domain Bacteria; kingdom Bacillati; phylum Actinomycetota; class Actinomycetes; order Pseudonocardiales; family Pseudonocardiaceae; genus Amycolatopsis; species Amycolatopsis sp. NPDC051373. The sequence goes on along the minus strand of NZ_JBFBAE010000001.1, from coordinate 546,366 downwards.
CGCGAAGAACACCTTGCGGCCGAACACCATGTGCATCACGCCCGATTCGTCGTCGAGCCGCACAGCCGTGGTGAAGCCGCCGGTGTTGAGCAGCGGGACGTACCGGGGCGCCGGCGCGGCCGGGTCGAGGATCCGGCGCACGGTGGACCGCAGGCCGTCCGCGCCGATCAGCAGGTCGCCGGACTCCGACGAGCCGTCGGCGAATACCGCGGTGACCTCGGCCGACGTCTGCGAAGCGTCCGTGAGCCGCCGGCCGAACTCCGTGCGCACCCCGCGTCTGGCGGCCTCGTCGCGCAGCGCGACGTAGAGGTCCGAGCGCCGCACGGTCTGGCTCACCGTGCCGTCGGGCAGCGGTCCGCCCAACGGGAACTCGGCGCGCCGCTTGCCGTCGCCAAGCCCGATGCTCATCCTCGGCGTGTCGAACCCCAGGCGTTTGACCAGGTCTTTCAGCCCGAACGGCGCCAGCGCGTCAAGCCCGTTCACGGCCAGCGTGAGGAACGCGCCGACCCCTTCGGCCGTGCGGTCGTACGCCTCGAACAGCACCGGCTCGTGGCCCACCTCGTGCAGCGCGATCGCCGTGATCGTGCCCGCGATACCTCCGCCCGCGATCAACACCCGTGACATCCTTCGCCCCCTCGTATAGTTCACTGAATCGAATATTTCGATGCATCGAATAATACTGTCGATCGAATGATGCGCTAGGCTGCCCGTCGTGTCAACCGAGCACGAGAAACTGGTCGACGAGCTGCTGCTCAAGTCGCGGGAGCTGTCCACGGAGACGGTCATGTTCCACACCGCGATCGCGATCCTGCGCGACCTCTCGGCAGTCGAGAGCAAGGTGCTCGACTACGTCGCGCGCCTCGGCCCGCTCACGCCGAAGGAGCTCGCGGAATACGCGGGCCTGGCGCCGGCGTCGATCACCGCGCTGATCGACCGGCTCGAGCGCAAACAGATGGTCACCCGCTCGCCGCACCCGGACGATCGGCGGAAGGTGCTCGTCGGGGTGGAAGAGGAGACGATCGAGCGGGCCGTGTCCCTGTGGGACCACATCGTGGCCGCGACGCGCGAGCTCGCGAACGACTACTCCGAAGGTGAACTCCGAACGGTGATCGGGTTCCTCGAAAGAGCCGCGGCGGTCACCCACGAGTCGACCTTGCGCCTCACCAGTCGCTCGCTGGAGTGAGTTGCGGCCACGGCCGGGTTGGAAAACGCGATTCGTTCACCGGTTCGTGGAAAGCTCGCGGACATGGGCTCGGCCGGGAAACGTCTGCTCGCGGTACTCGGCCTCCTGGCCAACTTCGTCGTGCCCGCGCACGCGGACACCGTCAAGGGATTGCAGCAGAATTACCACCAAGTGGTGTACGGCGATTTCCTCTACGCCGGCAACAGCGTGGTCAAGTGCACGCCGAGTGACGCCGACTGCGCGAAAGCCGCCAGTCGCGAGACGAAGAAGTCCGCCGGCGATTTCGCATTGCGCTGGTCCGATGTGGACTCCGACGCGAGCACGTTCGACTCTTCCACCGCGTCGGTCACGGTCCCGCCGGGCGCGAAGGTCGCGTTCGCGCGGCTGAGCTGGGGTGGCACGAGGACGGCGTGCGCGAGTCCCGCCGGCGCACCGAAGACGCAGGCCGTGCGGTTTTCCGTCGGCGCAGCCCAAACCGACGTCACGCCCGGGTCCTACAACGAAGACGGCAAGTTCTACTCCGCCTACGCCGACGTGACCGGTCAGTTCGCGACGGCCCCGACCGGCGCGCCGCTCACCCTCACCGCAGCCAACGTCTGGACCACCGCCGGCCGCGGATGCGGCGGGGGCTGGTCGGTGGCGATCGTCTTCTCCTACCCCGCGCGCGATCCGCAGTACGCGCCGGCCAAGCGCGCGGTTTACGTCTACGACGGTCACGTGCCGCAGGGTGCGAACGGTCTCGCCACGACCACCACCGTCACCGGTTTCCGCGCGGCCTCGGCCGACGCCCACGTCGGCGTGACCGCCGAAGGCGGCGACTGGGGCAGGACGGGTGACCGCTTCCTCATCAACGACAAACCCGTCGCCGAACCCGGCACCGGCGCGTCGGACAACTTCTTCGTGGCCAGCGCCGACAACGCCGCGAAACCCGACGTCAAGAACACCTTCGGCATCGACGCGAAAGCGTTCAGCAGCGACGCCGTGCCCAGCGGCGCAACCAGCGCGAAGCTCGCTTTCAGCACGACAGGGGACGATTTCGTCGCGCAGAACCTCGTGTTCTCCGTACCCGTGCCGGATCTGCAGCTCGTGACCCACGCCGATCCGCCGCGCGCGCACGCGGGCGACCAGGTCACCGTGACGGTCGGTGTCACCAACCCGAACGACACCGCGGCCACCGGCGTCGAGGTCACCGACGAGCGCTTTCCCGCCTGTGGCAAGAAGATCGGCGAGCTCGCCGCGGGCGCGACCACGGGTTACCAGTGCACGGTGACCGCCCCGGACGACGACGTCACGAGCGCCGCGAAGGTCACCGGCACCAGCACGCTCGGTGACGCACTCGACGGCAGCGCGACCACTCACGTCGACGTCGTGCACCCGGCGATCACGCTCGCGCAGCAGGTCGACAAGGCGGCTTATCGCGTCGGCGACCCCGTGACGTTCACGGTCACCGCCACCAACAGCGGTGACGTGGCGCTCCACGACGTCGCCGTGACGGACGCGAAGGTCGGCGCGTGCGCGCGCACGATCGGGACACTCGCGCCGGGCCAGCGCACCACCGGTACCTGCACGGCGAAGGCGCCGGTGCCCGACACCAGCGCGTCCGTCACCGGAACGGATCCGCTGGCCAAGACGGTGACGGCCAAGGCCGATGTCAAGGTCCCCCTCATCGCGCCCGCGCTGGACGTCACCAAGACGGTGGACCCCGCCGTCGTCCACGCCGGTGAGCAGGTGACCTGGACGATCACCGTGCGCAACACCGGCGACAGCCCGCTGAGCCCCGTGGCCGTCACCGACGCCACCACGCCGGAGTGCTCGCGGACGTTCGGCGCGCTCGCCGCCGGCGCTCAGCAGAGCTTCCCGTGCGTGGCGAACCCAGCGCTGACCACGACGAACACGGTGACGGCGACCGGTACCGACCGGTCCGGCCAGCCCGTCACCGACACCGCGTCGGCCACGGCGAAGGTGATCCACCCGGCGTTGTCGCTCACGAAGACGGCCGCGCCGGCGCGGGTGCGCGAGGGGGACCGCGTGACCTTCACCGTCACGCTGAAGAACACCGGTGACGCGCCGCTCGACGAGGTCGCGGTGGCCGACGACCGCGCACCCGGCTGTGTGCGGAAGTTCGGCACGCTCGCCCCGGAGGCCACGCAGACCTACCGGTGCGACCTGCTCGCGCCGGGCGACGACTTCACCGACCCCGCCATCGCGACCGGCAAGGATGAGCTGGGCAAACAGCTCAGCGTGACGGCCGACGCGCCAGTCGACGTCATCCATCCGACCGTCGCGGTCACGGAATCCGCCGCACCCGCGCAGGTAAGCGAAGGGGACCGCGTGGCTTTCAGCGTCACGGTGCGCAACACCGGCGACGTCCCGCTGGACGAGCTCGCCGTGACCAGCAGCAAGGTTCCCGACTGCGCCAAGCAGCTCGGAATCCTGGCACCGCAGGGGAAACAGACCTTCACCTGCACCGCGGTGGCCGGAACGGACGGCTTCCCCAACTCCGTCACCGTCACGGGAACAGACCCGACCGCCCGCACCGTCACGGCTTCGGCCGATGCGAAGTTCACCGTCCAGCACCCGGCCGTCACGCTCACCACCACCGTCCAAGGTGGACCCTTCCGCGAACACGACAGCGTGCCGATCCAGGTCACCGTCAAGAACACTGGCGACACCCCACTCACGAAGCCGCACGTCACCACCGCGGAGCGCGCCGACGCGTGCACGCAGGACCACGACACCCTGGCACCCGGCGCCACCTGGACCTTCAGCTGCACCACCATCGCACCCGCAGACGACGTCACCGAATCGCTCACCGTCACCGCCGCCCCACCGGTGGGACCGCTCGTGACGGCGAGCGCCGAGGCCACCCTCGACGTGATCCACCCGGCCATCGCCGTCACGCAGACGGTCACGCCGACGGTCGTAAAGCCAGGCGAGCCGGCGACGTTCACGATCACCGCCACCAACACGGGCGACGCCGAACTGCACGACGTCACCGTCGAAGACCCGGCAGCACCCGAATGCGCCCACCGCCTCGGAACCCTGGCCCCGCAGGCGAAACAGAACTACACCTGCACCCACTCCGCCGGCGACGACCTCACCAGCACCGCCAAAGTCACCGGCACCGATCCGTCGAACCGCCCGGTCACCGCGACCGCCGACGCGCACCTCGACGTGATCCACCCCGCCGTCACGATCACGCAGTCGGCAACGCCGCAGCAAGTGCGCGAAGGGGACCAAGTCACCTTCACGATCACAGCGAGCAACACCGGCGACGTCCCGCTCACCAAGGTGTCCATTATGGACGACAAGACCCCGGCCTGCGTCCGCCCGGACGGCAACACCCTCGCCCCCGGCGCCACCGACCACTACACCTGCACGACCAATGCCGGCTCCGACGGCTACACCAACACCGCGAAAGTCACCGCCACCGACCCGCTCGGCGGCACCGTCACCGCGACGGCCGACGCCTCCTTCACCGTCGTCCACCCCGGCCTCTCGCTCACCCGCACCGTGCACGGCGGTCCCTTTCGCGCCGGCGACGCCGTGACCACGACACTCACCGTCACCAACACCGGCGACTCACCGGTCACCGCCGTGCAAGTAACTGACGACCGAGTACCGGCGTGCGCCAAGACCTTCGCCACCCTGACCCCCGACGCGACCCAGTCCTACGACTGCACCTCACCCGCCCCCGCCGACGACACCGTGCTCACCGCACGAGTCACCGGCACCCCCACCACCGGCCCCGCACTCACCGCGACCGCCGACGCGAAAATCGACGTGATCCACCCGGCACTCACCGTGAAACCCGTTGCCGCACAGGCACAAGCGCGACCCGGCGACGACGTGACGATCACCGTCACCGTCGCCAACACCGGCGACACCCCGCTGACGAAAATCACCCTCACCGGCTGTGCCGACGCCTTCGACCAGCTGGCCACCGGCGCCGCCGCCACCTACACCTGCACCGTCAAAACCGCGCCCGACGACTTCACCACCACCGTCAACGCCACAGCCAACGACCCGACGACCCGCCCTGTGACCACGTCCGGCACCACGAACGTCGATGTGATCCACCCCGAGCTCGCGATCATGGGCGACGCCGAGCCGTACCAGGTCCGCGAAGGCGACACCGTCACGTTCTCCGTGCTGGTGAAGAACGTCGGCGACGTACCGCTGACCAAGGTGTCCGTTGTGGACGATCACACCGCCGCCTGCGGCCGCGGCTTCGCGGCCCTCGCGCCCGACGCCGAGGAGACCTACACCTGCACGACGGTCGCGGGCAAAACCGGATTCACCATTACCACCAAGGCCACCGGCACCGATCCGACCCAACGCACGGTGACGTCGTCGGCGCAAGCGTCGTTCGAGGTGCTGCAACCGAAACTCACCGTCACGAAAACCAGCACCGCAGGTCCCTTCGCCCCCGACGACTCCGTGCGGTTCGACCTCGTCCTCACCAACACCGGCGACACCAACCTGCACGACGTCCACGTCACCGACCCCCACGCTCCCGAGTGCTCGCGGACCTTCCCGACGCTGCCCGTCAACGGCATCCAGCGCTACCCGTGCACCACCACCGCGACCGGCACGACCACCGACACCACCCAGGTCAGCGCCACCCCGACCCGCGGCGCCCCCATCACCACCACCGCGCACGCGCCCGTCCCCGTGATCCACCCCGGCCTCACCGTCAGGACCGATCACCTCGACCAGCCCATCCGCTCCGGTGACCCCGTGACGTACCTGACCACCGTCCGCAACACCGGAGACGCAGCACTGCACGACGTGACCGTTCGCGCCACCGACCCGGCTTGCGCGTTCACGCTGCCCAGACTCGAGCCCGGCACCGAAACCCTCCGCGCGTGCACCCTCACGGCCCAATCGACGGCCGTCACCGACACCACCGCCACCGCCCAAGACCCCGCCGGCCACCAGCTCACGGCGGCCGCCACCACGACCACCAACGTCGAGAACTCCCCAGCCCCCAAGCGGGCCCACCCCACCCCGCGCCCAGCTCTGAACCTCACCGAACAAGCCGAGCCCACTGCCAACCCCGGCGACACCGTCACGTTCCTCGTCACCGCCGCCAACACCGGCACCACCCCGCTCACACTCGACGGCCACCACCTCGACCCCGGCAGCCGGCGCGAATGGACCCGCACCGCCACCGCACCCCGCGCAGGCACGCTCACCGACGCCGTCGAAGTCACGGCCCGACCCGACGCCGCGAAACCGCTCACCGTCCGAGCCGCCGCGACCGTCCGGATCCTCGGCCCCCACGCCCGAACGGCCGCACAAACGCAGCCGATCCCCGGCCCCGATCCGGACCGAACCACCGACGCGTTGGTCAGCCTCGCCCTCCTCGCCGCAGGTGCGCTGCTCCTGCGCGTCACCCGCAGGCCACGAGCCGTGAGCTGAGTCTCCCCAGCCTCTCTCGACCCCAGCGCGCACCGGAGATCACCATCCCCCTGCACCAGGAAACCCCCGCACCACGTGATCATTTCCCGGGCTTGATCAAATAAGGCACTGCGCCTTTCGGGGGTAACGGTCGTAATCGGTTCGTGATAGTTTTCTCGCCCGTGTCCCCCATTGGTGCGCGTGGTCGAGTGGTTTTGGTGTCACTGAGTGTTCTTCTCGGCGGTTTCTCCGCCGCTGGAGGGACAGTATGGCTCCACGACGGACCCAGCGTGGCGACTCTCGGTAGCGCCGCGACAGGGCAGTCCGACCCGCTGTCCGGCGTGCCGCCGGTCGATCCCTACGCGAAGCAGCCGTCGTCGTCCACGCCGGGCGGCATCCCGGCCCCGGGCACGGGCGGCGCGGGCGGCACCCCGACGTCCGGTTCGACCGCCCCCACGACGTCGACCTCCGCCGGCCCAGGCCCGACGTCGACGCCCGCGTCCGGCACCACGGGCTCCGGCACCCCCGCGCCGCCCAAGCCGGATCCCAAGACCACCCCGACGTCGACCACCCAGCCCCGCACCACGAACCCCTCGATGGCAGGGCAGGTCGTGGACCTCGTGAACGACGAGCGCGCCAAGGCCGGCTGCGACCCCGTCGCCGAAGAGTCCCACCTCGACCAGGCCGCGCAGGACCACAGCGACGACATGTCGGCCCGCAACTACTTCTCGCACGACACGCCTGAGGGCAAGCATTTCGACGAGCGCATCCGCGACGCCGGCTACAGCAAGCCAGGCGCCGAGAACATCGCGAAGGGCGCGACGAGTGCGAAGCAGGTGATGCAGCTGTGGATGAACTCCAGCGGACACCGCGCGAACATCCTCAACTGCTCGCTGACCAAGCTCGGCGTCGGCGTGACCACCGCCGGCTGGTACTGGACGCAGGACTTCGGGTACTGAACAAGCCCTACCGCGAATCCTCGATCGGCCGCGTGGTCAAGTCGCCGTAGCGCGCCAGCACGGCCGCCCGCAGGCTCGGATCCGTCCGCGGCACCGGCTCGATGAACACCTCGGTGACGTCGTGGAACCCCTCGGTCAGCTCGCCCGCGATCCGCACGCAGGCGAACTCGACATCGGCCGCGCCCAGTGAATCGTCGAAGTCCACGCGGGCGCACACCAGCACCTGGTCCGTACCCATCAGCATCGTCTGCAGGTCCACCAGTGCCTCGATCTCGGGCGCCGCCACGAGGTGGTCGCGCACGCCGCGCACGATCCGCGGATCGGCCTGGCGCCCCACTAGCAGACCCCGGTTGGTGCGCCCCAGGAGGTACGCGACGCAGGCGAGCAGCAGGCCGATGAGGATCGACGCGATCCCGTCGTAGAGCGAAGAACCCGTGAGCTGGTGCAACCCGATACCGGCGAATGCGAGCAGCAGGCCGATCAGCGCGGCTGAGTCCTCGAACAGCACAGTCTTGGGCGCGGGATCGTCGATCATGCGCAGGTAAGTGAAGAACGAGCGGCCCTCGGCCCTCGACTCCTTGCGCACCTGCCGAATGGCCTGCAGCCACGAGATGCCCTCGAGCACGAACGCCGCAGCGAGCACACCGTAGGCGACGATCGGGTCGGTCTGCTCCTCCGGCTCGCCGAACACGGTGGTGAAGCCTTCGTACAGCGCGAACATCGCGCCCGAGGCGAAGATCGAGACGGCCGCGAGCAGCGACCAGAAGTAGCGCTCCTTGCCGTAGCCGAACGGGTGGACGCGGTCGGCCGGGCGCTCCGAACGCTTCAACGCCGTGAGCAGCAGGACCTCGGTGATGGTGTCGGCGAAGGAGTGCGCGGCCTCCGACAGCATCGCGCCCGAGCCGGTGATGATCCCGGCGATCAGCTTCAGGATGGCGATGGCCAGGTTCACGCCGCCGGCCAGCAGCACCGTGAGGGTGCTCTCGCCGCCCGATTCCTCTTGCTCACTCACGCGCAGAAGACTAGCCGCGCGGGTGGGTCAGAGTCGGTTGAGACCCGAAAGCACTCGCTCCATGAGCGCGATCGCCGGCCGGCCGTCCTCTTTGCGCTGCGGCGCGTGGATCGTCACGAGGCCGAGCTCGGCCAGGTCGTCGAGCAGGACCCGGGCGACGCCGAGCGGAACGCTCAGCGTGGCGGCGACCTCGGCCACCGAGCGCGGGTACAGGCACAGCGACCGCACGATCCGGAACTCGCCCTTCACCTGCGGCCCGTTCCAGCGCGGGTCCCGGGCGTTGGCCTTCACGAGCGCCTCGACGGCGAGGTTGCGGCGGGAATGCGTGCGGCCACGGGTGAGGACGTACGGCCGGACGAGCGTCCGCGGGCCGGGAACCGGTGACGGGTCGGAGACCCAGCCGTCGCCCGCCACGGGCTCGCCCGCGAACTCCTCGGGCACTTCGCTCGGCCAAACGGGTTCGGGGGCCCGGCCCGGCGCGACGCTGACTCGCCCGGAAGGTGGAAAGGGGGTTCCCGAGTGACCGATGTAACCAGGCCCGCTGTACCCGTTCACCACGTCGCGCCCCCTTATATCGGTAGCCGAATTCGCTTCCCGCAAGCGGCGTTGGTCGCGAGGAATCGTAGATTACGCCCGTTGTCCTGCCTGTCATCGGCAATGTGACGAAGCCGGACCAGAGGTGCAGAAATTGTGCACGGTAAACGTTTTCGCAGCCATTCCGGTACGTCCGTGCCTCTTGCGTCAAACGTTTACCGGAATTCGCCGACGGGCCGTGAGCGCGAGTACCGAAAGCGTCGCGGCCACGAGGACCACCTGTTCGATCAGCGCGCCCGGGTTGCCCGCGGCGGTCAGCAGACCGACCCAGCAGTACGTGACAATCGCGCCTGCTGCCAGGGAAAACGCGGGCGGGCGGCAGCGCACGGCGAACGCGACCACGGCCACTTCGAGCGCCAGCATCAACGCGACCGTGCCCCACGAATGGAGCAACACGGTCTTGTCCACCAGGTGGAACAGCGTGCTCACCCCCAGCCCGACGGTGAACCCGGCCCACGCCGAGCCCCGCGTGTCAAGGGTTCGGACGGGCAGGCGCAAGGCAAACCACACGAGCCCGACGGCGACCACGGCCGCGCCGACGAGCTGTCCGGGCGCCGCGAGGAACGCCGGAGTTCCCATCATGCGAGACACCAGGAATGTCCCCACCGCGCCGACGAGCAGCGCGCAGGTCCACGCCACCGTGCCTGGCCGGCGCAGCCACCGCTCGCGCCCGGAGAACGCGTCCGCGATCGCGATCGGCGCGCAGATGCTCCAGACCACGTGCAGCGTCAGCACGAACACCGTCCACTGGCCACCGATGCCGAGCCCGGGCACGTGCGCGGGGCTCAGGAGGTCGAGGCCGAGGTAGTGCGGGTTGAACAACGTTTGCGTGAGCAGGCCTTCTTCGACGACGCCGAAAGCCAGCGCGAGCGTGAGGATCGTCGGCCGGCCCCGGCCGCGGCGGCGCGCGACCTCGCGGATCAGTACCGCGGCCGAGCCGTAGAGCGCCACGAACATCGCGAACATGCCGAGTTGCTGGGTGATCAATACCTGGCCGGGCGGCCCGGCCAGGTATTGATCACCGAGCAGGAATTCGGCGACGAACGGGGAGAACAGAGCGAGCGCGACAACCGCTGTCTTGCGAAATGGCATGAGGTGATCGTGTCGCTCTGCGAGCATTCGTACACGGGCCGTTAATCACGACTGTTCCCGTGACAAATGATCGAGAAACGCCCCTTTCATGATGGCGAGCCATCATGAAAGGGGCGTTCATTCCAGTTTGGGACCGGCTATTCGGCCGAAGCCGACTGCTCCTCGTCCGCTGCTTCTGCCGGAGCCTCCTCCAGTGACGGCGCCCCCGTCGCCACCAAGGCGGACTCCGGCTTGCGCTTCACCGCCGTGAGCAGCAGCTGAGCCACGTCCACGACCTCGACCCGCTCGCTCGCGAGGCCGTCGCTCTGGCGCGCGGTCACGCCGTCGGTGAGCATCACGCGGCAGAACGGGCAGCCGGTCGCGATCTTCGACGGCGCGGTGCCGAGCGCCTCGTCCACGCGCTCGACGTTGATCCGCTTGCCGATCTTCTCTTCCATCCACATCCGCGCGCCGCCGGCGCCGCAGCACATGGACCGGTCACCGTGGCGGGGCATCTCGCGCAACTTCGCGCCCGAAGCCCCGACGAGCTCACGCGGAGCGTCGTAGACCTTGTTGTGGCGGCCGAGGTAGCACGGGTCGTGGTAGGTGACGTCCTCCGCGACGGGCGCGACCGGCGTCAGGTACTTCTCCCGCACCAGGCGGTTGAGCAGCTGCGTGTGGTGCACGACGTCGAACTGGCCGCCCAGCTCCGGGTACTCGTTGGCCAGCGTGTTGAAGCAGTGGGCGCAGGTCACCACGACCTTGCGCGCCTTGCGCTCGCGGCCCTCGAACACCGAGTTCAGGACCTCGACGTTCTGCTGGGCCAGCATCTGGAACAGGAACTCGTTGCCCGCGCGGCGCGCCGGGTCACCGGTGCACGACTCCTCCGAGCCGAGCACGGTGTACTTCACGCCCGCGATGTGCAGCAGCTCGGCCACGGCGCGCGTGGTCTTCTTCGCGCGGTCCTCGAAGGCACCGGCGCAGCCGACCCAGAACAGGTACTCTGCGTCACCCAGGTCGCCTTCGAAGACGGGCACCTCGAAGTCGAGGTCCTCCGTCCACTGGAGACGGTCCTTGGCGTTCTGGCCCCACGGGTTGCCCTTGTTCTCCAGGTTCTTGAACATGCCGTTGAGCTCGGTGGGGAACGAAGACTCGATCATCACCTGGTAGCGGCGCATGTCGACAATGTGGTCGACGTGCTCGATGTCCACCGGGCACTGCTCCACGCAGGCGCCACACGAAGTGCAGGACCACAGCATGTCGGGGTCGATCACGCCCCCGTCTTCGGCGCCGCCGATCAACGGCCGCTCGGACTCGGCCAGCGCCAGCACGTCGATACCCGCATGCGAGTTGTCGCCGGTCAAACCGATCTCGTCGCCCGCCATGTCCCGCTTGCCGCCGGCCAGCAGGTACGGCGCCTTCGCGTACGCGTGGTCGCGCAGCTGCGTGATCAGCAGCTTCGGCGACAGCGGCTTGCCCGTGTTCCACGCGGGGCACTGCGACTGGCAGCGCCCGCACTCGGTGCAGGTGGAGAAGTCGAGCCAGCCCTTCCAGCTGAAGTCCTCGACCTTGCCGACGCCGAACGTGTCCTCGTCCGGATCGGCTTCCTCGAGGTCGAGCACCTTGCCCTTGCTCATCATCGGCTTCACCGCGCCGAGCGCGACGCCACCGTCGTCCTCGCGCTTGAAGTAGATGTTGAAGAACGCGCTGAAGCGGTGCCACGCGATGCCCATGGTCATCGTGCGGGCCACCACGATCAGCCACACCGTGGCGCTCATCAGCTTGATGAACGCGAACACCGACACGAGCGCGGCGCTGGCAGGCAGCGCGTGCGAAAGCGGGTTGGACACGAAGGCGGCCCACGTCGGCGTCTCGTGCACGCCCATCGCGGCCTTGGCCGCGCGCACGCCGATGATGCCGATGCCCTCGATGATCACCACGGCCTCGACGAAGTAGGCCCACTTGAAGTTCGAGCCCGCGAAGCGCGACTGCCGGTCGGCACGGCGCGGGTGGTTGGCCTGGCGAATGATCACCAGGCCGATGCCGCCGACGATCGTGGCCACGCCGAGCAGCTCCATGAGCAGGCTCCACAGCGACCAGTCCTCGAGGACTGGCCAGCCCCACGTCGGCACGAACACCTCGCCGTAGGCCTCGAACAGCGCGAGCGACCCGATGAGGAAGCCCCACATCACCATCCAGTGCCAGGGCGCGACCTGACGGAACTTCGCCATGCGCGTGTGCGCGGCGAACTCCTTGATCAGGGTGCCGAGCCGCGGCATGAACGGTCCGTTGCGCGTCGGGTCGGGCTGGCCCAGCCGGATCACCCGCACGAAGCGGGCGATGGTGGCGATGAACAGTCCCCAGGCGACGATGCCCAGGAGGACCGAGATCCCCCCGAGCGTCAGCTCTACAGCGCCCATCGTCGGGTGCCTTTCGTCCGGTGTGGTGGTGCCGGTGCCTGTGCGTTTCTCACAGCGCCGGTGCCGAGCAGGGTAACGCTTCTTACTGATGGGTAACTGGTTGGCAGCGCCCAAGTCCCACCGATGTGGTGCACGCCTCGCTGGCTAGTGAGACGATCGTTCAGGTAGTTTCGTACTCATGGGTGCTTACTTGTACCTCGCTTTGGCGATCGCCGCAGAAGTGACGGCCACCGTTTCCCTGAAGCTCTCCGAGGGCTTCACGAAAGTCTTGCCGTCCGCGCTGGTCGCCGTCGGGTACGGCGTAGCGTTCTTCGCACTTTCCCGCGTGCTGAAGTCGGGGTTGCCGCTCGGCATCGCGTACGCGGTGTGGGCCGCCGTCGGCGTGGCGCTCGTGGCGATCATCGGGGTCCTGTTCCTCAAGGAACCGATCAACCTGGTGATGGCCGGCGGGCTCGTGCTCGTGATCGGCGGGGTGGTGCTGATCGAGGTCGGGAGCAACCAGTGAAGATCCAGGTCGACGGACGCAAGGCGCGCGGCGACAAGCGGCGCGCGGAGATCATCGCGGCCACCCTGCGGGTGATCGAGCGCGACGGCGTCGCAGGGGTCACGCACCGCACGGTGGCGGTGGAGGCCGACGTGCCCACCGCGTCGACCACGTACCACTTCGCCTCGCTCGACGACCTGCTCGTGGCCACGCTCGTCTCCTGCGCGCGCGACATGGCCACCGAGGTCTACTGGATGATCGACCGCGCCCGTTCCCGCGGCAGCCGCGGCGCCGAAGAGGTCGCCGGCCTGCTCGCGGAGGCACTCGGACCGCGCCGCGGGCGCACGATGGCCGAGTACGAGCTGTACCTGCTGGCCGCGCGCAAACCCGAGCTGCGCCCGGCCGCGCGGCGCTGGCTCGACGTCCTCACGTCCATGGTCCGCCACGACAACGAGGTCGCGTTCCGCGTGTTCCTCGCCGGCATCGACGGCTTGCTGATCCAGGGCCTGATCGACGACGAACCGCCCTCGGCCGAAGAGCTGCGGCCGGTAGTGGACTACCTCCTCAAGCCTCGTTGAAACTCCCGTGCGCTCTTTTCACGAGTTCGGCTAACTTGCCCGCATGCGGATCGCAGGCGACTACGAACTCGACGACGACCCCGGCCGGCTCGATCTCGACGTGCTGTGGAAGTTCCTCTCCACCGAGGCCTACTGGGGCCGCTGGCGCACGCGTGATCAGGTCGAGGCGGCCGTCGCCGGGTCCTGGCGCGTGGTCGGCGCGTACGAGCGCGCCACCGGCCGCCAGGTCGGCTTCGCGCGGGCGATCTCCGACGGCGTGACGTCGGCCTACCTCGCCGACGTGTTCGTGGTCGAGGACGCACGTGGTTCGGGGCTGGGCAAGGAGATCGTGCGCGAGATGATCGACAACGGCCCGGGCGCCGGCATGCGCTGGATGCTGCACACGGCCGACGCGCACGGGCTGTACCGGCAGTTCGGGTTCGGCGAGCACACCAAGGGCCGGTTCCTCGAACGCGAGGGTGCCAACCGGGAAGCGCTCCGGTAGACCGGTCGGTCGAATTTTCAGTTGTCCTTGGCGGACAACAACTTCGAGAAGTGCGCCGCCCCGGCACGGGCGGCACGTTCGAGGTCCGAGCGGCGGTCGGCGAACTGATGCACCGGCACCGAGAACGCGACCGCACCCGTCACGCGTTGCTCGGTGTCGAGCACCGGCGCGGACACGCACGCCAGCTGGGGCTGGAACTCCTCGATCTCCAGCGCGATCCCCGAGCGCGCCACGGTTTCGAGCTCCGTCTCGAGGTCGCGCGACGTCACGCGGGTGCGGTCGGTGAGACGGGGCATGCCCGCGCCGGCGAGGTAGTCGCGGCGTTCGCGCGCCGGCAGCGACGCCAGCATCACCTTGCCGAACGCGGTGGCGTGCGCGGCTTCGTGGAAACCGAAGTCGAGCGGCTGGGCGCGCGGGAACTCCGGCGAGTCGGCGACGGCCGCGACGACGACGTCGGTGTCTCGGAAGACCGTGTAGTACGCGGGCGCGCTCACGCGCAGGTGCAGCTGGTGCAGGCCGTCGCGCAGCTGGTGGTCGACGTCGAGCTCGCCGAGCAGGCTGTGGTAGAGGCCGCCGACCTTGTAGCCGAGGCCGAATCCCCGGCCGTGGCCGAGGCGGATCAAATAGCCTTCGTGGACCAGCGTGTTGAGCAGGTGGTAGGTGGTCGAGAGCTTGTAACCGGCGCGCCGGGCCACGGCTTTGGCCGCGATGCCGTCACCGGCGCCGGCCACGATCTCGAGCACGCGCAGCGCCCGCTGCGCCGAACCGATCAGCCCGCTGGGTTCCTTCTCGGTGATGTCGTCGTCGGAAAGCGGCAGGGCGGGTTCGGACACAGCGGCACCTCCGTGAAACCGTTCGGCAGTGAACGGGCGATCACATGCGCCCACCACCATACGTGCTCCGAACGGCTCAAGTGGAGCACCCGGTCGGCAACGATTCCGACGTCGCCGCGGGTGCTCACACCGACCGGGCCTCGGCTTCACCCGGTGAGATCAGTGCAGGTCGCCCGCCGACCGGCCGTGGTGACTCCGGCGTACCGGGATCTCGGCCCGCTGGACCGAACGGGTGAGTCCCGGCGTCACACCGGTACTTTCGAGTTCGAACCGATCTCGGCCGCCGCTTCGGTCCTCCCGCAGCCGTCCGGCACCTCGAGGTCGTACAGGCGAGCCGCGTTGAGGCCGAGGATCTTCTTCTTCACGTCCGTGGTGAGCTCACCGTACTCGTCCTGGAAGTCCTCCGGCATCTCGAAGTCCACAAAGGACTCGATCAGCCACTTCGGGTGCTGGAGCCCGTAGTCGCTGGCGAACGTGATCCGGTTCTCGTCCATCCAGTAGAGCAGTTCGCCGATGATCTCGGCGAACTGGCGCGGCCGGGTGAGGATGGCGGGCAACGCGAGCGCGAGGCCGGCGTACACGTTCGGCTCCTGCGTGGCGATCCAGCAGAAGTCCTGCAGCCGCGCCAAGCCCACGTGCTCGACGATGAAGCGCAGGTCGGGGAACGCTGCGGCGACCTCGTCGAGGCCGGCGGCGTCGAAGGCCGCGGACGCGTCGGAGCCGCCCGTGCCATCCGAGCCGTCGCGGTCGAGCGGGCGGATCGAGGGGGTGGCGTGGAGGTGGATGTTGCGGATGCCGAGCTCCTGGCACTTCTCCAGGAAGCGGTAGGAGTCCGGGTCCGACAGCTGCCGGCCCGCCTGTTCGGTGGTGACGAGCTTGACGCCCTTGAGGTTCCCGGCGACCGGCTCGAGGCCGGCGACGGTGAACCGGCCGGGGTACCGCTCGGTCAGCACGCTCCCGGGTGCCGCGCCGTCGGGGTCGGCGGTGGCGGCGGGCTGGAAGATCGCGTGGTCCACGTACCCGGTTTCGAACAGGTCGTGGACGATCGTTTCCTCGCTCTGGTGGCGAAAGCCGACTTCCGTCGGCGTCCAGAAGTGCACGTGACCGTCGACGATGAAGTAGCGCTCGCCGTCCTTTTCGTACATCGGTGCCGGCTCCCTTGCGGTACGAGGTACGTGCTGATGTGCAGCTTCCGATCGTCTTCCCCGGCGAGGGAGCGGGTCAACGGCAGTGATTCCACCTGTCGGAAAAACACCACAGGGCCACCGCGAGCGAACCCGCGGTGGCCCTGCTATCGGTGAAACTCAGCCCTTGTTCTCGTAGACCGCCGTGATCGTGGCGCGAGCCAGGGTGTGGCCGAACAGGTTGAAGCCGAGGAACGCGGGCGTGGCGTCGCCGTCGATCTCCAGGGAGTCGACGTCGAGCGCGTGCACCACGAAGTAGTAGCGGTGCGGGCCGTGCCCGGGCGGCGGGGCGGCGCCGAGGAACTGCTTCACGCCGCCGTCACCCTTCAGAGTGACAGCGCCCTCGGGCAGGCCGGAGCCGTTCGCGTCGCCGGCGTTGGCGGCCAGCTCGGTGACCGACGCGGGGACGTTGAACACGGCCCAGTGCCAGAAACCGCTCGCGGTCGGGGCGTCGGGGTCGTACACCGTGACCGCGAAGCTGCGCGTGCCCTCGGGGAAGCCCTCCCACGACAGCTGCGGCGACCGGTCTTCGCCACCGGCGCCGAAGATGCCGGACAGGTGCGGCGTCGCGAGCGTCTCGCCCTCGGCGATGTCCGTGCTGCGCAGCGTGAACGACGGCACGGACGGCAGGAAATCGTAGGGATTGGGCGATTGAGGCATCAATCCTCCTGAACGCGTTGATCTTGGAAGTCCAGTCGGCTCCAGGCTATGACCCTGACCCGGACCCCGGCACCTCAGGGATGTTTCGGGGGGTTTACCGGATGTCGCGGCACCCGTGCCCCTCCTACCGTTTGCGGAAGACGGATGAGCGGTACTGAGGGGACGGACACCATGGCACGCCCGCTTCTGGCACTGGGTGGCGTAGTTCTGATCGGCGTGGGAGTGGCCATCGCGCTCGGCTGGGGGCTGGGCAGCACGGTGGAGCGCAGCGCGACGGTCTCGCAGCAGATCCGCGGCGTGAAGCTCGACGCGAACTCCGGCGACATCCGGATCCGCACCGGTTCCGGCCCCATCTCCGTGCACCAGAAGCTGCACTACAACTTCCGCGGCGAGCCGGGTGACGCCTTCCGGGTGGAGGGCGACCAGCTCGTGCTCGGCGACTGCGGCCGCAACTGCACCGCCGACTTCGACGTCGTCGTGCCGGCCGGGCTGCCCGTCACGGGCCAGTCCGACTCGGGTTCGCTGGACGTGACGGGCGTCGCGAGTGTCGACGTCACCGCCGACTCCGGCCACGCGCGCGTGGCGGACGTCGCGGGGCTGGTGAACCTGCGCCTCGACAGCGGTTCGATCGACCTGCAGAACGTCGGGCCGGTGCAGCTGCACAGCGACTCCGGCCATGTGAAGGCCGACGGAGTGCGCGGGCCGGTCGACGTCTCCGCCGACAGCGGCAGCGTCGAGCTGGCCCTGACCACGCCCAACGACGTGAAGGTGCACGCCGACTCCGGCAGCGTCGACGTGCGGGTCCCGGACGGGTCGTACCGGGTGATCGGGGACACCGACAGCGGGCACCGGACCGTGCAGATCCCCACGTCGAACAACGCCGGCGAGACGAAGACGCTCGACCTCAACACCTCCAGCGGCAGCGTCACCGTCAAGGCCGCCTGAACCACCACACTTTCGGGGGAACATTCACATGCGCAAGATCGAGAACCGGGTGCTGGCGGCCGTGCTGGCCGGGGCCGTGGGGGCGTTCGTCGTGACGGCGAGCCTGGGCCTGGCAGCCAAGCCCGAGGCGTCGACGCCGGCACCCACGCCCGTCGCGGTGGTCCAGGTGACGGTGCCGGCCGGTGACGTGCGGCTGGCGGAGACGGTGATCGTGCGGGACGAGGGGTCCCACGGCGCTCTTCGGCCGGTGGCCGCGGCTCGTCCGGCATGAAGCTGATCGCTGCCGCTGTCCTGCTCTTCCTGCCGCTGCTCGCGGTGCCGGCTTCGGCGTCGACCACGTGGACGCCGTGCCCGACCTCGCAGGAACCGACCGCCGAGTGCGGGTTCGTCGACGTGCCGATCGGCTCCGGCTCCGGCTCGGGAACGGCGCGGCTCGGTGTGGTGCGGCTGCCGGCCACCGACCCGGCGCACCGGATCGGCTCGCTGCTGATCAAGCCGGGCAGGCCCGGCGGATCGGCGGCGGTGGTGGCGCACGCGTCGCAGACCGCGGTCGGGGCATAGCAGTGGTGCAGGCACAGCAGCCTCAAAACACGAGTGGCTCGCGCGGCTCGGCGGCGCCGTCTGCTCTCGCCACGAGGTCGTTTTCGAGCACCGCCTGCGAGACTCACAGCCCCCTCCCTCCCTTGGGGGGCGTGCCCATGTCCATTTTATCCGCCACCGCCGACAAAATTGGGCACAGCGAGCCTGACAGGGGTAGTTGTCCACAACCCGACCAGGTGAGATCCGATCGGGCTCGGCGAACGAACCCGCCCACAGGTATCTACTCCTGCGCTGACAACCACTTCCATGGCCAAGCCGCGCACCTGGCGGATCGAGGCCGAGTGCGGTGCGCTCGACCACGTCGGTCGGCGCGGCAGTCGATGTTGGAAGAGGCGGCAGCGACGGAGGACTCGCTTGTGCGGTTCGCGTCGTGGTGTTCGGGTCGACGACTGCGCGCTTCACGGCCAGGACGTGCTGGCCCGCTACGACGACCTGCTCGCCCACGGAGTCTGGTCCAGCGGCCTCGGGTGCGCGGCCACCGGCGAAGAGCCGGCTTCGGGTGTCTACGGCTACCTCTACATAAGGGACCAGTGGCCCGAGCTCGGCCGCGCGCTGGCCGCCGCGAGCACGGACGCCGCCCAGCTGACCTCGGCGGCGCAGTTCTTCTCCCCGAGCTACGGCATGTACCGGGCCATCGGCTGCCAGGACTTCCCGTCGCCCTTCACCGGCGTCGCGGACCTGCGCGCGACGGCTGCCGTGGTCAAGACGGTCGCCCCGCACAGCTGGCGCTACTCGGAGTGGTGGGACTTCGCGAGCGGGTGCGCGGGCTGGCCGCTGCCGGCTCGGAACCCGCCGCACCCCGAGCGGGTGCACGGCGCTCCACCGATCCTCGTCGTCGGCGGTGCCCACGACCCGGCGACGCCGCTGGCGTGGGCCAGGGGGCTCGCGGCGGACGTCGAGAACTCGGTGCTGCTGACGCGCCTCGACGACGGCCACACCGGCCTGCTGAACTCCGCGTGCGCGCGAGCGGCGGAGACGAAGTACCTGGTGAGCGGCCTCACACCCCCTCGCGGCACGATCTGCCGGTGAGCCCGGGAACAAGAGCCACTACCCCGTCGTTAGGCTGATACGAAGGTTGAGTGCAGCTGACTCAAGTCTGGCTTGACGAAGCTCGCGGGAGACCGATAGAACTTGCCAGGGGTCCGCTCAAGGCGGACCCGAAACGTGCAGGTCACGAACATAGCAGTAGAGCTGCCAACACAGGAGGAAGCACCATGGCGCGAGCGGTCGGCATCGACCTCGGCACGACCAACTCGGTCGTAGCCGTCCTTGAGGGCGGCGAGCCGACGGTCATCGCCAACTCGGAAGGCTCCCGGACCACCCCGTCCATCGTCGCGTTCGCCAAGAACGGTGAAGTGCTCACCGGTCAGTCGGCGAAGAACCAGGCCGTCACGAACGTCGACCGCACCATCCGGTCCGTCAAGCGGCACATCGGTACCGACTGGAACACCGAGATCGACGGCAAGAACTACACGCCGCAGGAGATCAGCGCGCGCGTGCTGATGAAGCTGAAGCGCGACGCCGAGTCGTACCTGGGCGAGGAGATCACCGACGCGGTGATCACCGTGCCGGCGTACTTCGAGGACGCCCAGCGGCAGGCCACCAAGGAGGCCGGGCAGATCGCCGGCCTGAACGTGCTCCGCATCGTCAACGAGCCGACCGCCGCCGCGCTGGCGTACGGCCTGGACAAGGGCGAGAAGGAACAGACCATCCTGGTCTTCGACCTCGGTGGCGGTACGTTCGACGTGTCGCTGCTGGAGATCGGCGAGGGTGTCGTCGAGGTGCGTGCGACTTCCGGTGACAACCACCTCGGTGGTGACGACTGGGACGAGCGCATCGTCAAGTGGCTGGTCGACAAGTTCAAGGCCTCCAACGGCATCGACCTGACCAAGGACAAGATGGCCCTGCAGCGCATCCGCGAGGCGGCCGAGAAGGCGAAGATCGAGCTGTCGAGCTCCAACTCCGCCGGTATCAACCTGCCCTACATCACGGTCGACGCGGACAAGAACCCGCTGTTCCTCGACGAGCAGCTCTCGCGCGCCGAGTTCCAGAAGATCACCGCGGACCTGCTCGAGCGCACCCGCAACCCGTTCAACAACGTGATCCGCGACGCGGGCATCGCCGTCGGCGACATCGACCACGTCGTGCTCGTGGGTGGTTCTACCCGCATGCCGGCCGTGTCGGACCTGGTCAAGGAGCTGACCGGCGGGCGCGAGCCGAACAAGGGCGTGAACCCGGACGAGGTCGTGGCCGTGGGTGCCGCGCTGCAGGCCGGTGTGCTCAAGGGTGAGGTCAAGGACGTCCTGCTGCTGGACGTGACCCCGCTTTCGCTGGGCATCGAGACCAAGGGTGGCGTGTTCACCAAGCTCATCGAGCGCAACACCACGATCCCGACCAAGCGTTCGGAGATCTTCTCCACCGCGGACGACAACCAGCCGTCGGTGCAGATCCAGGTGTTCCAGGGTGAGCGCGAGATCGCGGCGCACAACAAGAAGCTCGGCATGTTCGAGCTGACCGGTCTTCCGCCGGCCCCGCGTGGCGTGCCGCAGATCGAGGTCACCTTCGACATCGACGCCAACGGCATCGTGCACGTGACCGCGAAGGACCTGGGCACGAACAAGGAGCAGTCGATGACGATCACCGGTGGCTCCGCGCTGCCGAAGGACGACATCGACCGCATGGTCAAGGACGCCGAGGCCCACGCCGAGGAAGACAAGAAGCGCCGCGAGGAAGCGGAGACCCGCAACCAGGCGGAGACTCTCGTCTACCAGACCGAGAAGTTCGTCAAGGACAACGAGGACAAGCTGCCCGAGGAGCTCAAGGGCAAGGTCAAGACCGCCATCGACGAGGCCAACGAGGCGCTCAAGGGCACCGACTCGGCCAAGATCCGCGAGTCCATCGAGAAGCTGAACACGGCTTCGCAGGAGCTGGGCACCGCGCTCTACGCCAACCAGGGTGCGAACGCCGGTGCCGACGGTGCCGCTCCGGGTGCCGACGCCGGTTCCGCCGGTGGGGCGCAGGACAAGGCCGATGACGTGGTCGACGCCGAGATCGTGGAAGAGGACGAGAAGAAGTGACCCCACGACACTCCGAAGCCGAGGGCCGGGGCCCCGAGGAACCGGTGGTCGTGCGTGACCGGCGGCGGGTCGACCCGCAGACCGGTGAGGTTCGTCCTCCTGCCCCGGAAGAAGTTCAGGTCGACGAGGCGCCCGCGCACCACGCGGGCCCCTCGCTCGGCGACTCGGTGGACGACGCGGTCACGGTCGCGTCCGACGTCGAGAAGCAGCTGGCCGAGCGCACGGCCGACCTGCAGCGCCTGCAGGCGGAGTACGCCAACTACCGCAAGCGCGTGGACCGCGACCGCGAGGCCGTGGTGCTGGGCGCCAAGGCGTCGGTGGTCGGCGAGCTGCTCCCTCTGCTCGACGACCTCGAGCGGGCGGAGCAGCACGGTGACCTCACCGGTGCGTTCAAGGCGGTCGGCGACAAGCTGGTGAGCGGCTTGCAGCGCGCCGGTCTCGAGTCGTTCGGCGCGGAGGGCGAACCCTTCGACCCGAGCGTGCACGAGGCCGTGCAGCACAACACCTCGCCGGACGTGGCTGGTCCGACGGTCACCGTGGTCATGCGCCGCGGTTACCGCTTCGGCGACCGGGTCCTGCGGGCGGCGCTGGTCGGGGTCACCGACCACGAGCCGGCCGCGGCACCGGTCGACCCGCCCGTCGGCGGCGAGCTGCCGCTGGACGGGTCGATCGATGAGCCGAACCAGCAGTAACAACCGTTTCGTAGCGAAAGGAGGAGGCACCCGATGAGTGCTCGGGAGTGGATGGGCAAGGACTTCTACAAAGAGCTGGGTGTCTCCTCCGACGCCACTGCGGACGAGATCAAGAAGGCGTATCGCAAGCTGGCCAAGGAGAACCACCCGGACGCCAACTCGGGCAACACCACGGCCGAGAACAAGTTCAAGGCCGTGTCCGAGGCGTACGGCGTGCTGTCCGACCCGGCCAAGCGCAAGGAGTACGACGAGGCCCAGCGCCTTTTCGGCTCCGGTGGTTTCGGCGGGTTCCCGGGTGGCGCCGGCGGTACGGGCAGCTTCGACATGGGCGACATCTTCGGCCAGGCCGGCGCTGCCCAGCAGGGCGGTTTCGGCGGGCTCGGCGACATCCTGGGCGGCATCTTCGGCCGTCAGGGCCGGGCCGGCGGGGCCGCGTCGGCCAACCGGCCGCAGCGCGGCGCCGACGTCGAGACCGACGTGCGGATCGACTTCACCGAGGCGGTCAAGGGCGCGACCCTGCCGCTGCGGCTGTCGAGCCCCGCGACGTGTTCGACGTGTGGCGGCAACGGCGCGAAGCCGGGCACGTCGCCGCGCCAGTGCCCGACGTGTGGCGGTTCGGGTCTCGTCAGCCGCAGCCAGGGTGCGTTCGCGTTCTCCGAGCCGTGCCGCGACTGCCGCGGCCGCGGCCAGATCATCGACGACCCGTGCCCGGAGTGCCGCGGCGAAGGCATCAGCACCCGCACCCGCACGCTGACCGTGCGCATCCCGCCGGGCGTCGACGACGACCAGCGGATCCGGTTGGCGGGCCAGGGCGAACCCGGCCGCGGTGGCGCGCAGGCCGGTGACCTGTACGTGCGCGTGCACGTGGCACCGCACAAGCTGTTCGGGCGCAAGGACCTCGACCTGACCCTGACCGTGCCGGTCGACTTCACCGAGCTCGCGCTGGGCACCACGATCACGGTGCCGACGCTCGAGGGCAAGGTGTCGTTGAAGGTGCCCGCGGGTACCGCGAGTGGCCGAGTGTTGCGAGTGCGAGGGAAGGGCATTCAGAAGCGGGACGGTTCGCAGGGTGATCTGCTCGTGACCCTGCAGCCGTCGGTCCCCGCCAAGCTGGACGACAAGGCGCGCGAGGCCCTCGAGGCCTACGCGGAGGCGATGAAGGGCCACGACCCGCGGCCTGAGGTGACCGAGCTGCTCGAAGGCAGGTGAGGGTGATGTTCGGCGGAATCCCGGGACTCCCGCACGGCGCGGACGAGGACACCCCCGTGTTCGTGATTTCCGTGGCAGCCCAGCTCTCGGGCCTCCATGCGCAAACCCTGCGCTCCTACGACCGCCAGGGCCTGGTCTCCCCGGGCCGCACCTCCGGCGGCGGCCGGCGCTACTCCATGCGCGACATCGCCCTCCTGCGCGAGGTCCAGCGCCTCTCGCAGGAGGACGGGGTCAACCTGGCGGGCGTCAAGCGGATCATCGAGCTGGAAAACCAGGTCGACGCCCTGCGGGCGCGGGTGCACGAGCTGACCGAGGAGCTGGCGTCCGCGTACGCCGCCGCCGAACAAGCCGCCGCGGCGGTGCACGCTTCGTACCGGAAGGACCTGGTGCCGATGAGGCAGCAGACGTCTTTGGTGGTGTGGAAGCCGAAGCGCCGCTGAGGTTTTTGTGGGACAGCCCCTTTGTCACCGGGTTCGGTGGTGGAGGGGCTGTTTCGCGTCTGGGCGCGGTTGCGCGGGTGGCCGCGGTTGCGCGCGGTCCTCTCGTTTCGGTCCGCGACCGGTCCCTTCGCGCGCTGACAGCGGCGCGAGTGGCCCTTTCGCTCCCAGGCGGGCCTGCGAGTGGTGCATTCGCGCCGTGGCAGGTACGCGACTGGACCTCTCGCGCCGCAGTGCTCGGCACGAGGGGACCCTTCGCACCCTGCCGGCGATGCAGGAGGTCCCATCGCCCGCCGTGTGCGGCGCGAGCGGTTCCCTCGCACTCTCCCGGCGGCGCAAGCGGTCCCACCGCGCGCCATCTGCGGCGCGAGCGGTCCCTCGCCACCACCGCACCGCTCGGCACGAGGGAACCCTTCGCACCCCGCCGGCGACGCAGGCGGCCCCATCGCCCGCCGTGTGCGGCGCGAGCGGTCCCCTCGCGCTCTTCCGGCGGTGCAAACGGTCCCCTCGCCACCGCCGCACTGCCCGGCACGAGCGGTCCCCTCGCACTCTTCCGGCGGCGCAGGCGGCCCCATCGCCCGCCATCTGCGGCGCGCGCGGTCCCCTCGCCATGGGGTGCGGATGCGAGTGGACCGTTGGCGCCAGTTGAAGGTCTGCGATTGGTCCCGTCGCGCCGTGTGGGGGCGGGCGGGTTCTGCTGAAGCGCGCGAGTGGACCGGTTCATACCGCGCGAGCCTGCGCGAGGGGACCTTTCGCACCGGTGCCGTGGTTGCGAGCGGTCCCTTCGCGTTGATCCGCGGCCGGCCCTTTCGAGCTCTGTCGGCGGTGCAGGGAGGTCCCGTCGCACACCGTCTGCGGCGCGAGCGGTCCCCTGGCCGCGGGGCGCGGACGCGACTGGGCCATTGGCGCCCGTCAACCGTGCGCGAGTGGTCCATTCGCGTCGAGTTCGCGGCCGCGTGGGGACCTTTCGTGCAGCAATGAAGCCAGGCAGCGTCAGGCTTCCGACGGCGGTTTCAGGTACTCCCCGAAGAACGTCATCACGCGTTGCCAAGCGTCGCGGTCCGAAGGTTCGTGGTACCCGAACCCCACCACCTTCGCGAAGGCCGCCACCGGGGCTGGGCCCATCTTGTTCGCGAAGCTGTGCCCCGCGTCGGGGTATTCCTTCACGTCGTGCGGCACGTTGCGTTCCGTCAGGGCCGTCGAGAGCTTCGCGGCCGCGCCGCGCAGCGAGGGGTCTCGGCGGCCGAAGCTCGCCACCACCGGGCAAGCATCGTCCAAAACGGACAAATCCTTCGGCAGCTGGCCGTAGTACGGCGCCGAAACGTCGAACGACCGTGAAGCCGCCACCAGCGCGAAGCCGCCGCCCAGGCAATAGCCGGCGATGCCGACCTTTCCGGAGCAGTCGTCCCGCGAAGACACCAGCACGCGCGCTGCCTCGATGTCGTCGAAGGCGCGGCCGCTACGCGCGAACATGTCCTTGAAGACCTGCCGCACGCAGCGGAACATGCCGCCGCGCGAATACAGGTTCGGGCTGAGCGCCAGGTAACCCGCCGCGGCGAAGCGGTCGGTGATGTTGCGCGCGTCCTTGGTCAGGCCGATGGCGTCGTGGATGATCACGACGGCGGGGAAGGGGCCGGGGCCGGCCGGTGTTGCCAGGTAGCCGTCGATGTCGCCGGCCGGGGTGGGGATCGTGATCTCCATGGACCAGCACATTAGTCCAAGGTGAACGGGTCATACCGGATTCGCTCGAGGTCCACTCCCGCGGCCAGCAGTTTCGCGATCGTGCCGCGGATCATGTCCGGTGAGCCCGCCACCAGCACCTCGCGGTCCTTCCAGGCGCCACGCTGCGTCACCGCCGTGGCCAGCGTCCCCCGGTCGCCGCCGGGGACGGCGCCCTGTTCGGTGACGGGGGTGACGGTGAGCCACGGCGATGTGACGGCCAGGCGGCGCAGCTCGTCGAGCGCGTACAGATCGCCGGGCTTGCGGCCGCCGAAGAAGAGGTGGACGGGCGGGTTGCGCTTCCAGCGGGACAAGTCGTCGAGGATCGCCATCAGCGGCGCGACGCCGGTGCCGCCCGCGATCATCAGCAGCGGCCGCTGGTCGGCGGTCGGCACGACGGACAGCGCGCCCAATGAAGGTCCCAGCCGCCAGACGTGGCCGGCGTGCGTGTGGTTCACGATCGCCCGCGAGACCCACCCGCCGGCGACCGCGCGCACGTGGAAGGTGAGCAGGCCGTCGTCGCGCGGCGCCGTCGCCATGGACAGGTACCGCCACAGCCGCGGCCGCTGCGGCACCTCGACGCTCACGTAGCCGCCGGAGCGGTACGGCAGCAGCTGCTCCGTACGCACGCGCACCAGGGCGACGTCAGCCGAGAGTTTCCGGTGCTCCAGCACCGTGCCGCTCCACGACGCGGGCCCCGTCTCCTGCGCCGCGGCTTTGCGCATCGTCTCGGAGATCAACTGGTACGCCGACGTCCACGCCGTTTCCACCTCGGGCGTCCACCCTTTGCCGAGAAACCGTTTCATCGCGCTGATCAACGCGGTTCCGACGGCGTCGTAGTGACGCGTCACCACGTCGAACTTCCGGTGGTCGCGGCCCAGTTGACCGAGGAACGTGGTGAGTTCGTCAGGTCTGTCCACCATCTGCACCACGTACACGAGCGCCCGCAACAATCTGCTCCGCTGTGTGGTCATCGTCACCGGGAACAGATCTCGGGCATCCGGCGCGACCACGAACAGCGCCCCGTAGAAGTACTGCGCCAGCTCCTCGGCCTTCGGTTCCACCAGTGCGAAACTCTCGCGGATCACCCGCGCCGTCTCGGAACCGGGCAGTGGTCTGCGTACCGCGGCGGGAGCAAGGTCGATCTTCACGGATTCAGCACTCATCGGGAACGGTTTTCTCCAGTCATGCCAAGCGGTTTCAGTGTTCACGCGGCTTTGCGTACGCGTGCCGCCCCCGAGGAATCCCGACTGTAGGCGCCACTGGAGAAAAACGGGTGTAGTTAACGCCGTTCCCGCTCGAACGGAGCAATTCTCAACACTGCTGGTAAACCCGATCTGGCGCTCTGTAAAAAGGATCTTCGGCGGTTTCCCTTGGCAGAGAACGCTTTTCGTGGGCCGATAACCGCCCACCGCGGATCAGTCGATGGTGAACGGGTCGTACTGGATCTGGCCCAGCACGCTGCCGGCGACCAACATGCGGGAAACCGTCGCGCGAATCATCGAGGGAGAACCCGACACGAGGATGTCGTGGTCGGGCCAAGCTCCGTACCGCGTAACCGCTTCCGCCAAGGTCCCCTGCTCGCAACCGGGCAGATGGTCGCCGCGTTCGACGACCGGGACCACGGTCAGCCACGGGTTCGTGGACGACAGCGCGCGCAGCTCCTCGAGGTCGTAGAGGTCCTCCCGCGCCGGCCCGCCGTAGAACAGCCGCGTCTTGGGGTTCTCGCCCCACATCGCCAGGTGGTCGAGAATGGAGCGCAACGGCGCGACACCGGTTCCGCCCGCGACCATCACGACACCGCGGGACCGTTCGCGGTCCACGGCCATACGCCCCAGCGGCGGGCCGAGCCGCCAGACATCCCCGGGCTGCGTGTGGCTCACGATCGCGCGCGAGACCCAGCCACCGTCGACGGCGCGCACGTGGAACTCGATGCCGCCGTCCTCTCGCGGCGCATTGGCCGGCGAGAGGTAGCGCCACAGCCGAGGCCGCTGCGGCACCTCCACGCTCATGTACTGCCCCGGCAGGTACGGCACGGGCTGCTCGGGCAGCAGCCGCACCAGCGCCAGGTCCCACGTCAACCGCCGGTGCTCGACCACGGTCGCGTGCCACGATGCCGGGTTCACGTCGGCGGCCGCGGCCTCCTGCATCGCGCGCGCGACGATCGTGAACGCCTCGGCCCACGCCCGCTCCACCGGCGCGGTCCACTGAGGTCCGAGGTGGTTCTTCAACGCGGCCAGCAGCGCCGTGCCCACGGCCTCGTAATGCCGCGGGATCACGCCGAACTTGCGGTGGTCGCGCCCGAGCTGGCGCAGGAACGGCACGAGGTCGTCGGGCCGGTCCACCATCTGCACGATGTGCACCAGAGCGCGCACGAGCCGCCCGCGCTGCACCTCCATGTTGATGGGGAAGAAGTCGCGCGTGACCGGGGCGAGCGTGAACAGCATCCCGTAGAAGAACTGCGAGATCTCCGGGATGAAGGGCTCGGACATCGCCCACGTGTCACGGATCAGCCGCACCATCGCGGCCACGGCGGCAGGCGTCTCGCGCGGCGCCGCCGAGCGGGGGATCGGGCTGATCGAATCGGCTGTCATCGAGTGTCGTTCGCAGGTCGGGGGCGGTTCGGGGACTCAGGCGGAGCGATCACGGGCGAGTGGCGGGCCTGTGGCGGCACTCCGGCTCGGGCCGGCCTCTGCGGTCGGTGCCGAGGGAATTCACCACTGTCCCACCTCGTTCCCCTCAATAGTCTTCAGGACGTTGTCGTTGCGTCCCCTGACTGCGGCTCGTCCGCAGAGTAGCCGCCCTGCGGCCCTTTGCCAGCAACGTTGCTCCGGTCGGGTTACCGGCAGGTTGACGGGCGTGGGGCAAGTCACCGAATAGATAGTTGCCCTACGCAACCATCAACAATAAACTTGTATGGCACAACCAAGTGGGCGCTCGAACAGTGTCCGGCCCGGGAGGAAAGCCCATGAGCTCTGCCGACGACGTCAGGGTCGAACTGATGCGCGAGCTCCGGTCCGCTTCACAGCTGCAGCACCTGTGGATCATGCAGGCCTGGGAAGCCGAACCCGGCCTCCACCCGGCCGCCGGGATGCTGCTGTCGGACCTCGCGAAGCACGGTGAAGCCCGGCCCTCCGAGCTGGCCAAGCGCAAGCTTGTGGACCTCTCGGTGGTCAGCCGCCAGATCTCGCAGCTGCAGGCCGCCGGCCTGGTCGACCGCCGCCCCGCCCCGGAGGACGGCCGCGCGTCGCTGATCAGCATCTCCGAGAAGGGCCTCGCCGAGGTCGAGAAGTGGCGGGATCGCTACATCGCGTTCTTCGAGAAGGCCCTCGGTGGTTGGGACGAGGAGCGGATCGCCGACCTGACGACCCGGCTCGCGGAATTGAACGACGGTCTTCGCACCGTGCTCGGGCCCCCCGAGTGCGCCGCGGACCAAGCGGAAGTCGGGAAGTGACCAAACGCAAGTGAGTACCGAAGTCGCCGGTGAGCAGATGAGCCACCGGCAGATCATGAAGGCCTTCTCGGGCCTGCTGCTCGCCCTGCTGGTGGCGATCCTGTCGTCGACGATCGTGTCCAACGCGCTGCCGACCATCCTCGCCGACCTGCACGGTTCCCAGAGCCAGTACACGTGGGTGGTCACCGCGACGTTGCTGACGTCGACCGCGACCACCCCGATCTGGGGCAAGCTGTCCGACCTGTTCAGCAAGAAGCTGCTGTACCAGCTGGCGATCGTGATCTTCACGATCGGCTCGGCGCTGGGCGGCATCTCGCAGTCGATGCCGGAACTGATCGCGTTCCGCGCGCTGCAGGGTGTGGGCCTCGGTGGCCTCCAGGCACTGATCCAGGTCGTGATCGCTGCGATGATCGCCCCGCGCGAACGCGGCCGCTACTCGGGCTACACGGGCGCGGTCTTCGCTGTCGCCACTGCCGCCGGGCCGCTGATCGGCGGCCTGATCGTGGACTCGCCGCTCGGCTGGCGCTGGTGCTTCTGGGTTTGCGTGCCCATCGCCGTGATCGCGTTCGTGGTCCTCGGCCGCACGCTGCACCTGCCGGTGCTCAAGCGCAAGGTGCGCATCGACTGGCTGGGCGCGACCCTGCTCGTCGGTGGCGTGGCCCTGGTGCTGATCTGGGTTTCCCTGGCCGGCTCGACCTTCGCCTGGGCTTCGTGGACGAGCGTGGCGTACGTCGGCGGCGCTGTCGTGGCGCTCGCGCTGGCGGTGCTCGTGGAATCGCGCGCAGCCGAGCCGGTGGTGCCGCTGCGCCTGTTCCGCAACCGCACCTTCACGCTTTCGGTGCTCGGCTCGCTGGCCGTGGGCACCGCGCTGTTCGGCGGTTCGGTCTTCCTCGGGCAGTACTACCAGATCTCACGCGGCTTCTCGCCGACGCACGCGGGCCTGATGACGCTGCCACTCGTGCTCGGCCTGGCCGTCGCGTCGACGACCGCCGGACAGGTCATCTCGCGCACGGGCCGAACGAAGCCGTTCATGATCGCCGGCGGGATCTTGCTGCCGGCCGGGCTCTTCCTGCTCAGCACGGTGGATCACACGACGAACCTGACGCTGATGGGCGGGTACCTCGCCATGGTCGGCATCGGGCTCGGGTTCCTCCTGCAGAACCTGGTGCTCGTCGTGCAGAACACCGTGGCCATGAAGGACATGGGTTCCTCGTCGTCGGTGGTCACGTTCTTCCGCTCGCTCGGCGGTGCGGCGGGGGTTTCGGCGCTCGGCGCGGTGCTGTCGGCGAAGGTGGCCACCAACATCACGTCATCGCTGACCAGCCTCGGCCTCCCGGCCGGCGACGCGGTGCACGGCGGTGGCGGCACCTTCGACATCGACGGCCTGCCCGCCGCGCTTCAGCCGATCGTCCGCGCGGCGTTCGGCGACGCGACCGGCACGGTGTTCCTGTTCGCCGGCTTCATCGCCGTCGTGACGCTGCTGGCGGTGGTTCTCATGAAGGAGGTCCCCTTGCGCCGGACTCTCGACGCCGACACCACTCCGGTCGTGGCGCCGTCGGCCTCGGCTCAGGCCGACGTGATGACGGCCCTGCGCGGCCGCGTCCTCGACGCCGACGGCCGCCCCGTCTCGGGTGTCGTGCTCACGCTCACCGACGCGTCGGGCCGCCAGGTCGACGTCGGCCGCAGCGCCCGCAACGGCGAGTTCGCCCTGGCGGCGGGCTCGACCGGCGAGCACGTGCTGCTCGCGACGGCCGGTTCGCTCCCGCCGGCCGTGTCCACGGTGCGCCTCACCGGCACACCGGCGTGGCACGACCTGCTCCTCGGCGGCACGGGCGGCGTCACCGGCCGCGTCCGCACGGCCGGGCGCCACGCCGCGGTCGCCGGTGCGGCCCTGACGCTCACCGACAGCGCCGGCAAGGTCGTCGCCTCGGGCCTGAGCGGCAGCGCCGGAGCGTACGACCTCGACGGCGTGCCGGCGGGTTCGTACACGCTGACGGTCACCGCGTACGGCCACGCGCCGCACGCCGAGCCGCTCGCGGTGAACCTCGGCACCCCGGCCCACCACGACGTGGTGCTGGAGACCGAGCCGGAGTTCGCCCGCCACAGCGGCACGTTGAACCTCGGCTGACTTTCCGCGCCTCCAGGAGAAACGCTTGAGCCCCGGCCCCCTACGCCGGGGCTCAAGCGTTTGCGGGCGGGAGTGGCTCAGGAGTCGGGCGTGGCCTGCGAGCAGTTCCTATGCCCGGCAAGCTAGAGCGACCGCCCCGGAACCCCTCCCCGGTCAACCGGACGGACGCCGTCCGCCGATTCGGGGTGAGCCCGCTCTACCGCCAGTGGCATTCGGCGGCTCGCGAAGTCTCCTTCCGGCCCTGACCTCGGGTCCTGCCCCGGCGGTAGCGTCCAGGACGTGACGCGGAGCCGGGTCGCGTTGTTGTGCGCGCTGGGGATCGACAACTTCGGCTCCGGCCTGTTCCTGCCGCTGGCGCTGGTCTACGTGACGCGCGTGGTCGGCGTCCCGCTCGCGTTGGCGGGCACGGCCGTGACGCTCGGGACGGTGGCGGGACTGGTCGTGCCGCCGCTCGCGGGCCGCCTCGTGGACCGCACGGGGCCACGCGCGGTGATCGTCGGCGCGCAGCTGCTGCAGGCGGCGGGGGCGGCGGCGTATCTGATCGCCGACGGCGTCACCGCGGTCGTCGTGGCGGCGGTCCTGCTGACGGCCGGACAACAGCTCTTCTACAGCTCGCTCTACGCGCTGATCGCCGACGTCGCCGGCGACGTGCCGAAGGACCGGCCGTTCGCCGAGGTCGGCATGGTGCGGGCGGGCGGTTTCGGGCTGGGCGCGCTGACGTCGTCGGGGATCCTGATGTGGATCGGCGACGGCGGGTACAGCGTGGCGCTGGCGGTGGACGTCGTGACGTTCATGGTTGCCGCCGTCCTCATCGCTGGGGTTGTGCGGCCGCAGCGGCGACGCACGTCGTACCCGAAGGCGCGCAGCGGAGTGCTCCGCAACCGGCCGTACCTGGCGTTGATCCTGTTCAGCGGAATGTTCGGGCTGTCGCTGGACTTCTTCCTGATCGGCACGCCGGTGTTCGTGCTCGACCTGCTCCACGGCCCGCGCTGGCTGCCGGGCGCGATCCTGTTCCTGCTCACGGTGGTCACCAGCGTCGGCGGCACCGTCGCGCTGCGGCTCACGCGCCGGCTCAACCGCGTCGCGGCGATGCGCGGCGGCTCGGCGCTCTTCGCCGCGTGGTGCGTGGTCAGCCTCGGCGTGCTGGTCGTGCCGCGCAGCTGGCAGGTGGGATACCTGCTGGCCGCGACGCTCGTCTACGCCGCGGGCGACCTGGTTTTCGGGCCGCGCTCGGGCGCGCTCGCCGAGGCCGCGGCCCCGCCGGAAGCGAAGGGCCGCTACCTGGCTGCGTTCCAGTACGCGTTCACCGTCGCGCAGGTGCTGGCGCCGGCGGTAGTGGCGTTGTTCTCCGTGTCGACGTGGTTACCCTGGGTGCTGGTCGGCACCTGCGCTTGCCTCGCCGTGGCGGGCCTGGGCAGGCTGGGACCGAGGCTTCCGGCGGACGCGGTGACGCCGGTTCAGAGTTGAGCGGAACAGACTCAAGTTTTCTGACGTTGTACAAGCCGATGGTCCTCGGTCAGGGCTGTCACCTAGACTTTTCACAGAGCGCATGAGGTGAGGGATGGACGCTTTCAACCCGACCACGAAGACCCAGCAGGCTATCTCGTCGGCGGCACAGGCGGCCACGATGGCCGGCAACCCGCACGTTTCGGCCGCCCATCTGCTGGGCGCCCTGCTGGCGCAGGGTGAGGGCCTGACCGCACCACTGCTGACCGCGGTCGGGGCCGACCCGGAGGTGGTCCACAAGGAGCTCGACCCGATCATCCACGCGTTGCCGTCCGCGACGGGCGCCACCGTGTCGAGCCCGCAATTCGACACGAACGCCGTGAAGTCGCTGACGCACGCGCAGAAGCTCGCCACCGAACTCGGTGACGAGTACGTGTCGACCGAGCACCTGCTCGTCGGCCTCGCCACCGAGGGCGGCCAGGTCGCAGACCTGCTGAAGCGCCACGGAGCGACGCCGGAGGCGTTGCAGGAGGCGTTCGCGAAGGTGCGGGGTTCGGCGCGCATCACGAGCGCCGACCCGGAGAGCACGTTCAAGGCGCTGGAGAAGTACGGCGTCGACCTGACCGAGCGCGCCCGCGCCGGTGAGCTCGACCCGGTCATCGGGCGCGACACGGAGATCCGCCGTGTCGTGCAGGTGCTTTCGCGGCGGACCAAGAACAACCCGGTGCTGATCGGTGAGCCGGGCGTCGGCAAGACGGCGATCGTCGAGGGCCTGGCCCAGCGCATCGTCGCCGGTGACGTGCCCGAATCGTTGCGGGGCAAGCGCGTGGTGGCCCTGGACCTCGGGTCCATGGTGGCCGGCGCGAAGTACCGCGGCGAGTTCGAGGAGCGGCTGAAGGCCGTGCTCAAGGAGATCACGGACTCGGCCGGCCAGGTCATCACGTTCATCGACGAGCTGCACACGATCGTCGGCGCCGGTGCCACCGGCGAGGGCGCGATGGACGCGGGCAACATGATCAAGCCGATGCTCGCGCGCGGTGAGCTGCGGATGGTCGGCGCGACCACGCTCGACGAGTACCGCCAGCACATCGAGAAGGACGCGGCTCTGGAGCGGCGCTTCCAGCAGGTGCTGGTGGGCGAGCCGTCGCCGGAGGACACGATCGCGATCCTGCGTGGGCTCAAGGAGCGCTACGAGGTGCACCACGGTGTCCGCATCACGGACGCCGCGCTGGTGGCCGCCGCGACGTTGTCCGACCGCTACATCACCGCGCGGTTCCTGCCGGACAAGGCGATCGACCTCGTCGACGAGGCCGCCTCCAAGCTGCGCATGGAGATCGACTCGCGCCCCGTCGAGATCGACGAGGTGGAGCGCGCCGTGCGGCGCATGGAGATCGAGGAGATGGCACTGTCCAAGGAGGACGATGCCGCTTCGATGGAGCGTCTGTCGGCGTTGCGCGCCGAGCTGGCGGAGAAGCGGGAGACGCTGACCGCGTTGACCGCGCGTTGGCAGAATGAGAAGGGTTCAATCGAGCGCGTCCGCGAGTTCAAGGAGCAGCTGGAGCAGCTGCGCGGCGAGTCGGAGCGCGCCGAGCGCGACGGTGACCTTGGCAAGGCCGCCGAGCTGCGCTACGGCCGGATCCCGGCGCTGGAGAAGGAGTTCGAGGCGGCCACGGCCGCGTCGGAGGTCAGCCAGCAGAACGTGATGCTGAAGGAAGAGGTCGGCGCGGACGACGTGGCCGACGTGGTCAGCGCGTGGACCGGCATCCCCGCCGGCCGGCTGCTCGAGGGCGAGACGGGCAAGCTGCTCCGTATGGAGGAGGAGCTCGGCCGCCGCGTGATCGGGCAGGAACAGGCCGTGCAGGTCGTGTCCGACGCCGTGCGGCGGGCGCGGGCCGGTGTCGCCGACCCCGACCGTCCGACGGGTTCGTTCCTGTTCCTCGGGCCGACCGGCGTCGGCAAGACGGAGCTGGCGAAGGGCCTGGCCGAATTCCTGTTCGACGACGAACGCGCAATGCAGCGCATCGACATGAGCGAGTACTCCGAGAAGCACTCGGTGGCCCGCCTGGTCGGCGCCCCGCCGGGCTACGTCGGCTACGACCAGGGCGGCCAGCTCACCGAGGCCGTGCGGCGCCGCCCTTACACGGTCGTGCTGCTCGACGAGGTGGAGAAGGCGCACCCCGACGTGTTCGACGTGCTCCTGCAGGTCCTCGACGACGGCAGGCTCACCGACGGCCAGGGCCGGACGGTGGACTTCCGCAACACCATCCTCATCCTGACGTCGAACCTCGGCTCCCAGGCCATCGCCGACCCGTCCCTGGACGAGAACCAGCGTCGCGACGCGGTGCTGGAGAGCGTGCAGCGGCAGTTCAAGCCGGAGTTCCTGAACCGGCTGGACGACATCGTGGTGTTCCACGCCCTCGGCACGGAACAGCTGACGTCCATTGTGGATATCCAGGTCGCCCGGCTCGCGGCGCGCCTGGCCCAGCGGCGGCTGCACCTGGAGGTCACCGACGGTGCGCGCGAATGGCTGGCT
The DNA here is from genome assembly GCF_040689465.1 of Amycolatopsis sp. NPDC051373. NCBI lineage: Bacteria > Bacillati > Actinomycetota > Actinomycetes > Pseudonocardiales > Pseudonocardiaceae > Amycolatopsis > Amycolatopsis sp. NPDC051373. The sequence continues at coordinate 511,261 of NZ_JBFBAE010000001.1, read as the reverse complement.
TTGAACGGCTTCGACCCGATCTACGGGGCCCGGCCGTTGCGTCGGCTGGTGCAGTCGGCGATTGGTGACCAGCTGGCGAAGAAGCTGCTGTCGGGGGACATCCGCGATGGTGACACTGTGCGGGTGGACATCCCGCAACTGGAGGCCGGAGACACGCTGACGGTTGAGCGGGTCTGACGGCTGCTGGTTCTGAACGGCCCTTCCACTTCGGCGGGAGGGCTGTTCTGTGTTTGTGGGGTGGTTCGGTTTGGGCTGGCCCGGGGGGGTTCGTTTCGGTTGGGGGGCGAGTGGACCGGTGTTGCCGCGGCTCTGGGGCGAATGGTCCTTTCGCGTGGGCTTGGCGGCGCGAGTGGGCGGTTGATACCTCCGTCGCTGCACGAGTGGACCGCTGGCGCGGACCCGATGGCCCGTTGCTCGGCGGGACCGCTCGCGCCGCACGGACCGATTGCGCTGACCGGCGGGACGCGAGTGGACCGGCCGCGCTCGGCGACGGGACGCGAGTCGACCGTTCGCGCTCAACAGGGCGGCGCGAGTCGACCATTCGCGTCAACGACGCGGCGCGAGCGGACCGTTCGCGCTCAGCGGCCAGCATGAGTGGGCCGATCGTGCGGTGTTTCTGTGGCGAGTGGTCCTTTCGCACGGGCTTGGGGTGGTGAACGGCCCCATTCGCGCCAGAGCTATCGCGCGACGGGACCGATCGAACCGCGCCGAGGGACGTGCGCGACGGGACCGCTCGTGCCGCGCGGCACGGCGAGCGGACCGTTCGTACGTCGCAGCGGGCGCGAGTGGACCCATCGTGCCGTCGTTCGGTGGCGAGTGGTCCTTTCGCGCGGGTTCGGTGGCGTGAACGGGCCGTTGGTGCCGGAGCTATCGCGCGACAGGGCCGCTCGAACCGCGCCGAAGGACGTGCGCGACGGGACCGCTCGTGCCGCGCGGCACGGCGAGTGGACCGGCCGGACTCGGCGGCGCGGCGCGGCGCGAGTGGACCGTTTGTGCTCGGCAGCGGGCGCGAGTGGACCGATCGTGCCGTGTTTCGGTGGCGAGTGGTCCTTTCCCGCGGACTCCGCGTCGTGATCGGCCCGATTGCGTCACCGGGCGAGTTCGCGCCCGTCGTGGAAAGACTTGCCCGTCGGGCCGTCCGGGCCCACCGTGGCGAGCCGGATGGCTGCCACGGCGCCCTCTTCGGCGTGCGCGTGCCAAGGAAGGCGTTGAAGTCCGTGGCCGCGTGCCCGGGGCAAGTGGAGTTGATCTTGATGCCCGTGTCGGCCAGTTCGTGGGCGTAGTGGGCGGTCAGAGCGTTGAGTGCGGTTTTCGAGCTCGAGTACGGCATCGACGGCTGCCCGGCCCACGCGCCCGGCTCGGCGAGGGAGCCGCGCATGCTCGAGACCATCAAGATGCGGCCGGCGGCCGATTCGCGCAGCAGTGGCAGGAAGGCGTTGGTCACGCGGACGATGCCGAACACGTTGGTCTCGTAGACCTGGCGCATCGCGGCGACGTCCTCCTGGGACGGCAGCCCGTGTTGGCGCCGGTGTTGTTGACCAGCACGTCGAGGCAGCCGATCGTCCGCACCGCGGCGGCGACCTCCTCGTCCGAAGCCGCGTCGAGCCGGACGAAGCGGCCGCCGACCTCCGCACGGAGGCCGCGGTGCCGCGGAACCGGTCGCGGGAGGCCGAGCCACACGTCGAAACCGCGGGCGGCCAGGCCGGCCGCGATCGCCTTGCCGATGCCTTTGCCGGCGCCGGTCACGAGGCAGTCGGTGTTGTCATGACAACACCGCACCTCGGAAGGTGTTGTCATGACAACGACGCAGTACAGTGACCCGCTGTGGATCGGCTGGCCGGCGACGAGCTGGAGTTCTGGCACGCGTTCAAGCACGCGGCGGAGTCGGTGCGCGCCCGCGTCGCGGAGGACATCGCGACGGCGACGGGACTGTCCGATCCGGACTTCGGCGTGCTCGCGCGCCTGGCGGACCACGCGGGACGGCTGCGGCAGAACCAGCTCGCCGAGTCGATGGGCTGGCACCGCAGCCGGCTGTCGCACCAGCTGACGCGGATGGAGCAGCGCGGGCTCGTCGAGCGCCGGCCCGCGGACGACGGCGTCGAGGTCCTGCTCACGGAGTTCGGCCGGGCGGAGGCGGAGCGGGCGCGGCCCGTGCACGCCGCCGCCGTGCGGGAGCACCTGCTCGAGCCGCTGGGCAAGGACGACGTGGCGACCGTGAAAGCGGCGCTCGACCGTCTGCGAACCGCGAAAAAGCCCAGAGATTAACCGATTTGTCGACCCGGCACGGGGAGCTGTCCCGAAAGGGGCGCGCCGACACGGTGCGGGCGTTCGGATGTAACGGCCGAGCAGCGATACCCTCACCGTCGTGGGTATCTCGGCGTGGATCTGGTTCGTCATCGCCGCCGTCGCGCTGGTGGCGGGGCTCGGCCTGCTCGCGGCCGACCGGGCCAAGGAAGGCTCGCGCAATCGCGAGCGCATGCGCTGGGCCCAGTTGCGCGGCTGGCAGTTCGTGGAGGAGGACGAGCGGCTGCCCCGGCAGTGGTCGGGCGGCGCGATCGGCTACTTCGGCGCCGACGCGGCCGTGAACGTCGTCGCGGGCTCCACCTTCACCTCCGACGGCCGCCGCCCGGTGTTCATCTTCGACATCGAGTCCGAAGGCCAGATCCCGGCGACGGTCGTGGCCGTGCGCTGCAACAAGACGCACCGCGTGCCGGTCGAGATGTGGCTGTCGAGCGTGCCGTTCCAGCGCGAGAACATGCCCGAGATGCTCGGCCCGATCGGCCAGCGCTACGCCTTCGCCGACGACTCCGAAGGCGCCCGCGCCGTCATCACCCAGGAGCTCGTCGACGCGGCCGACCAGCTCGGCGGCGACGTCGGCGTCGCCTGGCTCGAAAACGAGTGGGTCCTGGCGAGCGTCGTGCCCAACGCCGGGCCGTCGCGCCTCGAGCGCCTGCTGCGCGACCTCGGCGAGATCGCCGACATCGTCGACCCCTTCGACGAGGACTACGACACCGGCCGCACCTGGACCCCCGCCGCCGGCACCCCCGCGCCCGGGGCTGCTGCCACGGCGTCTGCTTCGGAGCCCCGCTCGGCCACCCGCGCCCCGTCCCCGGCGGACACCCGCGCGACCACCCCGGTCGACACCCGCGCGACGACCCCCGTCGAAACCCGCCCGGCCGACGCCCCGACCCCGCCCGAGCCCCGCACCCCCTCCAGCGGCCCGAGCACCTACGGCTCCGTCCCGGCCACCCCGCCGGCGAAACCGGACCCGGACGTCGACGAAGACTGATCCCGAACGCGAAAACGGCCGCCCCGAAAGGCGGCCGTTTTTCATGTCCGGCTCAACCCACCACCGGCATCCGACACCTCAGATCCGGCACCCCCAGCGACCCGAGCACCGGCGGCTCCGTCGCGGCCGACCCGCCCGGATCCGGCCTTCGACGAAGGCTGACCCCACACGCGGAAAGGGCCGCCCCGAAAGGCGGCCGCACCAACATTCTCAACCCAACGGCGGCGTGGAAAACACTGCATCCGGCACCACCGGGGTCCCGAACGCCGTCACCCCCACCGACTGCGTCTGCCCGATCCGCGGCGAAACCGAAGTCCCGGTCGAAACCCGCGCCGAAGCCGCGTCCGCCGCCGCCATTTCGCCGCGGAAACCGTTGCCCGACAACGACTGCGTGGTAAGCAGGAAGCCCGAAACCGGCCCGACGTCTGCCGTGGCGAGGTGTCGCTGGCCGACGTCGGAAACATCCAGCGAGCCGACGAACCGACCCGTCCCGTGTTGCTCAGAGTTGGCCACCACCGAACCCAGCCCGCCGAAGTCCACGGCGTGGCCGGACGTCCGGTGCGCCCCCACGCCGCTGCCGAGATCGCCGGCGAAGCGCCCGGCACCGACGTCGCCGGAGGAATCCGTGAGGACGTCGACGCCGTAGGGCAGCCAGACGCCCTCCGCCGTGGCAGCACCAAGACGGGAGCCCGGCGAGGAAGACGTGACCCGCGACGAGTCCCCCGCCATCAGCCGCACCGGCGAGCCCGCCCGGAGTTCGTGGCGCTGTGACTGCGAAAAGCCGTTTGTCGTTTTCACCGCTGTGAGTGAATCCGAAGGGCCGTAACCGGTGGTGTCGGACACCGCCTGCGTCAGGGAAGAAGCCGCCGACACCGGCAACCCCCGCGTCGCCACGGAGGTGTCGCGCACGACCCCCACCGATGCCGCCGAGGAGTGCACGGAGTGGTCGAGACTGCCGTGCTGCTGCAGGTCCAGCGGCAGGCCGTCGAGGGGAAGAGTGGGATCGGCCAGCGCGGACGCGGGGCCGGCGAGCAGCAGTGCGAAGGGTGCCGCACCGGCGGCCACCTTCGGAAGGTAGCCGGGCTTTCGCTGGGTGTGCTTGCCCATGGGCCGGACCATACTTCGCCACTGGGACAAACGCGACTGCAGGTAGGTTCGCCCCATGACCGCCACCGCCGTGATCACCGGAGCCACCGCGGGCATCGGAGCGCAGTTCGCGCGCACGCTCGCCGCCGAGAAACACGACCTCGTGCTCGTCGCCCGCGACCAAGAGCGCCTCGAGGCGTTCGCCAAGCAATTGGCAGAACGCCATCAAGTCAACGCGGAAATTCTCCCCGCCGATCTGTCCGAAGTAGACGGACGCGCGAAGGTCGAGGAACGGCTCACCGAAAAACCGGTGAACCTACTGATCAACAACGCCGGTTTCGGCCTCTCCGGCGACTTCTGGAAGATCTCCCCCGACGCACTGCAGCGCCAGCTCGACGTGAACGTCACCGCCGTCCTGCGCCTCACCCGCGCCGCGCTGCCCGGCATGGTCGAGCGCGGCCACGGCGACATCATCAACGTCTCCAGTGTCGCCGGCTTCTTCTCCGGCCGGGGCTCTACCTATACGGCCAGCAAGAACTGGGTCACGTCGTTCACCGAAGGCATCGCGACGTCACTGCCACCCGGCGTACGGATGATGGCTCTGTGCCCCGGCTTCACCACCACGGAGTTCCACGAGCGCGCGGGCCTCGCGAAGGAAGGCCCGAAGGCGTTCTGGCTCGGCGCCGAGCAGGTCGTGGACGAAGCGCTCACGGACCTGCGCCGTGGCAAGGTGATCTCCGTGCCGAGCCTGCAGTACAAGGCACTGGTCGCCGTCACCGGCCTACTGCCGCGCGGGGTGCTGCGCCGCCTGTCGGCCGGGTTCGGCAACCGCTCGCGCACGTGAGGTAGGGCTGCCCCCACCCCTTCCCGGCGAGCTGGCACCAGGGTGCGAACCGCCTTCGCTGCCTAGCGTTTTCCCCATGACGGATGAGGCAGTGCGGCTGCGGGCTGTGCGGAAGGACTACGGGCGCGTCACCGCGCTGGCGGGCGTCGACCTGGTGTTCCCGCGCGGCGGGTTCACCGCCGTGATGGGGCCTTCGGGCTCGGGCAAGAGCACGTTCCTGCACTGCGCCGCGGGCCTCGACCGCCCCACCGCCGGCTCGGTGCACCTCGACGGCCAGGACCTCGCGAAGCTCTCGGAGACGCAGCTGACGAAGCTGCGCCGCGACCGGATCGGCTTCGTGTTCCAGGCCTTCAACCTCCTGCCCGCGCTGACGGTCGAGCAGAACGTCGTGCTCCCGCTGCGCCTGGCCGGCCGCCGCATTGACCGCAAGCTGGTGACGGGCATGCTCACGCACGTCGGCCTCGCCGACCGGCGCCGGCACCACCCGGGCGAGCTGTCCGGCGGCCAGCAGCAGCGCGTGGCCATCGCGCGGGCGCTCGTGGCGCGCCCGGCCGTGCTCTTCGCCGACGAGCCCACCGGTGCCCTCGACACGCGCACCGCGGCCGAAGTCCTTGCCCTGCTGCGGGATTCCGTGCGCGGCGGGCTCACCGTCGTGATGGTGACGCACGACCCGGTCGCCGCCGCGCACGCCGACCGCGTGGTCTTCCTCGCCGACGGCCGCGTCGCCGGCGAGCTCGCCCACCCGACGCCGGAAGCCGTCGCCGCGCGGATGACGCACCTCGGCGCGTGGGCCGGCGCCGTCGCGGTCGGTGGTGCGTGATGTTCCGGCTCGCGCTGCGCACGCTTCGGTTGCGCAAAGGCGGTTTCCTCGCGACGTTCGTGGCCGCGTTCCTGGGCGCGGTGATCGTGTCGGCGTGCGGTGGCCTGATGGAGACGGGCATCCGCGCCGACGCGCCCCCGCAGCGGCTGGCGGCCGCGCCGATCGTCGTGGCCGGGCAGCAGGAGATCCGGCTGCCCAAACGCGATCCGGACGAGGGCAAGCTCAAGACCGAAGCTGTCGCGCTGCCGGAGACCGTGCGCCTGGATCCGGCGCTGGCCGACAAGATCCGCGCGACGCCCGGTGTGTCCACTGTGGTCAGTGACGTCAACATTCCCGTTGCGCTGCCGCGAGGACCGGCAACCGGCCACGCGTGGGACTCCGCCGTCCTCACGCCGTTCACACTCACTTCCGGCCACGCTCCCGGCGACGGCGAGGTCGTCGTCGCCGTCGTGACCGCGAAACCCGGCGACACCATCCAGCTCGCCGCCCGCGGCACCACCGGCACCTACCGCGTCGCCGGCGTCGCCACCGCGTCAACGACCGCGCCCACGATCTTCTTCACCGCCGCCGAAGCCGCTCGCCTGGCCGGAAACCAGGTCGACGACTTCGGCGTGTTCACCAACGAAGACCCGGCCACCGTCGCCGCGCGCCTGAACCTCGGCGACGGGGTCGTCGCGCTCACCGGCGACGACCGTGGCCACGCCGAATTCCCGCAGGCCGACGCCAGCGGCACCAATCTCGTGGTCCTCTCCGCCGTCTCCGGTGGCCTCTCCGTGCTCGTCGCGTTGTTCGTCGTCGCCAGCACCTTGGGCCTCGCGACGCAGCAGCGCCGCCGGGAGCTGGCTCTGCTGCGCGCCATCGGCACCACTGGGCGGCAGCTGCGCCGGATGGTGCTCGGCGAGGCCGTGGCGATCGGCCTGCTCGCGATCGCCGTGGCCGCCGCGCTCGGCCCGCTACTCGGCCGCTGGCTCTTCGGCCGCCTGACCAACGCCGGCGTCGTGCCCGACGTCGTGCGCTTCCACCAGGGCTGGCTGCCCATGGTCGTCGCCGCCGGCGCGACGCTGCTCGCCGTGGTGCTCGCGGCCGTGGTCGCGGCCAGGCGCGTGAGCCGGATCCGGCCGACGGAGGCGCTGGCCGAAGCCGCTGTCGAACGCCGGTGGCTCACGCCCTTGCGGCTGATCGTCGCCGTGCTCTGCTTCGGCGGCGGGACAGCGCTCGGAATCGTGACGCTCGCGGTGATGACCGGTCCCATCGCGGCGAGCACGGCGGGGCCCGCGGTGATGCTGTGGGCGATCGGCGTCGCGGCGATCAGCCCCGGCGCCACGTTGGTCATGGCGATGCTGCTGCACGCGCCGGTCCGCCTGCTCGGCGGCGTCACCGGCTGGCTGGCGCTGGCCAACACGCGGGCCGCGGCCACGAAGGTGTCGGGCGCGGTCACGCCGATCATGCTCGCCGTCGGCATCGCGACGGCCAACATCTACCTGCAGACCACCACGCAAGCCGTGTCACAGCAGGCCTTCACCGAGGACCTGCGCGCCGACGCCGTGGTCGCGGCCCCGGCCGGCGTCAGCCCCGAACTGCTCCAGCGCGTGCAGGACGCACCGGGCGTCGCCGCCGCGTCGGAGTACGTGACCAGCACCGTCTTCGTCACCGCTCCCTACGACGACAGCCAGGACGACGACGGCCACCCGGCCCTCGGCCTCACCACCGGCAGCGCTGCCCAGACGACGTCGGCGAAAGTCACCGCAGGCAGCCTCGACACGCTCGCCGGAGACGCCGTCGCGTTGCCCGCGAGCATGGCCACCGAGCTGCACCGCGGTGTCGGCGACGTCGTCACGCTCCGGCTCGGAGACGGGCACGAGGTGACCGTTCGCGTCGTCGCACTCGTCGACCAGCGCACCGGGTTCGAGACGCTGCTGTTCCCCGCCGGCCTGCTCGCCGCCCACACCACCGCGGGCCTCGCGCCGCAGGTGCTGGTGCGCGCCGCACCCGGTGTCGACCAGGCCCGGCTCACGGCCGGCCTCACCACGGCCACCGCCGGCCTGCCCGTGTCCGTCGGCGACCGCGAGTCGCTGCTCGCCGCGCACGCAACCGGTGACGCGGTGGGCGCGTGGGTCAACTACCTGATGATCGGGATGATCATCGGTTACACCGTGATCTCCGTGGTGAACACGCTCGTGATGGCCACCGCGCGCCGTCGCCGCGAGTTCGGCCTCCAGCGTCTCGGCGGCTTCACGCGTAAACAGGTGCTGCGCATGGCGGGTGTCGAAGGCGGCCTGATCGCGACGATCGGCGTGGTGCTCGGCACGGTCGTCTCCGCGGGTGCGATCGTGCCGTTCTGTCTGGTGGCCACGGGTTCGCCGCTGCCGGCCGGGCCGATCGGGATCTACCTCACCGTGGTGGCGACCGCCGCCGTGCTAGCGCTGGTGGCGTCGCTGGTGCCCGCCTGGGTGGCCACGCGGGCGCGGCCCGTGACCGCCGTCGCGCTCGGCGAGTGACGAGCGGGCTTGTCGGTGGCGTGTGTAAGACTCTCGGCCGTGGCGTACCCCGGGTTGGATCAAAGTGCGAAGCTCGAACTGGCCAGGCTGGTCACCGAACTGGCCGTGGTGCACGGCAAGGTGACCCTATCGTCGGGCAAGGAAGCCGACTACTACGTCGATCTCCGCCGGGCGACCCTGCACCACGCGGCGGCGCCGCTCATCGGGAAGCTGCTGCGGCAGCTAACGGCCGACTGGGACTACGTCGCCGCCGGCGGCCTCACCCTCGGCGCCGACCCGGTCGCGCTGGCGATGCTGCATTCCGCCGCGAGCGACGGGATGGTGCTCGACGCCTTCGTCGTCCGCAAGGCGGTGAAGGAGCACGGCATGCAGCGCCGCATCGAGGGCGTGGAGGTGCGCGGGCAGCGCGTGCTGGCCGTCGAGGACACCTCGACCACGGGCGGCAGCGTGCTCACGGCCATCGAGGCGCTGCGCGAGGCCGGGGCGGTCGTCGCCGGCGTCGCCACGGTGGTCGACCGCGACACGGGCGCGCGTGAGGCCATCGAGAAGGAAGGCCTCGAGTACCGGTACCTGCTGAACAAGGACGACCTCGGCCTGAGCTGAGCGCGATTCTCGAAGATCCCCGAGAATGCGTGCGTGACGAACACCCCCTCGCCGGTGTCCCCCTGGTGGAAGGGGGTGTCGTGACCACGACGGAGCTCGACGACGCGACGCTGGTCGGCCGCGCCCGCGACGGCGACGTGAGGGCGTACGAACAGCTCGTGCTGCGTTACCAGGCGCCCATGTTCCGGCTCGCGGTGAAGATGTTCAACCACCGCGGCGACGCCGAGGACGTGGTGCAGGAGGTGTTCCTCGGCGCCTGGCGCAAGCTCGCGCAGCTGCAGGGCGACAGCGCGTTCGTCGGCTGGCTCTACCGCAGCACCGCGAACCGCTGCCTCAACGTGATCCGCGCGCGCCGTCCGCAGGCCGACGTCGACCTCGAGCTGGCCGAGTCGCCGCGCACCGACGGGCGGCCCGAGCACGCGGCGCAGGTCAACGGGCAGCTCGAGGCGCTCAACGGGCAGCTCGAGGCGCTCAACGCGGCGTTGCAGCAGCTCACGCCGCCGCAACGGGTGTGCTGGCTCCTGCGTGAGGTCCACGGCCGCTCCTACGACGAGATCGCCGAGGTCGTCGGGGTGAACGCCGCGGCCGTCCGGGGCCGCATCGCCCGGGCTCGGGCGCAGCTGGCGGAGGTGATGAAGCCGTGGCGATGAACGAGACCGCCACAGATTACGAACTGCCGTGCGGCCGGGACCTGGACGCGCTCTGGGACCGGCTCGACTCGGTCGACGCGCACGAGGCGACCTGCCCGCACTGCGGAACCGCGCGCGAGAGCCTGCTCGCCCTGCGTTCGGCGACGGCCGAGCTCGTCGCCTCGCCCGATCCGGTACCGCCGGGCCTGGTGGGACGCATCATGTCGCCCGTGCGGGCCGAGGCGCGGCGCGGGCAGATGCTCGACCTGCCGACGCCGGAGCCGGGCCGGGTGGAGGTGAGCGAGGCGGCTGTGGCCGTGGTGCTGCGCTACGCCGCCGACTCCGCGGGTGACGTCCGGGCCCGCCGCTGCCGCGTGCGCACGGTCGGAATCGCTTCCGACGGGGGCGGGGTCGTCGAGGTCGAGCTCACCCTCGCGGTGCGGCTGGGGAACGTCGACGGTGCCGAGACGCTGGCCCGGGTGCGCGAACGCGTCACGACCGCGGCCGCTGCGCGCGTCGGGCTGACGCTCGCGAAGCTGGACCTGCTGGTCGAAGACGTGTACGAGGACGGGGAATGACGGGCGAGGCCGAGTACGTGATCGCGGACCCGGTGGTCGCGAGCGTCGCGGCCCGGGCCGCGCTCGTCACCCCCGGCGTGGTGCGGCTGGAGCCGGGCCTGCGCGGCCTCGTCACGGTGTGGACGCGGGCGGCCCGCGGGCGGTGGCAGGGGCTGGATCCGGCGCCGATCGACGGCGTACGCGTGCGCGACGTCGAGGGTGGGCTGTCGGTGGAGGTCGACGTGGTGACGTCGTCGTTCGACCAGGCCGCCGCTGTGGGGCGGGCGGTGCAGCGGTCGGTGACGCGCGTGGTGGCCGAGCAGACGGGGCTGACGGTCGACGCCGTGGTGGTGTCCATTGTGGATATCGAGCTGGAGCGCCGGTGAACATCGCCGAGGGCATCGTCTCGGCGCTCGCCGACGTGGAGGGGCTGCGGCCGGCGGTGGAGCGGATTCGGGGCTCTGCGGTGGATCTGATTCCGGAGGCGGTGCAGATCCGGCTGATCGCCACGCGGCTGCCGTTGCCGCCGTTGCTGGCGCGCGCGGCAGCCGTGGTGCGGCCGGTGCTGGCGGACACGGAGTGGGCGGGTGCGACACTGCGGCTGATCGTCACCGACGTCGATGCCGGCGCGTTTTCCTGAGCCCTGTGTTTTCTTTAGCGCTGTGTCACACGATCGGGTCGTGACGATCACCGGGCCGTTGTGTCGAAGCGGCGACGGGGCAGGAAAGCCTTGTCCCGCCTCGCTTCCCAACCTACCGAGGGAGAAGTCCGATGACTGCCGCAGAGAAGACCGTTGACCTCGTAGTGGCTCCTGGCCTCGTGACCGACCAGGGCACCACGACGATCGCCGACGTGGTCGTGCAGAAGATCGCCGGCCTCGCCACGCGTGAGGTGCCGGGCGTCCACGCGCTGGGCGGGGGCGCGGCGCGTGCGCTGGGTGCGCTGCGCGACCGGAGCCCGGGCGCGTCCGCGAGTGCGGGCCAGGGCGTGGCCGTGGAGGTCGGCGAGAAGCAGGCGGCAGTGGACCTGGAGATCGTCGTCGAGTACGGCGTGCCGATCGCGGACCTCTCGCGCCAGGTGCGACGCAGTGTGATCGGTGCGATCGAGCGCATGACGGGCCTGGAGGTCGTCGAGGTGAACATCAACGTCGGCGACGTGCACATCCCGAGTGCGGACGAAGAGCCCACCACGAGTGATCGGGTGCGCTGAGGATCTTTCCGGCGCAGGGTTCGTACCCGGAGTGACCACTCCGTTACCCCTCGGGTGAACGCGTTGCTCCCCTGGGTGGAACATCACAGCGAGTGAGGAATTTTCGCCCGCCGGGGCACGGTTACCGGAGTAACGTCGCTGGTAGAAGCCGTGGGGAAAGGGGGCGGTGGTGAGCGCTTCGGTTGCGCATTTCCTCGCCGACGTGACGGTGGCGGTGCACATCCTCGCCCTCTTGTTCATCGGGCTCGGCGGTTTCCTCGCGTGGCGCTGGCCGCGAGTCGCTCTCGTACACGTGTTTTTCGCGGCCTGGGGCGTACTGGTGAACGTCACCCCGGTCCCGTGCCCCCTGACCGCGGCGGAGAACTTCTTCCGCCACCAGCAAGGACTTGGCGACCTACCGGGCGGGTTCAACGCGTACTACCTGTACGACACGGTCGTGCCGCGTTCGCTGCTGCCGGCCGTCGCGGCGATTGCCTTGGCCCTGGTGATTTTCTCGTACGTCGGCGCCTACCACCGCTGGCGCCACCGCCACGATGACACTCCGGCTCACCGCGTCCGCCTGGGCTGAGCGAGAATCGTCCCTCGTGACGGAAGATCCCGAGGCCGGGCCCACCGAGTGGGTGGGCCGTGAGCCGGTTGGCGTGGGTCCGTGGGTGGGCGAGTGGCCTTCGGATCCGCGGTACGACCCTGAACTGTTGGAGCACGGCGATCGTCGGAACGTGGTGGATGCGTACCGGTATTGGCGCCGTTCGGCCATCGTGTCCGATGTGGATGCTCGCCGGCATCCGTTCCACGTGGCGATCGAGAACTTTCAGCATGACCACAACATCGGGACGGTCGTTCGGACGGCGAATGCCTTCGCTGCTGCCGAGGTGCACATCGTGGGGCGCCGGCGGTGGAACCGTCGTGGGGCGATGGTGACGGATCGGTATCAGCATTTGCGGCATCATGAGGATGTTGCCGGGTTGGTGTCTTTCGCTGCCGCTGCCGGGTTGGCCGTGGTGGCGGTGGACAACACCCCTGGGTCGGTGCCGGTGGAGGTGGCTTCGCTGCCGCGGGAGTGCGTGCTGCTGTTCGGGCAGGAGGGGCCGGGGTTGTCGGACGAGGCTCAGGCTGCGGCGTCGATGGTGGTGTCGATTGCGCAGTTTGGGAGTACGCGGTCGATCAATGCCGGGGTCGCGGCGGGGATTGTCATGCATGCTTGGGTGAGGGAGCACGCCGATTTGTCTCGGTCTTGGTGATTGCGGAGGAAACTCCGATTTCAGTTCCGCGACGGTCTGGACCACGTGTCTGGGCGGAAAGACTCGCCTTCCCGCGTGGTCCAGACCGCGCGCTGAGGTAGCCGCTGCCGCTGCGAACGGGGCCGCGGCGGCGCCGGCTGCTCAGCTGGCTTGGCTCAAATTGTCAGCGCTGGGCAGGAGCCGGAGCGGAGACACCAGCGCGGCGCTGAGCGGGAGCCGGTGCGGAGACGCCGGCCCGACGCGCGGGAGTGGCCGCACTGCCGCGCTGCGCGGGAGCGGCGACACCGGTCCGGCGGACGACAGTGGGTGCAGTGCCGCGCTGGGCCAGGGCGGAGACGCCGGTGCGACGGACGGCGGCCGCTGCGGTACCGCGCTGGGCAGGGGCGGAGACGCCGGTGCGGCCGGCAGGGGCCGATGCCGCCCGGCGCTGGGCCGGAGCAGCCGTACCGCGCGGGGCGGGGGCGGTAGTGGCGCGTTCGGCGGGCGCAGGGGCGCTAGTGGCGGTGCGCTGAGCGGCAACCGGAGCCGGAGCACTGGCGGGCGCCGCGTTGGCGGCCGGGCCGAAGAAGGCCAGTGCGCCGCACTCGGCGGCCAGGCCGATGAGACCGGAAACGGTGAGCTTCTTGGCGTTCATGGTGTTCTCCCCGACTGTCGAGTGGATCTTGGACACCACCGAACGTAGGGGCGTGTTGTCAGGAACCGGTTTCAATCGCGTCAGGCCGGGATCAGGGGGCGCCATCCTGCGCGAACGGGCAGAATCGCGGCTATGAGCGTCGACCGGGTTGGGCGGGCGGCTGCGGCGGAACGCGCCGTGCGGGGGCGGCACCTGCGGCGCGTCTGGGGTGTGCCCGCGACGGTGCTGGGGCGCAGCGGCTGGCCGCCGACCGCCGGGCAGCGGCTGCACTGGCACTGGAACTACTGGTGGCAGGCGCATTTGCTGGACAGCCTCGTCGACGCCCAGCTGCGCGACCCGCGGCCCGAGCGCGCGAAGGTGATCGGGCAGTTCGTGAAGTCCGTGCACTTGCGCAACTTCGGCAAGTGGATCAACGACTATTACGACGACATCGCCTGGCTCGGCCTTGCCCTGCAACGCGTCCGCGCGCTAGGTATGCCCAATGTGGATCCTGCCATCTCGGACATCGACGCCCAGCTCCACGAAGGCTGGACCGACGACGCCGGCGGCGGCATCTGGTGGCGCCGCGGCGACACCTTCAAGAACGCCCCCGCCAACGGTCCCGCCGCCATCTTCCACGCCCGCGAAGGCGACACCACCCGCGCGCGCGACATGACGAAGTGGCTCACCGACACCCTCGTCGACCCCGCAACCGGCCTCGTCTGGGACGGGCTCCGAGTCGACACCGGCGAACTGATCAAGCACATCTTCACCTACTGCCAAGGCGTCTACCTGGGCGCGTGCCTCGAACAGTCTGATGTGGAATCCGCTTCGCGCACCGTCCGCGCCATCGCCACTCACCTCGCCCCCGGCGGCATCCTCCGCGGCCAAAACGGCGGCGACGGTGGTCTCTTCGCCGCCATCGCCGCCCGCTACCTCGCCCTCGCCGTGCCGCGCCTGCCCACCCCGGCAGCCGCCACCGCCCGCACCCTCGTCCTCACCACCGCGGACGCCTGCTGGTCCGGCGCCACCCAGACGCCCTCTGGCCCCCTGTTCAGCGCCGAATGGGCCAACCCCGCACCTCCAAGCCCGCCACCTCCCGGAGCCCCCGAACGCGACCTGTCCGTCCAAACCGGAGCGTGGATGCTCCTCGAAGCCGCCGCGACGCTCGCCTGACGATGGCCTTCCTTCCACCACAACGATTCCTGTACGGCGTCGCCCTCAGCCGTTTTCGCCGGGTTGCGCCGGTAGATGCCCCCCGGGGGAGGGCGGGGGCTGTGGTCCGGGGTGGGCCCTGCTGCAGCAAGGAAGGTCTGGTCAGGAGCTTGCGCAGCGCCATGCTCGCAGCTGGTGTGAGAACCGGGCTGTCGACGCGATCGCGCGAAGACAGAAGAAGAAGCTCAGCAGCCGCACGAAGCGCGGTGCAAGAACCGCGGCGCCAGCCGCACCGCTTCAGGACGACGATCCGGCTCCTGCACCCGCGCCATCAACAACTGCACCGCCCGCCGGCCGATTTCCGAGATGGGCTGGGCCATCGTGGTGATGGCGGGGGAGACCGTGCGGGCCCAAGCCATGTCGCCGAAGCCGACGACGGCGAGTTCGGCGCCGATGCGGATGCCGCGGCGGTGGGCTTCCCATTGGACGCCCATGAGCATGGCCTCGCCGGCGACCACCACGGCGCTGGGGGAGGGCCAGCCGTCCAGGAGTTTGGCGGCGGCGCGGGCCGCGCCGCCCGGGGAGGACATGCCGCAGGCGACGAGTTCGGGGTTGTAGCGCAGGCCGGTGCGGTCGAGGCCGAGGCGGTAGCCCAGAGTGCGTTCTTCGCTGACGGCCGAGTCGGCGGCGCCGGTGATCATGGCGATGCGGCGGTGCCGACGCGAAGCCAGGTGCTCGACCAGCGAAGACACCGCCTGGATGTTCTCCGAGCCGACCTGGTCGACGTCGTTGCGGCCGGCGATGCGATCAACCAGCACCGTGGGGACGCCCATGCGCACAAGGCCGTTGATGACCGCGTCGTCGCCGGGGGCCGGAACCAGTAGGACCCCGTCGACCCGATCCGCCCGCAACGCACGCACCACGGCCGCCTCTTCGGCCACGGAATCGTGCGTGTCGGCGAGCATGAGATCGCACCCGGCGCGCGCGGCGGCGCCGCGGATCGCGCGCAGCAGATCACCCGTGTACGGGTTCGCGTGCATGCCCAGGGCAACACCGAACCGGTGGGTGACCGGCGTACCCCAAACCGGGATCTCCGGCGCCAGAGCGGTCATGTCCGTGCCCTCGTCGTCGTGCTTACCCAACGGTAACCGCTCGGGAGGCCCAGCCGAGATGCACGAAAGGCGATCCACTCCAAGAATCACCGGTGTGAGTGAACGGTCAGGCCGCTCCGGGGCACCCGCACGACTGTCGGTGGCGCAGCGTGGGCGGCAGCCGCACGGTCTCGGCCGCGCGCGTCGGCTCGGCGAGGCGGGCCAGCAGCAGCTGCACGGCGCGGCGGCCGATCTCCTCGATCGGCTGCGCCATGGTGGTCAGCGGGGGGTCCACCAGGTCGGCCCACTCGACGTCGTCGTACACGACCACCGGCAGGTCACGGCCGATGCGCAGGCCGCGCCGGCGGGCCTCGTGCAGGACGCCGACCATCATGCTGTCGTTGGCCACCACCAGCGCCGTCGGCCGTTCCGGCAGCGCCAGCAACGTGCTCAACGCCAGCGCGCCACCGTCGCGGTGCGAGTTCCCGCAGGCGACGAGGCCGGGCGACCACGCGAGCCCCGAACGGCCCAAGCCCAGCCGGTAGCCGAGCACTCGCTCGTCGCTGGTCGTGAGGCCCGGCGCGCCGGAAATCATGCCGATCCGCCGGTGTCCGAGCGACGCCAGGTGAGCGGTCAAAGCCGACATCGCCTGGATGTTCTCCGCCCCGACCTGGTCGACGTCGGTGCGGGTCGAGAGCCGGTCGATGAGCACCGTCGGCACGTCCAGCGACACGAGTTCGCCGATCACCGGACCGTCGCCCGGGGAGGGAGTCACCAGCAGGCCGTCGACGCGACGGGACCGCAGGGCCCGCACCACGTCACGCTCGGTCGCCGCCGTGTCGTGCGTGTCGGCGAGCAGCACCGTGTAGCCGTTGGCCGAAGCCTCCCGTTCGATCGCCTGCATCAGCGCCGCGAAGTACGGGTTGGCCACCAGCGAGACCGCCATGCCGATCGAGCGCGTACCACCCGTGACCAGGGAACGAGCGATCGCGTCACCGGTGTAGCCGGTGGTCTCGATGGCCCGCAGCACCGCCGCCTTCGTGTCCTCCGCGACGGCGCGCGTGCCATTGACGACGTGCGAAACCGTCGTGATCGACACCCCGGCGAGCTCCGCGATGTCGCGCTGGGTGGGCCGGGAGGAGCGGGTTTGTGGCATGTCAGTCCTTAACCAGGTTCACTCGCAAGCGTTTGCGCAAACGCTTGCGACATGACATGAGTCTGTCTACCTTGCCGACCATCGGCAACCTCGCAGGAGGGTATTCATCCATGAGACAGCGCAGTCTCTCCGCGCTGGCGTTGGCCGCCGTGGTCGGCACAGTGCTAGGCACCGCCGGCTGCACGGTCGAGCGCCACTGGGGCGGCAACACGACCCCGGCCGGCAGCGGCAAGGCCAAGGTCGGGCTGGTCACCAAGACCGACACCAACCCGTACTTCGTCGAGCTGCGCAACGCGGCCGGCGCGGCCGCGAAGGCCAATGGCGCCGACTTCAGCGCGCTCGCCGGCCAGTTCGACGGCGACAACGACGGCCAGGTCCGGGCCATCGAGAACCTCATGCAGCAGGGCGTGAACACGATCCTGATCACCCCGAGCTCGTCCACCGGCGTGCTCAAGGCGATCAAGGACGCGCGCGACGCCGGGGTGCTCGTGATCGCGCTCGACACCGCCACCGAGCCGGCCGACGCCGTCGACGCGACCTTCGCCACCGACAACTTCGCGGCCGGCCAGCAGCAGGGCGCGTACGTGAAAGCCGCGCTCAACGGCGTCGACCCCAAGCTGCTGATGGTCGACGGGACCGCCGGCTCCTCCGTCGACACCGAGCGTCACGGCGGTTTCCTCAAGGGCATCGGCCTCACGGACTCCTCACCCGAGATCAAGGGCCACACCCCCGCGAACGGCGACCAGAGCCTCGCGCAGCAGGGCATGGAGAACCTGTTGCAGCGCAGCACGGACATCAACGCCGTCTACTCCATGAACGAACCCATGGGCCGCGGCGCGTACGCCGCGCTGAAGGCCCGCGGCCTCACCGACCGCATCGTGATGGGCTCGATCGACGGCGGCTGCGAAGGCGTGCAGAACGTCAAGGACGGCCTCTACGCGGCCACCGTGATGCAGTTCCCGAAGAAGATGGCCGAACAGGGCGTGCTCGCCGCCGTCGACTACGCGAAAACCGGCAAGAAGCCCACGGGCTTCGTGAACACCGGCTCCACCGTGATCACCGACAAGCCGATGCCGGGCGTCCCCAGCCAGAACACCACGTGGGGCCTGCAGAACTGCTGGGGAGGCGCGAAATGACCACCGCGACGGTGAACGGCACCCGTGAGCGCGAGTCGCTCGGCGAGTTCCTCCTGCGCACGCCCGCGGTCGGCCCCGCGCTCGCGCTGATCGTGGCCATCGTGGTCTTCTCCCTGGCCACGGACACGTTCTTCGACCTCGACAACCTGTCCACAGTGGTCCAGCAGTCACTGGTCGTCGGCACGCTCGCGCTCGGCCAGACGCTGATCATCCTCATCGCCGGCATCGACCTGTCCAACGCGTCGTCGATGGTCGTGGCCACGCTGATCATGGCGAAGCTCGCCGCGGCGGGCGCAGGCGGCTTCGTGGCGCTGCTCGCCGGAATCGCGCTGACGGTGCTCGTCGGCCTGTTCATCGGCACGCTCGCCACGCGGATCAAGCTGCCCGCCTTCATCATCACGCTCGGCACGTTCACCGGTCTGACCGCCGTGGCGAAGCTGATCGCGGGCGGCCAGGCCGTGCCCGTCACCGACGGGCTCCTGCAATGGCTCGGCACGAAGCGCTACCTCTTCGGTGGCATCCCGATCACCTACGGCATGACGCTCGCGCTGATCATGTTCCTCATCGTCTGGTACTCCCTTACGAAAACCGCGTGGGGCAAGCACGTCTACGCGGTGGGCAACGCGCCGGAGTCCGCGCGCCTGTCCGGCATCAAGGTCAACCGCACGGTGATCTCCGTGTACCTGGTCGCGGGTTTCTGCTTCGGCATCGCCGCGTGGCAGGCGCTCGGCCGCACGCCGAACGCCGACCCGAACCAGTTCCAGCTCGGCAACCTCGACTCGATCACCGCCGTGGTCCTGGGCGGCACGAGCCTCTTCGGTGGCCGCGGTTCGGTGCTCGGCACGCTGTTCGGCGCACTCGTCGTGGCGGTGCTGCGCTCAGGCCTCACGCAGATGGGCGTGGACGGCAACTACCAGGACCTCGCTACCGGCGCGCTGCTCATCGCCGCCGTGGTCGTCGACCGGATCGCACGGAGGCAGCAGCAGTCATGACTTCCCACAACGGGCAGCAGACCACGCTTTCCGCGCGCGGCCTCGTGAAGCGCTACGGCCGCGTGACCGCCATCAACGGCGCCGACTTCGACCTCTACCCCGGCGAGGTGCTCGCCGTCGTCGGCGACAACGGCGCCGGGAAATCCAGTCTCATCAAAGCGTTGTCCGGTGCGCTGATCCCCGACGAGGGCGAGATCCGCGTCGACGGCCAGGTCGTGCACTTCAAGTCCCCTTTGGACGCTCGCCACCACGGGATCGAGACGGTGTACCAGGATCTGGCCGTGGCGCCGGCGCTCGACATCGCGTCGAACATGTTCCTGGGCCGGGAAAAGCGCCTGCGCGGGCCCTTTGGCGGGCTGGCGCGCAAGCTCGACACGGGCGAGATGCGCAAGGAGGCGCAGCGGATCCTCGACGAACTGGGCATCAACGTCAAGTCCATCTCTCAGCTCGTGGAGACGCTCTCGGGCGGCCAGCGCCAGGGGGTCGCGGTGGCGCGCGCGGCGGCGTTCGGCACGAAGGCCGTGATCATGGACGAACCGACGGCCGCGCTCGGCGTCGCGGAGTCGGCGAAGGTGCTGGAGCTGATCGGGCGCATCCGCGACCGCGGGCTGCCGGTGGTGCTGATCAGCCACAACATGCCGCACGTGTTCGACATCGCCGACCGGATCCACGTGCACCGGCTCGGCAAGCGCGTGGCCGTGGTGTCGCCGAAGACGCACACGATGAACCAGGTCGTCGGCCTGCTCACCGGTGCGCTGCAGCTCGACGAAGGCGGTGCGGTCGTGGAGGTCGCGGCCGCCACGCACGCCGGGCTGACCTGACGTGCGCGTGCTGCTGGCGGGGCTGTGCACCGTCGACGTCGTGCAACGGGTGTCGCACTTCCCGGCGCCGGGCGAGAAGGTGCAGTCGCTGCGGGTGGACGTCGCGGCCGGTGGGCCGGCGACCAACGCAGCGGTGACCGTGGCCGCGCTCGGGGCCGCCGCGACGCTCGTGACGGTCGTCGGCGCCCACCCGCTGTCAGCGCTCGCGCACGCCGACCTGATCGCGTACGGAGTCGACGTCGTGGACCTCGATCCGGCCCGCACCGACTCGCCGCCGGTGAGCGCCGTGGTCGTGCGCGATTCCGACGGGGAGCGAACGGTCGTCTCGCGCAACGCGGCTTCCGGTGCCCCGGTGGAGGTTCCGGATCTCACTGACCTCACAGGGCTCGTGCGCCAAGCCGATGCGGTGCTCGTCGACGGTCACCACCCCGAGCTCGCGCTGGCCGTCGCGCGGGCCGCGCGATCACTCGGCGTGCCCGTCGTGCTCGACGCCGGCAGCTGGAAACCCGTGGTGGAAGACCTGTTGCCGCTGGTGGACGTCGCCGCGTGCTCCGCGCACTTCGCCGCGCCCGGGCCGGGCCTGCGTGAACGCGGAGTACCCGTCGTGATCAGGACCGCGGGGCCGGATCCCGTTCGCTGGAGCACTGCGGAAGACTCAGGCCAGGTGCCTGTCAACGATGTCGAGGCGCGGGACACACTGGCGGCCGGCGACGTGTGGCACGGTGCGCTCGCGCACGCGGTCGCGGCCGGTGGAAGCTCGGTGGACGGGTGGATCCGGCACGCGAACGCGGTGGCCGCCGAGCGCGTCCGCCACGTGGGGCCGCGGTCTTGGACGGCGGCGATCTCGAAGTTGGGAGAAGGAGTGCGATGACGGCGTTCGAAGACCTCCTGGCACGGGCCGAAGGGCTCGCCAAGCCGCGGCAGCGCAGCGTGCTCGGCATCATCGGCGCGCCCGCGTCCGGCAAGACCACGCTGGCCTGGGCGATCGCCAACGCGCTGGGCTCCCGCGCGGCGGTGGTCGGGATGGACGGCTTCCACCTCGCGCAGGTGGAGCTGCGCCGGCTCGGGCGCGCCGAGCGCAAGGGCGCGCCCGACACGTTCGACGCCGCGGGCTACGTCCACCTCGTCCGCCGGCTCGCGAAGGGCAAGGAAACCGTTTACGCGCCGGAGTTCCGCCGTGAGATCGAGGAGCCCATCGCCGGCGCGGTCGCGGTGGCGCCCGAGGTGCAGCTGGTGATCACGGAGGGCAACTACCTGCTGCTGCCAGACGACCCGTGGAGCGGCGTGCGCCAGTACCTCACCGAGGCCTGGTTCCTCGCGCCCGACGAGCCCGAGCGGATCGAACGGCTGGTTTCGCGCCATCGCCGTTACGGCCGGTCACTGGTCGAGGCGCGCCAGCGTGCGCTCGGCTCGGACCAACGCAACGCCGACCTCATCACGAGCACCCGTGACCGTGCCGACCTCCTGCTGGAGAACCTGCCGCTCGTGAACTTCGCCCTGTGAGCGGAGTTCTCGTCGTCACGGGCGGCAGCCGGGGGATCGGCGCGGCGATCTGCACCCTCGCGGCCGAGCGCGGCTACGACGTGGTGGTCAACTACTCCGGCGACTCCGAGCCGGCGGCCGAGGTCGTTTCCCAGGTCCGGGCGCACGGGCGCAAGGCGCTGGCGGTGCGCGCCGACGTCGCCGACGAACGGCAGGTCCGCAAGCTCTTCGGCACCGCCGGGGAGATGGGGTCGCTGGTCGGCGTGGTCAACAACGCGGCCATCACCGGCAACACGCCGGGGCGCCTGGACGAGCAGAGCCCGGCCACCGTGCGGCGCGTGCTGGAGGTCAACGTCGGCGGGGTGTTCCTGTGCTGCCGCGAGGCCGTGCGGCGGCTCTCGACGCGGTACGGCGGTCCCGGTGGCGCCATCGTCAACGTCTCGTCCACGGCCGCCCGCACGGGCTCGGCGGGTGAGTGGGTGCACTACGCCGCGACGAAGGCCGCGGTGGACACGCTCACGTTCGGACTCGCCCAGGAAGTGGCGGGCGAGGTCATCCGCGTGAACGCCGTCGCGCCCGGGCTCGTGGCCACGGGTCTGCACGAAGCGGCCGGCCTGCCGGACCGGCTGTCTCGGCTGGCGCCCGGGATTCCGCTCGGTCGGCCGGGCGAACCGGAGGAGATTGCCGAAGCGGTGCTGTGGCTTCTGTCACCGGCATCGTCCTTCACTGTCGGCGCCGTCCTGGAGGTCGGCGGCGGCCGCTGAATAGCGTCCCACCATGTGGTCTTTGCCCATTTCGGCGTTCCACTGGGGTGCTACTCGTGTTCACGTCATCCCGGCTTGTGGGACGCCGGGCGACGAGGAGATCACGATTCGTGGCGGAAGTCGGTGAATCCGTCCGCCCGATCGGAGCGGCTGTGTCACTCTGGTGGAGCCTCCGGAGCAGTTGGACGACCGGGGTCGCGGCGGCGCCGGTTCACGGGGTGGGTGACAAGCGCCCCGCGTCGTAAACGCACGGAGTGCGCAGCCGGGGGTCGGAAAGGACGGCCGCGAAAGTCATGCCCAAGCTCACGTCTGTGCACCATCTGGCGCTCACCGTGACCGATGTGGAACGCAGCGTCCCGTGGTACGCGCGGGTGCTCGACCTCGAGGAGAGCCACCGCCGCGAAGACCCCGGAACCGGGATCCACAAGGTCGTGCTGAAGTCCGCGGGCGACGGGTTTTCCGTCGTCCTGGTCCAGCACCCCGACACCGACCGCCGTTGTTTCGACGAGCGCCGGACCGGGCTGGATCACGTCGCGTTCTCGGTGTCGTCGAAAGCGGAACTCGGTGAGTGGGAGGACCGGCTCTCGGAGTACGGGGTGTCGTACCTGCCGCCTCGGGAGTCGCGGACCTTCGAGGGGTCGTCGGTGATCGTGTTCCGGGATCCGGATGGGATTCAGCTGGAGATCTGGTCGGATCCGGAGTTGTAGGGCGGACGCGGCTCAGCCGAAGAGGTCCGTGCTGTGCCGGGAACGCCGCGCGCTCAGTAGGTCGATCGGTGTGGCCGACGCGAAGAGCGGGAGCCCCAAGGTCACCGTGCGAGCCGGGAACTCAGGCGTGCGCGTCGTCCGGTTCGTCGACCGGTCGCCGCATTTCCTGCCGGTACCGAAGCACCCCGTACCCCGTCCCCAGGACGAAGAACGCCACCGAAATCCACAGGGCCGCCGTCTTCAGCCACGGCAGGGCGTCCAGCAGGCCGGCGCCGTAGTAGCCCAGCAGGACCAAAGTGGGGACCCACAGCAGGCCACCCAGGCTGGTGGCCAACAAGAACCGCCGGGGGTCCATGCGGGCGGCGCCGGCGATGAGCGGGGCGAGTGTGCGGATCCACGGGATCCACCGCGCCGCGACGATCGCGAAGAAACCCTTGCGGTCCAGAAACCGTTGGGCGCGGTCGAGGTTGTGCCGATTGAGCACCTTGCCGCCGCGGCGGGCGATGAAGCGGGTGCCCGTGCTGCGGCCGATGTAGTAGCCCACCTGGTTGCCGCCGACGGCCACCACGAGTGCGGCGCCGGACAGGAGCCACGCGTTCGCGTCGGAGCCGTGCTGCGCGAGCACCACGCCGGCGCCGAAGAGGAGCGAGTCGCCCGGCAGGAAGAGGCCGACGATGAGCGCGCATTCCACGAACACGAAGGAAAGCACGATCACCCAGACGAGCAGCGGGCCGGCCGTGTCGAGCCAGCTCACGCCGACTCCGGCGGCCTCGATGCTTGCGGGGTTCACGCGAAGAGCCTACGTGGCCACGACCGACGGAAAGAAGGAACCATCGAATCCAGCCTTCCGGTCACTTTCGGTATTCCTGGAATGAACTGCGCGTTCACCAACGGCTCAAACGAACGGGCCGCCCGGGACAGTTCCCGGGCGGCCCGAATCGAACAAAACGTCTAGAACTGCGGCAGGGACTCGCCTTGCACCGCTTCGATGTCCAGCTCCACCTTGACCGTGGTGCCGATCGCGGCGACGCCCGCGCGGACCATCGCGCTGTAGTTGATCGCGAAATCGTTGCGGTGCAGCTGGGTCTCGGCGTGGAACGCGGCGCGCACGCCGCCCCACGGGTCCGGGCCGTGGCCCTGGTAGCGCAGGTCGAGCTCGACCTGACGGCGTTCGCCGTGCAGGGTGAGCTCGCCCAGCAGCGCCCAGGTGTCCGTGCCGCGCTGCGAAATGCCCGTGCTCTCGAACGTGATCAGCGGAAAGGCCTCCACGTCGAGGAACTCGGCCGAACGCAGGTGGTCGTCGCGCATTTTGATGCCGGTCTCGATGCTGCCCGCCTTGATCTCGGCGAACACCGTCGAACGCTCCACCGGGCGGCGGATGTCGATGCGTCCGCCGACGTCGGGGAACCGCACCTTGATGCTGGCGATGCCCATGTGGCGCGCGGTCGCGACCACCGACGTGTGGACCGGGTCGATCGTCCACGGACCGGGCGGCGGCAGCTCCACGGCCTCGGCCACGGGGGCCAGGGCGATGTCGCCGAGCAGCCCGGCGCCGTCGGAGCCGACCTGCACGGTGCGAGCCATCGGCGTGTACCCGGGCGCCGTGATCACGGCGGTGTAGACGCCCGGGGGCAGCGGATCGGTCGCCACCGCCCCCTTCGCGTCCGTGACCTGGCGCGCGATCTGACGGCCGTTGAGGTCGGTCACCGTGAGCACGGCGTTCTCGACCGGCCAGCCCGCATTGGCGCGGAGCTGTGCGCGCAGGCCCCCGCTCATGAGCGGTCGACCAGCTCGTCGAGAGCCTGGTCGTAGCTCAGGCGCACGTCGTGCTCGGCCTCGCCGTCGGTGAGGCTCACCTGGCTGGTGGCCGGCGGGTAACCGCTCGCCACCACCGTGTACGAGCCCACCGGCAGGTCGCTCACCACGTAGCGGCCTTCACCATCCGTGCGCGCGACCGCCGCGACGTTGCCGTTCGCGTCGAGCACGGTGATCCGCGCGTCCGGCACGATCCGGTCGCCCTCGGTTCGCGCGATGCCCTGCATCAGCACGGCGCCGGCCAGCTCGACGTCGTGGCGCAGCACGCCGCTGTCGGGCACGGTCAGGGTGACCGCCACCGGGCGGTAGTGCGGGCCGCTCGCGACCAGCGTGTACTGCCCGGCACCGACACCACTGAAGGTGTAGACGCCATCGTCGGCCGTGATGAACGCGCCGTTGACCTCGCCGCGCGAGTCGGTGAGTGTCACGGTGGCGTTGGCCAGCGGGGAACCGATCCCCACGGACCGCACGACACCGGTCAGCTCGCCCGAGCCGGTGAGCGTCACGTCGAGCTTCGCCGGCCCGCCGCCGACCACCACGCTGGAGGCCTGCGGCTGGTGGCCGGGAGCGGCCACGATCAGCACGTAGGTGCCCGGGCCCTGCGTCGGCACGGAGTAGCTGCCGTCGCCGTTGCCGGTCGCCCGCGCCACCTGACGGCCCTGCTGGTCGATCAGCGTCAGCGCGGCGGCACCGACGTGGCTGCCGTCCTGCCGGCGCACGTGCCCGGTCACCGGGGGACCGCCCGCGCCCAGCGGCACGTCGATGCCCGCACCCGCGGCCGAGTTGGTGATCGGCATGGGCAGTGAGCCCGAAATCGCCTGCGGGTCGCCGTGACCGTTGCCGTTCATCGAGTGCCTTCCCCCTGCGCCGACGAGAACGGGTTCTCGCGGCTGTTCTTCGAAGAGCGAGCCCGGCTTGGCCGCCTGGTCGACGATGTCCGTCGGCGTCTCGCTCTCCTCGAGCAGTGCCTCGCCACCTTCCACCGCCGCGGCGGCCGGGTTCATGCCCGCGAGCGGGATCTCCTTCAGGAAGCACAGCACGATCGTGGCCAGCAGTGCGACCGCGCCGGCGACGTAGAAGACCGTGGTGATCGACTCGGTGAAGCCGACGAGGATCGGGGTCTTCAGCGCGTCCGGCAGCGTCTGGATCACGCTGGTGTTGGTCTGGATGTCGGCCAGCTGCGCACCGGCACCGGCCGGCGGGTTGCCGCCGAACGCCTTGGTGATGTTGCCCGGCAGCACGTTGAACAGAATCGTGAGGAACACCGCGACACCGGCCGTACCACCGATCTGGCGGAAGAACGTGGCCGCTGCCGTGGAGGCGCCCATGTCACTGCGCGGGCCGGCGTTCTGCACCGCGATGACCAGCGTCTGCATGCACTGGCCGAGACCGAGGCCGATGATGGCCGCGGCCACCAGCGGGTGCCACAGCGGCGAGTCGTACTTGACCTGCGCGAAGAAGAACGCGCCGCCGGCGATGAGCAGGGTGCCGACGATCGGGAAGATCTTGTAGCGCCCGGTCTTCGACATGATCCGGCCGGAGCCGATCGAGCTCAGCATCAGGCCGCCCATCAGCGGCAGCATCAGCAGACCTGACTCGGTCGGCGTGTAGCCCTGAACGACCTGCATGAACTGCGGGATCATCGTGATCGCGCCGAACATGGCGACACCGACGATGACACCACCGATGATCGCGACGGTGAACGTCGAGTTCTTGAACAGCCGCAACGGGATCAGCGCGGCGTCCTTCATCAGCTTCTCGACCACGATGAACGAGATGATGCCGATCGCGCCGACGGCGTAGCAGAGGATCGCCTTGCCGTCGCCCCAGCCCCAGGTCTGGCCCTGTTCCGCGACGATCAGGAACGGCACCACCGCCACGACGAGCGAAAGCGCGCCCCACCAGTCGATCTTGTGCTTCTGTGGCACGTGCGGCACGTTCAGCACCTTGGCGACCACGAACAGCGCGACGATGCCGATCGGCACGTTGATCAGGAAGACCCAGCGCCAGCCGGAGATGCCGCCGAGCGTGTCGAACCCGGCGAAGAACCCGCCGAGCACCGGACCGAGCACAGTGGACAGACCGAAGACGGCGAGGATGTAGCCCTGGTACCGCGGGCGTTCGCGCGGCGGCACCACGTCACCGATGATGGTCATGGCCAGTGACATCAGGCCACCGGCGCCGAGACCCTGCACCGCGCGGAACGCGGCGAGCTCGTACATCGACTGCGAGAACGTCGAAGCCAGCGAACCGGCGACGAAGATCGAGATCGCGGCCAGGTAGAACGGCTTGCGGCCGTAGATGTCCGACAGCTTGCCGTAGATCGGCGTGACGATCGTCGACGTGATCAGGTACGCCGTGGTGGCCCACGCCTGAAGGTCGAAGCCGTGCAGGTCGTTGGCGATCTTGACGATCGAGGTACCCACGATCGTCTGGTCCAGTGCGGCGAGGAACATGCCGCACATGAGTCCGCTCAGGATCGTGACGATCTGGCGGTGGCTCAGCCGCGGCACACCCGACGCGTCGAGGACGGGTGCGCCCCCCCGCTGCTGAGGTTGTTTCTCGATGGTGGTCATGTGGTTGCTAGGCCCCCTTGGAGTGCACCGAGTCCGCCGGCGCGGAGTCGGTCATGTCTGGAAAGTTGTTCTCGATACCGGTGTTGAGCCGCCCGAACAGCTCGTTGAGGGTCTCGCGATCCTCCTGGGTCCAGTCGCCGAGCACGTCGGCGAGCCAGAGGTTGCGCTGCTTGCGGTTCTCGTCGAAGACCCGCAGGCCTTCGGCGGTGGGCGCGAGCAAGCAGGCGCGGCCGTCTTCGGGGTCGGCTTGACGTTCCACCAGTCCGTGCTGCACGAGCGCGCTCGACTGCCTGCTGATGGTGGAGATCTCGGAGTGCAGGAACTCGGCGAGCTTGCTGGTGCGCTGCGGCCCCTCGTGGATGAGGCAGAAGAGGATCGCGTACGCGGCCCGCTCGATGCCGTCCGGACCCTGCTTGGAGACCTGCGACTTCGCCTTGGTGATCAGGCGCATGAAACGGACCAGCTCGTGTCCGAGCTGGTCGGCCAGGTCGAGCCTGTCCTTGGGCCGGGTGGCGGCGCTGTTCGGTGCCATTCGGTCGATCTTTCTCGCGGTGAAACGAACCGTTGTTTGGCGGCTGCAACTAGTTGCCTTTAGCAAGAGTGTGCCTGATCCGTGCTTCGCGCAAGCTCGCGGACCCCGGTTGTGTCGCATCACACTTTAGTTGTTGCATGCAAGCAGATATTCACCGGAGGGTGTTCGTCCGTTTTCTCCCGAGTCCGAAGGCCCAGGTCAGGGCTCTGGAACTTGACGAGGGAACAAGACGGAATGTGACGGGTTGAAAAAGCTATGACCGACGACACACCGCTGTACGACCTCATCGGCTCCCGCCGCAACGGCGTGCTGGCCACGCTCAAGCGCGACGGCCGGCCCCAGCTGTCCACCGTGAGCCACCACTTCGACGCCGCCGAGCGCAAGATCCTCGTGTCGATCACCGAGACACGGGCGAAGACGAAGAACATGCGCCGCGACGCGCGCGTGAGCTACCACGTGGGCAGCGAGAACGGCTGGTCGTACGCGGTGGCGGAGGGCAAAGCCGTGCTGACGCCGGTCGCCACGGCCAAGGACGACGCGACGGTGGAGGCGCTCATCGACCTCTACCGCAAGGTCGGCGGTGAGCACCCCGACTGGGACGAGTACCGCGAGGCGATGGTCGCGGACCAGCGGCTGGTGCTGACGATCAACGTCGACCGGGTCTACGGCCTGGTGCGCTGACAGGTCGGCTGGATGCGCAGCCGGATGGCGCCGGGCAAGTCGCCATCCGGCTGAAATCTGGAAATTCTATTCCGCACTGCGGAGATATTTGTGCCTACGATGAAGCATGAGCACTGACGCCCTCCTGCAGCGACTCCGCGACGAGCTCGGCAAGGAGGCCGTGCTCACCGACGCCGACGTGACCGCGAGCTACTCGCGCGACATGATGCCGCTCGCGCCGTCCGGGAAACCGCTGGCCGTGGTGCTGCCCGCGGACACCGCGGGGGTGCAGGCCGTGGTCAAGGCGTGCGCCGAAGCGAAGGTGCCCGTCGTGCCGCGCGGGGCGGGCAGCGGCCTGTCCGGTGCGGCCAACGCCATCGACGGCTGCGTGGTGCTCGTGCTGACCAAGCTCGACGAGATCGTGGAGATCGACCCCGCCAACCGCCTCGCCGTGGTGCAGCCCGGCGTGGTCAACCTCGACTTCCGCAACACCGTGGAGAAGCACGGCCTGTTCTATCCACCCGACCCGTCGAGCTACGACTGGTGCACGATCGGCGGCAACCTCTCCACCAACGCCGGCGGCCTGTGCTGCGTGAAGTACGGCGTGACCACCGACTCCGTGCTCGGCCTCGAGGTCGTGCTGGCCGACGGGTCGCTGCTCAAGACCGGCCGCCGCACTGTGAAGGGCGTGGCGGGTTACGACCTGACGAAGCTGTTCATCGGCAGCGAGGGCACGCTCGGCGTGATCACGCAGGCCACCGTGGCGTTGCGCCCGCTGCCGCAGGCGCCGGCGACGCTCGTCGCGGGCTTCAGCACCACGGAGGCGGCGGGCGAGGCCGTGGCGCGGGTCGTGCGCGAGGGACTCGTGCCGTCGCTGCTGGAGATCATGGACGCGGCGTCGATCAAGGCGTCGGAGACCTACCTCAAGACCGACCTCGGCGCGGGTTCCGATTGCCAGGCGCTGCTGCTGGCGCAGTCCGACGTCGGCGGCGAGGCCGCGTTGCGCGAGCTCGCCGTGTTGGAGCAGATCTGCGCCGACTGCGGCGCCGACCTGGTCTACGCCACCGACGACCTCGAAGAGGGCAAGATGCTGCTGCAGGCCCGGCGAGTGGTCCTGACCGCGCTGGAAACCTACGGCATCTGGCTCACCGACGATGTCAGCGTGCCGCGCACCCGTATCGCCGAGCTGATCCGCGGCTGCGAGCAGGTGAGTGAGAAGGTGGGGCTGAAGATCGCCGTGGTCGGCCACGCCGGCGACGGCAACATGCATCCGACGATCGTCTACGCGCCCGACAACGAGGACGAGTTCGTCCGGGCGCGGCAGGCGTTCGACGACATCCTGGAGATCGGCCTCTCGCTCGGCGGCACGGTGACCGGCGAGCACGGCGTCGGCAAGATCAAGCGCGACTGGCTTGCGCGCGAGATCGGGCCCGTCGGGATGCGGGTGCACCGGCAGATCAAGCAGGCACTGGACCCGGAAAACCTGTTCAACCCGGGGTCGATGTTCTCGATGACGGACTGAGGTTTCACGAAAACGGCGCCGGTCCCTTGCTCGGGGCCGGCGCCGTTTTCCGCGTTTCGGTCAGTCGCGCACGCGCGGGATCCGCTGGGTGACCTCGGCGGCGTTTTCTTCCGGCGCACCCACGCGGGCCTTCTTCTCGCGGCGGCTCTTGAGGTACTCGAGCAGGATCGGAACCACGGACACGAGCACGATCAGCACGAAGATGGCGTCGACGTTGTCGCGGATGAAACCGATGTTGCCCAGCAGCGAGCCCAGCACAGTGATGCCCGCGGCCCAGGCGATGCCGCCCAGCACCGTGTAGGTGAAGTACCGCTTCGGGTCCATGCGGCCGATGCCGGCGATCCAGGTGATGAACGTCCGCACGAACGGCACGAACCGCGCCAGCACCACGGCCTTGGGCCCGTGGTGGTCGAGGAAGGCGTGAGTCTTGTCGACGTACTCCTTCTTGAAGAACTTCGAATCGGGCCGGTTGAACAGCTTCGGGCCGACGAAGTACCCGATGTAGTACCCGCAGACGTTGCCGAGCAGCGCCGCCACCGTCACCAGCACGCACACCACCCACAGGGGCGCCTGCAGCGTGCCGTTGGCGATGAACAGGCCCGCTGTGAACAGCAGCGAGTCGCCCGGCAGCACCGGGAAGATGCTGCTCTCGATGAAGATGATCAGGCAGAGCACCGCGATGACCGGCACGGTCAGGCCGGACAGCAGCTGCTCCGGGTCCAGCCAGGACGGCAGGATGGACATGGTCGTCACTGTGCTCTGGGCGAGAATCACACCGAAAACGGTACAGGGTGACGCTGAGTGCCTTCACAGGGAGAACCACCGCAGGTAGTGGGGGTTTTCCGGAATTGTCAGACGAGGGTGAGCAGTCCGATGACCGAGCCCGCGGCCAAGCCCAGCAGGAGAGCCAGCAGCAGCACCCAGTGCGCGGGCAGCGGCGCGGGGCCGGGCGCGACCTGGCGGACCGTCGCCGGATCCGGTGCGGGAACGGGCTGAACTCCCGAAGAGACCGGCGTCGTCCGTTGGCCGGAGGCGTCGTCCAGGGCCGCGCGTTCGCGTTCGAGGGAGTCGGCCCCCGCGCCGGAGAGCAGGCCGTAACGGGGTGGGAGCTCCTCGGTGGGGCCGGTCGCGCCGGCGGAGCCCGTGGAGTCCGGGGAGCCCGTGGAGTCCGGGGAGCCGGAAGACGCCGGGGGCTGCGAGCTGGTGTGCGGGGCGAACACGGCCTGGGCGCGCAGGGCGTCGGCGAGCAGTCGCTCCGGGTCCTTCGGCTCGCTCATCCCTCTCCGTACTTCCCCGCGGGCGGCCCGCGTAGTCGCTTACGTGCTCAAGGTAGCCCGGCCGGCCTCGGCGACCCACTCGCCCCGGCGCAGCACCCGGACCGGCCGCAGGTCGTCGTCGAGGATCACGACGTCGGCGGCGAGGCCCGGCCGCAGCGAACCGGTGCGGTCGGCGATGCCCAGCAGCTCGGCGGGCCGGCCGGAGGTCGCCCGGACGGCGTCGAGGACACCGAGTTTGGCACCCTTCACGAGGTTGCGGAAGGCGTTGTCCATCGTCAACGTGCTGCCGGCCAGTGATCCGTTGTCCAGCGTCGCCACGCCGTCGTGCACGTCGACCTCGAGTCGGCCCAGCGTGTAGCGGCCGTCGGCGGCGTCGGTGGCCGACATGGCGTCGGTGATCAGTACGGTCCGGCCGCGGCCCGCGTGCGAAGCGGCCAGGCGGACCACGGTCGGGTGCAGGTGCACGAGGTCGCAGATGAGCTCGACCGTCACGCGCTCGTCGTCCAGCAGCACACCGACCGGGCCCGGTTCGCGGTGGTGCAGGGGGCGCATGCCGTTGAACAGGTGCGTCGCCACGGTGGCGCCCGCGTCGATGGCCGGCACGAGTTGCTCGGCGAGGCCGTCGGTGTGCCCGATCGCGGCCGTCACACCCGATTCGGCGAGCTGGCGCACGGCCTTCACCCCACCGTTGAGCTCCGGCGCGAGCGTGACCATGCGGATCGCGCCGGCGCCCGCGCGCAGCAGCTTCTCGACGGTGCCGGTGTCCGGTTCACGCAGCGTGTCAGGATCGTGCGCGCCGCAGCGGGCGCGTGAGATGAACGGGCCTTCGAGGTGGATGCCGGCGAGCTCACCGTCCTGCACGAGCTCGCGCAGGGCCGCGATCTGCTCGGTCAGCAGGTCGATCGGGTCCGAGACCAGGCTCGCGAGCGTGGTCGTGGTGCCGTGGCGGCGGTGCGCGCGCACCGCCGTGAGGATCTCGTCGGGGTCCAGTGTGGAGAACGAAGCGCCGCCCCCGCCGTGGCAGTGGGTGTCGACGAACCCGGGCACCACGAGTGCTCCGCCCACGTCGACGACCTCGGTGTCGGGGCCGCCCGGCGGCGTCCCCGTGCCGACCGCGGCGATGCGCCCGTCGGAGACGGCGAGCCAGCCGTCGTCGAGTACGCGGTCCGGGGCGACGACCCGGCCGCCCGTGATGACGAAGTCTCCGGCGTGCTTCACGCCCTCCAGCATATATTGGTCTGGACCAGACATGGCTACGCAACTCGGTGATCGCGATTGGTCCACCCGGGTCACTGTGGGGTCTGCATCGCCTTCTGCAGGGCCTCCAGCGCCCGGCTGGCGGTCGACTTAACGGTACCCTTAGAGATGCCCGCGGCCTCGGAGATCTCGGCCTCGGACAGCCCCCCGTAGTACCGGAGCACCAGCACCTCGCGCTGGCGCGGCGGGAGCTTCGAAAGGGCGCTGACCACGGCTTGGTGCTCGCTCGACAGCATCGCGAGACTCTCCGCGGAACGCGCGTTCACGGCGTGCGGAGGCACGTATTCACGCGCGGTTTTCCGCCGCCGCAGCACGCTGCGCGAGCCATTGACCACGGCCGTGCGCAGGTATCCGACGGCCGCGGCAGCATCGCGCAGCCGGCCCCAGTTGCGGTGCAGACCGGTGAACGCCTCCTGCACCACGTCCTCGGCCGTCGCCGGCTCGTCGACCAGCAGGATCGCCAGCCGCACGAGCCGCATCCGGTGCTGGCGGTACAGGTCCTCCAGGGTCAGCGGTGCGGCCGGCTGCTGCGGCGGCACCGGCCCGTCCATGGTCCGCAGGTGCCCGAGGGTCGCCTCGACACTGCGTTCCGCGTTGCCCTCCAGCATGTACCCCTGCCTGCCTGTTCTCGACCCCTGTGGTGCCCCTGCGCCGAGCTGCTGACGCAGCCCTAGCGTATCGGGTGAGCTCTGTCCCGCCACTGGTCGGATGCTGGGACCACAGGGTGTTGCCCAGTAGCGTCGGCAGCGTCACCAACGCACCCACCCGGGAGATCCACATGGCCTGGTACCTGGTCGAAATCCGTTACGTGCAGGAGAAGGTGGCCGACGTCCGGCCCCGTCACCGTGAGTGGTTGAGCCAGCACTCCGCCGACGGCCGCGTGGCCGTCGCGGGACCGCTCGCCGACGGCTCCGGTGGTCTGGTCCTGTGGCAGGCCGAGGACGAGGCGGCCCTCGAGGAACTGATCGGCAAGGACCCGTACCAGCTCGAAGGCGTGGTCGCCGATCGCTCGATCCGGGAGTACAAGCCGGTGCTCGGCGCTTGGGTCCCGCAGGCGTAGCACCTAGAGCTCCAGGACGGCGGGTCCGCGGTCCACGCAGATCCGCACCGGCCCGCCGTCCGGGGTCGCCACGGCGCACGTGCCGCAGAAGCCCTGGCGGCAGGAGAACGCCACGTCAGGCAGCACTTCGCGCACGACGTCGAGCGTCGAACGGTCGGCCGGCACGGCGAGCGTGTGGCCGCTGCGGCGCAGGACCACGGTGTACGGCCGCCCGCCGATGATCGGCGGGGTCGAGAAACGTTCGAAGTACACGGCCCTGGCGCCGGTGAGCTCGAGGTCCACGCGGACGCCGGTGATCATCGGCGTCGGCCCGCAGCAGTAGACCGAGGCGCCGTCGGGGACGCCCTCCAGCAACTCCGCGCCCGAGGCCGGAATGCCGTACTCGGTGTCCGGACGGAACCACACGCGATCCCCGGGCAAATCCGAAAGTTCTTCCACAAACGGCATCGACTCGCGGCTGCGTCCCGTGCAGACGAGCCGCCAACCGGCTCCGCGGGCGTCGGCCGCGCGGACCATCGGCAGGATCGGCGTGATGCCGATGCCGCCGGCGATGAAGACGTACGAGTCCGCCGCGACGAACGGGAACGCGTTGCGCGGGCCGCGCACGTCCACCTTGGTACCGGGTTCGAGCGCGTGGACCTCACCCGAGGCCGCACCGATCCGCCGGACGGCCACGCGGTAGTGCGAGAGGTCGCCGGGGTCGCCGCAGAGCGAGTACTGCCGGACGAGTCCCGACGGCAGGGTGAGGTCGAGGTGCGCGCCCGGCCGCCAGCTCGGCAATGGCTCACCCTCGGGCCGCGCGAGGCGCAGGGACACCACTTCGTCGGCTTCCGGCCGGACGGTGGTCACGACCAGCGGCAACGTCCGGTCCACCGCCTGCACGGGCAGGCGGCGCCGGCCGGAGTACCGGGCGAGCCGGCGGTAGGCCGCGCCGACGCCGACCAAAGTGGACATCAGCCAGTCGCGGCGGCCCGTGCCGTCGAGCCGCGGCGGGAATTCCGGTGCGGTCATCGCGGTGCGGTCACTTCGGTGCGTCGGCCGCCCGGGCCGCCGGTGAGCTCGCCAGGTACGCCACGGCCTGGTCGGTGTTGCCGGTCTCCGTCGGGTGGTACGAGCGCCGGAAGTACGGCCGGATCTCGCGCAGCAGCTCGCGCGGCGAAGGTGCAACACCGCGCTTCGCGGCCTTCAGGTACGCGCGCCAGGACGCTCGCCCCGGCCGCGTCGGGTCGTTGCGCATGAGGAACTTGGTGCCCCGCGCGAAAACCCACGCCAGCGCCGGCGTCACCACGGCCATGCTGCGCACGCGGCGCGAGTAGCGGCCGTCGAGGTGGCAGAACAGGTCGTAGGCCACGGACCGGTGCTCGACTTCCTCCGCGCCGTGCCAGCGCAGCAGGTCGAGCATCGTCGGGTCGGAACCGGCGTCGTCGAGCGCCTTCGCGTCGAGCACCCACTGGCCGAGGAACGCGGTGTAGTGCTCGATCGCGGCGATCAGCGCGAGCCGTTCGACAAGCCATTCCTCACCGGCGCCAGGACGATCTCCCAGCAGCCGGCGGAACAGCCACTCCATCTGCGCGACGTACGGCCGCACGTGCAGGCCCGCGGCTTCGAGGTGCTCCGCAACGCCGTCGTGGGCCTCGGCGTGCATGGCCTCCTGGCCGGTGAAGCCGAGGACGTCCTCCTTCAGCCGCTCGTCGCGGATCAGCGGCACGGCCTGCTTGAAGACCTCGACGAACCAGCGTTCGCCTTCGGGCAGGGCGATGTGCAGCACGTTGATGCTGTGCGTGGCCTGCGGTTCGCCGGGGATCCAGTGCATCGGCAGCGTGGCCCAGTCGAACTTGACGTCGCGCGCGTGCAGCATGATCTGTTCGTGCTCGACGGGATTCGCCGGGTTCACGAGGCCCGCCCGGACAGCTCGTAGTCGCTCGGCTCCACCCGGCGCGTCTCGAGCCAGTACTTCCACGTGAAACCGGGCCAGATCGTGCGGTTCGCGCCCTTGGCGTCGAGGTACCAGCTCGTGCAGCCGCCCTGCGTCCAAACGCCCTTCACCAGCTTGTCCTGGATCTCGGCCTGGAACTGGTCCTGCACGGACGGGCGCACGTCGAGCGCGGCGGCGCCGTGGGAGTCGGCGAGCCTGATCGCGTCGACGACGTAGCGCGACTGCGACTCGATCATGAACACCACGGAGTTGTGGCCCAGCGCGGTGTTCGGGCCGAGCAGGAAGAACAGGTTCGGGAACCCGGCGACGGTGATGCCCTTGTGCGTGCGGATCCCGTCCGTGGCCCAGGTTTTCGCGAGGCCGCGGCCTTCGACGCCCGTGATGTCGAGGTACTCCAACGCATCCGTGACGTGGAAGCCGGTGCCGTAGATGATCGCGTCGACCTCGTGCTCCACCCCGGCTTCGTCGACCACGCTGTTCTCGCGCACTTCGCGGACGCCGTCGGTGACCACGTCGACGCCTCCGCGGTCGAGGGCGGGGTAGTAGTCGTTGGAGATGAGCACGCGCTTGCAGCCCATCGTGTAGTCCGGCGTCACCTTGCGGCGCAGCTTCGGGTCGCTGATGCCCTTCGCGATGTGGCGGCGCGCGATGGATTCGGCCGCGTGCATGAGCTTCGGGTGCCCGTTGAAGCCGATGGCGCGCGCTTCGAGCAGCCAGTACAACGCGTTGCGGTACAGGCGTTGCGTGCCCGGCACGTAGCGGAACAGCTGCTTCGCCCAGCCGGGCATCGCGTGGTCGGGCTTCGGCATGATCCACGGCGGTGTGCGCTGGAAGAGCGTCAGCTCAGCCACCTCCGGCGCGATCTGCGGCACGAACTGGATCGCGCTCGCCCCCGTGCCGATCACCGCGACCTTCTTGCCGCGCAGGTCGAACTCGTGGTTCCACTGCGCCGAGTGCCACGTCTGGCCCTTGAACTTCTCGATGCCCGGCAGCTTCGGAATCGACGGGATGTGCAGCCCGCCGACCCCGGAAACCAGGAACTGCGCGGAGAACTCGTCGCCGCTCTTGGTCTCGACACTCCAGCGGCGCTCGCCCGCGTCCCAGTGGGCCCCGGTGATCTCCACGCCGAACCGGATCCGCTCGCGCAGCCGGTACTTGTCCGCGACGCCCTTGAGGTAGCCGAAGATCTCCGGCTGCGGCGAGAACGACCGCGACCAGTCGGGGTTCTGCTCGTAGGAGAACGAGTACATGTGCGACTGGACGTCGCAGGCGCACCCGGGGTACGAGTTGTCCCGCCAGGTGCCGCCCACTTCGTCGGCCTTCTCCAGGATCACGTAGTCCCGGATGCCGGCCTTTTCGAGCTGGATCGCCTGCCCGAGCCCGGAGAACCCGGTGCCCACGATCACGACCTTGAACCGCTCGGTCATCTGTCGGCCTCCGCTGCGCTGGGGGTCTGCCACAGATGACGTTACCTCAAGTAACAGTTACTCGAAAGTACCTGCTACCCGTTAGTACGCTCCGCCGAGTTTCGTGTGGTCCCACGAGACGACCTTCGTCGAGTGGAAGATCAGGCCGATGCGCTTCGGGGCCTGGCGGCCGATGAACTCGCCGAGCTCGGCGGGCACGGGGTCACCCGGCTTGGCGCCCGCGTAGCGCTGCATGAGCGTGATGCCCATGCGGGTGACCTCGTCGGTGTCCTCGATGATCTGCACGTCGGCCTCGAGGGAGACGCCGCGCAGCTTCTCGTAGGAATCGCCACTCTCGACGAGCACCGTGGCCTCCGGCAGGCGGCGCAGGTTCTTGGCCTTCTGCGAGCTGCCGTACGTCCACGTCGCGACGCCGTCCTCGTGCGGGAAGTACCACAGTGGCGCCAGGTGGGGCCGGTTGTTCGGCCCGACCGTGGCGACGTTGATGACCTTCTGCTCGTCGAGGTAGGCCCGGATCTCCTCGGGCGTCATGCGGATCTGGTCGCGGCGGGACATGCGCGCTCCTATTCGGCTGTGATCTATTCGGGTCGGGTCGCAGCCCGGCCGCCGTGGCCGGTCACCGCCGACTCGTACGCGCCGCGCTGCTCGATGTCGTCCAGCGCGGCCTTGTCCGCCGCCGGCACGCGGGCCCGCGCGCCGAGCTCGACGATCGGCGGCAGGAACGCGCGCAGCAGCTTGAGGCCGCCGACCCAGCGTGGCACGTGGATCGTCCGCGCGCGCTTGAGGATGCCCGCCTCGAGGTCGTCGAGCGCCACGTCGAGCGGGTACGTCTTCCCGATCAGCCCCGGCATCGACGCCCGCAGCTTCCCGAACACCGGGTGCGCGTCGGCGCTTTCGACCAGGTCCGTGCGGATCCACGTGGGGTGCGCGACGCCGACCTTCACCCCGAGGTGCGCGACTTCCGCCCGCAGGCTGTTGGAGAACGCCTCGACGCCCGCCTTGGCCGCCGCGTAGTTCGCCATGCCGGGCGCGTGTGTGATCGCGGCCAGCGACGAGATCGCCAGCAGGTAGCCGCGCCGCTCGATCACGTGGGGCAGCGTCACGCGGAACGTGCGCCACACGCCGAGCAGGTCGACCTCGATGACCTTCTCGAACGCCTTGGGGTCCACGCTCCGCACGAAGCCGGCCGTGGCGATCCCCGCGTTGGCGATGACGATGTCGATCCCGCCGAAGTGCTCCACGACGCCCTGGGTGGCCGCTTCGAGGTCGTCCCAGCTGGTCACGTCGGCTTCCCACGCCTTGGCGTTCGGCCCGATCTTCTCGGCGACCTTCGCCTGCTCGTCCGCCTCCAGGCCGACCAGCGCGACCTTGGCCCCGCGTGCGGCCAGCCGCTCCGCCAGCCCGGCCCCGATGCCCCGCGCGGCCCCGGTGATCAGCACGACCTTGCCGTCCACGTTCTTGACCACTGGTGCCCTCCTTGGCGCGCGTTTCCGCTAGTGAAGGGGACGGTACCGCAACCTACCCGGGGTAAGCTACTTCTCGGTAGGTTGCGGTGGGTGGCAGGATTCGACCATGGATGGTGCTCGCGTGGGGATCTCGACCAGTCGTTTCTCGACGCCGCGGCGGTCTGTTCGACGCTGTTGCGACTCGATGTTGTGCGCGAGCGCTGGGCCGAACCCAGCGCGTTGCCGGAGCTGTCGGTGGGCGCGCTGGCCTGCCACCTCGCCCGCCAGGTGACACGCGCGGCCGAGCTCCTCGCGGCCCCGTCGACCCTGCCGGTGCTCGCCGCGGTCGACGAGCACTACGCGCGGGCCGCCTGGGTCACCTCGACGTCGCTCACCGACCAAGCCAACGACCGCACCACCGACGACGCCGAGGCCGCCCTGGGCTTCGACTGGATGCTGTCGCGGTACGACGCCGATCTCGCCGCGGTCGCGCAGCTCTTGCGCGGCGAGGCGGCGGAGCGGGTGGACATTCCGTGGCAGGGCTGGTCGTTGCGCCGCAACGACTTCCTGCACACCCGACTGCTGGAGCTGGTCGTCCACTCCGCCGATCTCGCCGCGAGCGTCGACCTGCCGGCGCCGGACTTCCCCGACGCGGCCTTCACGCCAGTACTCACGTTGCTGTCCCGGCTCGCCGTCCGCCGGCACGGTCAGGGCGCCGTCGTCGGCACCCTGACCCGCCGCGAACGGGCGCGGAACATCAGCGCGTTCTAGACCGACGCCTTGTTCAGCGCCTCGACCTCGGCACCCGTCAGCTCCAGCGCCACCGATGCCACGAGATCCGTCAGCTGCTCCGGCGTGCGCGCGCTCGCGATGGGGGCGGCGACCGTCGGCTGCACGCGCAACCAGGCCAGCGCCACCGAGGCGACGGACGCGCCGTGCGCCGAGGCGATCGAGTCCAGCGCCGCCAGCACGCGCTCGCCGCGGTCGTCGAGGTACGCGATGGCCCTCGGGGCGCGCGGGGAGTCGCCCGGCTCGTCGGCCGAGCGGTACTTGCCGGTGAGGAAACCCTTGGCCAGAGCGAAATACGGCAACGTCGAAAGCCCCTCGCGCGAGACCGTCGGCGCGAGGTGGGTCTCGTAGTCCCGCTCCACCAGGTTGTAGTGCGGCTGCAGGGCCACGTACCGCGCGTAGCCCTCACGGTCCGAAATGGACAGTGCCTCGGTCAACCGCTCGGCCGAGTAGTTCGACGCCGCGATGTAGCGGACCTTGCCAGCGCGCACGAGGGAGTCGAAGGCCGACAGCGTCTCTTCGAGCGGAGTGTCCTGGTCGTCCTTGTGTGCGTAGTACAGGTCGATGTGGTCGGTTTGCAGGCGCCGCAACGAATCCTCGGCCGCGGCCGTGATGTTGGCCGCCGACAGGCCCTTGCGCTGCTCCCACGCGCCGACCTTCGTGGCGACCACGATGTCGTCGCGGCGGCCGCGCTTGGTCAGCCAGTTGCCGATGATCGTCTCCGAACCACCGCCACCGCCGTACACGTCGGCGGTGTCGAGGAAGTTGCCGCCGGCTGAAGCGTAGGCTTCGAGGACCGCGTGGGAAGTCTCTTCGTCCGCGGTGAAGTTGAAGACGTTGCAGCCGAGGTTGAGGCCGTATACGTCGAGGTCCGAGTTGCCGAGCTTGGTCATGCCACGAAACTAGCCTTCAGACCCGGAAGAATCCGCCGGGCATCGGGTGTTGGGAAGGTTTATGGCTATCGAACTGGGCAGGGTCGGCATTTGGCGTAGTGCCACGCAGACGAACGGCGAGTTCGCGGCGGAGGTGGAGAGGCTCGGCTACGGCGCGGTGTGGCTGGGCGGTTCGCCGGGCGGCGACCTGGCGATCGCCGAGGAACTGCTCGACGCGACCGATCACCTCGCCGTCGCGACCGGCATCGTCAACATCTGGGCGGACACGCCCGCGTCCATCGCGAAGGCGTTCCACCGCATCGAGGCGAAGCACCCGGGCCGCTTCCTCCTCGGCGTCGGCGCGGGCCACCCGGAGGCGACGCAGGAGTACAAAAAGCCCTACGCCGCCCTCGTTGAATATCTCGATGGCCTCGACACGGCGGGCGTCCCCCAGGCGTCCCGCGCGCTGGCCGCGCTGGGCCCGAAGGTGCTGAAGCTGGCGGGCGACCGCACGGCCGGCGCGCACCCGTACCTGACCATCCCGGAGCACACGCGCTCCGCCCGCGAGATCCTCGGCTCGGGCCCGCTGCTCGCCCCCGAGCACAAGGTCGTGTTCGACACGGACCCGGAGCGCGCGCGGGCGCTCGGCCGCAAGACCGTGCAGTTCTACCTGCAGCTGTCCAACTACACGGCCAACCTGCGCAAGCTCGGGTTCACGGAGGAAGACCTCGCCGGCGAGGGCAGCGACCGCCTCGTCGACGCCCTGGTCCTGCACGGCGACGCCCCGGCCATCGCGGCGGGCGTGCGCGCGCACCTCGACGCGGGCGCTGACCACGTGAACGTCCAGGTCCTGAACGAAGACCCGTTCCCGGCATACCGGGCGCTGGCGGCCGAGTTGTTCTGAATCGTTCCACGTGAGGATGTCCATAGGCGTCCCTAATGAGGTGGACCGGCCCACGCGGCCGGTCCACCTCGTACGATGCGGCTGAGAAGACAGTCAGTTCCGAGGAGGAAACGATGCCCATCGCCACCCCCGAGGTCTACGCGGAGATGCTCGACCGGGCCAAGGCGAACGAGTTCGCCTACCCGGCCATCAACGTGACCTCGTCGGAGACCGTGAACGCCGCGATCCGCGGGTTCGCCGAGGCGGAGAGCGACGGGATCATCCAGTTCTCCACCGGCGGCGCGGAGTTCGCGTCCGGGCAGAAGGTGAAGGACATGGTCACCGGCGCGACCGCGCTGGCCGAGTTCGCACAGGTCGTGGCTGCCAAGTACGACGTCAACGTCGCGCTCCACACGGACCACTGCCCGAAGGACAAGCTCGACGGCTTCGTCCGCCCGCTGATCGAGATCTCGGCCGAGCGCGTGAAGAACGGCCAGAACCCGCTCTTCCAGTCCCACATGTGGGACGGCTCCGCGATCGACCTCGACGAGAACCTCGAGATCGCTACCGAACTGCTGGCCAAGACCGCGGCCGCGCACATCATCCTCGAGGTCGAGATCGGCGTCGTCGGCGGGGAGGAAGACGGCGTCGCGCACGACATCAACGAGAAGCTCTACACGGCCGAAGGCGACTTCCTGAAGACCATCGACGCCCTCGGCTCGGGCGAGAACGGCCGCTATCTGCTGGCAGCGACCTTCGGCAACGTCCACGGCGTCTACAAGCCGGGCAACGTCAAGCTCCGCCCCGACGTGCTGAAGGGCGGCCAGGAAGCGGCCGCCAAGAAGCTCGGCCTCGACGCCGGCGCCAAGCCCTTCGAACTCGTCTTCCACGGCGGCTCCGGCTCCCTCCCGGAGGAGATCCGCGAGGCGGTGACCTACGGCGTCGTCAAGATGAACGTCGACACGGACACCCAGTACGCGTTCACGCGCCCGATCGTCGACCACTTCTTCAAGAACTACGACGGCGTGCTGAAGATCGACGGCGAGGTGGGCAACAAGAAGGTCTACGACCCGCGTTCGTACCTGAAGGCCGCCGAGGGTGGCATGGCGGCTCGTGTGGTCGAGGCTTGCCAGGCGCTGGGCTCGGCCGGGACGAAGGTCAAGTAAGTCCTGTTCGACTGAGGTTGGTAACACATGAAACGGCCCTTCCCCCGGCGTCTCGGGGGAAGGGCCGTTTTTTGCTCTGGCTAGGCGACCAGTTTCTCGGGGGTCACCTTCCGCCGCGCGATCCAGCGGCGCGTGACCGGCCCGGCGCCCGCCCAC
The DNA here is from genome assembly GCF_040689465.1 of Amycolatopsis sp. NPDC051373. Lineage (NCBI taxonomy): Bacteria > Bacillati > Actinomycetota > Actinomycetes > Pseudonocardiales > Pseudonocardiaceae > Amycolatopsis > Amycolatopsis sp. NPDC051373. Next base: position 469,195 of record NZ_JBFBAE010000001.1, on the reverse strand, counting down.
AGGACGAACACACCGACCAAAGCCACCGCCACAGTCCAGTACGCCACCGGCGGCGCCGACTCCGTGTGCGCGTCACCCAGGAACCACACCCGGAACTGCGACTGCACCCACAGCGCCCCGTACCCGAACGCCGTCACCAGCAGCGCCCCGATCGCGGCCGTCGCGACGCGGTGACCCGCGCCGATCGTCACCGCGAGGTCCACGGCGAGGCCGACTGCCAGCAGGTAGAACGGCACCGTCGACACCGGAAAACCCAGCCCCAGCAGCAGCGGCCACATCACGCACCGGTAGGCCACATAAGCACCGGCCACGGCCAGCCCCGCCCAGCGGAACCGCAGCGTGTGGCGGGCGAGGGCGAGGATGAGCGCGGTGACGGCGATGCCCCACAGCGGATAGACCCACTCCGGGATCGGCATCGTGAAGTGCAAGATCGCCGTCCGGTCCACCGGATGCCCGATCTGGTTCGCGGCAAAGCTCAGCAGCGAAGGCTCCGCCTCCGGCGCCCCGCGCTCCCACGCGCGCAGGCCGAGGATGCCGTACTCCTGCTGGCCGTTGGGGAAAAACGTGTTCTCCAGGAAGAATGCCCACAGCGCCAGCAGCACACCCGTCCGGAAGCGCCCCGGCGGCGCGAGGCGCACCCAGCCGAGCAGGACGCCGGCCTGCATGATGCCCGTGCCGAGGTACAGCATCATGTGCGACGGGCTCCACGCGGTGAGGTCGAGGCCGTTCACGCGGTGGTTGATCACGTCCAGCGGCGCCGCGACGAGGAACACCACGAGACCTGTCTGCATCAGCCGCAGCGACGGTTTGTCGCAGCCCAGGCCCGTGTAGCTGTGGATCGCGACGAGCACGATGATGATCACCGTGCCGACGGTGTTGATCAGGTGCGGGGGCGCCAGGTCGTCGCGCAGCCACATGAAGTGCCACGACATGTCCCACGACGAGCCCACCAGCTTGAACCCGAACGCCGCCAGCCACATCCCGTAGCAGAACCGCAGCACCCACGCGGGCGTCGGCCGGCCGGCCGCCCCGCGGTGCCAGTGCCGCTGGAAGAACAGCCGGGTCTTCCCGACCGGGCTCCGCGGGATCACGTCTACCTGCGTCATGGCCGTTATCATTCCCGGCCCGCGGGCAGCGGTGGTGCGGAAGGTGGCAAACCGCTCGAAAACCAGGGTTCACCCCTACGGGTGGCGGATTTGCCTCGGCGGTCTTTTTCACGGCAGGGTGTCGCGCCATGATGCCGAAACGAGTTGTCGCCGCAGTCGTCGTCGCCGCCCTCGTGCTGGCCGGCGGAGGCGTGCTGACGAGCCTGTTCCTCTGAGTCCGCGCGGGCGTAGGCAGAATGTCGGTATGACGCACAACCTGCTTGGCCCCGAGCCGACGTTGCTGCCCGAGCACACCGCCGCCCAGGCCGCCCTGGACGCGGGCACCGACCCGTCGGCCGTCGCCGCCGAACACCCCGAATTCAGCGCCGCGTGGGCCGCCCTCGCCGAGAATGCCCTCTCGGACGGCGAGACCGTCGCGGCCTACGCCTACGCCCGCACGGGCTACCACCGCGGCCTCGACCAGCTCCGCCGCGCCGGCTGGAAGGGCTTCGGCCCGGTGCCGTGGTCGCACCGCCCCAACCAGGGCTTCCTGCGCGCGTTGGCCGCCCTCGGCATCGCCGCCGGGCGCATCGGCGAGACCGACGAGTACGACCGCGTGAAGACCTTCCTCAACGAGTCCGACCCGGCCGCGGGTGAGGCGGGGCTGAAGTGACGGTTTTGGCCTGACACTGCTGCGAAGGGCTGCTTCGCCATTGCGCGCGGAGCCCTTCGCGGCGTGCCTTCGGGTGTTCTCGAATGTGGGCCAGAGTGTCGACTTTCTGGGCCTGTGCCGGCTTTCAAATAATCAACAGCGTTCTTGCGGGGAAGACAAAACGGTCGGGGTAAGCCATTGCCACCCATCGCGATCGGAATGGTGCTGCCGGCTTCTCTAGGGTGGACGCGTGCGTCGTGTCCTCATCCTCGGCCCCGCCGGCAGCGGCAAATCCACCCTCGCTCGCCGCCTGGGCGCGGTACTGGACATGCCCGTCACCCACCTGGACCAGCTGTATTGGCGCCCCGGCTGGGTGCCGGCACCGCCTGAGGAGTTCCGCGCCGCGCAGGCCGCCGCCGTCGCCACGGACGGCTGGGTCATCGAGGGCAACTACAGCTCCGGTTTCGACCTACGCCTGCCGCTGGCCGACACCGTCGTTTTCCTCGACGTCGGCCGAACGACCAGCCTGCGCCGCGTCCTGCTGCGCCACCTGCGCGAACGCGGCCGCGACACCCAGGCCCCCGGCTGCGTCTCGAAGCTCGACCTCGAGTTCGTCAGCTGGATCTGGAACTGGCCGCGTACCCACCGCAGCCGCGTCTTGGCATCGGTGGCCGCGGACGCGCCGCAGGCCTGCCACCACCTGCTGCGCACCCGCGCGGACGTCGCGGCTTTCCTGCTGTCGGTCTAGCCGTCTTGCGGGTCGGGAGAAAACCGGACACCTCGTTCGTTGAGAAGGTATGGCTGTCGCGTTCCTGCTCTACGTCATCGCCGAGGTCGCCGCGATCTGGGCCGTGGGCTCCCTGGTGGGCGTCCTCGGCACGATCGCGCTGCTCATCGCGGGCGCCTTCGTGGGCTCCTGGCTCGCCCGCCTCGAGGGCGCCAAGGCGATGCGCGCCTTCGTCACCAAGGCCCAATCCGGCCGCCCCGCCGACAAAGAACTGACCGACGGCATGCTCATCGCCGTGGGCGGCATCCTGATCATGGTGCCTGGGTTTGTCAGCGACCTGTTGGGGTTGTTCGTCCTGCTGCCGCCGTCACGCGCGCTCGTGCGCCGCTGGTGGCTGCGTCGGGCTGAGAAGCGCGCGATCCGGTACGCGAACACCCGCCGCGGCCCGGTGATGGTGGTGGACAGCGAGGTTGTGGCCGAGGATCCCCGGCCGACGACCCACCCCGTGATCGAGGGACGCATCGTCGAGGGTTAGTCCTTGCCGGCTTGCTCAACGCTGCCGCGTTGCACACCCCCGTACTAAGAAAAATGCCGCCCTTCAGATGGTTATCTGAAGGATTCGCTAGCCGCTCCTCGGTAGCGGCGGGCAGCCCCCAGATCTATACTCATTAGCGCCCGAGCTCGACCAACCATCCGCGCAGATAGTACAGTACAACAGATTTTCACCACACTAGTAAAGTCGATCAATCAACAACTTCTTTTCATTAACCGTCAGTGACCTGGACTTCTTGATCGATTTTACAACAAGGCCGCGAATTTTTTCACCATCAAGATCCAGCGAAGTCAGCGTATAGTACTGATTGCCATTTTTTTTGGAGGAGATAAGCTCCAATCCAAGCTCCCGAAGCTCCCTGATGCGTCTCTCCGTGTGAACGTCGTCGCCATTGACAGCACGAAGCCGAGAACTGTCAACAGGTGATCCTATTTCTTCGCAAAGTACCGCGAACAACCTATGGTTAGCCTTTGTACCGTACGGAACCTTTAAAAACCTACCTGGCACAATTTCAGCAAATCTAAGTTTGCAACCGCTCACTGATGCGAGATCGAAGATCTTGAAATGCGTCCAACGAGGACTGCGATAGCTGGGACCTGATCAGCGCCTCCATGGAACGAGCCAATGAACGTTTCGCTATCAAGTACGCGTTAATTGCCGCCACCGGCGACTTGTCCGCTTCTCTCAGAGCCAACACCAGCTCCCCTACAGCAAATTGCACACCTGGCTCCAGTCGCTTCCAGACTTTGAAATCTTCTTGATCCGCTTTTGCCATAACAGATCACCCATTCATATTCGAAGCAAAATTGTCGGACTTACTATTCTAAAAATCTACGATCTGCCATAAAACGACCCTAGTTGCCAGCTTTGGCGTGCAGGTTAACTTGGGCTTGCTGTGCCGCCAAACCGCATAGCACATCCCGGTCCACTGGCGGAACGTTTGCCAGCAAATCAAGAAACCATAGTGCGATCCAAGAGTCGCTCCGATGAAGCCATTCACCTACAGGCAACACTGATCCAGGCTGCCAGCCCGCTGACGGCGCTTCTTTCCCCCTGACGGCCGCCTGAATTTCCACCCCAGGCTCCCAAACTTCCACAGCGCGCCTCTCAAGTTGTGCCGTCGCCCCGATAAGCCACCACCGAAATACTGCCCAGCGGGCAGAAGTCGACTCCACAGCGGCACGTACAGTTGCGGAAACAAGTCCGACCGAATGAAATGCGCTGATCGCCAGGCCTTCCGGCGGTTCGACGTGGGGCGCAACTTCCTCCGTAATCGCCATCTGAGGCTCGGATACTCTATTTCCGATATCCTCGGAAACACGCCCGATCTCGGCGTAGGTATTTTCAGCAAGCTCGGCGTCTAGGTACTCTCGTATTCCGCCATAAAACCCCAGTGGAGTCTCGATTCTCAGTTCACCCTTACCGCGCCGCTTCATCTCGTCGATAAGGCTTGGCCAGGGCTGCGATTCCCGCAAATTTAGGCCGGGGTCATACCAGTCTTCTTTTGTATCATTAGACACAAACAGTATTCTTTTTCCCAAGTTTGACAGGCCACTAACGTGCGCTACTAGCTCTTCCCATATCAGGAAGTCTCCGGCGGACCTCAGCTGAGTCCCCTTGCCGGAGTCAGCATAGCCAGGAGGAATCTTATTCGGAAAACGGAAGGTAGCAGCTTCCTCGACCCGCTCCCTAAGAACACTATCTTCGGGCTTTTCGCCGATAGCGTCACCATATAGTTGCGCGACACGAGCCAAAATCGGGTCTTCTGCATCTGCGGACCCTAGCTCAAGGTCATGATCTGACTTCAGCAGATCCAAGTGACGCTTGAATTCACGCCGGTAGAGAGCTAGCTGTTCGTCGATGCCTTTCTCAGCAACCACGCTTTCAAGTTCGGCGATTGCCTCGGGTGCCCTGGAGAACTTCTCAATATGCGCACGCACAACCACTTTCGCTTCCACAATGGCCCGGCGTGCAGCCATGAGTTTCTGATTGACCTGTTTAGCAGCATCGCCTAGAGCACGCATTCGCGAGTCCAGGGTGCTTCGTCGGCCGCGGACAAACTCGAGACCGACCTGGTACGGCATCCACAGCCGTCCCTGTGTCCGCCCTAGTGCTGACAGCACCTCCTCCCGAGAAGTCTCGGTGTACTCGTAGAGGCTGAGCAGCACATTCGTGTCCAGGACGATAAGCCCGTCCCGGAAAAAGCCAGCACGCTCCTCGTCGCTGGGCGAAGGCTGCGGCTTGAGCCACGCCGCGAACCGCTCGACCAGCAATGGGTCACTCATCTCCAGCTCCAGGTCGTGTGAGAGCTACCGACTAACCATCCTGTCAAGTGAGGTCGACTTGGGCCCCGAGTAGTTGCTGTGCCTCGTGACTCAGGCCGCCGTTGCACCGCGACCTGGCCTGCGGCGCCAACTGAGCAGCCCAACCCTCACCCTCCCCACTACGCAACGCGACAGCGCTAGCACGCACAACTAGCCGATCGACGCAGCCACTCAAGTCGTCCATCGCGTACGGCAAGGAACTTGATACTCCTCAGACCTTCCGTCGAGAAGTCCGAGTTCGAGCATCGAGCACCATCCCATCCTCAGATTGAAGCCTCGACGAAGCCGGCGGGGAAGAAGACCCATGACCCAGCCGGTGAAGCGATCGGCGTGGCGAACCCACTGGTCTCCGTTTTTGTCGGTGACTGCAGCTAGGGTCGAACACATGTTCCACCTAGTCCATCGCGCGAGTAACCGCAGCCACTGCTTCGGGCAGCGGAACGTGCTCCCAGATACGCACCACTTGCCACCCGCACTCGACCAAGGCCCCCGTGACGAGCTCGTCACGGGCCACGTTGCGACGAAGCTTCGGCGTCCAGTACCACTCGTTGCTGGTGGGCTGCCGGCCGTGCTCGGGGCACACGTGCCAGAAGCAGCCATCGACGAAGACAGCGATCTTCCTCGCGGTGAACACGATGTCTGGGCGGACTCTCACTCCGCTGTCAAGAACGAGCGGCAGATCTTTGCGGTAACGGTAGCCCAGCCGGTGGAGCTCCTTGCGGAGCGCAATCTCCGGTTTGGTGTCAGTCCGGCGATTGGCCTGCATGTTCCGGGATCGGCCTTTGTTCGCGGGCGCAGGGTAGAGGCCCTTCGCATGCGCCTGCTCACGCGCGTCCTTGCCCGGCACACCTATCCCTCTCGTCGTGGGCCTCAAGCCATGGGGAAAGATACCGTTTCACGTCCGCGCACCTCCCGTGAGCCTGGAAGGGGTTACTATGAGTGAGACCTTCGAGGTCATCGAGATCTGCGCCGGCGCTGGTGGCCAGGCTTACGGCCTCGAAAAGGCCGGCTTCACCCACCGCCTCGCGGTCGAGCTGGATCACAACGCGTGCACGACATTGAGGGCGAATCTGCCCGAGGAAGTCGTTGCCGAAGGCGATGTGGCAGATCCCGAGGTGTGGAATCCAGCCGACCACGGCCCGGACAACGACCTGGGCAATCGAGAGCTCGACCTCTTAGCAGGCGGCGTACCCTGCCCCCCATTCACTATCGCCGGGAAACAGCTGGGCGCGAACGACGAACGCGACCTCTTCGCGTGGGCTGTCGAGCAGGTCGCCGTCGTACGCCCGCGAGCCGTGATGCTCGAAAACGTCCGCGGCCTCAGCATGCCGAGGTTCGCCGGCTACCGGCAGCACGTCCTCGACCGGCTGACGTCGTTCGGGTACGTCGCCGAATGGCGGCTGTTGCACGCCGCCGGTTTCGGCGTACCGCAGCTGCGACCGCGGTTCGTTCTCGTCGCCCTGCAGGCGGAGTACGCGGATTACTTCGAGTGGCCGGAAGAATCCGAGCACGAAACCACCGTCGCTGAGGCGATCAGCGATTTGCTGGGCAAACACGGGTGGAAAGACCTCGAAGACTGGAAGAAGAAGGCCAACAAGATCGCACCCACGATCGTCGGCGGCTCGAAGAAGCACGGTGGTGCCGACTTGGGCCCCACTCGCGCAAAGCGCGCATGGGCTGAGCTTGGCGTCGACGCGTTGGGGCTCGCTAACGATGCTCCTATGCCCGACGACAAGTTCGAAGGCAAACCCGGCCCCAAACTCACCAACGAGATGGTTGCACGCATCCAGGGTTGGTTCGGCGAGTTCAGCGACTGGACGTTCACCGGGCGGAAGACCTCAAACTACCGGCAGATCGGCAATGCGTTCCCGCCTCCTATGGCGTACGCCGTCGGCCAGGCAATCATGCGAGCCCTCAAAAAAGAGTCGGTCGCCAGCAATCGGCAGGTTGATCAAGAGCATGATCCTGTATATCGGATCCTCCGCGACGCCAAGGACTTCCTGTCAGCGGATCAGCTCGTGCAGCAAGCCGAGCTTCCGCTGGGAATCCCTGAGCTGGAGAAGCGGATCAGCATGCTGCGCCACGATTTCCACGTGGTCACCGAGGAGCGGGACAGCACTGTCGTCTACAAGCTAGGCGAGTTCAAAGCATTCATCGGCCAGGAGGACCACAGTCGCCACGATGTCTTTTTGAAGAACCGCGCGAAAATCAGTTGAAATAGCCGCCACCGTCGCCGTTCGGGAGCGGCGGCGGTCGGCTACTTCTTAACGCTGGGAAGGTTCGGTGCGGGCTTGCTCACATTTTCGTTAGGCGGCGCAACGACCCATCGGTCACCGTCAAGTTCCACCGAAGGCAGCAAAGCATCAGCTTCCGTCTGAGGTCGGAGCTTTACGCTCACGAACTCACCAGGGCCGGGCTCCGCGATGGAGAGCGCCCGCGCAAGCTCGACATGATTTCGGTAGTCGCCAAGAATGACGATTCCCTCAGCCTTCAGGTGCTGCCTCGCGCCGCCGTTACCGCGAACGCGCTTCATATAGTCGTCTTGCTTTGCGACGGTCGCGACAACATTCCTCGACACGATCCGTCCCTGCGCGCGCCGGAAGAGCTCATCGAGCCGCTTCTGGCCAGATCCGAATTCGAGAATCTTTTCAACCTCGCCCGCATCGAGTTTGAGGAGCAGGTTCTCCTGCAACGGTGCGGCAGAGAACAGCCATCGAATCTGGCTCTTCCCGTAGATGCTCAAGGTGCGCTTGCCGTCCCGGTTTCCATTGCCGGTTTGGTTCAGGTGCCCCGCACTCGCACGGACAAGTCCCGCTGACCACTGTGACTTCTGATCACTCGCCCACACGACCAGCAGCAAGTGATCGCGTGCTTCCGGCGGAATCATCCAACCGAACATTGACTGCGAAAACTTGCAGTCAACTTCATGCCCAATGATCGAGTAGTCCATACGATCGCCGCCATCAAAACCGAACTCGCGCTGCAAGTTGATCTCGATCAGGGTCCCGGCGTGGGTCTTCTCCGTCTTGTACAGCTGATCCCAGCTGTACCGTCCCGTATGCTGCCCGTCGAGCAGCATGTCGATGCTCCTGCGGATCGCCTTCGCAAACCTCTGCCCCTCGGGATCGAGTCGCCTCAGCTCAGCGGCGACCTCGTCCAGTCCGGGATCTGAGTGCCATCTAGGGTCCTCCCCCCACAGGGCAAGCACGTTGTCGGCCGTAACGTCGGTCATGCATCCGACCATAGCCACGTGATCACGGCGGCCGCACCGAATTTGCCAAATGGCCTAGCCAGGTGTGGGCTTCGGGATGTCGAAGTAGCTCGAGAACCGCACCGCCGGTGCGTACTCGCCCTTGACCTTCACGCGGCCCGTCACGAACATCGCCGCGGGGGCGGAGGCGCCGGTGGCCATGCGGATGAAGTCGTCCACCGAGAGGGTGAGGGTGGTGTCCGGGGTGCGGGACAGGTCGGTGCTCGAGACGCACGCGCCGGATTCGATGACGGTTTGGAAGCGGTCGTAGCCGTCGTCGCCGGTGCCGCCGGAAAAGCGCCAGGAAAGGACGAAGTCGACGTGGCGGGCGCGGTCGGCGCGGAAATGCTCGGACATTCTGCGGAAAATCTCGTCGAGGAAGACCGCGCGTAACTCGGGGTGGTCGGCCAGGGCCTTGAGTTGGTCGCGGGAGGCGCGGTGGACGACGTCGACCAGGGCCTGGGTGGTCAGGCTGCTCAGTTCGATGCCGGCGCCCGCGTTTCCGAGCATGTGCAAGGTTTCCAGGACCTGCACGAACTGCGCGGGCGTGAGCTTGCCGACGTCCAGCTTGCGGGCGAAGCCGTTGACCGCGTGCCCCTCGGAGGCGGTGGAACGGGAACGCGAGAATCGGGACACGGAAACGGAGTCTAACGGCTCAGGCGGGCTTCGGGAGGTCGAAATAGCCGATCAAGCCGGCCGCGAATGCGAGGTCGCCTTTCACCTTGATTTTGCCCGTCACGAACAACACGGCGGGAGTTGCTTGGTGCGTGATGAGGCGGAAGAAGTCGACCGGCGACAGGGTGATGGTGACGCGGGCGCGGGCGCCCTCGACGGTCCGCGAGACCGTGCACGAGCCGCCGGAGATGGCCGTCGCGTAGCGGTCGTAGCCGCCGGCGCCGGTGCCGCCGGAGAGGCGCCAGTGGATGACGGCGTCGAGCGCGCGGGCGCGGTCCACGCGGATGTGCGCGCCCATGCGGGCGAAGATCTCGTCGAGCACGCGTTCGCGCAGGGGGCGGGAGGCGACCACGGCCTCCAGCTGCGCTCGGGACGCGCGCGAGACGAGCGTGGCGAAGCGGGTCGGGTCGACCTTGGCCAGGGAGAACGCCGGGGCGTCTTCCGACAGGCGGATGAGGGACGAGAGCAGGCGGCGGAAGTCGTCGCGGCCGAGTTCGCGGGGGTCGATGGCGTCGGCGACGGTGTTGACGTCGATGCCGTCGAGCGCGACGCGGTCGAGGGCGTCGAGCAGGGCGGCGCCACGCAAGCCGGCTACGTCAGAACCGTCGGCCATCCCAAGCTCCTTCCGTGATCTTCCAGCAAAGGCTACCCATGAGTAGGTAAGCGGGCAAGCACGCGTCGACCACGGCGGCAGGTACCGTCTCCTGCTGGCGAGAGGGAGGTCGGAGAGTGCCCGACGAAGATCAGCGCCCGCCCGAGCGGGCCCGGCGGCTGCCGCGCGCGGTGCGTGAGCGGCAGATCCTCGACGCCGCCGTGCGCGTGTTCTCCCGCCACGGCTACCACGCGGCCTCGATGGACGAGATCTCCGACGTCGCGGGCGTCTCCAAGCCGATGATCTACACCTACCTCGGCTCGAAGGAAGACCTCTTCGGCAAGAGCATCCAACGCGAGGCGACGCGCCTGCTCGAGGCCATCCAGGCGGGCGTCCAGCCGGATCTTCCACCTGACATGCAGCTTTGGCACGGGCTGCGGTCGTTCTACCGCTTCGTCGCCGAGTACCGCGAGTCGTGGACGGTGCTGCACCGCCAGGCGCTGACCGTCGGCGGCGCGTTCGCGGCTGAGATCACCGCGATGCGCGGGCGGGCGATCGAGCTCGTCGCCGCGCTCGTGGTGTCGGCGGGGACGCGGAAGGGGCTCGGGGAGCAGGCCGAGTTCTCCGGCGCCGGGCTGGCCGCCGCGCTAGTCGGTGCGGCGGAATCGTTGGCTGACTGGGCGTTGGACCATCCGGAGATCTCGGACAGCGTGCTTGCGTCGTGGCTGATGAACCTGGTGTGGCTGGGCTTCAACGATCTCATCGAAGGTCAGGTCTGGAAGCCGCTGCCCGAAATGAACTCAGAGAGCTGAGATCACGCCGTCCAGGTGCGGTTTCGGCTTGCGCGCCTGCCATAGCTCGAACGCCCAGCCCTCGTCCGTCGGCCAGGCGGTGAAAGCCGCGCGGGCCGGGAGCAGCACAGGCTGCTTGAAGCGGACGTCCACCGTGTACGCGTCGGGCAGCCGGCCCTCGAAGGACGCCAGGGCGTGGGCCTTCGTCCACATGCCGTGGGCGATGGCGCGGGGGAAGCCGAACAGGCGCGCGGTCAGTGGGTGCAGGTGGATGGGGTTGCGGTCGCCCGAGACCTCGGCGTAGCGGCGGCCAATGTCGCCCGGAACGGTCCACAGGGCGGTCGGCGTCGGGGGGACCAACGAAGCGCGCGGCCGCGAGGAACCCGAGGAACCCGAGCGGCGCAGGTAAGTCGACACCTCCGACCACACCAGTTCCGTGCCCGCCCACAGCTCGCTCACCATGTCGAACTGTCGGCCCTTCTCGTGCGGCCGCAGGTTTTCCGCCCGCACCCGCGCGGAAAACGTCTCGCTCAGCGACAGCGGGCGACGGACCGTGATGGAGTTCGCCACGTGCACCAGGCCGAGCAGCGGGAACGGAAAGTCCGGCTCCGTCATCAACGCCATCTGCAGGCCGAAGACCAGCATGTGCGGGTAGGTCGCTGGCAGTACATCCGAATACCGAAACCCGCACACCTCCGCGTACGCAGCGACGTGCGCAGGGGAGACCGTGACCGACGGCCGCACCAGCTCCGTCTCCGGCAGCGTCGAACCGCGGCCGCGGCGTAGCAGGGCCTTCGGGTACAGCGTCGCCAGGCTGGGCGCGCTGGACAGCTCGCGAACGGACATCGTCACGCTCCCAGCAGGGCCTGGCCGCACACGCGGACCACGTTGCCGTTGACCGCGGCCGACGCCGGGTTGGCGTACCAGGCGATGGTCTCGGCGACGTCGACCGGCAGGCCGCCCTGGCCGAGGCTCGACAGGCGCCGCCCGGCTTCGCGGATGAACAACGGAACGGCGGCGGTCATCTTGGTCTCGATGAAGCCCGGCGCGACGGCGTTGATCGTGCCGCCGTACTCCGCGAGCTGGGGCGCGCCGACGTTGACCATGCCGATCACGCCCGCCTTCGACGTCGCGTAGTTCGTCTGGCCGACGTTGCCGGCGATGCCCGCAATGGACGAAACGCCGATGATGCGGCCGTTTTCGCGCAGGACCTTGTCGGCGAGCAGCTTGTCGTTCACCGCGAGCTGCGCGGCGAGGTTCACGGTGAGCACGGCGTCCCAGCCGCCCTCGGTCATGTTGCCCAGCGTCTTGTCGCGCGTGATGCCGGCGTTGTGCACGACGACGTCGACGCCGCCGTGGCGCGTGGTGAGGTACTCGGCGAGCTTGGCCGGCGCGTCGGCCGCCGTGATGTCCAGCTGCAGCGCGGATCCGCCGACGCGATTGGCCACTGTGGACAGATCCGCGCCCTGAGCCGGGATGTCCAGGGCGACGACGTGGGCGCCGTCGCGGGCGAGCGTCTCCGCGATGGCCTCGCCGATGCCGCGCGACGCGCCGGTGACCAGCGCGACCTTGCCCGCCAATGGCTTTTCCCAGTTCGCCGGGGCCGCGGCAGAGGTGCCGTGCGTGCCGACGCGGATCACCTGCGCGTCGACGAAGGCCGACTTCGCCGAGAGCAGGAACCGCACCGTCGACTCGGCCGCGGCTTCGGCGCCTTCGGCCACGTACACGAGCTGCGCCGTCGCACCGCGTTTCAGCTCCTTGCCGACAGAGCGCACGAAGCCCTCCAGCGCCCGTTGCGCGATCCGCTCGCGACCCTCGACCAGCTCCGGCGGCGTGCCGAACACGACGACGCGGCCAGAGGGCCCCACCTTGCGGATCACCGGGTGGAAGAAGCGGTAGACCTCACGCAGGTCGGCGGGATCCTTTATGCCGGTGGCGTCGAAGACGAGGGCGGCGTGGCGTTCGGCCGGGACTTCGAGAACCTCGATGCCGGCTTCGGAGGCCTGACTCTTCAGAATCTTTTCGAGCCGTCCGCCCGGCGCGGCGCCGAGGAGTGCGGGACCCTCGAGTGCGGGCTGGCCGGCGCGGTAGCGGCGCAGCGTGGCGGGGTTGGGCAGGCCGAGCTTCGGCACCACGAACTTCCCCACCGGGGTTTTCGTGAACTGCTGGTACCTGTCAGCCATCGAGCGCCTCCCGTGCCGTCTGCGTCACGTCACAGTCTAACCTACTCGCTAGTAGGTTACAGTGTGAAAGCACCGACTCAGAGAGGTGGACGTCATGGCGACCAGGAAAACCGCCGCGGTCCGCAAGGTCGCGATCATCGGTGGCAACCGCATCCCCTTCGCGCGGTCGAACGGCCCCTACGCGAAGGCGTCGAACCAGGACATGTTCACCGCCGCGCTCGACGGTCTCGTCAGCCGCTTCGCCCTGCAGAATGAGGTGATCGGCGAGGTCGCGGCGGGCGCGGTGCTCAAGCACTCCAAGGACTTCAACCTCGCGCGCGAGAGCGTGCTCGGCAGCCGGCTCTCGGCCGCGACACCCGCGTCCGACGTCCAGATGGCGTGCGGCACGGGGTTGCAGGCCGTGATCAACGTGGCGCACAAGATCTCGCTGGGGGAGATCGACTCCGCCATCGCGGGTGGCGTGGACACGACGAGTGACGCTCCACTGGCCGTGAACGCCGACCTGCGCAAGATCCTCGTGCAGCTCAACTCCGCGAAGACGCTGGGCGACCGGCTCAAGCTCCTCACGAAGCTGCGGCCGGGCCAGATCGTGCCCGAGATCCCGCGCAACGCCGAGCCGCGCACGGGCCTGTCGATGGGCGAGCACGCGGCGCTGACGGCGAAGGTCTGGGACGTCACGCGCGAGGCGCAGGACGAGCTCGCCGCGGCCAGCCACCAGCACCTCGCCGCCGCGTATGACCGCGGGTTCTTCGACGACCTCGTGACGCCGTTCCTCAAGCTGGCCAAGGACCAGAACCTGCGGCCGGATTCGAGCGTCGAGAAGCTGGCCAAGCTCAAGCCTGTGTACGGCGGCGCCGACGGCACCATGACGGCCGGCAACTCGACGCCGCTCACCGACGGCGCGTCGACCGTGCTGCTCGCGACGGACGAGTGGGCGAAGGCGCACCACCTGCCGGTGCAGGCGTACCTGACGTTCTCGCAGACAGCGGCCGTCGACTACGTCCACGGCGCCGAGGGGCTGCTGATGGCGCCCGCGTACGCGGTGCCGTGGATGCTGGAACGCGCGGGACTTTCCTTGCAGGACTTCGACTTCTACGAGATCCACGAGGCGTTCGCGTCGCAGGTGCTGGCCACGTTGAAGGCGTGGGAGGACCCGGCGTTCGCCAAGGAGAAGCTGGGTCTCGACGCGCCGCTGGGCTCGATCGACCGGGCGAAGCTGAACGTCAACGGCTCGTCGCTCGCCGCCGGGCACCCGTTCGCCGCGACGGGCGGGCGGATCGTGGCGACGCTGGCGAAGCTGTTGCACGAGAAGGGATCCGGGCGTGGCTTGATCTCGATCTGCGCGGCCGGGGGCCAGGGCGTGACGGCGATTCTGGAGAAGTGAACCCGGGCCCCGTTGTGCGGGGCCCGGACCTCTTCAGCTGAGCTGCTTTTCGGCCTTCTTGCTCAGCTTCTCGGCCTGCTTGCCGGCCTTCTTCGCGGCGCGGCGGGCGCGCCAGCCGAGCGACGGCTTGCCCGCCGTGTCGCCCGCGGCCAGCAGCAGACCGCCGGCGATGCCCGCGTTCTTGAGGAACTGCACCTGCTGCGCCTGCCGCTCGGCGGGGTCCTTGATCTCCCAGAACCGGTGCGAGGAGGCCGTCGTCGGCACGAGCGTGCCCAGCAACGCGAGCGACGCCAGCCGCGGCGCCTTGCCCGCCGCGAGCGCGAGGCCGGCGCCGATCTTCACGGCGGCGTCGATGCGCACGAGCGTCGCGGGATCGCGCGGCACCTGCTCGGGGACGAGGCCCTCGACCTTGTCGAACGTCTCGGTGAGGAACGGCTCGATCGCCTTCGCGTGCCCTTGGGTGTCGCGGAGCATGCCGATACCGCCGTAGATGAATATCGACGCGAGCAGTGGACGGGCCACCCGGCGCAGTATCACGGTCGTCGCCTTTCCTGCGAGGTCTTCGGTGCTGGTCGAACCTACAACCGGCATTCCCCGTGGGCGGGTCGCCGAACCGCGCTAGTTTTGCCTAGGTGTTTATCGTGTTTTTACTAGATTTGCATAGACGGTTTTAGCGGTTGACTTTGACGCTGCGTCAACTTCTACGGTTGCCGGCATGGAGTGGTCGATCCAGGACATCGCCCGCGCGGCGGGCACGACCAGCCGGACACTGCGGCACTACGACGCCGTCGGGCTGCTCGCGCCCAGCCGCATCGGCGGCAACGGCTACCGCTATTACGACTCGGCCGCCCTGGTGCGGCTCCAGCGGATCCTGTTGCTGCGCGAGCTCGGCCTGGGCCTGCTCGCGATCGCCTCCGTGCTGGACGGCGAGCGCGACAGCGTTGTCGCCTTGTCGACGCATCTCTCGCTGCTGGAACAGGAGCGGGCGCGGATCGGGCGGCAGATCGACTCCGTGCGGACCACGTTGAGGAAATTGGAGGGAGGTGAACCACTCATGGCGGAGGAAGTTTTCGACGGCTTCGACCACACGGTGCACGAGGCCGAGGTGACGTCCCGCTGGGGCGCTTCGGCTTATCGCACTGGTGACCAGTGGTGGCGGTCGTTGTCGGCTTCGGAGCGTGCGGCACATCAGCGGGAGCAGGGCGAGATCGCGGCTGCTTTCGGGGCGGCGCGGGCTTCAGGACTGGCGGTTGAGTCTGCCGAGGTGCAGGCCGTCGTCAGTCGGCTCCACGCTTGGTTGCGGCCGGCGGTGAAGACGGTGTCGCGCGGGTATTTCGTGGGGTTGGGGCAGCTGTATGTCGATGATCCGCGGTATGGAACCTACGACGCTGATTTTGGCCCGGGCACCGCGGAGTTCATCCGGGACGCGATGCGGATCTACGCGGAGCGGAACCTGGCGAAGTAGTGCGGCGTCGGAGTGAGCGCTGGGGGTGGGGATGGTCGGGGCTGCAGACCCGCCCATCCCTCTGGCTTGGGTTGTTTTAGTGTCGGCGGGTTGGCTTGGGTTGGCGCGCGTGGTCCGGTGGTGGCCAGGAGACTGGCACGAACGGTCCACCCGCGTGGTGCTGCGCCCGCGAACGGTCCAGTCGCGGATGCGGTTCGGTGCGAACGGTCCATTCGCGCACGCGACCTGGCGCGAAAGGTCCCCTCGCGCGCAGGGCGAGCGGCGGATGGTCCGGCGTCCCGACTGACCGGGCACGAACGGTCCGCTCGCGCGCGGGGCTCGGCGCGAAAGATCCCCTCGTGTCGCGTCGGGGTGAACGGTTCACCCGCACCCTCCACCCGGCGCGAACGGTGCCTTTATGCGGCGCGATGGCAACGAACGGTCCACTCGAACACACGGCTCGGCACGAAAGATCCATTCGCGCATCCCTCCTGGCGAGAGCGGGCCCGGCATGCGGGAGCGCGAACGGGTCCGGCGCCGCGTCAGCGGTCCATCGGTGCAATGGGCGACGCGTGAGACGTCCCGTGACGACGGGCCATGGGGCCGAACGCCTCCATTCGCACACGCGACTCGGCACGAACGGTCCACTCGCGCACTCGACTTGGCGCGAGAGGTCCACTCGCGCATCGAGGCAGCGGCGAATGGTCCGTTGGTCCCGGCTGGGCACGAACGGACCGTTCGCACGCGCGGCCTGGTGCGATAGATCCGTTGGCACGGTGGTGCCGGTGCGAAAGGTCCGTTCGCGCGGCAGGACCAGGGCGAAGGGTCCGCTCGCGCGCGGGGCTCGGTGCGGAAGGTCCGTTCGCGTGGCGGGACCGGGACGAGAGGTCTGCTCGCGCGCACGGCTCAGTGCGGAAGGTCCGCTCGCGCGGCAGGACCGGGACGAGAGGTCCGCTCGCGCGCACGGCTCGGTGCGGAAGGTCCGCTCGCGCGGCGAGACCTGGGCGAAAGGTTCACTCGCGCGCACGGCCGGGTGCGGAAGGTTCGTTCGCGCGCCGAAACCTGAGCGAAGGGGCCGGTCGTGCGACCCGCGCGGGGTGAGGGGACGAGTCGTGGAGCCCGCAAAGCCCGAGCGCAGTGATCGGCGACACGCGCTAGCGGGATATGGCGCAATATCGGACCCGCGCTAGATACCCCGATACGGTGGCAGAGTGGACCCCATCCGCAATCCGTTCGCGCCCGGGGCTGGGCAGCGGCCGCCTGAGTTGGCGGGGCGGGAGCGTGAGCTGGGGGCGTTCGAGGTGGTCCTGGAGCGCGTCGCGAGGGGGCGGCCGGAGCGGAGTCTGGTGTTGACCGGGCTGCGGGGGGTCGGGAAGACGGTGTTGCTCGGGGAGCTGCGCTCGATGGCCATTCGGCACGGGTGGGGCGCCGGGAAGATCGAGGCGCGGCCGGATGCGGAGCTCAGGAGGCCGTTGTCGGCTGCCCTGCACAGGGCGATTCGGGATCTCGCGGTTCGGCACAGGGCGCCGGATCGGGTTGAAGAGGTCCTGGGGGTGCTGAAGGCGTTCGCGTTGAAGGCGAACAAGGCCGACTCGAAGCTCAGGGACCGGTGGCAGCCGGGGATCGAGGCGCCGGCCGCGCAGGGGCGGGCCGATTCCGGGGACATCGAGATCGACCTGGTGGAGCTGTTCACGGACGTCGCTGAACTCGCCGCCGACGTCGGCACCGGGGTGGCGCTCCTCATCGACGAGATCCAGGATCTGCAGCCCGACGACGTCTCCGCTCTTTGCGCCGCGTGCCACGAGTTGTCGCAGTCGGGGGCGCCGCTGGTTGTGGTCGGGGCGGGGTTGCCGCACGTGCCGGCCGTGCTGAGCGCTTCGAAGTCGTACTCGGAACGGCTGTTCCGCTACGCGCGCATCGATCGCCTCGGCCGCGAGGACGCCGACTTCGCCGTGATGGCGCCGATCGAACGCGAGGAAGCCGGCATCGAGCCCGAGGCGCTCGACGCGCTGTTCGACGCGTCCGGCGGGTACCCCTACTTCATCCAGGCCTACGGCAAAGCGGCGTGGGACGCCGCGCCCGCGGATCCGATCACGGTGAAGGACGTGCAGGTCGCGGCGCCCGAGGCGGAGTCCGAGCTGGCGGTGGGGTTCTTCGGCTCGCGTTACGAGCGCGCGACGCCCGCCGAGCGCGAGTACCTGATCGCGATGGCCGAGCTGACGCAAGGCCGCGACGAGGCCGCCGGCACCGCCGACGTGGCCGTCTACCTGGGGCGCAAGCCCTCCTCGCTTTCGCCGGCGCGCGACAGCCTCATGAAGAAGGGCCTGGTCTATTCCGCCGAACGCGGGCAGATCGCCTTCACGGTGCCCCACTTCGGGCACTACCTGCTCGGCCGCGACTGACGGCCGTCTTCACCCTCGCTACCGCTCTATGACGTTGCCTAGTGATATCTAGCAAATCAGCTATACAACCCAAGAGGCCATTAGCCTGTTACTTGAAAGTGACCCGAGACACGCGATCTGTCCGGTGATCACCCACAAACAGCCGATGATTCGTCGGCAAGTAAGCCACATCACCGTTGATTCGTTGGCATCCTTGTGAAAAAAGGCGCATACTAGAGACACAACCACCGAGAACCTCCAAAGGGGATGCAGACACAATGAGCAACATCGCCGCCAAGCTCCGTGCTCGTCGCGCCGAGGCTCGTACTCGCCGGGCACTGAACCGGGCGATCGACACCGCGGCCACCTCGACGGTGCGCCAGGAGCTCATCGCCCTCGCCCAGGCGCGTCAGCCGTTCATGCGCTGACGCAGCCAACAACTGGTTAGTGTGTCACTCACATGAGTGACCTAGACCACAAAGTGCTGTGGGTGTAACGCCGCGCCTTGCGGCATCGATACCCACTACGACCCCGTGATGCTGGCGGACCCCCGACCTGGCAGCATCACGGGGTTTCCACATGTCTGGACCCTTTGTCCGATTTCGCAAAACCCTTGCGCGATCGGGCTTGCGGCGCGATGCTTGACTCCGTCAACGATTTGGTTGAGGTGGTCAATGAACGATGTAAGCCTGGCGGAGCGCGTCGCCACCGTGCGCGCGTTCAACCGCCTTTACACCGGGGTGATCGGCGTCCTCGACGAAGGACCGGCCGACGCCGAGTACTCGCTGAGTGAGGCGCGGGTGCTGTTCGAGGTCGCCCAACAAACCGAGCTCCACGTGAGTGACCTGCGAAAACGTCTCGATCTCGACGCCGGCTACGCGAGCAGGCTGCTAAGCCGCCTGGAAAGCCGCGGCCTGGTCCTGCGCGAACGCAGCGGCGAAGACGCCCGCCGCCAGATCGTCCGCTTGACCGACGCCGGCCGCGAAGCGTTCGCCGACCTCGACAGCCGCTCGGTGCGCCAGATCGGCGGCCTCCTCGAACGCTTCCCCGACGAAGACCAGCGCCGCCTGCTTGGCGCGATGGGGACCATCACGCAGCTCGTCCGTGAGAAAACCGCAGATCCCACACTCGTGTTACGCACCCCGCGACCGGGTGACCTCGGCTGGGTGGTCCACCGCCACGGGACCCTCTACGCCCGCGAGTACGGCCTCGACGAACGCTTCGAAGCCCTCGTCGCCCGCGTCGTCGCCGATTTCGCCGACCACCGCGACGACCCGCGCCAGGCCGCGTGGATCGCGGAGCTCGCCGGCGAACGCGTCGGCAGCGTCTTCTGCATGCCCAGCGCGGACGAACGCACCGCCAAACTCCGCCTCCTGCTGCTCGAACCCGCCGCGCGCGGCCACGGCGTCGGCAAACGGCTCGTGCACGAGTGCGTCGAGTTCGCCCGCGGCCGCGGCTACGCGGCGATGGAGCTGTGGACCCTCTCGGCCCTCGACGCGGCCCGCGGCATCTACCGCAGCGCCGGGTTCAGGCTGGAACACGAGGAGCCCACCCGCGACTTCGGTCCGCCGGTGATCGGCGAGACCTGGCGGATGGAGCTCTAGATGTTCGTCGTCTACTGCGCCGTCTGCGACCGCCGCACACTGCTCGGCGTCGACGAGGTCGAGTGGGTCGAGAACCTCACGCGCGGCGTGATCTCCGTGTCCGGCCACTGCCCGCGTGGCCACGACGTGGTGCTCCTGACCGGCGACGCGTTCACCCCGCACGAAGACCCGCGCTACTTCGGGCCGGCGCCACGCATCTGGACCAAGCCGATGAACAAGCTGCGCTCCTGGCTGCGCGGCCATTTCGAGGTGAGCCGCGACCTGCCCGGCCCGTTCTACCGCTTCTGACGCCCCATCAGGAAGAACTCCGGGTTCGGCTTCAACGCCGTGAAGTGCGCCAGCCGGTTGGACATCGCGAACAGCGCCGTGATCGCCCCGACGTCCCAGATCTCGTCCTCGGTCAGTCCCGCAACACGCGCCGCCTCGAGGTCGGCTTCGCCGAACAGCGCGGAATCCTGCGCGAGCGCCAGCGCGAGGTCGACGATCGCCCGGCCGCGCTCGTCGAGCTCCACCTGCCACGGGTTCGCGGCGACGCGGTCGGACAGCTCCGGGTCCTTCGCGCGGATCCGCAGGATCGCCCCGTGCGCGACGATGCAGTAGGTGCAGTGGTTCGCCCCCGACGTCGCGACGACGACCAGCTCGCGCTCCGCCTTCGTCAGTCCGTCTTCGCGCTCCATCAACGCGTCGTGGTAGTCCATGAACGCCCGCAACTCCGCCGGCCGGTGGCCCAGCGCGCGGAAGATGTTCGGCGTGAAGCCGGACTTCTCCGCGATCGCACCCACGCGCTCGCGCAGGTCTTCGGGCAGGTCTTCGAGTTCGGTCACGGGGAACCGGCTGTCGCTCATACCCCCAAACCTAACGCGGAAACCAGCCACCCTTGGCACCGCGCGTTCACCCGGGTGGAGTTTGCTTACCCCGTGAACTGGACCGCATACGTGGACGGTTACTGCGAACGCCTCGCGCCCGGGCTGTGGGGCGAGCCGCTGAACGACGTCACCAACCTGGCGTTCCTCGGGTCCGCCATCGCGGTGTGGTGGCGAGCCGACGGACGGCGGACCGGGCGGACGCTCGCGGTGCTCGTCGGGCTCGTGTTCCTGGCCAGCACGGCGTTCCACCTGCTCGCGACGCGCTGGGGCGGGGCCGCCGACTCCGGCTTCATCCTTGTGTTCGTGCTCTACTACGCCGCGAAGTTCCCGCAGGTGTTCTTCGGTGTGCCCCTGCGCAAGTCGTGGCTGGCGGCGCCCGCGTTCGTGGTGCTCACGGCCGCGCTGGCGGCGCTCGGCGGCGGGCTGTACCTCCCGGCGCTGATCGGGCTGGCGGTGTTCGCGGGTGTGCTCGCGTACGCGCGCGATCCGTACTGGACGCACTTCGCGGTGGCGGGCGCAATGTTCGGGTTGTCGCTGGCTTTGCGCACCATCGACGGCGTCGTGTGCGGAGATTTCCCCGTCGGCACGCACTTCCTGTGGCACCTGCTCAACGCCGTGGTGCTCTACGTGGTGTCGAACGCGATGATCGACAAAGGAAAGCCCCCTCACCGGAACCGGTGAGGGGGCTTTCCACAGTGGACTAAAGCGTGGCCTGAATCTCAGTGCACGCCGATGGGCCGCAGGTCCTTGTCGTGCTCGTCCGCGTGGTAGTCCGCCGGCTGGGTCTCGTCGACACCGGGGTTCCACTTCGCCGCGTGCGCGATGGCCGAGACGATCACGGCCACCAGCACGTTGGCGATCAGCGCTACGAAGCCCGGGTAGATCTGCACGGTCGTCAGGCCGGTGCCCGAGAACGGGTGCCAGCCGAAGATCGACAGGTTGCCCATCGCGAGCGCCGAGCCGCCGAAGTGCAGCTTTCCGTTGGCGGGGTTTGGGATCCCGTACAGCATGATCAGGCCCCAGCCCATGCCCACGACCCAGCCGGCGATGAGGCCGGCCTTGTGCAGCCACCGCGTGTACAGCGCGAGCGCCACGGCGGGCAGCGTCTGCAGGATCAGGACACCGCCGATGAGCTGCAGGTCGATGGAGAACTGCGGGTCGATCAGGATGATCACCAGCACCGCGCCGAGCTTCACGATCAGCGATGCGAGCTTGGCCTGCTTGGCTTCCTGCTTCGGCGTCGCGTTCTTGCGGATGTACTCCTTGTAGATGTTGCGCGTCCACAGGTTCGCCGCCGCGATCGACATGATCGCGGCCGGCACCAGCGCGCCGATGCCGATCGCGGCGAACGCGATGCCGGCGAACCAGTGTGCGAACTGCGAGTCGAACAGCAGCGGGACGATGGTGTTGCCGTCGGGCTTGCCGGTCGCGTTGTTGGTCAGCGGCTTCACGCCGGCGCTGATCGCGACGTACCCGAGCAGCGCGAGCAGGCCGAGCACCAGCGAGTACGCGGGCAGGGCGACCATGTTGCGCTTGATCACGTTACGCCCACGCGAGGCGAGCACGCTCGTGAGCGAGTGCGGGTAGAGGAACAGCGCGAGCGCCGAACCCAGGGCCAGCGTGGCGTACTGCAACTGGTTGGCCGACGTCAGCAGGATCGAGCCCGCCGGCTTGCCCGTGGCCGGGCTCGGCGTGGCCAGCTTCGTGGCGGCCTGGTTGAAGATGTAGTCCCAGCCGCCGAGCTTCGAGGGCAGGTACACGATCGCCACGATGATCACGATGTAGATCAGGATGTCCTTGACGAACGCGATCAGCGCGGGCGCGCGCAGGCCCGACTGGTACGTGTACAGCGCCAGGATCAGGAACGCGACCAGCAGCGGCAGGTGCCCGACGATGCCGGACCCGTTGATGCCCATCGTGCGAAGCACGGCCTCGAGGCCCACCAGCTGCAGCGCGATGTACGGCATGGTCGCGACGATTCCGGTGATGGCGATGAGGAACGCGAGCGTCGGCGAACCGAACCGGCCGCGGACGAAGTCGGCCGGCGTCACGTAGCCGCGCGAGCGGCTGACGGACCACATGCGCAGCGCGGGCAGCAGCACGATCGGGTAGACGACGATCGTGTAGGGCAGCGCGTACATGCCGAGCGCGCCGGCACTGAACACCAGCGCGGGCACGGCGACGAACGTGTACGCCGTGTAGAGGTCCCCTCCGAGCAGGAACCACGTGATCCACGCGCCGAACTTGCGGCCGCCGAGGCCCCACTCGTCGAGGTGGTCGAGGTTCGCGCCGGCCTTCCAGCGCGACGCGACGAACCCGAGCACGGTGACGAGCGCGAAGAGGATGACGAAGATGGTCAGCTGGACCCACTGGATGGTCATCGGCTTTCACCCTCGTCGAGGTCGTCCACGCTCAGCTTGTCCGGCTCGTCAGTGGTCGGCTCCTTGCGGGTCGCCCAGTAGACGATGCCGGTGCACAGCACGCCGGCGGCGACGAACACGAGCTGGAACCAGTAGAAGAACGGCATGCCGAAGAGGCGGGGGCCGTCGAAGTTGAACAACGGCGTGACCAGGATCAGCAGCGGGACGATCAGCAACAGGTTCCACGGGCTGAATTGGAACCCGCGCACCCGCCCGTCCTGTTTGGTTGTGGACATCGGACCTCACTTAACACTCACGCAACACACAACGGGCCTGACCCTAGGACTTCAGCCACGTGGACGTCACACAAACCGGGCAACGATTTGGCCATTCCAGGTCCAGCTGTGGACAACCTCGTGGACAGCTGTCCGGGACCGGTTTCGGTGTTGATCTAGGGGCGGTAGCGGCGGTCAGCACAGGCCCCAGGTGTTGTGGTTGCCTGGCCGGAGCGAGTTTCCACACCTTGTGCACAGAGTTGTCCACAGGCAGTGGACAACTTTCGACTAGACTGCGGGGCATGGTTCGGGTCCCGTTGACGGATGAAGAGCGCTCCCGCGGTGAGCGCCTCGGGGTGGCGCTGCGCGCTGCCCGCGCGGGCCGCAGCATGGTCGACGTCGCGGCCGAGGCCGGGATCTCGGTGGAAACGCTGCGGAAGATCGAGACCGGGCGCATCCCGACGCCGGCGTTCTTCACGGTCGCGGCGATCGCCGACGCGGTGGGGGTGCCGCTCGACGTGCTGCGGACGGCGTGCGAAGACGCCGAAGCGGACCCCGCGTTCAAGGCCGCGTTGTCCCAAGCCAGCTAGGCGCGCAGCTTCCCCAGGATGTGCTCCCGGTCGTTGATGAACGCACACGCGCGGACCGGAAGGTCGAAGGAGTTCAGGAGCTTCTCGAAGTCCGAGGTCTCGTCCGGGCTGAGCGGCACGTCGGCGATGGTGATGTGGGCGGCGAGGGTGTCGGTGAGTTCTTCCCATTCGCCGGACCACTGCAGCGTGCGGTAGTGGGCCAGGTCCTCGACCGGGAGGCGGTCGGCCAGCAGGTCGAGCAGGCTGTCGGTGAAGTAGCTGATGCGGTTCTCGGCGCGGTCGGCCACCGTCGGGTTCGCGGGGTCGCGCGCGGTGTCAGGGTTGCGGATCACGCCCGCACCGGCGACGGGGTATCCCGTGTGGACGAAGCCCTCCGGGTCGACCAGCACCACGACCTGCACGCCGTAGCGTTCGCCGACGCAGCGCCAGCGGCCGTTGTACTGCCGGGTGCGGGGTTCGCTCGGATCGTTGGCGACGTCCTTGATCACCGCGATGATCTGCTCGTCGGTCCAGCCGGGTGGGAACTCGCTGGTCGCCCGGCGGCCGGTGCCCGGAGCGTGTGCACCGCCCACGTCAGCTCCTCTCGTCCGGTGGGAGCCTACTGTGCCGATCGTTACTAAGCCGACCACAGTCACGGCCGAATGACTTCGTAGCGACGGTTGCGCGCCGCTTGGGGGTCGGCCTACTTTTGGCCGGATTAGTAACCCGCCGGGCGCGGCTCAGCCGAGCAGCGAGAGGGCCGCGATGCCGAGCACGAGGAGGTCGGGTCCGCGGAAGAGCTGGCGAGCGAGGTTCGCGGGCAGCGGGCCCGCTGGCGTGTCGACGAATCCGGCGCTGCTGTAGTCCACGGGCTTGCGCGTGACCGTGCGCAACACCGACAGCACAGCGAGTGCCACGGTCACCCACGACAGCGCGTCGACCGACGTGCCGAGCGCCGCGAGCGCGGCCGCGAGCAGCGCCGACCACACGACGGCGACGACGGCGAGCACCACGCCGTGGGCGATGACGAGCTCGGAATCCGTGGAGCCCAGCCAACGCCGGCGGCCGGGGTTGCGCCACAGGACGCCGAGGCCGGCGCCGAACGGGGTCAGCGCGACGTAACCCCCGAGGCCGACGAGCACCGAACCCGGCAGCGTCGGCACGGCCACGTGGCCCACCGCCACGGCGAGCGCGACGAGCAGCAGCATCCCCGCGTAGCGCGAGCGCCCCGCGATGCCCGCGACGGCCAGCCTGAGTGGCGTCGGCCGAGCCAGCGACCACCGGCCCGACGCCGTGGCTTCGGGCAGCATCATCATCGGGTCGAGGAACGTGACGGCGACCGAGCGCAGCACGCGCGCGTTCCAGCCGTCGAGCAGGCTCGCGCGGCCCGCGCGCGTGACCGGTTCACCGCCGAACGACAACGCGACGGCGCAGAGCAGGATGCCGGCGCCCGCGTACTGCACCGCGATGGGCCCGAGGTGCGCGGCCGCGATCACGACGCCCACCACGGCCAGCAGCACCGGCCCGCCGACGTCGATGCGCAACGCCGTGCGCCGCGCGGTGGCGAACACCAGCACGGCGCTGCTCACGACCAGGGCGAGCGCCGCGCGCCACAGGTCGAGCGAGCTGCCACCCACGGCCAGCATCAGCCCGGCGAGGTAGGCGACGACGATGACGAAGCCGGTCAGACCGCCCGCCAGCCGGCTCGCCACCACGCGGCGGCGGTCTACGCAGGCGAAGTCCATCCAGGTGAGTTCCGCGGGTTCGGTCCAGACGAAGCCTCGCCGAAGCAGGCTGCGCCAGCCCACCGCGCAGCAGAGCGTGACCAACCCGAGGACGGCGGGATAGTCCACAGGGGACGGTCCGAAAAGGACTCGGTGCCACGCGTCGGTGCGGAAGAACGCGGTGAAGAGGAAGCCGACGCCGAAGATGAGGACGAAGGTGGCGCTGTCGCCGCTGAAGATCCCGCCGAAGCGCTTCCGGCCGGGGACGCGGAGGCGGGTGCCGAGGGCTACCACGGAGTGACCCCGCTTTCGGCCGCGCGGGTGGGGGAGGCCGGGGTCACCACAGTTCGAGGACGCTGTCGGCCGCGTCGAGGAGGGGTTGGTGGTGAGTGGCGACCACGACGGCGGCGCCGGAGGAGGTGGAGCGTTTGATCAGGTCCACGAGCCAGTCTTTGCCCGCGGTGTCGAGGGCGCGTTCGGGTTCGTCGAGGAGGAGGACCTTGTGCGGGCGGGCCGTGACGCCGAGGAGCAGCAGCCGGCGGCGCTGGCCCGCGGAGAAGTGGCCGGCGGTGACGCGCGCGCGGTCGGCGAGGCCGGCATCCGCCAGCAACGCGTCGAAGTCGCCGAGATCAACACCGAAGGAGCCGGCCAGGAGTTCCAGGTGCTGCATCGGTGTGAGCTCCGCGAAGAAGTCGGAGTCGTCGAAGAGCACGGAGACCTTGCGGCGGAAGGCGACGCTGCGTTCGTCGGGCTTCTCGCCGTCGATGTGGACACGGCCGCGCTGGGGTTCCTGCATGCCGTATAGACACCGGAGCAGGGTGGACTTGCCGACGCCGTTGGGGCCGACGAGCACGGCGCACTCGCCGGGGTCGACGGAGAAGTCCAGGTCGTCGAGCAGCCACAGGTCGCCGGCCTTCACGCCGAGGCCGCGGGCGTCGATGATCATCGGCGGGACCACCGTTGCGCGAAGGCTTCCATGCAGCTCACGCTACCGGGCACCCCTGACGATCTTGAGGCTGCCGGAGCACGAAGGGGACGTTCGCACCACAACGGCACGAACGTCCCCTTCGGACGGACAGAACGTCAGCTCAGGCGATGGGCCAGCGCGTCGAGCTCGTCACGCAGGGAGGTGGGCACCTCGCCGATCTTCTCGAACCACTCCTCGATCAGCGGCAGCTCCGCGCGCCACTCTTCGGCGTTGACCTGCAGAGCCGCCTCGATGTCCGAAGCCGGCTCGGTGAGGCCCTCGGTGTCGAGGTCCTCGGCGCGCGGTACGAAGCCGATCGGCGTCTCGACCGCGTTGCCCTTGCCCTCGACGCGCTCGACGACCCACTTGAGCACGCGCGAGTTCTCGCCGAAGCCCGGCCACAGGAACCGGCCGTCGTCGCCGCGGCGGAACCAGTTGACGTAGAAGATCTTCGGCAGCTTGTTCGCGTCGGCGTTCTTGCCCAGCGTCAGCCAGTGCTTGAAGTAGTCACCGGCGTGGTAGCTGAGGAACGGCAGCATCGCCATCGGGTCGCGGCGCACGTTGCCCACCGCGCCGGCCGCGGCGGCCGTGGTCTCCGACGACATCGTGGCGCCCATGAACACGCCGTGCTGCCAGTCGCGGGCCTCGTTCACCAGCGGCACCGTGGTCTTGCGGCGGCCGCCGAACAGGATCGCCGAGATCGGCACACCCTGCGGGTCGTCCCACTCCGGCGCGAGGATCGGGCACTGCGACATCGGCGTGCAGTAGCGCGAGTTCGGGTGCGCGGCCTTCTCCTCGGACGCCGGCGTCCAGTCCTGGTGCTTCCACGACGTGGCGTGCTCGGGCGTGTTCTCCATGCCCTCCCACCAGATGTCGCCGTCGTCGGTGAGGGCGACGTTCGTGAAGACCGTGTTGCCCTTTTCGATGGTGCGCATGGCGTTCGGGTTGGTGTGCCAGTCGGTGCCCGGCGCGACGCCGAAGAAGCCGAACTCCGGGTTCACGGCGTAGAGACGGCCGTCTTCACCGAAGCGCATCCACGCGATGTCGTCGCCGAGGGTCTCGGCGCGCCAGCCCGGGATGGTCGGCTGCAGCATCGCGAGGTTGGTCTTGCCGCAGGCGCTCGGGAACGCCGCCGCGACGTAGTGGACCTTGTCCTCCGGCGAGATCAGCTTCAGGATCAGCATGTGCTCGGCGAGCCAGCCCTCGTCGCGCGCCATGACCGAGGCGATGCGCAGCGAGTAGCACTTCTTGCCCAGCAAGGAGTTGCCGCCGTAACCCGAGCCGTAGCTCCAGATCGCGCGCTCCTCGGGGAAGTGCGAGATGTACTTGGTGTCGTTGCAGGGCCAAGCGACGTCCTTCTGGCCCGGCTCGAGCGGCGCGCCCACGGAGTGCAGCGCCGGCACGAAGTCGCGCTCGGTGCCGTCCGGGTTGATGAACTTGTCCAGCGCCGCCTTGCCCGCGCGGGTCATCACGCGCATCGACGCCACGACGTAGGCGAAGTCGGTGATTTCCAGACCCAGCTTGGGGTTCTCGTCGGAGAGCGGACCCATGCAGAACGGGATCACGTACATCGTGCGGCCCCGCATGCACCCGCGGTACAGCTCGGTCATCGTGGCCTTCATCTCGGCCGGCGCGACCCAGTGGTTCGTGGGGCCGGCGTCCTGCTCACGCTGCGAGCAGATGAAGGTCCGGTCCTCGACACGAGCGACGTCGCCCGGGTCGGAAGTGGCCCAGTAGGAGTTCGGCTTGGCCTTCAGCTTCACGAAGGTCCCGGCCTCGACCAGCTCGTCGTTGATCTTCGCGGCCTCTTCGTCGGACCCGTCGACCCACACCACGCGGTCCGGGGTGGTCAGCTCGGCGACCTCCCGGACCCAGGACAGCACGCCACTGTGCGTCGTCGGCGCATTGTCCAGTCCGGGGATGGCGACTGCGGTCATCTCTACTCCTGACTTCCGACGACAAATAAGCCCACACGCCGGACCGCGGTGTCCGGGTGCGGGCCTCGTTGCCGGCGACCGAATGGCTTCGCACACCGGGGGTGAGCCGGTGTGCGGGTTTTGGGATTCCTCGACTGTAGCCGGATGACCGGCAGGTAACCGAGAGCTGACCTGTCGGTTCTCTCACAAGAACGATAAGGGAATCGATTCAGTTGTCACCGGATTGGTCCAGCGCCGGAAATCCTTTCGATGCGGGGTGCTCAATTCGGGCGAAGATCACCGCGTTCGGCGAAACGACAACGGGCCCGGCGAGTGCCGGGCCCGTTGTGACGTGAGTTACAAATGGGTCAGTTGGGGCTGATCCATTGTCCGGTTCCCGAATCGATCTTCGCGACTCCCGAAAGCAACTGCGTGCCGTCGCCGCCCCAGGCCGCGTCGCCGGCCGGGTCGGCCGCGCGGACGCCGGCGGCCTCGGCCTCGGTCCACTGGCCGTCGCCGGTGTGCTCGTAAGTGTGCGTGCTGCCGTCGGCGCCGATCTCCACCGCGACGTCGGCCTCGCCGTCGCCGTCGGTGTCGGTGAACGCCATCGTGCCGCCGTCCTTGGTCTCGACGATCGCGGTGTCGTTGTGCCCGTCGTGGTCGGTGTCGATCGTGGCGACGCCGGCGTCGACCTCGCCGTCGGGCAGGTCGGCGTGGATGTGGCCGGTCGTGGAGTCGTCCTGCGAATGCGAGTCGGTGCCGCCCGGGTGCTCAGCACCGCCGGACTCGACCCACGCACCGCTCGATTCGTCGTAAACTGCCTGGTCCACAACGTGGCCGGAGCTGTCCAGCACGGCGTACTGGTCGGCGACGCCGTCGCCGTCCGAGTCGATGAACGCCTGCGCTGTGCCGTCGTCGTGCTCCACGATGGCGGTGTCGTTCACGCCGTCGGAGTCGACGTCGTAGTTGACCTCCGCCTGGTAGTCCTGGCCCTCGACGTGGACCGTCATGTCCTCGGGCCCGCTGGCGTCGGTGTCGGTGCCGCCACTCTCGTCGACCCACATGGGAAAAGCCCCCTTTTAGGACCGGGTCTCGCCGGCTGCGTTCAGCTGTCGATCGGTAGGACTCACGTTAGGCCGGTTCGGTTCCGGTCCACAAGCTGATCAACCCCGGTCACGCAGCGTTCGGATGCGCCCGAGCAGCGATTCCGCCCTCGCGTGGCCGTCGGTGGCCTCCTTCAGGCGCTTCGAAACGATCGCGATGTTCTTCGCCCGCTCCTGCGC
Organism: Amycolatopsis sp. NPDC051373; assembly: GCF_040689465.1. Lineage (NCBI taxonomy): Bacteria > Bacillati > Actinomycetota > Actinomycetes > Pseudonocardiales > Pseudonocardiaceae > Amycolatopsis > Amycolatopsis sp. NPDC051373. Next base: position 439,590 of record NZ_JBFBAE010000001.1, on the reverse strand, counting down.
GCCCATCTTGATCGTGCGGTCCACGTCCTTGAGCTCGGCCTCGATCGCCTCGATGCGGCGGCTCAGCGCCTCGTCGAGCGCCATCGACAGCTGCTGCTCGGCTTCGATGAGCTGCTCGGCCACGAGCTGGTCGAGCGTGGAGCGCGCGTCGGCGATGGCCTCCACCAGCCATTGCTTCATGTGTTGCTTGTCGGCGGCGTGCTTGCGCGTGCGGGCCATCCACCACCCGGCACCGAGGCCGATGATGATCGTGGCCGGCAGCACCACCGGGTTCAGGATCGCGACGCCGGCCAGCGGCAACGCGGCGATCTTGCCCGCGCCGACGCCGCCCGAGATGCCCATGAACACCAGTAGCTTGTCCTCGGCCGTCGGCGGCTTCTTGTCCGGCGGCCGCAGCACGACGGGCGGCCCGCCGGCCCGCGCGAACTGCGCGCGGATCACGTCGAGCTCCTCGGCGGAGAACAGCTCGGACAGCGCCACGTTGGTCACGTGGTTCAGCCGTTGCGAAAGCAGCATCGAGACGCGCTGCGACGTCGTCTGCAACGCGAGGTCCACCTGCTGCGGCAACGCGGCCAGCTCGTCGCGCTTCGCCGAGTCGATGCGCTGGCGGAAGTGGGTCTGGGCGTCGCGCATTTCGCGGCTGCTCTCGTGGCCGACCTCCACGCGGGTGCGCTGGATCTCGCCCCGCAACTTCAGCTGCCAGCCGCGGGTGGACGAGCGGCGTTCGGCCTGCAGGTGGTCCCGGCGTTCGCGCAGCTGCTCCGCCTCGGCCTCGCCCGCCGAGAGCGCCCGGCTCTCGGCCTGCAGCTTCGCCTTGATGCCGGCCAGCACGCTGGAGAGCGCGCGCAGGGTGTTGGCCTCGGCCAGCATCATCGATCGGCCGACGAGCATCTCCTGCAACGCGACCTGCACGGCGGCGATACCCGACTTCTCGCGCAGCATGGCCGCGACCTGCTCGTTCGGCGCTTTCGCGGCCGTTTCGAACACGCGGGCCGAGACGGGGTGGAACACCGCGTCGGCGAAGCGCGGGGCGTGCTGGGCGAGCAGCTGCCGGTCGGCCTCGAGGATCTCGCGCCAGCCGCGGAACGCGTCGGTCTTGGCCAGCACGAACAGCACGGTTTCGACGCGGTCGGCCACGTCGCGCAGGAACTGCAGCTCGGTGGACGTGAACGGCGCCGACGCGTCGAGCACGAACACCAGCGCCGTCGCGCTCGCCGCCGCTTCGCGGGCCAGGTCGCCGTGCAGCGAGTCGAGGCCGCCGACGCCCGGGGTGTCGACGAGCGTCACGCGCTCCAGCAGCGGCACCGGCCCGGACACCTCGACGTAGCGCGGCGGGATCTGACCCGGCGGCAGCTCGTGGGCGGCCGAGACCCAGTTGACCAGCTCGGTCAGCTGGATCGGCACCGGCGCGAGCTGCCCGGGGTAACAGGCCTGCGCGCCCCACTGCTCCGCGTGCTCGAAGACGAGGTAGGTGGCGGTGGCGACATCAGCGTCCACAGGGGACAATCCCGGGGTCGCGAGCAGCGCGTTGACCAGCGTGCTCTTGCCGCGGTTGGTCTCGCCGACGACCACGACCGACGGTTTCGCCGCGCGCGCCCGGCGCACGTCGTCCACCCACTTGGCAGCCTGCGGATCGGCGTCGCGGACCACGGTGAGCAGCTGCTCGCGCGCGGCCTGGACCTGGGCGGGAAGGCTGGGTGAGTTCACTGGGCTCGCTTCGCGTAGACGGTGACGATGGGCGCGCGCAGCAGCCGCTGGCCCTCGGCGAACCCGATCACCTCGGTCTCGGCGACCACGCCGTCGAGCGCCGGGTCGTCGGTGGGGATCGCGCCGCCGGCCTCGTGGCACGCGGGGTCGAAGCGCTCGCCGTCGGGGCGCAGCGCGGTGACGCCGATGTCGGCGAGGCCGTGTTCGAGCCGCTGGACCACACCGCCGCTGCGGGCACGGTCGAGCGCGTAGAGGCAGAGCTGGATGAGCGCCTGACGATCGGCCAGCGCGCGTTCGAGATCACCGGGGGCAGCTACGACGTCCACATCCGTGTTCGACGCGGACGTGTCGGCGGTGGTTCCGCGCTCCCCGTCGGCGGGTTCCGTGCCGCGGTTGCGGAACCAGGCCACACCCCTCACCCCCGCCTCGTCCCGCGGACCGCCCGTTCGGCCCGCCGGGATTCCACCAGTCCGGAGCAGATCTTCGCCAGTCGGGCGCGAATCCGGGAGCGCAAACGCCTGCGCGCACCGTCAGGCGAGGTCGCGGATCACCGAGCGCATCGCCTGCTCCAGCGAAGGCACGTCTTCGGCGAAGCGCGAAGACACGAGGATCTGGTCCTCGGCCGTCCGCAGCCAGACGCGGCCCGCCACGGAGATCTCGATGACCGACAGCCGAAAGGGCCGCGCACGCCGGCCGAGGTCGACTTCGGTCTCGCGGACGAGCTGCCCCAGCCGGTCGCCCGCCACGATCTGCCGCCGGTAGAAGCCCGCGGCGCCCAACGCGGCGTGCAGAGCCGGCCGGCGAGCCTCCGTGAAGTGGCGCGCGGCGGCGGATGTGAAGTGCTGGATGGCCAGGTCGATGGCCGAGCCGTCGCCGGGCGCGGGCCGGCCGAAGCGGCCGCGGGGCGTCCGCGAACCCGATTCGCCGCGGAGCCGGATGAACTCCAGGAGATCGGTCCACCAGTCCGCCCACTGGGCCTGAACGGCGGCGCGGTCGATGGCCGGCGGCACGCGCACCGGCACCGCGGGCTCTACCGGCGGCAGCAGCTGGCCCTCGGCGACCGACAACGCGAGCACGTCCCGGAGGTACAGAGCGATGTCGATCTCCTGCTCGCTCCCCCAGGACGCCCGCCACGAGGTGGTGTTCTCCAGCCGCACGAAATCCACCCTACGCGTGAACGACGACAAACCTAGGGCATGCGGATCTGTTGCCAGATCAGGAAATAGGCCCGGTGAACGACGTGCGCCACGCGGCTCTGCGCGGGCGTTGCGCCGAACGAAGCAAAGGAGCGCCACCAGCCCGCGCGTTCGAGGGCGTGAGCGGCCAGTTCCGGCCGGGCCGCGCCGGGGAGCCCGAGCTGTGCGCCGAGGTCGGCGTTGCTGCCGACGCGCAACACCTCTTCCGCGAGGTCCTCCGGCATGTCGACGGCTCCGGAGGCCACCAGCGTCAACGCCTCCAGCAGCCGCAGCTGATGTGCCTCCGGCTTGGCGAGCAGGACCTCGATCGCGTCGTGCACGCGCTGGCGTTCGCCGGGATCGCCCGACGCGTGGGCCAGCGCGGTCACCGACGCCAGCGCCGCGGCGGCCTTGATCCCGTCGGCGCGCGCCGCGAAGACGATGGCCAGGCGCTGGCGCACCGCGTCGAGGCCCGACGCGTCGAGCAGCACCCGACGCAGAGCCCCCGCGGTGATGGCGGGTTCGGCGCGGATCGCGTCGACGGCGCGGCGGACGCCGTAGAGGTCGAGCTTCTCCAGCAGCCGCAGCCGGACGCCGGCGGGCACGTCGCACTCCCAGCTGGTGAAGATGTCGGCCGAGATGAGCATGGTCTCGAGGACGTCATCGTCGAGGTCGGCGAGGTGGTGCAGCGCGTCGGCGTCGGCCGAGGTGAAGCCGCCCGACTCGGCCGACTCGGCGATCAGGCCGATCACCGGCAGCACGTCGGCGACGCGCGGCTTGAGCGTGCTCGCCTGCTTCTCCGCGAGCAGCTTCGCCGCCACCCAGATGTCGCCGCCCGAGCCCTCGACGGTCTCCGCGACGATCGTGTCCGCCTTGTTCAGCACCGCGATCGCGTTCACCGGGCCCGCCTCGCGGCTCGCGGTGGCGGCGGTGAACGCGGCGAGCGCCTGCTGGTCGTCGGCCCGCACGCCCTGCGTCACCACGTAGAGCACGGCTTCCGCGCCGGCGACGGCATTGCGGGAGGTGTCGTCGAGGTTGTCCGAACCGGTGTCCTCCCGCGCGGCGCCCAGCAGCTGCTCCGTGCGCGAGACGGACGCGGCGTCGAGCGAGCCCAGGCCCGGGGTGTCGATCACGGTCATGCCCTGCAGCACCGCGTTGGTCAGGTAGGCCTCGAGGTGCGAGACCTTCGTGACGTCCACGCCGAGCTCGGCCGGGATCGACCCGTCAGCCGCGAAGGGCAGCACCTGCTTGGTGCCGTCGGTGAACACGACCTCGACGCGGTCGACCGTGCCGTACTGGAAGCGGGTGACCAGGCGTGTGCACTCACCGACGTCGGTGGGCGCGACCCGGCGGCCGATCAACGCGTTGACCAGCGTGGACTTGCCCGACTTGATCCGCCCGGCCACGGCCACCTGCAGCGGCGCGGCGAGCCGGCGCTGCACCTCGGCGAACCCGGCGGCCGTGCGCGGCGAGACCTGCGAGGTGAGCCGGTGGCACAGGTTGGCGACCGACATCGACAGCGGGCCCGCGAGGCGACCCAGCTCCGTCACGGCCCCGGTCCCCTCTCGTCAGTCGTTCCGCCGGGAAATCGTGCCATGCTCGACCACCGCGAGTGCGACCGACAGTGCTACCCGAGGATGACGCGGCGTGCCCGAGTGCGGACCTAATCTTGTCGGGTGCGACGGCTGAGCCTCTGGATGCGTGCCCACCCCATGGTGGGGGACACACTGCTCGCGGTGGTCCTGCTGTTCATCGACTTCGTGCTGTTCGTCGGCGGCAGCGTCGGCCACGAGAACCACCCGCCGCCGTGGTTCATCTCGCTGCCGATCGACGTCGCCATGGTGGCGCCGCTCGTGTTCCGGCGGAAGAAGCCTCTGGCCTCGGCTTACGTCGTGTACTTCGTCGCCATCGCACACGGAGCGCTGTCGCTCGGCTTCTCCTCCGTCGCGGCGCTGGCGATGAGCCTGTACTCGATCCTGGTCTACATCGGGCGCAAGCAGGGGCTGATCTATGTCGGCGCGCTCGTGCTGATGACCGGCGTCGAGGTGTTCACCGACAAGTCGACACCGTGGCTGGGCAACGCGCTGTTCACCGCCTTCGGCATCGCGCTCTGCTGGACGCTCGGCGAGTTCGTCGGTGCGCGGCGCGCGTACCAGCTGGAGGTGGAAGCGCGCCTGCACCTGCTGGAGACCGAACGCGACCAGGCCACGCGCATCGCCGTGGCCGAGGAGCGCGGCCGCATCGCGCGCGAGCTGCACGACGTGGTCGCCCACTCCGTGAGCGTGATGGTCGTACAGGCCGACGGCGCGGCGCTCGCCCTGCCGACCAACCCCGAGTTGGCCGGGCGCGCCCTGCAGACGATCTCCGAAACCGGCCGCGGCGCCCTCGGCGAGCTGCGCCGGCTGCTCGAGGTGCTGCGCGGCGACCACGGCGACGGCGAACCCCGCGTGCCCCAGCCCGACGCCAATGCCCTGGGTGAGCTGGCCGAACGCATGCGTGGCGCCGGCGTCCCCGTGGACCTGCGGGTGGACGACGGCCTCACCGACTTGCCCGCCGGCGTCTCCCTCGGCATCTACCGCATCGTGCAGGAGTCGCTCACGAACACGCTCAAGCACGCCGGCACCGGCGCGCGCGCCGAGGTCCACGTGCGGCGCACGACCGAAGGCAAGAACGACACCGTGGAAGTGCTCGTCCGCGACGACGGCGCCGGCCGCGCGCGTCAACTCGAACAGGTGACGGTGGGCGCCGGAGCGCCGTCGAAGAAGGCCCCGCGACTGCAGGTCGCGGGCGGGAACGGACTGATCGGGATGCGGGAGCGCGCGAACGTGTACGGCGGAACGCTGGAGGTGGGCCCAGCGCCCACCGGTGGGTGGCAGGTGCGGGCCGTGCTGCCCGTTAGGTTGGCGCCGTGATCAAAGTGGTGGTCGTGGACGACCAGGAACTGATGCGCGTCGGCTTCCGCATGGTGCTGGGCGCGCAGGCCGACATCGACGTGGTGGGCGAGGCCGGTGACGGCGCGCAGGCCATCCGCCTGGCCGACGAGCTGCGGCCCGACGTCGTGCTCATGGACGTGCGCATGCCGGTGCTCGACGGGGTGGAGGCCACGAAGCAGATCGTGACCGCCGGGACCGCGCGCGTGCTGGTGATGACCACCTTCGACCTCGACGAGTACGTCTACGCGGCCCTGCAGGGCGGTGCGTCGGGTTTCCTGCTCAAGGACACCCCGCCCGACCACCTCGTGTCGGCGCTGCGGTCCGTCGCTTCGGGCGACGCCGTGGTGTCACCCTCGGTGACCAAGCGGCTGCTCGACCGCTTCGTGGGCGCCGGCGGCTCGCCGGTGCGCGACGCGCGCGAGCTCGACGTGCTGACCGAGCGCGAACGCGAGGTCCTCGTGCTCATCGCGAAGGGCATGTCGAACCTCGAGATCGCCGAAACGCTCTTTCTCTCCGAAGCCACGGTGAAGACGCATGTCGGCCGTATCCTGGCGAAACTCGACCTTCGCGACCGCGTGCAGGCCGTCGTGCTGGCCTACGAAACCGGCCTCGCGCGCCCCGGCCTCGGCTGAGTTCTTGATCCACTGTGCTGGTCTTCGGGCGCTGAAGTTCAGGGTCGTCTCAGGGGTTTCACCGATCGCACATCAACCGCGGAAGCGGTTGGGTACTACTCAGGTCGGGTGACGAGTTCGACCCACAGGATGACGCGGAGACCGGTCCACCTCGGTCAGGATATTGCCGGTAAGCGGCCCAGCCGTAGGAGAGGGAGCAGGGGATGATCGAGGCATCAGGTCTCACCAAGCGGTACGGGAACACGCTGGCGGTGAACAACCTGTCGTTCAGCGTGGCCACGGGGAAGGTCACCGGCTTCCTGGGCCCGAACGGCGCCGGCAAGTCCACGACCATGCGCATGATCCTGGGGCTCGACAACCCCACCGCCGGTGAGGTCCGCATCGGGGGCAAGCGGTACCACGACCTGAAGGACCCGCTGCGCACCGTCGGCGCACTGCTCGACGCAAAGTGGGTGCACCCCAACCGCTCCGCCCGCGCGCACCTGATGTGGATGGCGAAGTCCAACCGCATCCCGGCGTCGCGGGTGGACGAAGTGCTCGACGTCGTGGGTCTCACCAGCGTGGCCGGCAAGCGCGCCGGCGGGTTCTCGCTCGGCATGTCGCAGCGGCTGGGGATCGCGGGCGCGCTGCTGGGCGACCCGGAGGTGCTGCTGTTCGACGAGCCGGTGAACGGCCTCGACCCCGAGGGCATCCTCTGGATCCGCAAGTTCATGCACCGCCTGGCCGACGACGGCCGCACGGTGTTCGTGTCGAGCCACCTGCTCTCGGAGATGGCGCTGACCGCGAGCGAGCTCGTGGTGATCGGCAAGGGTCAGCTGATCGCGCAATCGTCCACCGAGGAGTTCGTGGCGCGCGCCGCGGAGAACACCGTGAAGGTGCGCTCGCCGCAGCTGCCCGTGCTGCGCGAGGCGCTGGTGCGCGCCAGCGCCCAGGTGACCGACTCGGGCGAAGCGCTCATCGTGTCCGGGATGGACAGTGCCAAGATCGGCGAACTCGCGGCCTCCGCGAACGTCGTGCTCCACGAGCTGAGCCCGCAGACCGGGTCGCTCGAGCAGGCCTTCATGCAGATCACCGGCGACTCCGTCGAGTACCACACCGGGCTCGAGGCCGAGGCGCAGCAAGCCCTCCAGCCCACCGCCCGCTGACGACTACTCGTACAACAAGGATTCCGGGGATAAGAACCATGACTCTGCTCGCGGTCGAACGCATCAAGCTGTTCACCACCCGCTCACCGTGGTGGTGCGCCCTCATCGCCATCGTCCTCACCGCCGGCTTCTCCGCCCTCGTGGCAGGCGCGGCGCCGAGCACGGCGACCATCGACGTCGCGACGACGCAGTTCGGCTACCAATTCGGCATCGCCGTGATCATGGTGCTCGCGGCGCTCTCGGTGACCACCGAGTACCGCTTCGGCACCATCCGCACCACGTTCCAGGCCGTGCCGGGCCGCACCTCGGTGCTCGTCGCCAAGGCCACCGTCGTCGCGCTGCTTTCGCTCGTGATCGGTGAGATCGGCGCGTTCGGCGCTTGGGCACTGGGCTACGCCATCCGCCCGTCGGACGCACTGGCGCTCGACACCTCGGCCGAGTGGATCAACGTCGCCGGCGTCGGAGTGCTCTTCGCGCTCGCCGCGGTGATCGCGGTGGCCATCGGCATCCTGATCCGCCACAGCGCCGGCGCGATCGCGCTGCTGCTGATCTACGTGCTGGCTGTGGAAAGCCTGGTGCAGCTCATCCCGACCGTCGGCCCGAAGATCCACGAGTGGCTGCCGTTCAACGTCGCGGAGAAGTTCCTCCGCGGTGCGGGCGGGGCGGTGCAGGGGCCGCCGCCGTCCGACGCGGTGCTCTCGCAGGGCTGGTCGCTCGCCTACTTCGCCGGCATCGCGATCGTGCTGCTGGCCGTCGCGATCGGCGTCGCGAAGAAGCGCGACGCCTGACAGGAAGACCCACCACAGGGACGTTCGGGCGGAGGCGGCGGGGGCCGAAACCGGCTGAACGGGGGGAAAAGGGGATAGAAGAAAGATCCGGGTCGCCACTTCGGGGGGCGACCCGGATCTTTTCGTTTTCGGTACGCGCTCGGCTCGGTAGGGTTCGCGCGTGCTGGAGACCCACGGGCTGACCAAGTCCTACGGCGAAACCCTGGCCGTCGACGACCTCACCTTCACCGCCGAAGCCGGTCGCGTCACCGGCTTCCTGGGCCCCAACGGCGCCGGCAAGTCCACGACGATGCGGCTGCTGCTGGGCCTCGACACGCCCACGGCCGGCACCGCGCACATCGACGGCCGGCCCTACCGGCAGCTGGCCGATCCACTCCGGACAGTCGGCGCCCTGCTCGACGCGACCTGGCGCCACCCCGGCCGCAGCGCCCGGCAGCACCTGCGCTGGCTCGCCGCGACCAACGGCCTGCCCGACCGGCGCGTCGGCGAGGTCCTCGAGCTCGTGGGCCTCGGTTCCGTCGCGAAGAAGCGCGCGGGCGAGTTCTCCCTCGGCATGCTGCAGCGCCTCGGCATCGCGACCGCGCTGCTGGGCGACCCGAAGGTGCTCCTGTTCGACGAACCCGTGAACGGTCTCGACCCCGAAGGCGTGCTGTGGGTCCGGCAGCTCCTGCACTCGCTCGCCGCCGACGGCCGCACCGTGTTCGTGTCGAGCCATCTGCTGCCGGAGATGGAGCAGACGGCGCAGGACCTCATGGTGATCGGCCGCGGCCGGCTCACCTACCAGGGCACCATGGCCGATTTCGTCCAACGCGCCGGCTCGCGCGGCGTCCGCGTGCGCACGCCCCAGGCCGACGCCCTGCGCACCGCGCTGACCGAGCGCGGGATCGCGTTCACCGACGAGGGCGACGCGCTCTTGGTGTCCGAAGTGGACAGCGACACTGTAGGTGATCTCGCGTTCACGGTCGGTGCCACCCTCCACGAGCTGAGCCCGCTGGCCGGGTCGCTGGAGCAGGCGTACCTGGAGCTGACGGGCCAGACGGCCGAGTTCACGAGCGGAGGTACCCGGTGAACGTGCTGCGGGCCGAACGGATCAAGCTCTTCTCCACCCGCGCACCCTGGTGGTGCGGCGCGTTGTCGGTGCTCGCGCCGCTGGCGTTCACGACGCTGTTCTTCGCGCTGGCCGGCTCGGAGATCACCGCGAGCGTCGGCAACACCCAGCTCGCCACCGGGATCGGCCGCACGGTGGCTCTGGTGCTGGCCGTGCTCGCCGCGACCTCCGACGCGAGCTGGGGCACGCTACGGCTGACGTTCCAGGCCGTGCCGGCGCGCGTGCCCGCGCTGCTCGCGAAGGGTGCCGTGGTGGTGGCCGTCTGCGCGGTGCTCGGGCTGCTCGCGGGCGTGGGCTCGTGGGGCATCGCGTCGCTGGTCCGCCCGGACGCGGATCTCGCCCTGCACTCGGCGAGCGACTGGCGGCTGGTGCTCGGACAGACCGTGACGTTCGCGCTCACCGGGCTGCTCGGCGTCGGCGTCGGGCTGCTCCTGCGGAGCACCGCGCTCGCGTTGACGCTCGTGCTCGTGTGGACCCAGCTCGTGGAGGGGCTGGTGCTGCTGATCCCACGCGTCGGCCCCGACGTCTACCCGTGGCTGCCGTTCTTCGCGGCCGGGCAGTTCGCCGGTGGGGATTTCACCCAAGCGGCGCTCAACGTGACGCCCGCTTTCGGCCCGTGGGGCTACCTCGCGTATTTCGGCGGCATTTGTCTCGCGTTCTACGTCGCCGGCGTGCTCACCGCGAACCGCCGCGACGCCTGACGAGAGCACATTCGCGTTAATCTGCACGTGCAGAACAGGTGTCCACGAGGCAAACGGATTAAGACCGCGTTAAGTCGTTGTGGCTTCTCTCACAGGGAGCGGACATAATGGCAAAGTCCCCAGGATATTCGAGATCAAGAGCGTGCTCGTCCGTCTCAGCTCCCCGGAGGTGAACCTTGACGGTGGACGCTGGTCAGGGGCTCATGAGTCCCATTCCCACAGCCCGCAGCGAAGCGGCACCACAAAATCACAGCGACGCGGCACCACAAAATCACGGCGACGCGACACTTCGAAGTGACCGTGAAGCGGCACCCCAAAGTCACCGCGCAGCGCCGCGCCAGCCCCGGCTCGAGCCGATGCTGGACCTCGAATGGTCGCAGGCGATCGAGCTGCCGCGGTTCGCGTTGCCCGCGATGAAGCCCGGCGACCTGCGCCAGGCGTGGGTGCACCGCGCGGCCGAAGACCTCGTGCTCGCCCTCTACCGCAGGGCCAGCGGCATGCAGGGCCCGCTGCCCGCGCCGTGGTGGCTGCGCGCCGTCGCCAGTGGCCGGCTCGAGTCGCGTGAGCTCGGGTTCCGCATCGAAGACCGCATCCAGCAGCTGCTTTCCCGCCGCTCCGGCTGGGAGTTCGTGCCCTGGGCCGCCGACGGCGAATCGGGCTACTGGGAGTTCATGCCGTCCGAGCGCGGGAAGTCCGGGCACTCCGTCCCGACGACGGTGCTGAACACCGATCGTCACCCCGGCTGGATCGACGTGCTGCCGGCCCACACGGGCACGACGCCGCACCCGATCGCCGTGTCCGGGCTCGCCGGACTGCGCTCCCGGCTCGGGGAGTTCGAAGCCGTACGCTGATCAGCCCAACTGTGCCGACGGATTCTGATCCGACCACAGGCACGGCCGAATGGCTTCGTACAACGGTTACGTGCCGCGTGGGGGTCGGCCTGCTTTTGGCCGGATCAGTATCGTGTCCGGGTGGAGAACGAGGACCAGCCCCGGCTGCGCAGCGTGGTCAGCTTTGTCAACCGCGGCGGCCGGATGACCGTCGGCCAGCAGCGTGCCTGGAACGAACACTGGCCGCGGCTGGGCCGCACGGTCGCCGACCTGCCGGCCGGACCGGTCGACTTCGCCGAGTGGTTCGGCCGCGAGGCGCCGGTGATGCTGGAGATCGGCTCCGGCATGGGCGAGACGACGTCGCAGCTCGCGGCCGCCGCGCCCGAGCTCAACTACGTGGCCGCCGAGGTCTACGACCCGGGCCTGGGCCAGCTGATGCTGCGCGCGGAGAAGCTCGGCGTCGAGAACCTGCGGCTGATGCACGGCGACGCGGTGGTGCTGCTGACCGAGCACGTCGAGCCCGGCGCGCTCGCCGGCGTGCGGCTGTACTTCCCGGACCCGTGGCCGAAGAAGCGCCACCACAAGCGCCGGATCGTGCAGCCGGATTTCGTGGCTCTCGTCGCGTCGCGGGTCGCGCAGGGCGGCACGTTCCACCTCGCCACCGACTGGGAGCACTACGCCGAGCAGATGCTGGAAGTGTGTTCAGCCGAGCCCGCATTGCGCAACCGCTACGCGGACGAACCGGGCGGCTGGGCGCCGAGGCCCGAATGGCGGCCGCGGACGAAATTCGAACAGCGCGCCGACGTCGAAGGCCGAGTGTCACACGACCTCATTTTCGAGAAACGCTGACTGTGCTGCTGCTTGCCAACCCGACCACAGTCACGACGGGGATGGTTGCGAAGCGTCGTGACCTCCGGTTGGGTCCCCGCCTGCTTTTGGCCGGGTTGGCAAGTGCGGTGGAAAAGACACCGCAAAAAGGCCGCTGCCGGGTTCCCACCCCCGGCAGCGGCCTTTTTTCTCCCCTTTTTCACCCCCGGCGTCCGCCCAACCCCGCGAAGGGCGGACCGCCCGCTACTCGTCGGCCAGCGGTTCCGCCTGCACGCGCCGCAGGGCGGGCGTGCAGATCGAGGCCCCGAGCAGCGCCACCCCGACGCCGAGCACGACCGGGGCGAAGATCCACGGGCTGAAGACGATGTCGCCTTCGCCTGCAGTGCTGAACAGCCCGACCCCGACGAGGATGCCGACCACGCCGGCGCCGACCGTCGCGACCAGCGCGGGCAGCGCCGTCTCCATCCGCAGCGCCCTCGACAGCACCTTCACCGGTGTCCCGGCCGCCATCAGGGCACCGAACGTCCGGCGCCGGTCCATGATCGAGCCGGCCGTGGCGACGGCCGCGCTGCAGCCGGCAAGGATGCCGGCGGCCACCAGGCCGATCACGGTCACCCGGCGCAGGTCCGACAGCTGCGTCTGCTGGTCGTAGAGGTACTGGTCGCGGCTGCCGACCTCCGCGCCCGTCGCGGCCGAGGCCAGTGCAGTGCGGACGATCTCGCGGTCGGCGTCCGTCGTCGGGGCGATCACCGTGGCCGCGCCGAGCTTCACGCCCGCCGGCAGCGCCGCCGGGTCGAGCAGGTAGGAGCTGCTCACGTCGTCGCCCATCTTGAACGTCCCGACCGGCACCGAGCCGAGCGGCTGCCCCGGGTCGGTGGGCTCCGGGTCGCCGACCACGTGGTACTCGGCGGCGTTCAGCTCGTACGGCGCATACAGCCCGACGCCGGGCTTGCAGTCGGCCGCGGTGATCCCCAGCCGCGTCAGCCGAGCGGCGTCGGCGCAGGACATCACGAGTGCCCGCTGGTAGGACCGCTGGTCGCCCGTGCCCTGCACCAGGTACACCTGGCCCACGGCGACCGCGCGTTCCTGCTGGCCGTAGCGGGCCAGCGCGGCGTTGGCGTGGTCCACCACGGCCGCGGCCTTGTCCGGGCTGCTGTCGGCGTAGAGCACCGAGTCGGCGTACGTCCGCCCGCCACCGGCGAGCGACTCGAACGAGGGCAGCAGCGTGAGCGCCATCGAGCCGGTGAACACCGCGAGCACGATGCCCGCCGTGGCGCGGTAGGCGCCCTTCGGGTCGTCGCGCAGCCGGCGCCCGGCCAGCAGCGCCGACGGTCCCCGCCACCCCCGCACGAACGTGCCGCCGACCGCCGAGGTCACCCACGGACCGACCACGATCGCCGACGCGACCAGCAGGAACAATCCGACCAGGATCAGGGTGGCTCCGCCGCCGTCACCGGCGCTGGTCACGGCGTAGAGGAAGAACAGGCCCGCCACCGGCAGGACGAGCAGCCGCCACCAGCGCAGCGGCTTCACGCTGTGGCCGCCGGTCGCGAAGAGCGGGTTGCGCAGCACTCGCCGCAGGCCGAGCACGCCGGCGAGGACCACGAGCGCCGGGATGGCGATCACGATGAAGACCGCGAGCGCGGTCGGCAGCGTGAAGTCCGTGGCCAGCCAGGTGCCGCCGCCCCACGGGACGAACGTCGCCAGGCCGTGCAGCGCCGGACTGATCCCCAGGCCGAGCAGGGCCCCGACACCTGCGGACAGGATCGTTTCCCCGGCGACCATCGACGTGACCTGCCCCGGCGTCGCGCCGGCCAGACGGATCGCGGCGAGCCGGCGTTCGCGCCGGGCCGCGGTGAGCCGCGCCGAAGAAGCGACGAGAACCAGGCTTGGCACCAGCAGCACGATGATGCCGACCCACGCCAGCAGCGTGAGCAGCGGATCTGCCTTCGCTTGCTGGTCCGGGAACGCGCTCACCGGCTGCGCGACGGCCTCCGTCGCGCGTTCAGTCTCCGTGGAAGTGAGCTCCTGCTGGCTGTGGCCGACGAGCGCCACGAGCTGCTCCGGGTACTTCAGCGCCTGGTCACCGAGTGCAGCGACGGGTTTGCCGAACCGGTCGCCGAGCTGGTTGGCCGGCGTGTTGTTCAGCAGCCGGCCCAGTGCGGGCGACACGAGCGTCTCACCCGGCCCAGGCAGCTTCGGGATCCCTGCCGGCAGCTTCAGCCCGGCCGTGTTGCCGGTGGCCGCGACGTCGACGCGGGTGATCTCCTGGCCGTGGAAGTAGTCCTTGGCCCCGCTGACCAGCATGACCGGCGTGCCACTGGTGTCGAAGTTGTCGTACGACTGCCAGATGCCGCGCTGTTCGCGCACCTGCGTCGCGAAGGGCAGTGACGCGAGCAGCAGCACGAGCCCGGTCGCGACTGCGACGCCGACCGCCGTGAGGATCGCCGAGGTGCGGGTCCGCCGGTCGACGCGGAGCACGCGCAGGGCGAGCTGGAGCGAGTTCATGCGGCCAACCTCGTCGCGATGAGGCCGTCGCGGATGGCCACAGTCTTGGGCATCGACTCGGCGAGCTCGCGGTCGTGGGTCACGACGATCACGGCGGCGCCGGACTCCTGCGCGGCACCGAGCAGCGCCTGCATGGTCTCGCGGCCGGTGCGCGTGTCGAGGGCGCCGGTGGGCTCGTCGGCGAAGATCACCTTCGGCCGGTGCGTGAGCGCCCGGGCGATGGCCACGCGCTGGGCCTCACCGCCGGAGAGCTCACCCGGGCGGCGCGTTTCCTTGCCGGCGAGGCCGAGGCGCGCCAGCCACTCGCGGCCCGCCGCGACCGACTCGCGCCGGGCCTTGCCCGCGAGAAGCGACGGCAGCGCCACGTTCTCCTCGGCCGTCAGCTCGGACACGAGCATCCCGGACTGGAAGACGAACCCGAACTCCGTGCGCCGCAGCTCGCTGCGCTTCTTCTCGTTCAGGTTGTCGATGCGCCGGCCCATGAGGTGGATCTCGCCGCCGTCGGCGCGCAGGATGCCGGCCAGCACGTGCAGCAGCGACGTCTTGCCCGACCCGGACGGGCCCACGATGGCCACCGCGTCCCCGGGCTGGATGTCGATGTCGATACCGGCCAACGCGTACTGCCCGCCGTACCGCTTCACCAGCCCCCGCCCCGACAGCACCGGGCCGGAAGTCCACTGTGGATTGCTCATCCGGGGGTCTCTCCCTCATTGGTCTGCGACTTCGTTGGGAATCACCTTCACGGATCGGGGCGGGTGTCCACTTCGGGCAGACGGCCAGTCCGACGATCACCGGCATCGGCCGATCGGCCGATGCGGCTCGAACCACCTGGCCAAGGTGCGCGCCGCCAGAGATCCTCTACCGTTCGGTTGTGTCCCAAGCTCCGCCGTCTTCGTCCTTTTCCGCACGCGTGACCGAGCTCGTGCGCCGCCTCGGCATGCCCGTGGTGGTGCTGCTCGCGGCGCTGCTGTTCGACCTCGTGTTCGTGACCGACGCCGCGCTCGACGACGTCGGGCCGCGCTGGGTCGACTTCGCGCTGCTGCCCGGCATCTTCGCGATGGTCGGCTGTGCGATCTGGGCGCGCCGACGGGCGGCCGTGGCCGCGATGGTCGGGGCGTTCGCGTTGGCGTTCTTCACGATCTTCATCCGCTACCTGCACACGCCGACGTATTCGAGCGTGCTCGCGAACCTCTCGATCACCGAGGTGGTGGCGGGGACCGAAATGGTCTTCTACGTCGCGCGCAAGGTCCGCCCGGGGGCGGCGTTCGCGGCGATCTCGTCGCTCGTGGTCGGCGCGTTGATCGCGGTGTTCGGGCGCTACACGTACGGCGACCTCTCGTACTCCACGATCCTGCAGGCACTGCTGTTCGGCAGCTTCCTGCTCGTCGCGGCCGTGGTGATCGGGGCTTCGGGCCGCACGCGGACCGTGCAGCGTGAGCAACGGCTGCGCCGGCTTCGGCGGATCAACGCGCTGGCGAAGGGGCAGTGGCCGCTGATCGGCGCGCTCGCACTTTCGCTGCTGTTCGAGTTCGGCTTCACCTACGACAGCGGCACGAGCGGCTTCCCCGTGCTGTTCTGCTCGATCGGCGCGGCGGTGATCGCGGTGCTCTCGCCGCGCCGCCCCGCCGATGCGATGCTCGGCGTGGCCGGGCTGATTCTGCTCTCGGCCCTGGTGACGCCGTTCCTGCGCCTCGGCTACGACTACCAGTTCCCGGGCGGGATCCCGCCGGCCCAGATGGTGGCCGGGATCGGCGTGGTGGTGAACCTCGTCCGGGCGATGCCGCTGATCAAGGCGTGGCCGCGGATCGCCGTGCTGACGGCGGCGGTCGGCGTCGGCGCGATCCTGAACGCGAAACGCCCGGGTTTCCGCCCGCTGACCGATCCGCAGGAAATCGGCGGGCTCGTCGTGGCCGCGGGCCTCGTGCTCGGCATCGCGATCGCGGTCGGCCTGTTCCTGCGCTCGCGCGACTCCGAGCGCACACAGGTGATGAAGGCCGCGGTCACCGACGCGCAGATCACCGAGCGGATGGCGCTCGCGCGCGAGCTGCACGACGTGGTTGCCCACCACGTCACCGGCATCGTGGTGCAGGCGCAGGCCGCGCGGATGATGGGCGAGAAGAACCCGCAGCTCGCGCTCGAAGCCATGGGCCGCATCGAGGACGCCGGCACGGAAGCGCTCGCGGCGATGCGCCGGCTCGTGCGCAGCATGCGCGGCGATGCACCCGCCGGCGCGAGCGACCTGAGCGAGCAGGCCACCACAGATCTGGACGCCGACCTGCGCAAACTCGTCGACGGCGCCAACCACGGCATCAAGACCACGCTGGTGCTGGACCTGCCGCCGAACCTGCCACACGAGGTCGGGCGCTCGGCGCTGCGGCTGGTGCAGGAGTCGCTCACCAACGTCGGCAAGCACGCCGCCGACGCGACGGAAGCGCTGGTGCACGCCGAGGTCACCGGCCGCGAGCTGCACCTGTCGGTGCGCGACAACGGCCGGGAGCAGGCTCACCGACCGGCCGGCGGGTCGGGCGGCTACGGTCTGGTCGGCATGCGCGAGCGCGTTGCCCTGCTGCACGGCCGGATCACGGCCGGGCGCGGGCCCGACGGCGGCTGGCGTGTGGAAGCTTGGCTGCCACTCGAGGCGAACGGGGATGACGGGTGATCCGGGTACTGATCGCGGACGACCAGGAGATGGTGCGGATGGGGTTTCGCATGATCCTGGACGCGCAGGACGACATCGAGGTGGTGGCCGACGTCGCCGACGGCGTCTCGGCCGTCACCAAGGCGCGGGACCTGCGCCCGGACGTCTGCCTGCTCGACATCCGCATGCCGGGCCTCGACGGCCTCGAGGTCACGCGGCAGCTCGCCGGCCCGGACGTCACCGACCCGCTGAAGGTCGTGGTCGTGACCACCTTCGACCTCGACGAGTACGTGCACACGGCGCTGCGCAACGGCGCCAGCGGCTTCCTGCTCAAGGACGCCGGCCCGGCACTGCTGATCGAGGCCATCCGCGCGGCCGAACGCGGCGACGCGCTCGTGTCGCCGCAGATCACCGTGCGGCTGCTCAAGCACTTCGACGCCGCAAACGGGCACAAGCGCGACGTGCCCCCGCCGTCCGAACCGCTCACCGCGCGTGAGCTCGACGTCGTGAAGGCCGCCGCTCGCGGTCTGACGAACACGGAGATCGGCGCGGAGCTGTACTTGTCGCTGTCGACGGTGAAGACGCACCTGGCTTCGGTGCAGGGCAAGGTCGGCGCGCGCAACCGCGTGGAGATCGCCGCGTGGGCTTGGCGCAGCGGGGTCGTGGACTGAGTTTTCGCTACGGAAAACGGGGGCCGGCTGGTGAGCCGGCCCCCGTTTTTGGTGCCGGCTCAGAAAAGCTGGCCACGCGCGGCGCCACCCGGGAAGGCGGCGTCGTGCAGGTTCGCGTAGTACGACAGCGGGTGGCGGGCGATGTCCTTCACCAGGGCCGAGTCGAGGCCCGTCGCGGTACCGGACACGGCGAACACGCCCGCGGGCACGGTCGTGCCGATGAGGGGAACCACCACGGCGCCGTTCTTGCCGAAGGTGCCCTTGTGGATGTGGGCGAGCGTCGGCTGGAAACCGAACCACGCGAAGGAGAACTGCACCTGCGTGCCGGTCGGGCGGACGAACGCGACGGCGTTGGCCTTCGGGTCACCGGCCTTCGGCTCACCCGGAGCGGCCTTGACCTCCTGGTTGCCGGACATGAACGCGTGCAGGCCACCGCCCTGCAGCAGCTTCAGCATGTCGACCGACGAGCGCAGCGGCGTGAGCTGGCCGCGCACGGCGCCGCCGGGGAACTTGTCGGTGTGCAGGTTGAGGTAGAAGTTCGACGGGTTCTTGCGCAGGCCGTCGGCCGTGGCCTGGTCCGTGATCGTGGCGGTGCCGGCGGCCGCGGTCACGGTGGCGGGCATCGCAGTGCCGAAGAGCGGCACCTTCACGTCGCCGTTCACGCCGGCTTTGCCCTCGTGGATGTGGCCGAGGGTGGGCGCGCTGATGCCCTTCCACGAGAACGCGTAGGTGACCTTGTTGCCTTGCACCTCGACGATGCCGGTGGCGCTGCCCTTCGGGTCGCCGACGGCGGGCTTGCCGGCCACCGGGACCTCGTTGGCGCCGGTGAGCTTGGCCTGCAGGAAGATCGGCTTCTGCTGGGAGCGCTGGATGGCCGTGGACAGGCTGGCCGGCGCCTTGGCCGGGGTCGAAGCGCCCTGGCCGGACATGTCCATCCCGGGCATGTCCATGTTCATGCCCGGCATGTCGGGCGTGGTCGGGGTGCCGGGCATCGGGCTGGCGGTGGCGGTGACAGCGCCGAGCAGGCCGAGGCCGGCGGTCATGGCGGCCAGTGCCGCGATTCGTGCTCGCATCAGGTTCGTCCTTTCACGTCGGATTCCGCAGCCGACACGGAATCCAGCGGTGGGCGGTTCAGAGGAAAATTCGGTTGAACCGTTTCGCTGCGCCCGCCGTGTCTCGTCCCGAATTCGACGTGAATCGGTGGAGGAGTTCTCATGCGTGTCTCGATCGTCCTGGCCGGTGCCGCCCTGCTCGGCACCCTCGCTGCCTGCGGAAGCACCGCGACCAGCGGATCTGCTTCCGCTCCCGAAGGTTCGTCACCGGCCTCCCCGGCGTCGTCGGGTGAGGTGAAAATCGGCCAGTCCGGCCTCGGCCCCATTCTCACCGACTCCTCGGGAAGGACCCTTTATGCCTTCGCCGATGACATTTCGGGCACCAGCACGTGTGGCGACGATTGCCTCGCCACCTGGCCCGCGCTGACCGGTGACAAGGATTTCCACGCGGGCGCGGGCGCGGATCAGAAATTGCTGACGGCGACCGAACGGACGCCGGGCGTCGAGCAGGCGAAGTACGGGAAGTGGCCGCTGTACTACTACGTCGGCGACCAGGGTCCGGGTGACGTCGACGGCCAGGGCGTGGACAACCTCTGGTTCGCCGTGAGCGCCGACGGCAAGCTGATCAAGAAGACACCCTGACCACAGGCGTCTGGGACGCCCGTACTATCTCCGCATGTCACACCGTTTCCACGCGCCCGTTGTCCTGCCCGCCGATCCCGCCTGCTCGCTGCTGCGCGACGCCGTCGTGGACGTCGACGACAGCGGCCGGATCACGTTCGTGGGCCCGGTCGCCGAGGCACCCGAGTTCACCGGCGAGGTGACACGGCTCGGCGGGATCCTGCTGCCCGGCCTGGTGAACACCCACGCGCACAGCCCCATGACGCTGCTGCGCGGCATGGGTGGCGACCTGCCGCTGCTGCGGTGGCTGCGCGAGATCATCTGGCCGACCGAGGCGAAACTGCGGCCCGAGGACGTGCGCACCGGCATGCTGCTGGGCTCCGTGGAGATGCTGCGCCACGGCGTCACGACCAGCGCGGAGATGTACTTCGAGGGCGAGCAGCTCGTGGACGCGGTGCTCACCACCGGCGGGCGCGTGCTCGTGGCGCCGCCGGTGATCGAGCTGCCGGGCCTGGACTGGCGCACGTCGCTGGCGGCCATCGATCGCTGGATCGACACCGACGGCCTGCGCTTCGGTCCCGGCGACCGGGTCGAGCTGGGCTACGGCCCGCACTCCGCGTACATGCTCAACCCTGAGGGGTTGCGCGCCACCGCGGAATCGGCGGCCGCGCGCGGCGCGCTGGTGCAGATCCACGTGGCGGAGGCTGCGAACGAGGACCTGATCCAACGCAAGGAGTACGGCTCGGTGCCGGCGCTGCTCGATTCGCTCGGCGTGTTCGCCGGCCGCACCCTCGCCGCGCACTCCATCCACCTGTCCGACGAGGACATCGCGCTCTTCGCCGCCCGCGGCGTCGGCGTGGCCCACTGCCCGGGCTCGAACGCGAAGCTCGCGTCCGGCATCGCCCGCATCAAGGACCTGCGCGCGGCCGGCGTCGCCGTCGGCCTCGGCACCGACGGCCCCGCGTCCAACGACGACATCGACCTGTGGGAAGAGCTCCAGCTCACGGCCATGCTCGCCCGCCTCGCCAACGACGACTCCACGGTCCTGACCGCCGCCGACGTCTTCGTCATGGCCACCCGCGGCGGCGCCGACGCGTTGGGCCGCACCGACATCGGCGCCCTGGAGCCGGGCCGCTGGGCCGACCTCGTCCACGTCGACCTCGACGACCCGGCCTTCGCCGCCGGCCTGGACGTGCCCGACGAGCAGCTGCTGTCCAACCTCGTGTGGGCCGCGGGTTCCCGCCGCGTCCGCGACGTGTGGGTCGCCGGCGAGCAGGTCGTCGCCGACGCGGAGCCGACGCGCGTGGACCGCGCGAAGATCCAGGCGTCCGTCGCCGACACCGCGGCCCGCCTGCGCGGCTGAAGCGTCAGCGCCCTCAGCGAGGGCGGAGGATCACTTCCGTCAGGTGCGCTTCCGGGCTCGCGCTCACCGCGGTGAGCACCGCCGTCGCCACGGAGTCCGGGCGGAGGAAGCGCGCCGGGTCGTACTCGCCGCCCTCGTGGGCGATGACGGCGCGTTGCATGTCGGTGTCGGTGCGGCCCGGGTAGACGGTGGTGACGCGCAGGTCCGGCTCTTCGTCGCGCAGCGCGTCGGCGAAGGCGCGGGCGGCGAACTTCGATGCGGCGTAAGCGCCCCAGCCCGCGCGGGCCGTACGGCCGGAGCCGGAGTTGATCACGACGACGTGGCCGTGGGCGGCGCGCAGAGCGGGCAGCAGCAGGCGCGTGAGCTCGGCGACGGCGACCACGTTGACCTCGTAGTTCACGCGCCAGTCTTCGGCCGACCCTTCGGCGATCGTGCCGAGACGGGCGGCGCCGGCGGAGTGCACGAGGACGTCGAGTCGCTCGATCTGCGCGGCGGCGGCCGCCAGCGAAGCGTCGTCCGTGAGGTCAACACGCCACGGCTCGGCGCCCGGCAGCTCGGCGGCCACCTTCTCGAGCGCGGCCTCGTCGCGGCCGCCGAGGAGCAGGCGGTGCGTCGGGGCGAGCTGGTGGGCGACGGCGGCGCCGATGCCACGCGAGGCACCGGTGACCAGGGCGAGCGGAAGATCGGTCATGCGATCCACCGTAAGCGTCAGCAGGACGCCGCGACGCGGGGGTCGCGGTCGAACCGGATGCCCGTGCGGGTGAAAGATCCCGCGAAATTGTCGACAAACCGACCGAAGGTCAACGGGCTGCGCGTCGAGGTGAGCACGTCCTGCTCGCCCTGGCAGCGCAGCGCTTGGCGGGCGGCTTCGATCTCCGCCGGGGTGAAGACGTGCATCCGCCCGTCGGTCGCGACGTCGCCGTGGCCGGCGTCGGCGATCTCCCACGCGGCCGTGAGCCACTTCGAGTGCCCAGGCCGCCCGCCGGGGATCGACGTGGAGTGCGAGCCGAGGTCGCTGGCGAGGCCGTAGCCGTCGTGGACGCGCACGTCGAGCGACACCAGGTTGCTGATCGCGCCCATGCTGTCGGCCGCGAGCGTGACGTACGGGCGGTCCGTCGGGAACGTGTACCAGCGCTTTTCCCCGTAGCTGTACACGAGCACGGCCGGTGCGCGCGTCGCGTCGGTGACCTCGACGGCCGTGCGCATCACCGGCTCGCCCAGGAAGTCCGACGCCAGCACCGGGTGCTCGTGCCCGGTTACCCACGACCAGTACGCGCGCTCGTCGGTGACGCCGACAGCGGCGTGATCGTTCGCGTACGGCACGCGCAGCCACCCGGCCGCGGCCACCGACCAGACGGCGACGCCCGCCAGCAGCGCGAACGTCTTGCGCGTCAGCGGCACCGCCATCACCGGCAGGAGCAGCGCGAACAACGCGGGCAGCAGCATCCGGCCGTGCATGAAGTCGCCGCCGACGCGCACCACGTACGCGGCCAGCAGCACCGCGCCCGCCACCGGCGCGAGCGTGAGGATCCGCGACTTCCGGCTCAGGAACGCCGCGACCGCCAGCATCGGGATCGGCAGCCAGAGGTAGTACGGGTCGACGAGGTCGAGCAGGTAGTCGAACCCGCGTGACCAGTTGCTCGTGCCCGCTTCCTTGGCCATCGCGGTGTTCGGCACGAGCAGGCCGTAGTAACCCATGCGGAAGACCTGGTACGCCGCCGGCAACGCGATTCCGACGCCCAGCCAGCCGAACCCGGTCCGCAGGCTCGGCCGCCGCAGCAAGGCCAGCGCGGCGAACGCGATGATGCTGAACAACGCCAGATCAGGCCGCACCAGCACCCCGAGTCCGATGACGAACGCCGTGGCCTTGGGCGCCTTGCCGCGCACGAGCAGCCACCACGTCAGGCCGATCCAGAGCATCGCCAGCCCGGTTTCGAGGCCGGACGTCGCGAAGTCCCGGAACGGCGGCAGCGCGCACACGATCAGCGCCCCTGCCGGGACGACCGGGCTGTCGTAGAGGCGGCGGGCGCCGTCCATCGCGAAGAACAGCCCGCCGACGGCGCAGATCAGGCCGGTGACGACCGACAGCCACTCCAGCGCTGGGCCCGGGATCGTCCCAAGCGCGGCCAGGAGCCAGGTCCACAACGGGCTGGTGCTGGCCTCGACCCGCTCGCCGACGTTGAACACGGGCCCGTGACCGGCGAGGATCTGCCGGACCGTGCGAAGGACGAGCAACCCGTCGTCCGACATCCAGCGGCGGCGCCACGAGAGGTACGCGTAGAGCGCCAGCGTCGCGAAGGTCAGCCAGGTGGTGGGGGACTTGAGCCACGGCGTGGGTGCCGCCACGGATTTCGTCGTGGCGGTGGTGGCTGTGGTCATGGCCCCTCTCCCCGGTGGTCTTTTCCCAGTCTCGCATCCGGGGGTACGGGTGGCTCGCGGCGCTGATCGCAGCGATGCCGTGATTGTTTCAGTGCGTGGGTGCCGGGCTCGCCGAAGGGGCCGGGGTTTCCGTGGGTGCCGGGGTTTCCGAAGGCGGTGGCGGAGTCGTGCTGGATGTAGGGGCCGGCGCTGGAGGCGGCGGGGGCGGCGGTGCCAACCCCAGGTCCGCGTTGAGGTTCTCGTGCGTCGTCCCGCCGAGGGTGAACCCCGCCGTGCAACCCGTGGCCGGGTCGACGTCGGAGTCGCGCGCCGCGTCGCCGGCGGCCTGCCGCGTCACGGTGAGCCCGTCCGGCAGGTGCGACATGTCGAAGCAGACCTGGTAGGTCCCGTCCTTGCGCTTGTCGAACAGGTACGAGCCGTCGGCCGCGGTTTTCGTGGTGGCCAGCGTGCCGCCGGCACCGTCCTTGAGCGTCACGGGAATGTCGGCGACGCCGGGCTCGCCGTCGTCCTGCAGACCGTTGCGGTCGGTGTCGCGCCACACGCGGTCGCCGATCTTGTCGATCAACGGCAGCGGCGTCACGGTGATCGCCGCCGTGGCCGACTGGTCGGTCAGCGCGCCGCTCGGCGAAGTGACGCCGGTGATCCGCACCTTGTTCACGTGGCCGGTGTCGTTCTCCGCCAGGTTCGGGTGGTCGCAGGGCACGGCGTTCGAGGCGCCGGGTGCCAGGCCGAACGCGGGCGGCAGCGACGAGCACCACGAGTCCTTCAGCAGTACGCCGGTCAGCGGCTGCGAGCCCGAGTTCGTGACGGTCGTGCGGTAGTGCGCGGTCTCGCCGGCGGGGATCGTGGCCGACGGCCCCCACTCGCCGGTCGCGGGGTTCTGCACCTCCAGCTTCACCGTGTACGCGGCGAGCCGCAGGTCCACACAGTCCCACATCACCCAGTTGCGGTTGGTGGTCGCGAAGAACACCACCGACGTGGACTTGTCCGGCGCCGTCTGCGCGGGGAAGTCCTGGCGCGCGAGCTTGCCGTCGGACTGCACGTCGTGCGTGACGTTCTGCGATTTCTCCAGCAGCGTGCGCCCGGCGGAATCGGTGAAGCGCAGGCCGGTCGACTGGGCGTTGGCGCGGTCGGCCAGCGCCGAGCCGACGGAACCCGTCGCCGCCGAGAGCGTGTAGATGCCGCCCGGCGCCGCGGGAAGGGTCTGGGTAGCGGAGCTGACGCGGCCGTCGGGCGTCTGAATCTGCGCGTTGAGCTTGCCGTCGGACGCGTGCGCGGCGTCGGTGACGAGCTTCGGCACCTTGTCCGCCGGCGTGCTGCGCGGCACGGGCGCGGCAGGCGTGAACACGTAGCCCGCCGGCGCTCCGCCGGGCGCGTTCGCCTGCTCCACGCTCGGGTTGGGGGCCACTCCGCCACACGCCGGGGTGTCGGCCGCCGGCGCGGAACCCGGGAGGACGACGACGAGCGCACCGGCCAGCACCAGGGTGCAGGCCGACGCGCCCGCCGAACGTCCGATCGCGACTTTTCCTGCCCGCCTCACCCAACCGAAGCTATTACTCCGCACGGGTTCGGCGCAGTGGAAGCCACTCCAAAGAGTTACCGCACGCCGATGCGGCCGGCGAGCCCGAACCGGCCCTTCCGCCACACCGAAACGATGGCCGGGCGCGGCTGCGAGGTGCCGCCGTCGGGCCAGTGCGACGACGGGTTCGCCGAGCTCACCGCGTTCTCACCCGGGTGCTGCACGGCCACGAGCACCAGGTGGTCGGTGACGACCGGCCCGCACGTCTCCGCACCGATCGGCACGGACAGGAACTGCTTCACGTGCCCGCGTTCCGGACCCGACACGGGCACGGAGAACAGGCCGTCGTTGGCGCCGAGCGTGTTGCCGTCGGTGGCGATCCACAGGTTGCCGTGGGGGTCGAACGCGACGTTGTCCGGACACGAGATCGGGCTGACCTGACTCTTCGGGAAGCCGCCGAAGTAGGTGTCGGCCGTGGCCGGGTCGCCGCAGACCAGCAGCAGGCGCCAGGCGAACCGCGTCGACGCCGAGTCGCCGCGCGCTTCTTCCCACTCGAGCACGTGGCCGTTTTTGTTGCCGACCCGCGGATTCGCCTCGTCGACGCCCGCCTTGCCGGCCGCTCCGCGGTCGGTGTTGTTGGTCAGCGCCGCGTAGATCCGGCCGTTCACGGGGTTGGGCTCGATGTCCTCGGGCCGGTCCATCTTCGTGGCGCCCGCCTTGTCGGCGGCCTGGCGCGTGAAGACGTACACCTCCTCGGCGGTAAATCCGTCCACAAACGACTCGTTGCCGCTCGCCAGCGGGATCCACTCGCCGGCGCCGTCGAACTCGCCGTCTTCCGGGAGCTTTCCGGTGCCGTCGATCTCCGCGGCCGGGCTGTCGCCGGTGAACTTCGCGACGTAGAGCGTGCCGTCGTCCAGCAGTGCCGAGTTGTGGCGGCGGGCCAGGGTGGACGTGCCCTTCTTGCACTTGCCCTTCGACACGAACTTGTAGATGTACTCGAAGCGCTCGTCGTCACCGGAGTACACGGCGACGCGGCCGTCGGCGGTGATCTTCACGTTGGCGGCCTCGTGTTTGAACCGCCCGAGCGCGGTGTGCTTGACCGGCGCGGCGTGCGGGTCGTTCGGGTCGATCTCCACGACCCAGCCGAAGCGGTTGGGCTCGTTGGGCTCGCGTGGCACGTCCCAGCGCTTGTCGAAGCGTTCCCACTT
Organism: Amycolatopsis sp. NPDC051373; assembly: GCF_040689465.1. NCBI lineage: Bacteria > Bacillati > Actinomycetota > Actinomycetes > Pseudonocardiales > Pseudonocardiaceae > Amycolatopsis > Amycolatopsis sp. NPDC051373. The sequence continues at coordinate 413,784 of NZ_JBFBAE010000001.1, read as the reverse complement.
GCGCGTGCTCTCGCCGGTGCCGATCACGTACCGCTTGAGCCGCGCGGCCTGCGCCGGGTCGGTCACCTTGTCGGCGTTGGCGAAGTACTGGTGGAAGTTCTCCTCACCGGAAAGCACGGTGCCCCAAGGCGTGACGCCGCCGGAGCAGTTGTTCTGCGTGCCGCGCACGCGTTTGCCCGACGGGTCGGCCGACGTCTTGAGGTACTTCGAACCGGCCGCCGGGCCGCGAACCTCGAAGATCGTGTCGAGCGTGATGCGGCGGTTCAGCGGGCTGGGCACGGTGCGCAGCCCGCCGCCGATCGGGTCGCGCAGCGTCTGGACCACGGACAGGCCGTGGGCCGCCCACGCGATCTTCACCTGCTCCTCGGTCGGGTTGGCCGGGTCGTACTGGTCGGCCGGGAACAGGTGCACCTCGGTGGTGTACTCGTGGTTGACCACGAGCAAGTTGCGCAGCCCCAGGGAATCCTGCGGGAACAGGCCGACGAAGTCGTTGTTGTAACCGAACTGCTTGGCCTGCGCGGCCGCGGTCTGCGCGCGGAAGTCGAACTCCGGAGCACCCGGCACCACGGCGTCTCCCCAGCGGATGACCACGTGCTGGTCGTACCCTTCGGGGATGCTCACGCGGTCGAGCTTGTTGGGCGCCACGGCGTCGAAGTCGGTGCCCGGCACCGGACGCGGATGACCGCCGCCGTGCGCGGGAGCCGCGGCCGCCGTGCCGGGCAGCGCGGCGAACCCGCCGGCCGCCGCGGCCATCACGGCACCGGCCTTGAACACGCCACGCCGAGAGACACCCTTCGCAACGTCACCGAAGTACTCGTTGCCCGAGGGGTTCGGCGCTTCGTGCGCGCACGCGTTGCCACAGCGGTATTCGCAGGTCAGGGGAGAACGTCCGCCGGGGTGAGTGGCGAACAGGGGCAGCAGCCGCCCGCGTTCCGTGGACACAGGGCCTCCAGGTCGCTTCAGTAAGGGAACAAAGCGACCATATTCGGCCAAATCGAATCTTCAGGTGAACAATAGATGTATTCGACGTGGGTTCAGAGTTCCTCTTCGCCCACCAACGCGGCTTCCTTGGGCACCTCGTGCGGGTCGGTTTTCTTCTCCCGCAACGACAGCAGCACCGCGGCGATGACGCACAGCGCGGCCGCGATCACGAACGGCCCCTGCTCCCAGCCCAGCCAGTCGGCGACGTGCCCCACGAGCGTGGCCGCGACGGCGCCGCCGAGCCACCGGCAGAAGTTGTAGCCCGCGCTGGCAACCGGGCGCGGCGCGTTGCTGATCGACATCGCGGTGCCCGTGAACAGCGTGTTCAGCAGCCCCGAAACCAACCCCGAGAGCACGATGCCGATGACCACGACCGTCTTGTTCGGCACGGCCAGCACCAGCATCAGCACGGTGTAGCCGACCACGGCGAGCGCGGCCGCGTGCCGTTCGCCGAACCGCGCGGCGAGCTTCGGCGCCAACGCGACGCCGGCCACCGCCACGCACAGGCCCCATCCGCAGAAGATCAGCCCGACGGCGATCGCGCTCCAGCCCAGCACGAACGGCGACCAGGCCAGCACCGCGAAGAACGCCGCCGTGTACAGCGCCGACGCGACCGAAGTCCGCAACAGACCGGGGTGCTTCAACGCGCGGATCGGGTCGAGCAGCTTGATCGGCTCGCGCTTCTCGTGCGAATCGCTCTTCAGGAACACTGAGCACAGCACGAGCGCGCCGGCCATCAGCACCGCCGTGCCCAGGAACGGGCCGCGCCACGAGATCGTGCCGAGCAGCGCGCCCAGCAGCGGGCCGACGGACAGCCCGACACCCAGCGCCGCCTCGTACAGCAGGATCGCGCCGGACTGCCCGCCCGTGGCGGCGCCGACGATCACCGACAGCGCGGTGGCGATGAAAAACGCGTTGCCGAGACCCCACACCGCACGCAGGCCCACGAGCTGCTCGATCGAACCGGCCGCGGCGCACAGCGCGGTCGCGGCGACGATCAACGTCAGCCCGACCAGCACGGTGCGCTTCGCGCCGAAGCGCGCGGACATCGAACCGGTGAACAGCATCGCGATCACCTGCACGCCGAGGTACGACGTGAACAGCAGCGTGACCTGCGACGGTGACGCGTTCAGGCCCTTGGCGATCGACAGCAGGATCGGGTCGACCAGGCCGATGCCCATGAACGCGATGACCGCGGCGAACGCCGTGATCCACACTTGCTTGGGCTGGCCCTTGATCGCGTCCAGCAGGCTCGAGTGGTGCTCAGCGCTCATCGCTGATCAGTTCCTCCTCCGGGTTTTCGGGTAACTCCCTCTTGGGTTGGTCAGCCTTCGGTGCATCACTGTGGAAATCGCTGATCAACTTCGTGAGAGCGGGCAACGCGGCGTCGATCGCGGCGCGTTCGGCGTCGTCGAGCACGATGAGCCGCTCGCGCAGCTGCGCCTCCCGCGCCGCCAGCAGTTCGGCGTAGAAGCGCTCGCCCGCCTCGGTGGCTTCCACGAGCACGGCCCGGCCGTCGTCCGGATCGGGGCGGCGGCTCACCATGCCGAGGCGCTCCAGCCGGCCGACGACGTCGGTCATCGACGGCATCCGCACGCCTTCGAGCTGCGCGAGCCGGCTCATCCGGCTCGGACCGCCGCCCACGAGCTCGGCCAGCACAGACCCCTGCGTGAGCGTCAGCAGCTGCGGGGTTTCACGGCGCACCAGGTAGTACAGCCGGAACACGACTGGCCGGAGCCGGTGCGCGAGGTCGACGATCGGGGAAGTCACTTAGCCAGGCTAACAAATTTAGTTAGGGTAGCGAAGTAATTCGCCTCACAGACTAGGCTGCAGCCATGGACGCGGTGATCTTCGACCTCGACGGCGTGCTGGTGGATTCGGAAAAAACTTGGGACGAGGTGCGCCGCGCGGTGGTCGCGGAGCACGGCGGTACCTGGTTACCCGAATCGACCAGAGAACAGCAAGGGATGAGCACCCCCGAGTGGGCTGCCTACCTGGTCGGCACGCTCGGCGCGCAGCTGACGCCCGACGAGATCGCGCGGACCGTGATCGACCGGATGGCGCAGCGCTACGCCTCGGGACCGCCCGTGATCGACGGCGCGCCCGACGTGGTCCGCGCCGTCGCCCGCCGCTACCCGGTGGCGATCGCGAGCTCGTCGCCGCCGGTGCTGATCCAGGCGTTCCTGCAGGCGTGCGACCTCACGTCGCTGGTGCCCGTCGCCGTGTCGAGCGAGGAGGTCGGTGCCGGCAAACCGGCGCCCGACGTCTACCTGCGCGCGGCGAAGCTGTTGAACGTGCCGGCCGAGCAGTGCGCCGCCGTGGAGGACTCGACCAACGGGCTGAAAGCCGCGCTGGCGGCGAAGATGGCCGTGTACGCGGTGCCGAACCCGCACTTCCCGCCGGACCCGGCCGTGCTGAAGCAGGCCACCGCCGTGGTGCGCGACATCAACGAACTCCCGGCGGCGTTGGGACTCTAGACGCCGAGAAGGGCTCCCCGGAACACCGAGGAGCCCTTCTGCCGGCGAGAAACGCGTCAGCGCTCCAGCTCGCCGCGGATGAACTTGTCGACCGCGTCGCGCGCGGTGGAGTCGTCGTACTGCTCCGGCGGCGACTTCATGAAATAGGACGACGCCGACAGGATCGGCCCGCCGATGCCGCGGTCCTTCGCGATCTTCGCGGCACGCACGGCGTCGATGATGATGCCGGCGGAGTTGGGGGAGTCCCACACCTCGAGCTTGTACTCCAGGTTCAGCGGCACATCGCCGAACGCGCGGCCCTCGAGGCGCACGTAGGCCCACTTGCGGTCGTCGAGCCACTGCACGTAGTCCGACGGTCCGATGTGGACGTTGCCCTTGCCGAGCTCGCGGTCGACCTGCGAGGTCACCGACTGGGTCTTCGAGATCTTCTTCGACTCGAGGCGCTCGAGCTCCTTCATGTTCAGGAAGTCCATGTTCCCGCCCACGTTGAGCTGCATCGTGCGGTCGAGCTGCACGCCGCGGTCTTCGAAGAGCTTCGCCAGCACGCGGTGCGTGATCGTCGCGCCGACCTGCGACTTGATGTCGTCACCGACGATCGGCACGCCGGCGTCTTCGAACTTCTTGGCCCACACCGGGTCGGACGCGATGAACACGGGCAGCGCGTTCACGAACGCCACGTTGGCGTCGATCGCGGCCTGCGCGTAGAACTTGTCGGCCTCTTCGGAGCCCACGGGGAGGTAGGAGACGAGCACGTCGACCTTCGCGTCGCGCAGCGCGCCGACGATGTCGACGGGCGCCTCGTCCGACTCCGAGATGGTCTCGCGGTAGAACCGCCCGAGCCCGTCGTAGGTGTGCCCGCGCTGCACCGGCACGCCGAGCGGCGGCACGTCGGCGATCTTGATCGTGTTGTTCTCGCTCGAGAAGATCGCCTCGGACAGGTCGTGGCCGACCTTCTTGGCGTCGACGTCGAACGCGGCGACGAAGTCGATGTCGCTGACGTGGTACTCGCCGAACTGGACGTGCATCAAACCGGGCACGCGCGTGCCGGGATCCGCGTCGCGGTAGTACTGCACACCCTGGACCAGCGAGGAGGCGCAGTTGCCGACGCCCACGATGGCCACCCGAACGCGGCGGTTCTCGCCCATGCCGGTTTCTCCTTCAATCCGTTACTTCATCTGCAGGTCTGGCCGCGACGTTGCGGCCCGAGCGGCGCGCCCTCACTCCTGCGGGCCACGCTGCTCGGCTTGTTCGTGCGCGATCAGCTCGTTGAGCCAGCGCACCTCCCGCTCGCTCGACTCGAGTCCCAGCCGGTGCAGCTCGCGGGTGTAGCGGTCGATCCTCTCCTCGGCCCTGGCCAGCGCCTCGCGCAAACCCTCGCGACGCTCTTCCACGCGACGCCGCCGGCCCTCCAGGATCCGCATCCTGACGTCGGCCGGTGTCCGCGAGAAGAACGCCAGGTGGACGCCGAACCCTTCGTCGTCCCAGGTCTGCGGACCCGCGTCACCGAGCAGTTCGGCGAACCGCTCCTTGCCCTCGGCGGTGAGCTTGTAGACGCGGCGGCCGCGCCGGGACCAGGCCCGGTCGTCCGCTTCGTCGAGCTCCTCGACGAGGAATCCCGCCCGCAGCAACCGACGCAGGGTCGGGTACAGCGAGCCGTACGAGAACGCCCGGAACATCCCGAGCGTCTCGTGCAAACGCTTGCGCAGCACGTACCCGTGCATGGGGGCTTCGTGCAGCAACCCGAGGATCGCGAGTTCGAGCACACCGCACCCCCTCACGGGAACAAACCGCAGCAGCCGCCGTTGCCCCAGTGGCTGGTGGGACCTACTGGCGCGACCGCCTCCGTCAACCTACTCGGCAACTATATCGCGCCGATACATCGAAGTGGCGGAAGTAACCCCCGGAAGTGGCCAGACCAGGGCGAACGTCACCAGAGAGTTATCGAATTTCCGGCGTGTCCGAATGGTCGCCCTGGGTGGCCTCCCGCAGGGGGCACTGCACACACAGGAAGAGCCCGTACTCTGTTCCTCGTGCTTACCCAGCGGCAGGTCGTGGACTACGCCTTGCAGCGCCGTGCGCTGCTGGCCGGCGTCCGCTCCGGACGCGTCGGCGACCATGAGGTGTGCGACGCGACCCCGTACCTGCTCCGTGCGGCGAAGTTCCACGGCAGGCCGGACGACCGCGCCTGTCCGATGTGCCGCCGGACGCCGTTGACCCTCGTTTCGTGGGTTTACGGCGACGAGCTGAAGCACGTCTCGGGATCGGCGCGGACACCCGACGAACTGGCCCGCATGGCGGGGCTGTTCGGCGAGTTCACCGTCTACGACGTAGAGGTGTGCCGGACGTGCCACTGGAATCACCTGGTCCTGTCCTACGTCCTCGGCACGGGCGAGCCCCAGCCCACCCGGCCGCGGAGGACAGCCGGCCAGTGACGAGTACCAAAACCGCTGCAGAGCACAGGGCGGCGCACTCCGGCTTTTCCCGGACTCCGGTGCCGGCAGTGCCGCCTTCGGAGGCCCATTCGTGAACGACGATCGCAACCGCTCCTGGCCCGGCCAGGAGCCAGATGCACCTCGCCGTGCCCAATGGCCGGAGGAAGAACCTGGTCCCGCCTGGCCGGGTGAGGACGCCCCGCGTCGCCCGCAACGGCAGGCCCCGCCCGCCGCCCGCCGGGCCCCTCGCGGCAACGCACCGCGGCCGCCTCGCGCGGCCGCCGGTGGCGGCGCCCCGGAATGGCCCAGCGGCGACGAGCCCCGGCGTGGTTCAGACCCGCGTGGTTCAGACCGGAGCGGCGGCGATCCGCAATGGCCTGCTGACGAACCACCCCGCCGGCCGCAACGGCCTCCGCAGCGCCCCCAGCAGTCCCAGCGTGTGCCGAACGGCAACGGACAGGCGGGAATGCCGCCGCGCCGGCAGGCCCCGCCACCTCCGCCGCCGCCCGGTGGCCGGCCGCCCGGCCCCGGTGGCCCGGGTGGCCCGGGTGGTCCGACCGCGAGCCCGCCGCAGGGGTTCCGCCAGCCGGGCCCGCCCGGTCCCGGTGGTCCAGGCCGCACCGGCGCGGGTCCCGCCCGCCGTCCGCCGCAGAGCCGTTCCGCGGTTCCGCCGGCAGCTCCGGCGTATCCCGACCGCGAACCCGAGCTGATGACGCACCAGGTGCACAACGGCACGGAGTTCGGCTACGACCCGTACGACGACCGCTACGACGATCAGTACGACAGCGCCGAGCACCCCCAGTACTCCGACGAGGACGACTTCGAGGACGAAGGCCCCGAGCTCGACGAGAACGGCAAGCCGATCAAGCCGCCGCTCACGCCGAAACAACGCAAGAAGCGCCGCTGGAAGATCATCCGGCGGATCGCGTACGCGTGTGTGGGTCTGTTCGTCGTGGTGCCGGCCGTCGCTTTCGTGATCACGTACTTCATGGTGAAGGTTCCTTCCCCGCAGGACGTGAAAGCGTTGCAGAGCCAGCCCATCACGTTCTACTACGCCAACAACCAGGTGATGGGGCGCAGCGTCCCGCCCGGCGGCGACCGCGAGCTGCTGCAGCCGAACCAGATCCCCGACGTCGTGAAGCACGCCGTGTACTCGGCCGAGGACAAGACGTTCGAGACCAACTCGGGCTTCGATGTCAAGGGCATCCTCGGCGCGGTGTACAACCAGGTCACCGGTGGTACTGGTGGTGGTTCGACCATCTCGCAGCAGTACATCAAGAAGGCCACGGAGAACGAAGCTCCGACGCTGACCCGTAAGTGGACCGAGCTCGCGAAGTCGTTCAAGCTCAACAACGAAGAGTCCAAATCGGACATCATCACGGGCTACCTGAACATCGTCTACTTCGGCCGCGGCGCCAACGGCATCGCGGCGGCCGCGAAGGCCTACTACGGCAAGGACGTCAGCCAGCTTTCGCCCTCGGAGTCGGCGCTGCTCGCCGGCTTGATCCAGCTGCCGAGCAAATCGGAAGACCCGGCGTACACGCAACGGCGCTGGTCCTACGTGCTGGACCAGATGGTGGCCAACGGCTGGCTCTCGAAAGCGGATCGCGAAGCCGCGACGTTCCCCAAGCTGATCCCCAAGGGCGCTCAGGCGAAGGAGAACGCCGGCACCCTTGACTACTTCATCCAGCAGCGCATCATGGACGAGCTCGAAGCAAAGGGCTACGACCAGGACAAGCTCTACGGCAGCGGCGCGAAGATCTACACCACGATCGACCCGGCCGCGCAACAGGCGGCGGTGCAAGCCGTGCAGGACAACATGAAGGGGCAAACCGACCCCGACATCCTGGGAGCTCTGGTCGCCGTCGACCCGAGAACGGGCGGGGTCATCGCCTACTACGGTGGCCCGAACACGGTGAAGGACGAGAACGGCAAGGACACGCTGGCCAACGACTGGGCCAACACCCCGCAGAACCCCGGCTCGTCCATGAAGCCGTACGACCTCACCGCGTTCCTCAAGATGGGCAAGGGCCTCGGCGAGACCTTCGACGGCACCAACAACCGCGAGCTCGGCGGCCGCATCGTCCGCAACGCGGGTGAGAGTGCCAGCTGTGGCCCGCAGTGCACGGTCAAGAAGGCCATGGAGGTCTCGGCCAACACCGTGTTCTACGACATGGTGCTGAACGTGACGAAGCCCGCGCCGGTCGCCGAAGCCGCGAAGGAAGCCGGGGTGCAACCGGCGCCGAAGGGCAAGGCCAAGCTCGGCACCAACGACGCGAACATCGCGCTCGGCGGTGGTGAGACGTCGTTGACCCCGGAAGACCAGGCCGCGGGTTACGCGACCTTCGCCTCGGGCGGCATCTACCGCCAGCAGCACTTCGTCTCGAAGCTCACCAACTCCCAGGACGAGGTGGAGTTCGACGAGACGACGCTGGCGGGCAAACCAGCGTTCGACCCCGACGAGCAGAAGAGCCAGCAGATCGCGGGCAACGTCACCGACGCGCTCGGGCCGGTCATCAAGGAATCCCATCTGAAGTGCCCCACCGGCCACGACTGCGCGGGCAAGACCGGTACGCAGCAGTTCGACCCGGGTAGCGCGAAGAACCTGCCGAAGGGTTATGCGGACCGCAACGCCCAGACCTGGATGGTGGGTTACACCCCGTCGGTGTCGGCGGCGGTGTGGATCGGCGGTGACGGCAACAAGCCGTTGCACGACAAGAACAACAAGCCGATCTTCGGTGCCACCATCGCCGGTCCGGCGTGGCAGGACTTCATGGACACCTACCTCAAGGGCAAACCCACGGAGAAGTTCCCGAAGGTCGACCCGATCGGCAAGGACGCCGACACGGTCACGCCCACGACCAGCAGCAGCAGTCGCTCGGTGACCACCACGACGACGCCCAGCACGACGACGAGCACGCCGACCAGCACGTCGAGCACGACCACGAGCGAGACGACGTCGTCGGAGACCACCACCAGCCGTCCCGGTGGCATCTTCGGCGGTGGTCCCGGCGACGGTGGCGGTCCCGGCCGCAACGGCGGTGGCGGCGACGGCGGAGGCGGGGTCGAGGTGACTCCACCACCGAAACAGCCCGGCGGGTAGCGACCCGCGGTTCCTCGAAGAGGGCTCCTTTCCGGTTCAGGAGGGGAGCCTTTCTTCGTGACCGAAGCCACTGCACCTCGAAGTGACCCAGGCGACATCGCTCAGCCGTCACCCTGGGCGTAGTTTTGTCCGGTTCACACCGCGCCGGGGCCGTTACCCAGAGATACGTCCCGCCGGTCGAGTGAACCGACCCCACCCGCGGTGCGTCCCCTTGTGGAGAGGGGATCTGCGCCCGCAGCACGCCCGCGTCCGAGAAGAGGATCCGCACGTGAACGACGACCGCAACCGCTCCTGGCCCGACCGGGATCCCGATCCGCGGCGTCAACCACCCCCCGCGGACCGTCAGGGACCGCCGCCGTGGGCGCGCAACCAGCCGCCTCCGGGTGGTGCCCCTCGGACGCCCCCGCCCGGCACTCCCGCGCAGCCCGGTCAGCCGCCGCGCGCGCCCCGGAACCGTCCCGGCACGCCGCCGCCCGGCTTCCGGCAGCCGCCGCCCCCGGGCGCGCGCCGCCCGACCCCGCCGCCGCGTCGTGAGCCGGAGCTGATGACGCACCACGTGCACAATGGCACCGCCGACGACGGCTACGACGCCCGGTCCGACTCCGGGGGACCGCTCGACCCCGATGACGTCTACCCGGAGGAGCCGGAGCTCGACAAGAAGGGCAGGCCGATCCTCACGGCCTCGCAGAAGAAGAAGCGGCGCTGGAAGATCATCCGGCGCAGCATCTACGCGTTCGTCGGTGTCTTCATCGTGATCCCCGCGATCGCGTTCGTCATCACGTACTTCAGCGTCGACGTGCCTTCGCCGCAGAGCGTGGCGCAGGGGCAGAGCCAGGCCGTCACGTACCTCTACGCCGACGGCAGCCCGATGGGCAAGGACGTGCCCCCGGGCGGCAACCGGCAGATCCTGACGCCGGACCAGATTCCCGACGTCGTCAAGCACGCCGTGACCGCGACCGAGGACGCGTCGTTCGAGACCAACTCGGGCTTCGACGTCACGGGCATCCTGCGCGCCGTCTACAACCAGGTCACCGGCGGCACCGGCGGTGGCTCGACGATTTCCCAGCAGTACATCAAGAAGGCCACCGACAACGACGCGCCCACGCTCACCCGTAAATGGACCGAGCTGGCGAAGTCGTTCAAGATGAACCAGACGTACTCGAAACAGGACATCATCACCTCGTACCTCAACATCATCTACTTCGGGCGCGGTGCGTACGGCATCGGCGCGGCGTCGCAGGCCTTCTTCCACAAGGACGTCAAGGACCTCAACTTCTCCGAAGCCGCGCTGCTCGCCGGCCTCATCCAGCAGCCGGGCCGCTCGGAGAACTCGAAGGTGGCCCACGACCGCTGGAACACCGCGCTCGACCGCATGGTGGAGAACCACTACATCACCGCGGCGGACCGCAAGGCCGCGCAGTTCCCCACGCCGATCCCGCTGTCGGAGAGCAAGGACGACTCGGGCGCGCCCTACGCCTTCATCTCCGACCAGGTGAAGACCGAGCTCGCGGCCCACGGCATCCCGGAGGACAAGTACTACGCCGGCGGCTACACGATCCAGACGACCATCGACAAGAAGGCGCAGGACCTCGCCGAGCAGGCGGGTGCCGACGCGCTGGCGAAGCAGTCGGACAAGCGGCTGCTCGACGCGCTCGTGGCCGTGGACCCGAAGACCGGCGGCGTGCTCGCGTACTACGGCGGGCCCACGATCGTCGATGTGAACGGTCAGAAACAGGCCGCGCGCGACTGGGCCGACACGCCCCAGAACCCCGGTTCGTCGATGAAGCCGTACGACCTCACGGCGTTCCTCAAGATGGGCAAGGGGATCAACTCGACCTTCGACGGCCGCAACAACCGCGAGTTCGACGGGCGCATCGTGCGCAACGCCGGTGACAGCGACAGCTGCTCGGAGCAGTGCACCGTCGCCGAGGCCATGAAGATCTCGGCGAACACGGTGTTCTACGACATGGTCCTCAACGTCACCAAGCAGGGCCCGGTCGAGCAGGCCGCCGAGGAAGCCGGGGTGAAGACCAAGGACAACGGTGGCGGCAACTCGCAGATCGACATCTCGAACAACAACATCTCGCTCGGCGGTGGCGACACCAAGATCACTCCGGCCGACCAGGCATCGGGCTACGCCACCTTCGCCGGCGACGGCCAGCAGCGCGACCGCCATTTCGTGCTGAAGGTGACGAACTCGCAGAACGAGGTGGCGTACGAAGCCCAGGCGCAGCCGGCCAAGTCGGCGTTCGCCGACGGCGACTCCGACCTGAGCAAGCAGATCGCGGGCAACGTGACCGAGGCGCTCAAGCCCGTGATCGGCTTCTCGAAGCTGAAGTGCCCGACCGGCCACGAATGCGCCGGCAAGACTGGGACGCAGCAGCACACGAAGCGCGCGGGGGAGCCCGCCTCGGCGGCCAACGCCAACGCGCAGACGTGGATGGTCGGCTACACGCCTTCGGTCTCCGTGGCGGTGTGGGTCGGCGGCGACGGCGACCTGGACCTGCACGGCAAGGGCAGCGCGCCGATCTTCGGGTCCACGATCGCCGGCCCGCTGTGGCAGAAGTTCATGACGACCTACCTCGCGGGCAAGCCGGCCGAGCGCTTCTCCCAGGTGGATCTGATCGGCGACGCGGCCCCGCCGTCCGGCCCGCCGAGCGACACGAACACCCCGCCGGGGGACATCACGCCGACCGACAACCCGGACGACCCGAACAACCCCGGCGGCAACGGCAACACCCCGGTGAACCCCGGCGACCCGAACGGCCCTGGCGGCAACTTCCCGTCGTTCCCGTCACACACGCCCAAGCCGCCGAAGCATCCGCCGTCAGGTGACCCCACCGACACGGGGGTTCCCGGCGACACGGGCGATCCCACCGAATAGCCAGGGCGTCGCAAGAGAAAAGGCTCCCCCCATCCGGGTTTCCGGACGGGGGGAGCCTTTTTCGCGCCCGCAAAGGAAAAGCGGGAAGGCCGCGAACTCGACACTGGGGGTTGCCGAGGTCGCGGCGAGCTACTCGAGCCTGATCACGCGGCCTTCGGCGCCGGAGCGGTGGGCCGCCTCGATCACGCGCAACGCGGCCACGGAACCGGCCGGATCCACGGGGAATGCCGCTTCGCCGCGCAACGCGTCGCGCACCTGGGCGTAGAAGTCCTCATAGCGGCCGACTTCGGTGGGCACGGTCTCGGTGTGGTCCGTGCCGTCGTCAACGCCGAGGGTGCCGGCGTCGGCTGCGGGCTCGACGCCCCAGCCCTCGTCACCGGGGCGCAGGCCGTCCTTGATCTGGGGTTCTTGCACGTCGAGGCCGTACTTGGTGAAGGCGGCGCGGTCGCCGAGCACGCGGAACCGCGGGTTGCGCGTGGCGGCCAAGGCGGAGGCCCACAGGTGCGAGCGGACTCCGTTGGCGTGGTGCAGCGCGACGAACACGTCGTCGTCCACCTGCACGCCGGCGCGGCGGCGGTCGACCTCCGCGTAGACCTGTGTGACCGGGCCGAACAGCTGCAGGGCCTGGTCGACGATGTGCGCGCCGAGGTCGTAGAGCAGGCCACCGGCCTCGGCGGGATCGCCGAACTCGCGCCAGTTGTCCTTGATCTTCGGCACCCAGCGGTCGTAGCGGGACTCGAAGCGGAACACGTCGCCGAGTCGGCCGGACTCGATCACCTTGCGCACGGTGAGGAAATCGGAGTCCCAGCGGCGGTTCTGGAAGACGGTGAGGCCGACGCCCTTGGCCTTCGCCGCCGCCACGACCTGCTCGGCCTCGGCCGCGGTCGGCGCGAACGGCTTGTCCACGACCACGGGCAGGCCGAGCTCGACGGCGCGCAGCGCGAGCGGCACGTGGGTACGGTTCGGGGTGCTCACCACGACGAGGTCGAGGTCGCCCGCCTGGGCGAACAACGCGTCGGCGTCGGGCACGATCTCGGTGCCGGGGTACTCCGCGCGGGCCTGGCCGGCGCGTTCCGGGTTCGCCGTCACGATCGCCGCGGGCACCAGACCCGGCGTCGAAGCCACCAGCGGCGCGTGGAAGACGCGGCCCCCGATGCCGTAACCGAGGATGCCGACTCGCAAGTCATCAGCCATGCCGCTCATTAAACAACACTGTTGCGTAACTAGCCAGTTCTTCGGGAGGATCTCCGGATGGCCGAAACCGGAGTCAACCTGCGTGGGCTGCGCCGCTTCAACAGAGCGCTGCTGCTCGGTCACATCCTGCGCGCGGGCGGGCTCAGCCGCGTGGAGCTGGCCGAACGCACAGGGCTGACGCAGCAGGCGGTGTCGAAGATCGTCGCCGAGCTGCTCGAGACGCAGCTGCTCGACGTCGAGCGCCAGGCCGCGGCCGGAGTCGGCAAGCCGCGCACGCAGCTGCGGATCCGGCCGTCGGCGAAGTGCGCCCTCGGCGCGCAGCTGGACCGCGACGGGTTCCTCGTGCTGCGCACGGGCTTGTCCGGTCAGATCGAGGACACCGTCGAAGGTCCGCTCCCCGTCGGTTTCACGCCCGAACAGGCGGTGGCCGCCGTGGTGGACGCGACGCGCAAGCTGCTCGCCGACGTCGACCCGGCGCGGGTGCTGGGCCTCGGCGTCGGGGCGGTGGGACCGCTCGACCGCCGCGAAGGCCGCGTCCGCGACGCCACGAACATGCCGGGCTGGCACGACGTGCCCCTTCGCGACCTCCTCGCCGAGCGCACGGGACTGCCCGTGACGCTCGACAAGAACACGAACTCCGCCGCGGTCGCCCACACGTGGCCCGACACGCCGGAGACCGCCACCGCCGTGGTGCTCGTGGGCACCGGCATCGGCGTCGGGCTGCTGGTCGACGGCAACGTCTACCGCGGCCCGCGCACCAACGCCGGTGAGTTCGGCCACACCACGATCTCCTACGACGGCCCGCGCTGCGCCTGCGGACGACGCGGCTGCGTCGAGATCATGCACCGCTCCGCGGCCACCCCCGCCGAGGCCGCGCGGCTGCTGGGGATCGGCCTCGCCGACCTCGTGCAGGTCCTGGACCTGGAGCGGATCGTGTTGTTCGGCCGCGCCATCCGCGCGGCGCCCGACGTCTACCGGGACACGGTGGCGGCGGAGCTGAGCGAGCTGCTGCCGGTGCCGCACTGGCAGCGCATCGACGTGGAGCTGAGCGACCTCGGGGAGGAAGCCGTGGCCCTCGGTGGGGCTTTCGAGGTGCTTGCCGGGTTCTACTCCGACCCTAAATGACAGGCGCCTGACCTGCGGGCAGATAGCATCCGCGACGTGCCCGACCAAGCCACCGCCGAAGAGCCGGACGCGGCTCCCCGCACGCTGACGCCAGCGGAGCGGATCGTGCCGAGCTGGAACGACCCGCTGGCCGCCGCGGCGACCAGACCGATCGGCGGTCCGCTCGGTGAGCACGCGGCCGTGGGCCGGCATTGGTTCTGGTCACCGCAGCGCGTGGGACTGGGCCTGGCGATCCTCGCGCTGGTGCTGTGCTGGTTCGGCAAGGCGTCCTGCATCCAGCAGTACCAGGACTCCACGGGCGCGTCGCAGCTCGACTGGCGAGCGGGCCGCCCGTTCGTCGCGATGTGCTACTCGGACATCGTGCCGCTCTACAGCTCCGAGCGGCTCAACGACCCGAAGACCTTCCCGTACGTCACGTCCTGGAAAGAGGACACGCAGACGGCGGAGAACCAGACCCGGTACATGGAGTACCCGGCTTTGACGGGCCTGTTCCAGTGGGTCAACGCGAAGCTCGCCGCGGGCTGGCTCTCGGTCGCGAACTCCGGCTGGCTGCCGGGCGCGCTACCGGTGGCGATCTACTTCAACATCTCCGCGTTCTGGCTCGCGCTCGCGTGGCTGATCACGGTGTGGGCGACCGGGCGCACGATGAAACGCCGGCCGTGGGACGCGGTGCTGGTGGCGATCTCGCCGCTGGTGCTGGTGCAGGCGTTCACGAATTTCGACGCCATCGCCACGGCGTGCACCGCCGCGGGGATCCTCGCGTGGTCGCGAAAACGGCCGGAGATCGCCGGCGTGCTGCTGGGGCTCGGTGCCGCGGCGAAGCTGTACCCGTTGCTGTTGCTCGGGGTGCTGTTCGTGCTCTGCCTGCGCGCGGGGAAGCTGCGTGCGTGGGGCAGAACGGCGGCGTTCACCCTGCTCACGTGGCTGATCGTGAACGTGCCGTTCATCCTCGTGGCCACGCGCGGGTGGTGGGAGTTCTTCCGGCTCAACACGTTGCGGCCGATGGACCCGGACTCGCTCTACAACGTCATCTCCTACACCACGGGCTGGACCGGCTTCGACGGCGTGCTCCAAAAAGGACAGACGTCGGCGATCCTCAACACCGTGATCGCCGTGCTGTTCCTGCTCTGCTGCGCCGGAATCGCGTACGTCGCCCTCACCGCGCCGCGGCGGCCGCGCTTCGGCCAGCTCGCCTTCCTCGTGGTGGCGGCGTTCCTGCTGACCAACAAGGTGTGGAGCCCGCAGTACTCGCTGTGGCTCGTGCCCCTGGCGGTGCTCGCGATCCCGCGCTGGCGGCTGCTGCTGAGCTGGATGGTGATCGACGCGCTGGTGTGGGCGCCGCGGATGTTCTACTACCTCGGCATCGACCACAAGGGACTGCCGGAGGGCTGGTTCCTCGGCACGGTCGTGGTGCGCGACCTCGCCGTGGTGGGCCTCTGCGTGCTGGTGATCCGCGAGATCTACCGGCCGCGCACGGACCTCATCCGGCTCGCCGGAGACGACGACCCGGCGGGCGGCGTGCTCGAACGGGCGCGTGACCGCGTGAAGTTCGCGGGCTTCGGGAAGCACCGCCGGGCTGTGCCGACGATGCCCCCCGCGCCTCCCGTTCCCGAGCCCTAGGCGGTCTGCTTGCGCAGGAAGGCGATGTCGGCCGCCTGGCCCTCGCTCGGCGTCTCCACGACGACGGGCGCGCCGGCCTTGCGGACGACGTCGGCGAGCAGCTCGGGGTCGATGGTCCCTTCGCCGCCGACGACGTTGGCGTGGCGGTCGCGGTTGGAGCCGAACTCGTCGCGCGAGTTGTTGAGGTGCACCAGGTCGATGCGGCCGGTGATGGCCTTGACCTTCTCGACGGCGTCGGCCAGCTCCCAGCCCGCGGCGTAGGCGTGGCAGGTGTCGAGGCAGAACCCGGCGCCGAACTCGCCGACCTCGTCCCACAGGCGCGCGATCACGTCGAGCTCGCGGGTCATCGCGTTCTCGCCGCCCGCGGTGTTCTCGATGAGGATCGGCACGGCGAAGCCACCCTTGTCCGCTTCGCGCTCGAAGAGCTTGCGCCAGTTGACCAGGCCCTCGGCCACGTCGTCGCCCGCGCCCACGTGGCCGCCGTGCACGATGAGTCCCTTCGCGCCGATTGCGGCGGCGCCGGTGGCGTGCTGCGCGACGTTCTTGCGCGACGGGATGCGGATGCGGTTGTTCAGCGACGCCACGTTGATCAGGTACGGCGCGTGGATGAACACCTCGACCGGCGACTCCTTGATCGCGTCCCCGAACGGGTGCGGTTTCGGAGCCTTCCACCCCTGCGGGTCGGACAGGAAGAACTGGACGACGTCGGCTTCTCGCTCGGCTACGGCGGCCAGCGGATCGTCGTCGCGGACATGGGCGCCAATCTGCATGCCAGCACGCTACCCCCGGGTGAATCCGCACCTGACGCCCCAGTTGGTGACGCTCGTGGAGTACCGTGAGCGCGTTCCGTGATCCAGTTCGGGCCGTCGGAGGGGTTTTGCATGGGGAAGCACGCCGCCCGGATCACCACGTTGGGGATCGCCGTCGCGATGCCGGTTCTCTCGGCCGCACTCGCGCTCCCCGCCACGGCTTCCGCGGACCCCAGCCCCACGCTCGACGGCGACTGCTCGGCCACGCTGCAGAACGGCAAGTCCGGCAACGGCCTGTCGCTCGACGCGGGCGCGCCGCTCAACGCCCCCGACCGCCTCACCGTCGGCCTCGACTCGAAGGCCAAGCAGTCGGACGGGAACAACCCGCTCTTCACGCTCCCGGTGGGCGATGTCGTGCGCGGCCTCGGTGTCGGCGAGGTGCCGGTGGTCGGTGACGCGACGACGAACGCCGTCTGCCCGCTCGCGCAGAACACGGCGAACGGCGTCGGCAACACCACGCAGAGCCTGGTCGGCGGTGTGACCGCGCCCGTCGTGCCGGCGCCGCCCACCGACAACCCGCCGGACGACAACCCGCCCGGGACGCCTCCCGGCACCCCGCCCGGTGGACCTGGCGGACCGGGGCAGCCCGGCGCCCCCGGCAGCAGCCTCGACCCGGTGATCACCGGCTCGGGCGACCTGTCCGGCCTCGACTCCATCGCGGGCATCTTCACCAACGCCGCCATGCTCCCGTCCGGGCTCGTGCAGGCGCCGCCGGTGATCACGCAGGTCATCCCGGGCCAGCTGCCCGCGGACCAGGTGCCGACCGTCGACGCGAAGAAGTCGGGCACCGCCGAAGCACTGCCGGCCGTGACGCCGCCGGCGAAGCTGCCGATGCTCATCGCGGTGCTCGCGCTGGCCATCGTCGCGGCGGCACTCGTGCGGGCGTGGCTGCGCCGCAAGACCGCCTGATCGACACATGCGGTGACACCCGCTTCCACCCGAATGCCTGACATCGGTGGCTGAGCGGGCGTCACTCGTTCCCGTTACCGTCGTTGTCCAGGGGAGACAGGTTCGGACCGGACCGGGGTACAGGGGTCGGAGGGCTCGATGGCCAGGCAGCACCGCACACGCAGGGCCACCGCGGTGGGAGCCGCCGCCTTCGTGCTGGCCGGCTCGGCCGCGCTCGCCGCGCCGACGACCGCTGTTGCGGCTCCGGAGACGATCGTGGCCAAGTGCGGCGACACGATCACCGCGCATCCGGGAGACACGGTCCAGGTCAAGCCCCTTCTGGGCCTGCCGGTCGACCTCGGTGTGGTCGGCAAGGTGTCCGGGGTGCTGACCGGGGCCGTCGACTCGGTTCTCGGTGCCCTGTGCAAGGTCACGGTGAACGTGGTCGACACCGTCGTCGCGCCGGTGCCCGTGGTCGGCGCGCCGGCCGCGGGGGCGCTGAACCAGACCGTCTCGGGAACCACGAACACGCTGCAGCAGGGCGTCGATTCGACGCAACGCGCGCTGACGGGCGGGGCGCCCGCGCAGCAGAACCCCGGCAGCCCGCAGCAGCCGCCGGCGACCGGTCCCGGCGCGCCGCAGGGCGGCACTCCCGCCGGCCAGACGCCGATCCCGCCGGTGAACAGCCCGTTGCTGCCGTTCTCGGGCGGTGGCGGCGGCGGTCTCGCGTCGCTGTTCCCGGGCTTCGCGAACTTCTCGAACCTGCCGTTCAGCACCGGCTACGCGCCGATGCGCGATTACAGCGACATCCCGATGGCAATGGCCGGGCTGTTCTCGCCGTCGCCCGCGCTGCGCTACGGCAGCCAGATCCCGGGGTACGCGCCGCAGTACGGCCTCTCGAACCCGGCTCAGCCGTCGGCCGGGAACGCCAGCGTGCAGAACGCGGGCGAGGCGCAGGCGTTACCGCCCACCGGGGATAACCACACGAACGGGTTGGACTGGCCCGTGCTGGTGGCAGTTCTTGCACTCTCCGGAGTCAGCGCGGGCCTGGTTCGCACCTGGGTCCTCCGCCGAATGGCCGCTGCGAGTTAGGCCGACTCACCAGTATCTTTTCGGGGTCTCCTTCGTTCTACCTGTCGCGATGGTTGACGCCCACAGATCCTGGAGGACCACGCTCGTGCCGAAGAACCCCACCTGGCTGAGAACTCGGCGCGTACTCAGCGTCACCGCGCTGGCGGCCCTGGTGACCGGCGGCGCGTTCCTCGGCTCGGGCATCGCTTCGGCGGCCACGACCCTCGCCAACCAGTGCACGGGCTCGGTCAGCGGCAGCATGGGCGACACCGTCGCGTTGCCGGGCTCCTCCGTCAGCGCGCTCGCGAAGCAGGCCGCGGCGGCGAAGCAGCAGTCGCTGCTGTGGATCATCCCGCTCAACGGCGTGGACCCCAACGGCGTGGCCAACGCGCTGTCCGCGAAAACGCTCACGATCGGCACCGTGCCCAGCTCGTCCGGCGGCACCATCGACGGCAAGACCATCGGCAGCGCCGTCAACGAGGCGCTGCAGGGCAACGCCTCGCTCGGCTGGAGCGCCGACACGAAGAAGCAGGTCCTCGACGCGATCACCAGCTCGGTCACCTCGAACTGCGGCCTGACCACGCTGGCCACGAACTACACACCGCCGACCTCGTCGTCGACGCCGCCGAGCAGCAGCTCGCCTTCGACCAGTACCTCGCCCTCGAACTCCGAGGGCGGCCCGCTCGCGAACCTGATCCCCGGGTCCGCCGGCACCGCGCCGCAGCGCGACTACAACGGCATCCCGACTGCGACGCCCGGCACCGCCGTCGCCCCCGGCATCCGCTACCCGGCCAACGGCACGCTGCCCGGCTCGGCCGCGCCCGTGACCGGTGGCCAGGACACGCAGAGCCAGGGCCCGGACGTGCGCAACGCCGGCAACGCGGAGTCGCTCGCGACCTCCGGCGGCGCGTCCGACATCCAGCTGCCGATGCTGCTCGCGGTGATCGTGCTGGCGGGTGTGACGGCCGGGCTGGTGCGCACCTGGGCGCTGCGCCGGGCCTCCTGACAGGCCTCCCGGCAAGACTGTCGGTACCCCCAGGTACTCTTACCTGGACAAACCCTCCTGCCACGGACAGTCCGTGGCCGCGAGCCCATAGGAGGTGAGTGGTTGTGTCACGCCATTACGAGGTAATGGTCATCCTGGACCCCACGCTCGACGAGCGCACGGTCGCCCCCACGCTGGACAACTTCCTCAACGTGATCCGCACTTCGGGCGGAAGCGTCGAGAAGGTCGACGTCTGGGGCCGTCGTCGCCTGGCGTACGAGATCAAGAAGCACGCCGAGGGCATCTACGCGCTGCTCGACCTGAACTCCGACTCCGACGCGGTCAAGGAACTCGACCGTCAGCTGTCGCTGCAGGAGACCGTGCTGCGCACCAAGGTCATGCGCCGCGAGGTCAAGCGCGCCGCGGCCAAGCCCGTCGCCGCCAAGGCCTGAGCCGAAGGGACGTCCCCGTGGCTGGAGACACCGTCATCACGGTGGTCGGAAACCTGACCTCCGACCCGGAACTGCGTTTCACCCCGTCCGGCGCGGCGGTCGCGAACTTCACGGTCGCGTCCACCCCGCGCACCCTCGACCGGCAGTCCGGCGAGTGGAAGGACGGCGAGGCGCTGTTCCTGCGCTGCAACATCTGGCGCCAGGCGGCGGAGAACGTCGCCGAGTCGCTCACCCGCGGCGCCCGTGTGGTCGTGCAGGGCCGGCTCAAGCAGCGGTCCTTCGAGACCAAAGAAGGCGAGAAGCGCACCGTCGTCGAGCTCGAGGTCGACGAGATCGGGCCCTCGCTGCGGTACGCCACGGCGAAGGTCAACAAGGTCAGCCGCGGTGGCGGCGGTGACTTCGGCGGCGGAGGCGGTGGCGGCGGCAACCGCGGAGGCGGCGGTGGCGGCGGCATGCCGGCCGACGACCCGTGGGGCTCCGCGCCCCCCGCAGGCGGCGGTGGCGGCGGCGGTTTCGCCGACGAACCCCCGTTCTGATCTCGTACTTTTACACCCAAGATTTGAATCCAGGAGAACACAGTGGCCAAGCCACCCATCCGTAAGCCCAAGAAGAAGGTCTGCGTGTTCTGCAAGGCCGAGAAGAAGGGCCGCCCGGAACTGATCGACTACAAGGACACCAACCTGCTGCGGAAGTACATCTCCGACCGCGGCAAGATCCGTGCCCGTCGCGTCACCGGCAACTGCAGCCAGCACCAGCGTGACATCGCCATCGCGGTGAAGAACTCGCGCGAGATGGCGCTGCTGCCCTACACCTCGACCGCTCGCTGAGGAGGCTCGTCATGGCGAAGATCATTCTCACCACCGACGTGGCGAACCTCGGTGGCCCCGGCGACATCGTCGAGGTCAAGGACGGTTACGCCCGCAACTACCTGCTGCCCCGCGGCTACGCCATCGTGGCCAGCAAGGGTGCCGAGAAGAACGTGCGCACCATCCAGCGCGCGCAGGAGTCCCGGCGCATCCGCGACCTCGACCACGCCAAGGAAATCAAGGCGACCCTCGAGGGCCTCGGCGCCATCCAGCTGACGGGCAAGGCGGCGGAGGGCTCGAAGAAGCTCTTCGGCTCCATCACCGCCGGCGAGATCGTCGACGCGATCAAGGCCCAGGGCGGCCCGCTCCTCGACAAGCGCGTCCTGGACCTCCGCGACCACATCAAGACGGTCGGCAAGCACTCCGTCAACGCCCGCCTCCACCCCGACGTGAAGGTCGACGTCCGCCTCGAAGTCAAGGCGACTTCAGTCTGACGGTTTTGTTCTGACGAAGCGCCCCCGGGTTTCGGCCTGGGGGCGCTTTCTCTTGCGTCGGTCCGGCCACACAGCGGATCCGATCGACGACTGTTCGTTATCGTCAGAGCTGATCTTCGATCCGCTGGACAAGGCTGGAGTCCGATCGCCACCATGCCGCCCCGCACCGTCCGCTACGCCGCCTCCACCGCCGCTGCACTCACCGCGGCCATCCTGCTCGCCGCGTGCAGCGGCAGCTCGACCACTCCGCCCGGCCCGGCAAGCTCCGCAGCGGGCAGCACCGTCGAACCAGTACTTGAGATCTCGACCCCGCTGCCCACCGACGCGGTGTTGAACGATCCTTGCTCAGTGCTGAGCGCGGTCCAGGCCGCACAGATCGGCCTCAAGCGCGACGGCAAGCTCGACGACCGGTCTCCCAAGGCGTGCACCTGGGAATCCTCCGGAAACGCCGAGAACTCAGTGGGAATCGGCGCACTGCCGCAGAACAAGAACGGCCTTTCCGACATCTACTCGGGAAAGTCGTCGGCCGCCTACTTCACCCCGACCACGACCGGCGGATACCCGGCCGTCTTCACCGACAAGACCGACGACCGCTCTACAGGCTCGTGCCAGCTGTGGATCGGCATCACCGACCACCTCGCCGTCTCGGTGGGCACAGTGATCAACGTCGGCGCGAACAAGGCGGACCCGTGCCGGATTGCGCAGAGGGCAGGGCAGGCAATGATCGACCACCTCAAAGGCGCGGCGTAGCGTCGTCGAGGCCCTTTCGGGTGACCGACGCTGCGGAAGGAAATGGAGTGAATTCGGTGCGTTATCCTCGCGCTGATCTTGCTCGGCTTCGCGCACCGGGGGTTCCGCAATGGCACGCCGCCCTGTCCCGCTGATGGCCGCGGCCGCTGCGGCCGCCCCGCTGACCTCGTGCAGCGGACCCGCCAAACCTGCCGCCCCCACCACCACAGCGAGCGCCTCCGGTCCGCGGGTCCCCAAGCCCCTCCCGACCGACAGCTTGCTCAACGATCCGCGCAACGTCCCCTCCGCTGCCGAAGCCGCCCAAGTCGGCCTCGCTTACCCGGCCGACTCGTCAAAGAGACGCTCACGAGCTGCGCGTGGACCTCGTCGGGGAGCAAGCAGAACTTCGTTCACATCACCGCCCTTCCGCAGAACGATCACGGAATCAGCGACCTCTACAACCTGAAGTCCAACCAAGCATATTTCGAACCGACCTGGATCGCCGGTTATCCGGCGCTCTACGCCGACACCCAAGATGGTCGCAACGACGGCACCTGCACGCTGTGGGTGGGGATCACCGACAAGCTCGCGGCGTCGGTCCTCCCGCAAATCGGCATGGGCCGCACCAGGGACAATCCGTGCGGGGTCGCGCAGCAGGTCGCGACAGTGGTGATCAACCACCTGAAGCCCAATCCCGACCGCCCGGAACCCCAGGTCCAGGCCACCACAAGATCGATTTCGACCTGCGCTCGAACTCGCCTGAACCCGAGCGGGAACCAACGGCCGTGCGTTACCATCCAACCTGCTGATCTCGCCGTTTGGGGAGCGAGAGGTAGCCCAAGGGGGTAACGCCGATGTCCGAGATTCCACCTACTCCTCCGATCAAGGTGGGCAGTTACGGGACCGCCGGCGGGTATCAGTTCGAAGACGATGAGATCGACTCGGTCATCAAGCAGTGGCAGGACCTGCACGATCATCTGGGAGACGACCTCGTCGAGGCGCAGAAAATCGCCTACGTCAAGCCACCGGCCGACGAGTTCGCCAGCCACGACTTCGTGGACAAGGGCGCGAACCCCTCCGGGTACACACTGCTCGATCAGCACCAGCGCATGGTCGACTACGTCGCGGCTTTCATCACCGCACTGACGGCCGCGAAGAACAAGATCACGGTTCACGAACAGCAACAACGCGACAATCTCAACAAGACTGGAGCCTGAGCCCCGCATGCTGCCCCGCACCGTTCGCCTCACCGCTGCAACGATCGTCGCGCTCGGCCTGCTGACCGCTTGCAGCGGGGAAACCGGCGGCTCTGCCGATCCCTCGGCTTCTCCGAGCTCGAGTGGCGCGTCGAGCAGCGGCTCAGGCCCCAAAGTCCCCGCCGCGCTGCCCACCGGTGACCTGCTGAACAACCCGTGCAACGTCCTGAACGCGAGCGAAGCGGCCAAAGAAGGCCTCATGTTTCCGGGGCGAACGGTCAACGAGTCTTCCGTCAGTTGCTCGTTCAAATCCACGGGCAACCCGTTGAACTCCGTCAGCATCGGTGCGCTGCCCCAGAACAAGAACGGGATCAGCGACATCTACGACCAGAAGGCGCAATCCGCGTACTTCGAACCGGTGACGGTGAATGGCTATCCCGGCGTGCTCGCCGATGCTCATGACGGCAGGCCGTCAGGCAACTGCCAGCTGTGGCTCGGTGTCACCGACGAGCTCGCCGTTTCGATCATCCCGCAGATTTCAGCGGGCCAGCACAAGGCCGACCCGTGCGGTTTCGCGCAAGAGGTCGCCGGTGTGGTGGTCGACCATCTCAAGGCGGCGGCGTGATCACCACGCAGCCAGTATTCGGCTCGGAAGGAGTGGCGCATCATGGGGAATGACGCCAACACCATGGGCAAGGAGCTCAAGGGCATGGCGATCGGCGCGGGCTATGGTGCCGCGATCGGGTCCGTTGTGCCTGGGGTCGGTACCGCGGTCGGTGCCGGTGTGGGTGCGGTCGTCGGTGGCTTGGTCGGTATCTTCAGCGGCGGGCCCGAGGCACAGCAGCAGTCGGCCAACGTGGGCGGCCGGTCGATCGACGCATACACGATCTACCAGCGGATCCACGCAGGCGACCCGACCTCGCTCAACACCGGTGTCAGTGGCGCTGTGAACCTTCAGAAGATTCACAGCGGCCGGGTCACCGAAATCGACAACCTGAACAAGAAGATGGACGCCGCCTGGCAGGGCGGCGGTGCGACGGCCGCTCAAGCCGGAGCCCACCCTCTCGGTCTCTGGTTGCAGGACTCGGTCAACAACCTCGGTAAGAGCCACACCTACCTCAACACGCAGGTCGACTGCTTCGGCACCGTCAAGTCGAAGGTGCAGGACATCCCGAAGGACCCGCCGTCGGCTGGGTTTCTCGACGGTGTCAACCCGTTCAGCGACAAAGACGACGAGATCAACTCGTACAACAACAA
This sequence comes from Amycolatopsis sp. NPDC051373, assembly GCF_040689465.1. Taxonomy (NCBI): domain Bacteria; kingdom Bacillati; phylum Actinomycetota; class Actinomycetes; order Pseudonocardiales; family Pseudonocardiaceae; genus Amycolatopsis; species Amycolatopsis sp. NPDC051373. The sequence continues at coordinate 389,281 of NZ_JBFBAE010000001.1, read as the reverse complement.
CGCGAAGGCGAACGTCGACGCGTACAACAGCTACTACAGCGCTTCAGGCGCGAACGCGCAGGGCTTGCCGCAGTACAGCGCTTGGCAGGGCAACAATCTGTCGAACGGACCGGGTGGCCCGAATGTGCCGGGCGGGCCCGGCGGTGGCGGCAAGGTCCCGAGCGTGGGCGGCGGTCCTGGTGGTGGCGGAGGCAGCTTCAACCCCGCGAACATGCCCAAGTTCGACGCCAAGCCCACCGACTTTTCCACCAACCACACGGGCGTCAACGACCCGAACAACCCCAACAACACCGGCATCCCGACTGGGACCTACACCCCGCCCGGCTCCGACTCCACGACCGCGCAGGGCTTCACGCCCTCGTCGTTCGACTCGAGCGGGTTCGGGCCCGGTGGGGCCGGCGGATTCGGGCCGGGCGGCGGCGCCGGAAGCTTCGGGGCCGGTGGCAGCGGCGGCGGGTTCGGTGGTGGCGGCGCCGGCTCCGGTGCTGTTGCCGGCTTCGGGCCGGGGGCGTTTGGCGCCGGCGCGGGCTTCGGTCCCGGCGGTGCCGCTTCGGGTGCCGCAGAAGGGCTCGGCGGAGCCGGGGGCGCCCGCGGCGGGGCGATGGGTGCCGGAATGGGGGCGGCCGGCAAGGCCGGTGCCTCGGGCATGGGCGGCATGGGCGCCGGCGGCGCGAAGGGCGGCAAGGGCACCGAGGACGAGGAACACCAGACCAAGTACCTCGTCGAAGAAGATGCCAACGAGCTGTTCGGCACCGACGAGTTGACCGCGCCACCCGTGATCGGTGAATGAGGCCTAACGACGTGATCACCCTTGATCAACCGAACAAGTTCACCCTCCCGACGCTGTTCAACCTGATCAAGCGCCGGGGCGGTGAGCCGCACCAGGTCATCGCGGACATGCCGGTCTTCCTGGACCCGGATGCCGAGCGGACGATCGACCAGGACGTGAACAATGTCCTGACCGAGATCGGGCTGATGGGTCCGCGCGGCATGGACCGCGACCTGCTTGCGCTCGTCGAGTCGATCTGTCACCCGCAGATCGAGTACTACGGCTGGTTCGACGGGCAGTTCGACGACGGCAGCCCCTCGAACTACGCCGTGCTGGTCGGTAGCGGCAACGGCGGCGGCTTCGCGCTGCTCCGGGTCATCGGCGAGCAAACGGTCACCGTCACGCGGCAGCGGCCCGACCTGCTGCTGCCGACGTTCCTCGACCTGCTCCCCTTCGCTCAAGGGGCACAGGGGCAGCCTCTGGTCACGAGCAAGTCCGAGTTCGAGAGTGGCCACGCCGCGGGGTCCGAGGACGTGTCGCAGCGGTCGATCATGCAGACCGGGCGGAACGAGGCGCTCGCGCCTTTGAAGGAGATTCAGCGGATCCTGAAGGCGCCGCGGACCGGGGCGGGGTCGTTGTACGTCGCGGCGCGGTCGAACGGGGGGCGGCGCCGGCGGATTCCGAAGCCGATCAACTTCGTGGACACCGCCGAGGGGCGCTGGTTGATGGAGGAGCGGCCCGGGCGGGACGATTCGCTCGTCGTGTTCACGCCGGGTACGCCGAAGGCGATCGGGGATCGGTTGCGGACCGCGCAGAGCGCGTTGGGCTGACCCGTTAGAGCGCTACTCCGGGTGGGATTTCGAGTGCGGCACGTTCAGATGGCCGCCAGGTGAACCCCACCCGGTTTTTGTATTGCGACCGGCCTACCAGCGTGTTCTCACTCAGCGGTTACTCAGAGCACCAAAACGCCGGTGCGCGGCCGGTGCGATCGCTCGTTCAGCCCACCGTGTCACGCTTCTACGCTCCGTAGCATTCATCCACAGGCATGTGCGCACCCGCCCGGGCGACACGCCGAACGACGCGCCACGCGCGACACGCCGGACGAGTTTCGACAAAGTTCTCCACAGTCTCTACACAGGGCTTGAGCTGGGGATTCCTTGAAGCTGATCAGTACTGTCCCCAACTTGTCCACAGCGTGGCGGCTGCCTGTGACTGGTTACCTCCAGTCGTCCACAAGTTATCCACAGGACGGTCAACACCCGGAATTGCGCTCCTCCGTCCGGGGGATCTAGCGTGCCCTCTCGGCCAGCACTCACGGTGGCGCCCGGCGTGGCAAGTCATCGGTGAGGGGGACGCCGGTCCATCATCAACGAGGGCCCGGCGGTTGGGCTGGGAAAGTCGGAGAGGATCCGGCATACTCGAACAGGTGTTCGCACGAGGAGAGCTCGCGCGACACCGTTCGACACAGGACGTGACGAGTGGCAGGGGATGACCGCGGCTTTGCCCGCCGGTCGAGGAGGTGTCCGGGGCGGTGGCGCTGACCGACGACCGCGGTCCGATGTACGACGCGGACTCCGACCCGGGGCCGAGTGACCCGGGTCCGGGCGGGTTCGACCGGCAGCCGCCGCAGGACATGGCGGCGGAGCAGTCGGTGCTGGGCGGCATGCTGCTGTCGAAAGACGCGATCGCCGACGTGATCGAGGCGCTCGGGCCCGGCGACTTCTACCGGCCCGCGCACCAGGCCGTGTACGACTGCATCCTCGACCTCTACGGTCGCGGCGAGCCCGCCGACCCGATCACGGTGTCGGCGGAGCTGGAGCGCCGCGGCGAGCTCGGCCGCGTCGGCGGGGCGCCGTACCTGCACACGCTCATCGCGACCGTCCCCACCGCGGCCAACGCCGGGTACTACGCCGAGATCGTCGCCGAGAAGGCGGTGCTGCGCCGGCTCGTGGAGGCAGGCACGCGCATCGTGCAGTACGGCTACGGCGCGGCGGCCGCCGACGGCGCCAACATCGACGAGGTCGTCGACCGCGCGCAGGCCGCGATCTACGACGTCACCGAGCGCCGCACCAGCGAGGACTACGTCGCGCTCGAAGACCTCCTGCAGCCGACCATGGACGAGATCGACGCGATCGCGTCGCGCGGTGGCCAGTCGCAGGGCATCCCGACCGGGTTCGCCGACTTCGACGAGCTCACCAACGGCCTGCACCCCGGCCAGATGATCATCGTCGCCGCCCGCCCCGGTGTCGGTAAGTCGACGCTGGGCCTGGACTTCGTGCGTTCGGCGTCGATCCGCCACGGCCTGACCAGCGTCATCTTCTCGCTGGAAATGAGCCGCACCGAGATCGTGATGCGCATGCTCTCGGCCGAGGCCAAGATCCGCCTCGCCGACATGCGCGGTGGCAAGATGTCCGACGACGACTGGACGCGTCTGGCCCGCCGCATGAGCGAGGTCTCGGAGGCGCCGCTGTTCGTCGACGACTCGCCGAACATGACGATGATGGAGATCCGCGCGAAGGCCCGCCGGCTCAAGCAGCGCCACGACCTCAAGCTCGTGGTCGTCGACTACCTCCAGCTGATGACGTCGGGCAAGCGCGTCGAGTCGCGGCAGCAGGAAGTCTCGGAGTTCTCGCGGCAGCTCAAGCTGCTCGCGAAGGAGATCGAAGTGCCGGTCATCGCGATCTCCCAGCTCAACCGTGGTCCGGAACAGCGCACCGACAAGAAGCCGATGCTGTCCGACCTCCGTGAGTCGGGCTCCCTGGAGCAGGACGCCGACATCGTCATCCTGATCAACCGCCCCGACGCCTGGGAACGCGACGACCCCCGCGCCGGCGAAGCCGACCTGATCCTGGCAAAGCACCGCGCCGGCCCGACGAGCACGATCGTCGTCGCGCACCAGCTGCACTACAGCCGCTTCGCCGACCTCGCGCACGACTAGCCCCGCCGGGTCCGAAGCGATCCCCACGTTCGGCGACGTGCGACTGCGCGCCTTCAAAGACCGGGACGTGGACATGATCATCGACTTGTCGACCGATCCCTACATCCCGACCATCGGGTCCCTCTTCGGCAACTCCAACCGGGACGACGCCCGCGCGTACCTCCGGCGACAGCACGACCGCCTCGACGCCGGGCTCGGCTACGCGTTCTGCGTGGCGTCCGCGAGAACCGACGAAGCGCTGGGCACGATCGGCCTGCACCTCGCCGCCCTCACCGCCGGCCGGGCGACCGCGGGGTACGCCATCGCCCCCGCCCACCGCGGCAGGGGGTTCGCGCGGCAGGCACTCACCGCGCTGACGCGGTTCGCCTGGTCGATCCCGGACCTGCACCGGATCGAGCTGTACATCGAACCGTGGAACGTCGCCTCCGTGCGCACGGCCGAGGCCGCGGGCTACGAGCGCGAAGGTCTGCTCCGCAGCCACCAGGAAATCGGCGGCCGACGGGTGGACACGCTGCTGTACGCCGCGATCAAGCAGGCTGACCAGCCGAGGTAGCCAGGCGGTTCAGCTGGGACGCCAAGCGGCCATTGCGGTGTATTCGGCACGCAGCACGGACGGCAGGGTCGCCGCGGCGGCAGCCTGTTCCGATTCAGGCAGGTAAGTGAACATCTCCACGAAGCCGACCGCGACCGCGATCGCGTTCCCGACCTGGGGATCGGACTTGAACTCGGCAGCCAGCACGGCCGCGACGGCGCCGGCCTGCTCGAACTGATCGGGATCGACATCGCGGCGGTGCCAGGCGGCGAGGTACCAGACGCCGAGGGCGTCGAAGTACATCGTCGGCAGCAGTTGGCGGTGGTCGCCGAGGTGTTCGGTCATCAGGGCCGCCGCGTGCGGTGCCGCGTCGGCGGCGGCGCGGGCCACGCGGGTCTGCTCGGGGGACGCGAAAGGGTCGGCGCCCGCGCGGTCAGGGTCGTCCATGTCGATCACCCTGCCACCGTGGCTCTCGGCGGTCAGCGGCCGAGAGCCTCGTAGTTCGTGATGAAGCTCGTCAACAGGCGGGCGAACGTCGCGCGATCCTCGGCGCTCCACGGCGACATCGCCTCCGCGAAGACAGTCCTGCGGAACGTGTGCAGCGCGTCGAGCCGGGCGCGGCCGGCCGGGGTCAGCGCGAGGACCGTGCGACGGCCGTCGGATTGGTCGGCTTCCCGCTGCAGGTCGCCCTGGTCGACGGCGCGGGCGACGAGACGGCTGGCACGCGGCTGGTCGACGCCGAGCGCCAACGCGAGCGACGTGACGGTCGCCGGATCGTCACGGTCCGCGAAGTCCTCGACGACGTCGAGCAGTTCGATCACCGGGTCCAGGGCGTGCTGGCCACGGCCACGGGCGATGCGGGTGAGGGCGCGGCGCTGCTGACTCCGGCGGATGGCGATCATGGCGCGCTCGACATCGGCCACCGGTTCCGGCATGGGGGTCCCCTCACGGAAGTACATGTACATTTACATGTAGTTGCTCTTCGACATAGGGAGTATCCATGAAACCCATCGGCTACTGGCCGCGGCACAACCACGAGTTGCTCGAAAAGGCCTTCGATCAGCCACTCGGCACCTACCACCTCACGCGCCGGCAATGGCAGGTGCTCAACGCGGTCGCGCAAGGAGCGCACACCATCGAACAAGTCGACGAAGCGCTGAAGCCCTTTGTCGCCCAAGAAGGCAGCATGCGAGCTGCACCACCGAGGCTGGCTCACCGGACCACCAGCTCACCGCCGAAGGCCGGCGAGCCCACCAAACAATAGAGGCCGAAGTCCGAGCCTTCCGCGCCCGAGCCACCAACGGCATCGACGAGCAGGACTACCTCACCACTGTCCGCTCCCTGGAACGGATGGCCGAAAACCTCACCTGAGGAAATATCGCCGGGCCTCGCAGCGTCGCGTACTGTAGTAGTTGAAGTTTCAAACACTTGGAGGCACGCATGGCCCGCACCCCGGTTCTCTACCTCAGCCACGGTGCGCCGCCGCTCGCGGACGACGCGAGGTGGACGCGGCAGCTCGCCGGCTGGTCCGCGGACCTGCCGAAGCCCCAGTCGATCCTCGTCGTCTCGGCGCACTGGGAGGAAGCGCCGCTGACGCTCGGGGCGACCGAGACCGTCCCCCTCGTGTACGACTTCTGGGGCTTCCCCGACCGCTTTTACCAGGTGAAATACGCCGCACCGGGCGCGCCCGAACTGGCCGCGAAGGTGCGCAAGCTGCTGCACTCGACCACGCCCGTGCACGACGCGCCGGACCGCGGCCTCGACCACGGCGCGTACGTGCCGCTCGTCGAGATGTACCCCGACGCCGACATCCCCGTGCTGCAGGTCTCGATGCCTTCGCTCGACCCGCAGGCGCTGTTCGACCTCGGCCGCAAGCTCGCGCCGCTGCGCGACGAAGGCGTGCTGATTATCGGCAGCGGCTTCTTCACCCACAACCTCAGCGCCATGCGCGAGACCGACGGCACCGACGGCACGCCGCCGCAGTGGTCCACCGAGTTCGACCACTGGGGCGACGAGGTCATCCAGCACGGCGACGTCGACGCACTGCTCGACTTCCAGCACAAAGCGCCGGCCGCAGCCGTCGCGCACCCGCGCATCGAGCATTTCGCACCGCTGTTCGTCACGCTCGGCGCGAGCGAGACGACCGGCCGCACCGTGATCGACGGGTTCTGGCACGGCCTCGCGAAGCGTTCGCTCGAATTTTCCTGACGCACAAAGAAACGGGCCCGGAAGCTGGCTGCTTCCGGGCCCGTTTCGGGTTCAGCTACATGCTCACTTCTTGAAGAAGCCGGTCACCTTCGCGGCCAGCTGCTGGATCATCGCCAGGGGCGAGGAGTCCATGCCCGACAGCGCCGGGACCTGAGCCACGGGCAGCGCCGGGACGGCGGGCAGTGCGGGCAGAGCCGGCAGACCCGCGGTCGGCAGCGCCGGGACACCCGACGTCGGCAGCGTGGCGGGCACGCCCGGCAGAGCCGGCAGCGCCGTCACGGCGGGGAGCTGCTGCAGCGTCGGCAGGTTCGCCTTCACCGGGAGCTGAGCCGGGACAGCCGGCAGGGCCGGCATGTCCGCGCGCTCGCCACCGACGGGCAGACCCGGCAGGTGCACGCCGCTACCCAGACCCGACACGGTCGGCAGGGAGGTGGCGCCCTTGAGCTGGCCCAGCTCGTTCAGGGCCGACAGCCCGCTGACCGGCAGGTCGGCGCGCTCGGCACCCGGCAGCATCGCCATGGCGGGCAGGCCCGGCAGAGCGCCGGCGTCCGGCAGGGCCGGCAGACCCGGCAGCGCGGGCAGACCCGGCGTGGCACCGGCGGCCGGCAGCGCCGACAGGGCCGGCAGCGCGGGCAGCTGAGCCGCACCGAGCTCGTTGCCGAGCGGGGTGTCGATCGACGGCTCGGACACGACGGTGTTGTCGGTGCCCTCCGCGGTCGCGGTGCCCAGCAGCTCCAGCGGGACGCCGAAGACCGGGACGTTGACCGGCAGGTGGTGGTAGAAGTTGTAGCCCGAGAGCGCACTTCCGTCACCGTCGGTGGTGGGGGTGCCACCGTTGGTCGCGGTGATGTTGTTGTCACCGGTCGCGTGGGCGACACCGGCCGCGGAAACGGCGTTGGTCACCACGTGCGGCACCGCGCTGACGGGGATGTCGAGGATGTTGCCCGAAACCGAGCCCTCGAGACCCGACGTGGTGTCGTCACCGGCAGCGGTCACGTCCTGCGTGTTCATGCTGTCGGCGGAGGACACGCCCGCCGCGGAAACCGAGTCCGCCACGACCGGGACGGCCGCCAGCGGGTCGGCACCGATGACGTTGCCCGCCACCGCGCCCGCGTCACCGTTGGTCAGCGCAGAGCCGCCCGCGGTCGACGCGACGTCGTTCGAACCGGCCGCGTGGCCCAGCGCCGCACCCGCGACACCGGTACCCGACGGGTTCACCGCACCGGCGACCGGCGCCTTGATGATGTTGCCGGCGAGGCCGCCGCCCTGGCCGTCGGTGCTGGCGTGGCCGCCCGCGGTCGAGTCGGTCAGGTTGTCGGCCTGCGCGGTGCCGATGCCGGCCACCGCGCCGCCGATCCCGTGGCCCTGGACGGGCAGCGAGACCGGGGCTTCGATGATGTTGCCCGCGCCCGCACCCTTGGTGCCGGTCGCGTGCGTGTCCCAGCCGGCACCCGAGGTGGTGTCGCCGGTGGCGTTGCCGTGGCCCTGGCCCACGAACGCGCCGCCGATGCCGAAGACCTGCACCGGGGCCGACACCGGGACGGTGCCGAGGTTCGAGCTCAGGAAGCCATTGTCGTCGGCGGTGTTCCCGCCGCCGCCGGCCTGGACGACCTTGGTCTCGTGCGCGTCGGCCGAGCCCTGGCCGATGAACGAGCCGCCCACGCCGAAGACCTCGGCGGGCACGCCCACCGGGACCTGGACGACGTTGCCCGAGCCCGAGGAGTCGTTGCCCTGGCTGCCGTCGTAGCCACCGGCCGTGACGGTCTTGGTCTCGTTCGACGTGCCGGAGGCGTTGCCGATGTGGCTGCCGCCGATGCCGTGCACCTCGGGAGCGCCCGCCACCTGGCTGTTGACGACGTTGCCGCCCAGCACGGTGTCGTTGCCGCGGGTGTAGCTGCCGTTGCCCGCGTTGGCGTCGGTGGTGTTGTCGCACGCGGCGTGCGCGTTGCCGATGTAGGTGCCGCCGACGCCGCACGCCTCGACGGGCAGGGCCACGGCCGGGTCGACCACGTTGCCCGCGCCCGCGGCCTGCTGGCCCGAGGTCTTGACGAAGCCGCCGGAGTCGACGGTGCTCGAGTGCGAGCTGCCGACGGAGCGCTCGGGCGACATGCCCGTGGTCGCGTTGCCGATCCACGAACCCGCCACGCTCGCGACGTTCGCGATCGGGCTGAGCTGCGCGGCCGCGGCGTTGCCGCCGAGGAACGACTGGTCACCGTCGGTCTCGAGGTAGGTCGGCGTACCGCCCAGGCTGCCCGGCCGCTTGTCGCCCGCCTTCGCGTCGGCCGAGGAGGAGGACGTCGCGTCGGCGTCCGAGCCCCACACGCCACCGGCGTTGCCGTTGAACTTCACCGGCAGGGCGATGGGCGCGCCCACCACGTTGCCGGTGCCCGCGCCGCCCTTGCCGTCGGTCAGCGCGGAGCCGCCCGAGGTGGCCGTGGTGTCGGCGGTGTACTGGCTGTAGCCGTTGCCCAGGATCCAGGACGCGGCGTTGCCGGTCACCTGCACCGGGGTGGCGAACTGGCCGGCGACGACGTTGCCGGAGAGGCCAGAGCCCTTGCCGGTGGTGTCGATGTTGCCGGTCTCGGTGGTGCTCTGGCTGGCCGAGCCGCCGTGCACCGCACCGGACCCGCCCGCGAGGCCGACGCCGTTGCCGGCCAGCTGCACGGGGAGCGCCCAGTCGAGGGCGACGACGTTGCCCGCGAGCCCGGAGTTCTTGCCGGAGGTCGCGATGTCCTGGTTGTGCGAGTAGGTCTGCTCGTGCGACTTGCCGTCGACGTTCGCGTCACCCAGCACACCGACGGCGTTGTCGACGATCTGGATCGGCACGACGAGGTCGCCGGAGACCTTGTTGCCCTTGAGGGCGTCGTGGGTCGGCGTCAGCTGCCGCGGCGCATCGGCCTTCGGCAGGCTGTCCGTCAGGTTGCTCGCCGCACCGCCGGGGCTCTTCGCCGAAGCGAGCGCGTCCTTCACGGCGGAGGTGACGGGCTTGGTGCTGACCTCACCCTGGTAACCAGGAACGTCCACCTGACCCAGCGGGGTGCCGATGGCGTTGTTGTCGACGTCGACCGGAACGGTGACGTTGAGGTCGAGCGGGGAGGCCGGGGTGTCAGGGTTGACGTTTTCGTCGGCCGAGGCGATGCCGGTGCCCAGCATCAACAACCCACCCGTGACCAACGCGGTCTGGAGTCCGCGCTTTGCCCAGGTCTGCATGGGGTTTTTCTCCTTCATTTCGGGTTCCCTTGCGGGCTTGTGGAGGTGCGCTTTTCGCCGTGTTCATCGAGGGGAAATGCGCACCAGAGGGGTGGTGCGGTGCGAGCGCGGAAAAGGGCGCATCGCGAGAAAACCCGCGGGGTTCAGTCGGTGACGCGAAGCAGGCACGACGAAGGTGCTCGAGCTTCAGGGCGCGTCAACGACCCCGCGGGTGAGGTGAATCAGTCAGGAGTGACGCCGGGCTGGTGGCCCGGGCTGAGCGGCGTGTGCCGCACACCGGCACGGGTCGAACCCGCCACGGCGTTGTCGACGGCAGCGGTGACCCAGGAGGGGACGCCGAAGTTGAGGCCGTCGAGGTGACCACCGGGGGCGGTGTTGTTGCCGCCGCCGGGGACAGTCGGGATGGAGGGAGGCGCCATCGGAAGCTGCGCCGGGGAGAACGGGGCGGGCTGGTTGCGGTGGTCGCCACGCGAAGACGTGTCGACACTCTCGCCTGCTGCCGCGAAGTCCTCGTGCGCGGAGCGGGAGAAGATCGCCCGCAGCGCGTCGGAGGTGGAAACCGCTGCGGCGCCGAGGTTCTGCGCCGTGTCACCGGTGGTGCCGGTGGCGGCCGAGACGGGAGCGGCCGGCTCGACGGGCGAGCCCGGGAGCTCGGGGAGGTTCACCAGCGACCCCGTGTGGCTCGGGTCGAGGAGGTCCCACACCTTGCGGCCGAAGTCCTGCGCCTCGGGCGACGGGGCCGTGGCCTCGTCGATCACGCGGCGGGTGTCCTCGGGCTTGCGGGCGATGTGCTCGATCGCGCCGAGCGTGCGCGACGCCGGGTGCAGCACTGCGTCTTCGCCGAGGTCGGTCACGGCGTCGCTGACGCGCCCCGACACCTCGTGGTCGGCCGTGGTGCGCACCTGGTCGCGGTGCGGCCCACCGATGTGGTCGCGCGGGTCGAGCGAGCAGATCGGCCGGTCGTGGCCCGGCTCGGACCACGTGGTGGCGTCCTGCTCGCACGCGGAGACGTTCTGCACGGCGCCCGCGGCGGCGCCGGCGACGCTGCCGGCGAACTGCGAGACGCCGCCGGTGACGTCGCCGAGATTGGCCACGGTCGCGTCGGTCACCGGGGTGACGCTCGCACCGACCTCACCGGCCTGGATGGTGTCGGCCGAGGCGGCGGAGGAGGAGACGGCCCACGCGGCGGCGGTCGCGGCGACCGCGCCACCGAGGACGAACAGCGCACGCGACGCGAGACGGCCGACGCGCTTGGCGTCCCGCCTCTCGTTCGCCGCGTTCGTCACTCGTGCTTCTCCTCGACTCGAAACGTCTGACTCGAAATGTTTTCGGGCTTTTCGCTTTCCGAGCGACGCTGAATCGTCGGAATTGCGTTCCCCATCGCCGGGTGTGCGACCGAGAAAACCAGGAGCCACACCCGTCACGCATCCTTGACACGACTTGATGCCACCATCGTGTGAACAACACAGAGTGTGGCTCGATCTCACGTTCGGTGATCACCACTGGCGGAGGCGGGGTTACTCCGGAGTCGGCTGTCAAGCGCCACTTCGGGCGAACCGGCGGACGCACCGCCGTGGTTGGGCCCGGAAATGTCGGGGTAGACCGATACGGTGGGCACCGTGAGCCAGCCACCACGCGGACGGCGCGAACAACCGTTCCTCACCGAGCACAACGACATCACCGGCCTTGTCCCGCGCGGACTGCGGGTGGCCGCAGCCCTGGGCTGGCGGTTCATCGTCGTGATCGCCGCGCTGTACGCGGTGGTCTGGCTGATGGGGTACCTGGCGGCGGTGGTCATTCCAGTGTCCATCGCGCTGCTGCTCGCGGCGCTGCTCGCGCCCGCCGTGGAGAAGCTGGTGCGCGTCCGCTTCCCGCGCGGGTTGGCCACGGCCATCGTGCTGATCGCCGGCCTGGCGGTGCTGGGCGGGCTGCTGACGTTCGTCATCACACAGTTCTCCAGCGGCCTGCCGCAGCTGCAGCAACAGCTGAACAACAGCCTCAACCAGATCAAGGACTGGCTCACCAACGGCCCGATCCACCTGCGTCAGGAACAGATCCAGGACTTCCTGAGCAATGCGATCGGTTTCATCCAGAACAACCAGGCCTCGCTCACGAACACCGCGCTGACCACGGCGGGCACCGTCGGCGAGATCCTCACCGGCTTCGTGCTCACGCTGTTCGTCACGATCTTCTTCCTGGCCGGTGGCAACCAGATCTGGTCGTTCCTCGTGCGCGGAATCCCCGCGCGGGTGCGAAAGCGCGTGGACGTGGCCGGGCGCCGCGGTTTCGCGTCGCTCGTCAGCTACATCCGCGCGACGGCCGCGGTGGCCGTGGTCGACGCCGTGGGCATCGGCATCGGGCTGTGGATCGTCGGCGTGCCGCTGGTGATCCCGCTGGCGACGCTGGTGTTCCTCGGCGCGTTCATCCCCATCATCGGTGCCGTGATCGCCGGTAGCGTCGCGGTGCTGATCGCCTTGGTCACCAAGGGATTCATCGGCGCGATCATCGTGCTGGCGATTGTGATCGGCGTGATGCAGCTGGAAAGCCACGTGCTGCAGCCGCTGCTGCTCGGGCGCGCCGTGCGGCTGCACCCGCTGGCCGTGGTGCTCGCGATCGCCACCGGCCTCGTCGCCGCGGGCATCGCCGGCGCGCTGCTGGCCGTGCCGCTGCTGGCCGTGCTCAACGCCGGCATCCGGTCGCTGCTCCACGAACACAATCCCGATCCCGAAGCCGTCGACGTGCTCCACGACCAAGCGGCGCAACCCAACGACGCCGAACCGGGCTCCGACGACGCCGAAGTGCCGACTCGGGGCGACGACGAGGAGAAGTGAGCACGCCGGCCACCCGCGACCCGGCGACGCCGCTGTGGCGTGGGGTCGTGCTGCTGCGCGTGGTCACGTGGGCGTTCGCGCTCGGCGTGGTGATCGCGCACCGCGGTGAGTTCCAGCGCGCGTGGCTGGCGTGGGCCGTCGTCGGCGCGATGGGCGGATGGACGCTGGTGTCGGGCGTCGCGTACCTGCGCGAAGGCGGCCGCCGGCGGTGGCTGGTGGTGCTCGACGTCGTGCTGACGACCGGGCTGATGTTGTTGTCGCCCTTCATCTTGTCGCCGACGCAGTACGCCGAGGCCGCGCCGCTGATCACCACGGTGTGGGCCGCCGTGGGACCGATCGCGGCGGCGACGCGCTTCGGCGCCGGCGGCGGGGTGCTGGCGGGACTTGTGGTCGCCGTCGGCACCGGCGTCGCGCGCGAACGCCTGGACCTCGACGTCTTCCGCGACGGCGTGCTGCTGTGCGCGAGCAGCGTGCTGATCGGCATGGCGGCCACCACCGCGCGGCGTTCGGCGGAGGCGCTCGCGCTGGCGTTGCGCACGGAAGCCGCGACGGCCGAACGCGAACGTCTCGCACGCTCGATCCACGACAGCGTGCTGCAGGTGCTCGCGCGCGTGCGTCGGCGTGGCATGGAGGTCGGCGGCGAGGCGGCAGACCTGGCGCGGCTGGCCGGTGAGCAGGAGATCGCGTTGCGCGCCTTGGTGACCACCGAACCGTCGTGGGCGGTGGCGAGCAACGGAACCGCGGACCTGCGTTCGGCGTTGCAGTTGCTGGCCACGCCGTCGGTCCAGGTCGCGACGCCCGCGGGGACCGTGGACCTGCCGGCGCACGTGACTTCGGAACTGGTGGCCGTCACGCGCGAAGCACTGTCCAATGTGGAGAAGCACGCGGGACCGGACGCCTGCGCGTGGGTGCTGCTGGAGGACCTGGGCGGCGAGGTCGTGGTGAGCATCCGCGACGACGGCCCGGGCATTCCCGAAGGCCGGCTGGCGCGTGCGGAGGCCGACGGGCACCTGGGTGTGGTGGAGTCCATCAGAGGCCGGGTGCGCGATCTCGGCGGCACCACGGCCCTGGACAGCGCTCCGGGCCGCGGCACGGAATGGGAGGTGCGTGTGCCGAACACGCCGGTGCCGAACAAGACCGGGCGGGAGGTAACCGTGCCGAACAAAACGAGGGGCGGACGATGACGATTTCCGTGATGGTGGTCGACGACCACCCCATCTGGCGCGACGGTGTCGCCCGCGACCTGGGCGAAAACGGCTTCGACGTCCGCGCCACGGCGCCCGACGCCCCCGCCGCCGTACGCATCGCCCGCACGGTCCGCCCGGACGTCGTCCTGATGGACCTCAATCTCGACGGCACCTCCGGCGTCGACGCGACGCGCGAGATCACGACGGAACTACCGGACACGCGGGTGCTGGTGCTGTCGGCTTCCGGAGAGCACTCCGACGTGCTGGAGGCGGTGAAGGCGGGTGCCTCCGGCTATTTGGTGAAGTCGGCGTCCGCGGCGGAGCTGGTGGACGCCGTTCGCCGCACGGCCGAGGGCGATCCCGTCTTCACGGCGGGTTTGGCTGGGCTCGTGCTGGGTGAGTACCGGCGGATGGCCGACGCGCCTTCCTCCGCCGAGCCGGCGCCGCCGCGGTTGACCGAACGCGAGACGGACGTGTTGCGGCTGGTCGCGAAGGGGCTGACCGCGCGCCAGATCGCGGAGCGGCTGGTCCTGTCGCACCGGACGGTGGAGAACCACGTGCAGTCGACGCTGCGGAAGCTGCAGCTGCACAACCGCGTGGAGCTGGCGCGGTACGCGATCGAACACGGCCTCGACGAGGACTGATCGCTACGAAGCGCTGACCGCGGCCGTCTGCAGAGCGCCGGTCAGCTTGGCTTTCCCGAGCCGCCACGCGGGTTCGCCCGGGTGCCAGGCCGCGACGACCCCGTCGTCGAGCACGAGGTCGCCGTCGTCGGTCCAGTCCAGCGACGAGTGCTTGAGGTTCTCGGTGGAGAACGGCATCGACGGTGACTGCTGCCAGGTCAGGTCCGTGAGGTCGAGCAGCCACACGTCGCGGGTCTGGAGGTCGGAGCTGTGCCACGCGGGCGAGCCGAAGTCGACGGCCGCGTAGGTGCCGTCCCGGCTGGGGACGACCAGGGGATTGTTCTGGACCACCGGCGGCTGGACTTTCTCGCGGCTCCCGTCGCGCAGGTCGACGACCGTCAGGTCCGTGAGGCCGCCGAGGACCAGCCGGTCGCCGATCGCGGCGAGGATGCTCGGGGCCTGCTGCACGGTGCGGCCGGTGTCGGGGTCGATGAGGACGTCGACGGTTTCGGCGGTGCCGTTGTTCACGGTGATCAGCAGGCCGCGGGAGGTCTCCTCCCTCAGGATCGTGGTGCAGCTCGCCGTGTTGCCGCCGCCCAGCTCCGAGCCGGCGAGCGACACGTGCTCGAGCCGGCAGCTGTCCGGGGCGTCCTGGCGGATGACCCACACGCTCTTCGCGTCGGCACCCGGCGCGAGGCTCACTGCCTGGCCGAGCGGCGTGGCCACGCCCGCGTAGGCGTAGACGTCGAACGGCTGGCAGGTCTGCTGGCACCGGGGCGAGGTGAGGATCACCGGGGTGCGGCCGACGCGCTGCATCCAGACCAGCCGATCACCACCCGGCACGCCGGGAACGGTGCCCTTCGCGCCGGTGTCGGCGTCGAACAGGGTCGGTGGTGACGTGGCGAGCAGCAGCTGCACGTCGATCCCGCCGGTGGCGACCGACCCGGTGAGCCCGCTCGGTGGTGGCCCGCTCGGCCGGGGCATCGTCGTGGGGTTGGGGCTCGGAGCAGGGGTGGGGATCCCGCCCGTACACGCGGCCAGGAGGAAGCTCGTCGCAACGAGGGCGACGCCGGCGCGAAATACGGGTCTGTTCAGGGTTTTTCCCCGATCTGACGAGGGAAATACGGTTCTACCATCGTATGCATGGCCGAGGAAGAGACGACCGGCGCGGAGACCGCGACCGAGACGAAGCCGTTGACCGCACGCGACATCCGGGTGTCGGACGACGAGCGCGAACACGTCGTCGCCGTGCTGCAGAAGGCGATCGGGCTGGGGATGCTCAACCTCGACGAGTTCACGGAGCGCACCGACAAGGCGCTGGCGTCGCGCACGCGCGGCGAGCTGAACGCCGTGCTCACGGATCTGCCCGGCCTCCTGCACCCGGGGGCGGCGCCGAGTTACCCGGCTTACCAGCCGCCGACCAGCACGTATGCACCCGGTCAGCGGCTCGAGCTCAACGCCAAGTACTCGTCGCTGCAGCGCGGCGGCCCCTGGCTGGTGCCGCCGGCGATGGTCGTGCGCAACAAGTACGGCAGCACGAAGCTGGACTTCACCGAGGCCCAGGTGTCGACGCCGGTCGTCGAGATCGAGCTGGACTCCAAGTGGGGTTCGGTCGAGATCATCATCCCGCCGCAGGCCGCGGTGGACTACAACGCGATCACCGAGATCAAGTTCGGTTCGCTCGACGACAAGACCGGCAGCAACGGCCGCGCCGGCGACCCGCGCTACGTCATCACGGGCCGCATCCACGGAGGCTCGCTGGTCATCCGCAACCCTCGGCGGGGCTTATTCGGCTGACCGGCGATGCGGTGCCGGGCCCGGTTTTTCATCCGTCGGCCGGGTCCGGCTCCGTCTTTTTCAGTTCGCCGCCGCGCGCGCCGCGCCCGGATCGGCGCTGGCCAGCGCGTTGGTTGCTTTCGCTTCCGCCTCGGCCAGCGTGACCGTGGCCAGCGAAGCGCCGACGGCCCGCACCGCCGCCGCGTTCATCGACAAGCTCGTGAGGCCCAGGCCCGCGAGCACCACGGCGAGCCGCGGGTCGGCCGCCGCTTCACCGCAGACGCCGGCGGGCTTGCCCGTCGCCTTCGCCGCATCGCCGATCAGCTTGAGCAGCCGCAGCAACGCGGGCTGCCACGGGTCGTTCAGCTTCGCGACGGCGCCGAGCTGACGGTCGGCCGCGAACGTGTACTGGGCCAGGTCGTTGGTGCCGACGGACACGAAGTCGACGACGTCCAGGATCTCCCGCGCGGACAGCGCCGCCGCCGGGATCTCGATCATCACGCCCGCGCGCTCGATGCCCGCCGCGCGCACGCGTTCGGCGAACCACGCGGCTTCCTCGGCCGTCGCGACCATCGGGGCCATCACGGAAACCAGCGCGCCTGAATCCTGGGCCGCGCCCGCGATGGCCTCGAGCTGGCGGTCGAGCACCTCGGGCTGGTCGAACGCCACGCGCAGGCCGCGCACGCCCAGCGCCGGGTTGGGCTCGTCGTCGGGGTTGAGGAAGGCAAGCGGCTTGTCGGCACCCGCGTCGAGCGTCCGCACGATCACCGGCTTGCCGCGGAACGGCGCCAGCACCGCCGCGTACGCCTTGCGCTGCTCGTCGACGGACGGCTCCGCCGGGGCGTCGAGGAAGCTGAACTCGGTGCGGAACAGGCCAACGCCCTCCGCTCCCGCGTCCGCGGCCGCCTGCGCGTCGGCCGGCGAGCCGACGTTGCCGTAGACCTTGACCACGTGCCCGTCCGCGGTGGCGCCGGTGCCGTTCCACTCCGCGGGCCCCTGCGCGACGGCCGTGATGATCGGGTCGGCCGGGTCGGCGCTTTGGACGAGGCCCGTGTCGCCATCGACAGTCAGTGCCTTCGGGTCGAGCTCCAGGATTCCCCTCACAGCCACCACCGCCGGAATCCCCAGCGCGCGAGCGAGGATCGCCGTGTGACTCGTCGGGCCGCCCTCTTCGGTGACCAGCGCGAGCACCTTCGCCGGATCCAGCCCCGCCGTATCCGCCGGCGCCAGGTCCCTCGCCACGAGCACGCTGGGCGCCGCCAACTCCGGCACCCCCGGCGGCGCGACACCCAGCAGCTCGGCCACCAGCCGGTCGCGCACATCGCGAACGTCGCGCACCCGCTCCGCCATGTACCCGCCGGCCGCGGCCAACGCCTCGGCAAACCCCTCGGCCGCCTGGTACACCGCGCGCGCCGCGGGCAAGTTCTGCTCCGTCACCAGCTTCTTGGCCTGCGCGGCCAACGCCGGGTCGCCCGCCATGGCCGCCGTGGTGATCAGGATCGTGGCGGCCTCGCCGGTCGCCACCTCCGCCTGCGCCTCCAGCCGCTTCGCCACGACCTCCGCCGCCGGCTCGATCCGCGCCGCTTCCACCTGCGCATCCCCGGGCGCCGGCGTACTCGCCGGCTCGCCCATGGGCTCCGCCACCCGCACGACAGGCCCCCTCGCCCGCCCCGGACTCACCGCAACCCCGCTCAGCCCCGCTGCCGCGCTCTCAGACATGGTCTAGACCATATCCCAGATGCGCGCGGACGGCTCGCGGTGTCGGCCACACCACCCGGCTCTCCTGGCTGTGTTGCACCCGCGCCACCTCCTGACTCGCCCCGATCCCGTGTGACGCTCGCTCTTCCCCGCCCTGGTACACAACCCCCACCCTCTCCGGGGGGCTGCCCCGATCCCATTTTACCGAGGTCAGGGGCCTTAAAACGGGTGGTGGGGAATCTGTGGACAACTCGGGGTCGGCGGGGTCGGCTGTGGACAACTCGGGATGGGGATGAGGATGGGGATGGGGGACGCAGCGGCAGGGCCACAGCGTTGAGCCGAGAGAGGGAACGGCGGGGTCGCTGGGCGGTCCAGGTCAGCAGTAGCGGGATGCGCGCCAAAGGAGGCACGCAGGCGGAAGGCCAGTTCAGGTCCGCACGCTCGCACTGACCTCGGCGCACGTCAGCAGGATCGGGGCGATGCGAAACAGCGGCGAAGCACCGCCATGACCACGAAACCGAGCGACCACCTGGCCCGCTGAGCGAGGTGACCGCACAACCGAGGATCAAAACCGCCTTCCACCAGGCCGAAACACGACAGAAACCGGCCAGAGTCCGTGCAACCGCCTCACACGCCGCACAGTCAAAACAGGCGAAAGACCCACCGGCGCGAGTCAGCCCAGCTTCGCAGCCATCGAGCAGAAGAGAAGCCGACGACAGCGCAGACTCAGGCCATTTCGGCGGCCGTCGGGTACGAGGGCTGCGCGCCATGTCGGGTGACGCTCACCGCGGCGACGGCGGCCGCGCGGTGAGCCGCGTCCACGAGCGAAACGCCAGAAGCCAGAGAAGCCGCCAGAGCGCCGGCGAAAGCGTCCCCGGCCCCGGTGGTGTCGACGGCCGCCACGGCGGGCGAGGAGACCGCGGTAAGGCCAGAGGAGGTGACGACCACGGCACCACGCGAACCGAGCGTCACGACGGCCGCGCGCGGGCCCAGTTCGAGCAGCTTGCGCGGATCAGCGCCGGGGGAACCGAGGAGATACGCGGCCTCGTGTTCGTTGACCAGCAACACATCCACCGCGGCCAAGGTCGAAGCCGACAGCCGGGCGGCCGGGGAGAGGTTCAGCAGCACCGTCGCTCCAGCGGCAGAAGCGCGGGCGACGGCGTGCTCCACCGTCGGCAGAGGGACTTCCAGCGAAAGAACCACCACAGCAGCGCCGGCAAGAGCCTCGGACGTGATGTCGGAGGGCATCAGCGCCGAGTTCGCACCAGGCGAGACCAGAATCGAGTTCTCGCCATCGGGAGTGACGGTGATGTACGCGATGCCGGTCGGGCGATCGACGACAAGCAGAAAAGCCGTCGAGACGCCCGCGCCGGTCAGGGAATCGCGCAGAAGAGCGCCGTAAGGGTCCGAACCCACGGCGCCCAGCAGAGCCACATCCGCACCCAGCCGGCCCGCCGCGACGGCCGTGTTCGCGCCCTTGCCGCCGGGGGACAGGACGGTGTCGCCGCCCAGGACGGTTTCGCCGCCGGCCGGGCGGCGGTCGACGGGGACGACGAGGTCGGCGTTGGCGGAACCCACCACCAGCACGGCTGCACACATGGTCGACACCTTGCCACGGGTGCGCTCGGGCGCAGGTCACCCACCGTCCGTGCGCAAAAGTGAAGGTTTTTGTAACTTATCCGGCGCCCAGTGCGACAATCAGGCGAGCAGCGGCTGCCCGTCACTCGATCGGGGGATCCATGTCCCCCAGGCGTCACTTCTGACACGGGTTCCGCTCTTGTGGAGCGTCACTGTCCTTGAGCCAGTGGCGTTGCCCCGACCGGAAGCGCACCGGAGAGGGCATCGGGTCGCCGGCGCCGATCACGTAGCCCCCCGAGTGATCGGCGTCGGCGGCGCCCCGAGCAGCGCGGCCACGATCCGCGCGGCCGGCATCGAAACACCCGAAGCCAGTACGAAGTCACCGCCGTCGCGCGAGGTCACGCGCACGAGGCCGCCCGCCTCGGCCGTCACGGCGGAAATCTCGTCGCGCCGCACCACGACCCCGTTGTCGTACCGAGGAATCCACGTGACGCCGAAGCCGTCCACGGTGAATACGCCCCGTGTGCCGCGGTGCCGGGTCCAGACCAGTGCGGCGACGCACAGCGCGACCGCGATCAGCCCGGGCACCGTGACCGGCAGCCACGTCCGCACGATGAGCACGGCCGCGAGCAACGCCACCGTGCCCCCGATCGCCGCCTGACGCGCGCCCGAAGCCTTGCTCGCGCGCACCGTCACGCTCTCGCCGGCAGCCGGCGCGCGCTTCACCGAGGCCCACCGCACCACCGTCGTCGCCGCACGTTGCAGGCCGAACCCGCCGCGCCGCACCTCCAGGGACGGCCACCGCACCAGCCCCGGCCGCACCGTCTCGACGGCGGCAGCCAGCCGGTGGGCCTCGCCGGGTTCGAACAGCGTCGACAGGACGAAGCCGTGGGGACCACGGCGGCCGAACCGGCCGGCCAGGCGATCCTCGGCAGAAGGAGCCAGGTACACCTCGACCCGCTTGTGCTTCTCGACCAGCACGACCGCGCTGACGTCGTCCCACGGCAGCACGAGCCGCGCGTCGCGAACGGGGAACCGCAGGCCGCGCGAAGCGACCTCGACACTCAGCCGCTCCTTTCGCATGCCGCGCCGCCCGACGGGGATGCAGCCCAACAGCACGAACCCCACCAGTGCGATCACGGACCCGGCGTACAGACCGGCGCGGCTCGCCGTCATGAGCACGCCGCCGAAGCCCGCGATGAGGAGCCCGGGAACCAGCAGCAGCAACGTCGCCAGCCGCACCTGGTCCGGCGGGACGGGTGCGGGGTAGGTGACCGTGGTGATTTCGTCCATCTCGGACGAAGTGTGACAGAACGCGCCCGGGATTTCCCTACCTCGTTCGGCGGACGACCGGGTGTTTTCGCAGCTCAACGACCCCTAGCGTCGAACGCATGAAGATCTCGGACTGGAAACGAGTGGTCTACGCCCTGCTCGCCCTGCCCGCCTGTTTCGGCGGCAGGCGCGCCCGGCAGCTGCTCGCGGAGCGACTCTTGAACGTCCCGCCGCGCGAAGGTACCCCTCGCTACCTGGCCGCGGCCGGGGTGAGCGTGGTGGCCATCCCGTTTTCGCTGCTCATCGGGTTCCTGGTGTGGCGGATCGCGACTTACGGCCTGTTCTGGGACCCCTCGACGGCCGGCGAATCGTGGGGCGGGCCGTCGCTCATCGGGGCCTGGCTCGTGCACTTCTGGTGCGCCCAAGGCATGGTCGTGGTGGCCATGTGGGTGCTGCGTCCGCTCACCGATCTGCAGGCCCGGCTGCTCTCCGGCCGCGTTGTTACGGGAACAACGGTGCCGACCACCTAGAATATCCGGATGAGCAGCCCCACGCGAAGGGGCCGCGCGCGAGCGGCTACCGAGCAGGACATCCGCCGGACCGCCCGGAGACTGCTGGTCGAACAGGGTCCGGACGCCGTGACGCTCCGGGCGATCGCCCGGGAGCTGGGCATCACCGCGCCGGCCCTGTACCGCTACTACGAATCGCGCGACGACCTGGTGGAGAAGCTGCGCCTCGACGTGATCGCCGACCTCGCCGCCGAGCTCGCCGACGACATCGCCGTGCTCCCCGACGACGGCATGGCGCAGCTCTTCGCCATCTGCAAGGGCTTCCGCCGGTGGGCGCTCACGCACACCAAGGAGTTCACACTGGTGTTCGCGTCGCCCACGGGCGGCGTCGGCACCACGGCGGGCAGTGCGCTGCACCGCCTCGACGAGCCGTTCGGCCGCATCTTCCTCGCCGCGGCCGGCCAGGTCCTCGCCACACACGACCTGGTCATGCCGCCGAACGACGTCGTCCCGCCCGAGCTGCGCGACGACCTCACCGCGTTCCAGAGCGAGCTGCTCGCCGTGCTCGGCGAGGCGGGCCGCGCGATCGCGCCCGAGAAGCTGGACCTCGGGCTCACGTACCTGATGATCCAGTTCTGGGCGCGCCTCTACGGCCACGTGACGCTCGAGGTGTTCGGCAACTACCCGATCCCGGTGTCGAAGCCGGACATCCTCTTCGAGGCCATCCTCACGGATCTGGCTCGTGACGTGGGGCTCTACTCGGGCTAGCCAAATACAGCTAGGCCGCGTGCCCGCCGTCGACCGACAGCGTCGCGGCGGTGATGTACGCGCTCGCCGGGCCGGCGAGATACGCCACTGCGTCGGCCACCTCACCGGCCGACCCGTAACGCCCGACGGCGGTCAAGGACCTCTGGTCGTCGGCGAACGGACCGTCGGCCGGGTTCATGTCGGTATCGGTCGGCCCCGGGTGCACGAGGTTCACGGTGACACCCCGCGGCGCGAGCTCCCGCGCGAGCGCCTTGGTCAACCCGACCATCGCCGACTTGCTCATCGCGTACAGCACCATGCCCGGCCCGGGCGCGCGATCGGTGACGCAGCTGCCGATGGTGACCACGCGCCCGCCGTCGCCGAGGTGCTCGGCCGCCGCCTGCGTCGCCAGGAACGCGCCACGCACGTTGACCGCCAGCACCCGGTCCACGTCCGCCAGCGCGGTCTCCGCGACGGGCGCGACGAACCCGACGCCCGCGTTGTTGACCAGCGCGTCCAACCGCCCGAACTCCGCAACCGTCGTCGCCACGGCAGCCCGCACGGCCTCGGCGTCCGCGCTGTCCGCCGCGATCGCGATCCCCCGACGGCCGAGCGCTTTGATCTTATCGACGACGTCCGCCGCCAGCCTGGCCCCGCTGACGTAGGTGAGGGCGACGTCCGCGCCTTCCTCGGCCAGCCGCACCGCCGTCGCCGCGCCGATGCCCCGGCTGCCGCCGGTCACGAGCGCCACCTTGCCGTCGAGCTTCATCCCCAGATCTCCTTCGTGGAAGCCGGTTTTCCTCATGGCTGCATCGAATCGCCGGGGGTGCGGCGGTGCTGGCGCGTTTCGGCCCTGGCACTCGAAGGTTCGGTTTCGCGCACGGCCGGACACGGGTTGTGACAAACTCAGCTTCGGATCTTGAAGGGGAGGGCCGGGGTTGCTGCACGTCCAGGGGCTGGTGAAGGACTACGACGGCCGCCGCGTGGTGGAGAACGTGTCGTTCTCGCTGCAGCCGGGCACGGTCACCGCGTTCCTGGGCCCGAACGGCGCCGGGAAGTCGACGACGCTGCGCATGATCTGCGGCCTGACCCGCCCCACGGCGGGCACGGCGACGATCGCCGGGCGGCGGTTCGCGGAGTGGCCCAACCCGGGACACGTCGCGGGCGTGCTGCTCGACGCGGCCGCCGTGCATCCCGGCCGCACGGGCCGCCATCACCTCGTGAACGGCGCCAAGCTCATGCGCCTGCCCGGCTCGCGCGCCGACCAGGTGCTCGCGCAGGTCGGGCTCAGCGACGCGGCGAACCGGCGAATCGGCAAGTACAGCCTCGGCATGCGCCAGCGCCTCGGGCTCGCGCACGCGCTGCTCGCCGACCCGCCCGTGCTGATCCTCGACGAGCCCATCAACGGCCTCGACCCCGAAGGAATCCGCTCCACACGGCAGCTTCTGCGCGGCTACGCCCAGCGCGGCGGCACCGTGCTGCTCTCGAGCCACGTGCTGTCCGAAGTGGACCAGACGGCCGACCGCATCGTGATGATCGGCCACGGCCGCGTCGTCGCCGACGGACCGCTCGCGAGCTTCGCCGGCCCCGCGCGGACGGTCGTGCGCACCAACGACGTGCCCAAACTCGGCACGGCCCTGCAGAGCGCAGGCCTCGACGTCCGCCAGACCGGCCCCGACGCCCTTTCCGTCGCCGCCCCGACGGAGCGCGTCTCGGAGATCGCGTTCGCCGCGCAGGTACGGGTGCTCGGGCTGGCCGAGGAACAGCAGAACCTGGAAGAGCTCTTCTTCCGCCTGACCGGAGGTCCGCGATGATCCCGATGCAGACGCCTGTGCAGCAACAGCCGGCGTGGGCGACCGGTGCTGCGAAGCGCGCTTCGTTCGGCACTGTGGTGGGTGTCGAGCTGCGGAAGTTCACCGCCACCCCGGCCGACAAGATCCTTCTGGTTGCCGGGCCGATCGCGTTGGTGCTGCTGTCGATCCTGTTCATGGTCGACCCGTTCAACCCGGTGACCATGCGCAAACAGCTCGGCACCGTGGTGACCACGGTGCGCCTCGCGGCGATCCTCGTGGACGTCGCGCTGGTCAAGCTCATCGCGAGCGAATGGCACTACCGCAGCGCGCAGCCGACCCTGCTCGTCCAGCCTTCACGGCTTCGGTACGCGCTCGCTCAGGGCACAATCGCCTTGTTCGCGTGGGTGCTGATCGCCGGGCTGCACATCCTCATGACCTACACCTACTTCGCCGGAGTGCTCGACGACCACGACGCCGCGAACCTGCTCGCGATCCGGACCGGCGCCACGATCGGCGTGTGCTTGCTCGGGTCGTTCCTGATGACCCTGCTGGCGGTCTCGATCGCCTGGCTGATCCCGAACACCGCGGGTGCCATCGCCACCTACTGCTTGGTCTCGATCCTCTTCCTGATCGTGCAGGCCAACCAGGACTTCGCGGGCTGGGTCGACCCGATCGAGCCCGCGCGGCAGCTGGGCGGGCTCTCCGTGCACGGGCCGATCGCGCTGGCGACCTCGCTGGTCCTCTGGCTCGGCGTCACCGCGCTGGGAATCTTCCGCGCCGCGCGGCGGGAAGCGGCCTAGCGCGCGAGCGAGCCGCCGCCCGGGTCCACCACGGTGAGGTAGTCGCTCACGACCTTCCGGACAGTGGGGCAGAACTGGTCGGCCCTCGCGCGCCGGGCAGTGATGGAATCGTCCGAGCTCTGGCGGTACTGGTAACCGAGATCCAGGGTGAAGGGCAGCGGAGAGCCGGTGTTCACCGTGATCTGGCAGCCGTTGGAGCTGACCGTGGTCACCGCGTAGTAGCGGTCCAGCACCAGCTCACGGCGGAAGTGGTCGACGATGCCGGATTCGCCCATCCACGCCTCGACCCACGGGGTGTCGTGGCCTTCCTCCTGCTTCGGCTGCTGCAGCACGAGGAAGCCGTTGTCGGAAATCGGCACGACACAGCTGTGGGTCGACGGGTCGTTGACCGGCGGATCAGTGGCGGCGAAGGTCTTCACCAGGTCGGGGTGCTGCGCGAACTGGTCGCACGTGCCGGGGAACAGGTTGGGCCGAGTGGCGATCAGAGGCAACGTGTCGTAGGCGATCGAGTCGGTGGGTAGCGCCGGCGCCGGATTGCCCGGGGCAGGAGCTGACGCGACGGCGCACCCCGCGAGGGTCAGCAACAGCAGCGGCAGAACGGTGATCGATCGACTACGCACGGCGAGCACGTTACCGGCCCGGGCACGAGACCCGGGCCGGAACGCGCGAATTCACCAGCGCCGATTCACCGGCTCACCGCGCCGATTCACAGCACGATGTTGACCAACCGCCCCGGCACCACGATCACCTTGCGCGGCGTCTTGTCGCCCACCAGCGCGGCCACCTTCTCGTCCGCCAGAGCCGCGGCCTGCACGGCCTCCGAAGCGGCATCCGCCGGCACCGTGACGCGCGCCCGGACCTTGCCGTTGACCTGGATCGGGTACTCCACCGAGTCCTCGACCAGGTACTGCTCGTCGACGACCGGGAAGGGGCCGTGGACCAGGGAGTCGACGTGGCCCATGCGGTGCCACAGCTCCTCGGCGACGTGCGGCGCCAGCGGAGCCAGCAGCAGCACCAGCGGCTCCGCCACCTCGCGCGGGGTGCCGGCAGCCGAGCCGTACACCTTCGTCAGGTGGTTGTTCAGCTCGATCAGCTTCGCGCCCGCGGTGTTGAAGCGCATCTCCGCGTAGTCCTCGCGGACGCCGGCGATGGTGCGGTGCAGCAGCTTGCGGTCGGCCTCCGACGGGTCGTCGGCGGTCACGCGCAGCTCACCGGTCTGCTCGTCGATCAGCAGGCGCCACAGGCGCTGCAGGAAGCGGTGCGCGCCGACGACGTCCTTGGTCGCCCAGGGACGGGACATGTCCAGCGGGCCCATGGACATCTCGTACAGCCGGAAGGTGTCGGCGCCGTAGGTGTCCGACATCTCGTCGGGCGTCACGGCGTTCTTCAGGCTCTTGCCCATCTTCCCGTACTCCTGGGTGACCTCCTCGTCACCCAGGAAGAACTTGCCGTCGCGCTCCACAACCTCTTCGGCCGGCACGTGCACGCCGCGCTTGTCCTTGTAGGCGTACGCCTCGATGTAGCCCTGGTTGAACAGGCGCCGGTACGGCTCCTTCGACGACACGTGGCCCAGGTCGAACAGCACCTTGTGCCAGAAGCGCGAGTACAGCAGGTGCAGCACCGCGTGCTCGACCCCGCCGACGTACAGGTCGACGCCGCCAGGGTCGTCCACGCCGTGCTCGGCCGGGCGCGGGCCCATCCAGTAGGCCTCGTTCTCCGGCGCGCAGAACACGTCGGGGCTGTCCGGGTCGACGTAGCGCAGCTGGTACCAGCACGAACCCGCCCACTGCGGCATCACGTTGGTGTCGCGGCGGTACTTCTTCGGCCCGTCGCCCAGGTCCAGTGTGACCTCGACCCACTCGGTCGCACGCGACAGCGGCGGCGACGGCTCGGAGTCGGCGTCGTCCGGGTCGAAGGTCTTCGGCGAGTAGTCGTCGACCTCCGGCAGCACCACGGGCAGCTGGTCCTCTGGCAGCGCGATCGGCATCCCGGTCTCGTCGTAGACGATGGGGAACGGCTCGCCCCAGTAGCGCTGGCGGGCGAACAGCCAGTCGCGCAGCTTGTACTGCACGGTGCCCTCGCCGGCGCCCTGCTCCTCCAGCCACGCGATGATCGTCTTCTTCGCGTCGGCGACACCCATGCCGTCCAGCGAGACGGTGTCGTTGGCCGAGTTGATCGCCGCGCCCTCGCCGGTGAACGCCTCACCGTCGAAGCCCTCGCCCGGGTCCACCGTGCGGACGATCTCCAGCTCGAACTTCTTGGCGAAATCCCAGTCGCGCTGGTCCTGCGCCGGCACGGCCATGATCGCGCCGGTGCCGTAGCCCATCAGCACGTAGTCGCCGATGAAGACCGGGATGTCCTTGCCGTTGACCGGGTTCACGGCATACGCGCCGGTGAAGACGCCGGTCTTCTCCTTGTTCTCCTGACGGTCCAGATCGGACTTGCGCGACGTCGCCAGCCGGTACTCCGCGACGGCGTCGGCCGGCGACTTCGCGCCGCCGGTCCACACCTGCGGGTGCTCGCCGGGCCACTCGGCCGGCGTCAGCTTGTCGACCAGCGGGTGCTCGGGCGCCAGCACCATGTAGGTGGCGCCGAACAGCGTGTCGGGCCGCGTGGTGAAGACCTCGATCTTCTCGCCCCCGGAAGCGCCGGCGGCGAACGCCACTCGCGCACCCTGCGAACGCCCGACCCAGTTGCGCTGCATGGACTTGACCTTTTCGGGCCAGTCCAGCAGGTCCAGGTCGTCGACCAGCCTGTCCGAGTACGCGGTGATCCGCATCATCCACTGGCGCAGGTTCTTGCGGAACACGGGGAAGTTGCCCCGGTCGCTGCGCCCGTCGGCGGTCACCTCTTCGTTGGCGACGACCGTGCCCAGGCCGGGCGCCCAGTTCACCGGCGCCTCGGAGATGTAGACCAGGCGGTGGTCGTCGATGACCTTGCGGCGCTCGACGTCGCTCAGCTCGCTCCACGCGCGCCCGTCGGGCGTCGGGCGCTCACCGGACGCGTACGCCTTCTCCAGGTGCTCGATCGGGCGCGCTTTGCCGGCCTGCTCGTCGTAGTAGGAGTTGAAGATCTGCAGGAAGATCCACTGGGTCCACTTGTAGTAGTCCGGGTCGATCGTCTCGATCGACCGGCGCTCGTCGTGGCCCAGGCCCAGGCGCTTCAGCTGGCTGCGCATCGTGGCGATGTTCGCCTCGGTGGTCGTGCGCGGGTGCGTGCCGGTCTGCACCGCGTACTGCTCAGCCGGCAGGCCGAACGCGTCGTACCCCAGCGTGTGCAGCACGTTGCGGCCGATCATGCGGTGGTAGCGCGCGTAGACGTCCGTGCCGATGTAGCCCAGCGGGTGCCCGACGTGCAGGCCCGAGCCGGACGGGTACGGGAACATGTCCTGCACGAACAGCTTGTCCGACGGCACCGGCTCGCCCTCGACCGCCAGCGCGCCCGTCGGGTTCGGCGCGTGGTAGGTGCCGTGGTCGGACCAGTAGTCCTGCCAGCGGCGCTCGATCTGCCCCGCGAGCTCCGCGGTGTAGCGGTGCGGCGGGGTGTTCTCGGCGCCGGGAGCGCCGTCACCCGTGGTCGGGGTGGGCGCCGTGGACTCTGTCATCGCCGTCTTCCTCCGTGATCGGACCACTCCAGAAACAACTCGACCCCTCAAGCCCGAAGGCATGAGGGGTCGCCGCGCCGGCCGGGCCAAGGGTTGGCCGAGTCAGCGCGGCAGGCCAAGGAGCAGCCGAGCCGTGTTCATGAGCTCATTTTAACGTGGTGGTCAAAGCTGTTCCGACGGGACTGCCAAAGCGATGACCTGCGTCACCTGGCTCGCGGAGAAGTTGTTGTCGCTCACGAAGACCAGGCTGCGCTCACCGTTCGGCAGCGCCGGGCCCCAGGCCATGCCTTCGACGTTGTCCACCGCGGAAACGTAGTCCGACAAGTCCGCGATCAGCTTCTTCTTCACCGGCTTCACGCCCTTCGCGCCGGCGAGCGATTTCACGTTCAGCACAGTGGTCGCGCCGGATGTGTCGATCTCGTACACCCGCACCTTGTTACCCACACCGGTGACGAACGAGCGCTCCATCATGAGGAACTTCGTCGGGTCAAGCTGGTTCACGGCGAGCATCGAGGACACGCCGGTGTCGGCGAACGCGTCGGCCGGCACCGGGGTCGCGAACAGCTTCTCCTGCGGGTACGCGTACTGCGCGAGCACCTGGCCCGTCCGCGCCTGCAGGGTGACTCGCGAAAGCGCGCCGGACGTCGGGGTCGGCGGCTGGCCGTCCTGCAGCAGCGGCGCCTCGACCTCGCTGGCCAGCAGCGCGCCGAAGCCGGTGTACGCGAGGCCTTCGAGCACGTAGTTGCGGCGCGGGCCGGCGTCGGCGGTCATCTTCTCGTCTGCCGGCAACGGCAGGTCACGCACGTAACGGCCGTCCCGGGTCGCCTCTCGGATGGAGGGCTGGATGAACGAGTCCGCCAGCCGGTCGCCTTCCTGCGACCAGGTGTACCCGCCGGTCCACGGGTCCACGCGCAGCTCTTCGGGGTCGATCGTCTGCTCGTTCTGCGGCGCAGTCGGGTCGTTCTGCGCGAGCGGCGGGTACGGCGTGCCGTCGGGACGCAGCAGCGGCTTCGTACCGGTGAACGTCACCGGGCCGAGGTGGTGGGCGTCGAGGGAGAACTTCGCCGTGTAGAAGCGGGCGGGGTTGATCGCGGAGCGGTCGTCGCAGATGAAGGCGTAACCGCCGGTGCGCGGGTCGAAGTCGATCGACGAGAGGCCGCCGACGGTGGTGCCCTGGAACTGGAGGGCGTTGGGCACGATCTGTTCGCCGATGAGCCGAACGGGGCGGGCGTGACTCTCCGAAAGAACCTCAGCGCTCGCGGCCGGAGCGGCGAGCAGGGAAAGGGGCAGTGCCCCGATCAAGGCAGCGGTGAGCACGCGGCGTCGCTGGGACGAAGACATGGCGTGTAGCACAACGGACGAGGGTATCCACCACGTTGCCGGGAGGTCACGCTTATCCTCAAGGGGTGTTCGCTATCGCGCTCGTCCCGATCGTGCTGGGTCTCGTCGTCGGCTGGGGTGGCTTCCTCGGCTTCCGCGAACGGCTGACCCGCGAAAGCGGTACTGGTGTCCGCACGGCGGCTTCGCTGCGCAGTGACGCCGCCTTCAAGCTGGCCAACCGCGTGGCGAGCGTCCCGACGCTCGCCGGCGGCGCTGTCGGCGTGATCGCCGGGCTGGCGGGCATCGCCACGGGCACCACGGCCGGGATCATCGCCGCGGCTTTCGTTGGTGTGCTGGGCCTGCTGGTGCTGGTCGTGGGTGGCGGGGTGCTCGGCGCCCGCGCCGCGTTGACCGTGCCCGCCCCGGCTCCGGCCGCCCCCGCGGGCTGCAGCGGCTGCGCGTGCGGCTCGGGTGGCTGCGGCGTGTTCCAGAAGGCCGACAGCTAGTTCCGCTGCAGGTCACCCGGGTGGGTGGCCAGCAACGCGATCGGCACGCCCTGGCGGCGCAGCACCTGGCCCCAGAGGTCACGGTTGGGCGAGGCCAGGATGTCGCTCGGCAGCGCGGGCACGATGACCCAGTCGTCGCGCTCGATCTCGCCCGCCAGCTGCCCGGAGTCCCAGCCCGCGTAGCCGGCGAAGACGCGTACGCCACGCACCTTCGGCACGAGCGCTTCCGGATCCGTGTCGAGGTCCACGAGCGCCACCGGCCCGCGCACCGCGATCACGCCGGGCACGCTCGCCGCCGTCTCGCCCGTGCGCAGCGCGGCCAGGCACAGAGCCGTTTTCTTCTCCACGGGACCGCCGACGAACACCGACTGCGGCTCCGCCACGTGCCCGCCCCAGTTGGGGAGCACGTCGTGCACGGGGACGTCGCTCGGGCGGTTCAGGACTACGCCGAGCGTGCCCTCGTCGCGGTGGTCGATGACGAACACCACGGTCCGCTTGAAGTTCGGGTCGAACATCGTGGGTGCGGCGACCAGGAGCGTTCCCGGTTCAACCTCGGCGTCCGCTGGCACGCCGCCAATCCTCCCACTTCCCGCCCCGAGAATTTCGTCGGCACGGGAACACCAACCACTCGTGCCCCGTTGGGAACAGTAGGCCGGCGCACTCCGTGTCCCCCGGGCTCACTGAAGAACAGCCTTTGTGGAATACCAGTTCGGCTGGAGCCACACTGCGCCAAGCCGCCGAGAGGCGACCAAGTGCGCCGGCCCCCAACCCCTCAGCCGTGCCACGTCCGCGGCCGCAGCGGCAGGCCCGACGTACCTCCGTCCGGAGTCCGCACCGCCAGGACCTGGTTCACACCGATGTGGTTGCTCTCGAACGCGAGCGCCGAAGCCGCCATGTACAGCTGCCAGACGCGGGCGCGGCCGGCTCCGACGAGCCCCGCGGCCCGGTCCCAGTCGGCTTCCAGGTTGGCGACCCAGCGGCGCAGGGTCAGCGCGTAGTGCTCGCGCAGCGCTTCGACATCACGCACCTCGAACCCGGCGCGCTCCAGCTGCGTCACGGTCGTGCCGACCGGGGCGAGCTCGCCGTCGGGGAAGACGTAGGCGTCGATGAACCCGTCGAGCTGGTACTCGGATTCTTCCTCGCGCGGCCGGCGGCCGATCTGGTGGTTGAGCAGCTTGCCGCCCGGACGAAGCAAGGCGTATAGGTCGCGGGCGTACTCCAGGTAGCTCTCGGCGCCGACGTGCTCGGCCATGCCGATGGAGGAGATCGCGTCGTAGGGGCCGTCGGAGACGTCGCGGTAGTCCTGCACGCGGATCTCCACG
Source organism: Amycolatopsis sp. NPDC051373 (assembly GCF_040689465.1). Classification (NCBI taxonomy): domain Bacteria; kingdom Bacillati; phylum Actinomycetota; class Actinomycetes; order Pseudonocardiales; family Pseudonocardiaceae; genus Amycolatopsis; species Amycolatopsis sp. NPDC051373. Next base: position 358,058 of record NZ_JBFBAE010000001.1, on the reverse strand, counting down.
CGGTCGGTCAGCCCCGCCTCCGCCACGCGCTTGCGGGCGTACGTCGCCTGCTCCTCCGAGAGCGTGACGCCGACGACGCGCACGCCGTGCTCGCGCGCCGCGTGCAGCGCCATCGAGCCCCAGCCGCAGCCGACGTCGAGCAGGCGCTGGCCCTCGCGCAGGCCGAGCTTCCGGCAGACGAGCTCGAGCTTGTCTCGCTGGGCCGTCTCCAGGGTGCTGCTTTCGGACCAGTACGCGCACGAATAGACCATCGACGGGCCGAGGACGAGCTCGTAGAAGTCGTTGCCCACGTCGTAGTGGTGGCTGATCGCCCGCTTGTCGCTGCGCCGGGTGTGCCGGTGGCGAGGCCGGCGCACCTCCTCGGGCGGCCTCGGGGGCGGCAACGGCGGTCCGGCGAGCTTCAGCAGCTCGCCGATGGCGCCCCGCACATCCGGGTCCCGCAGGGCGCTGAGGACGCTGCCGCCCTCCACCTCGTCGCGCTCCCAGATCAGCCCCGAAATGGCCCCGAGCGCGGTGTAGAGGTCCCCTTCGAGGCCGAGGTCGCCGGATACCCAGGCGCGGCCCAGGCCCAGCTCGCCCGGCTTGAACAGCAGGCGACGGAGGGCCCGGCGGTTGCGCACCACGAGCACGGGCGCGCCCTCCGGACCGGCCTGGGAACCGTCCCACGCTCGGATCTGCAGCGGGAGCTCAGCTCCGAGCAGCTTCTCAGCGGCACCCACCAGCCGCGACGCGGCGCCGGTCATGGCCACACCCCTCTCCCGTAGACGACAATCGGACGTCTGCCCTCTACGTAAAACGCTTTCACACCCTTTCGCAGTCCCCCATAGGCGTCACAGCTCAGTAAAATGCCGCCGGTTCACTGGGCGAAGTGCGCTCATTAGGACCTTCTGGGCCGTTCACCCCGTAGCTACGCTGGCCCCCGTGACGATCAGCGCGACAACGGAGCGGATCGGGCCGAAGCTCCTGGTCCGTGATCGCGAGTTCCGCAGGCTGCTCTACACCCGGTTCGCCGCGCAGTGGGGCGACGGCGTGTACCGGGCGGGCCTCGCGGGCGCCGTGCTGTTCAACCCCGAGCGCGCCGCCGACCCGCTGGCCATCGCCGAGGGCTTCGCGGTGCTGCTGCTGCCGTACTCCGTGGTGGGACCGTTCGCGGGCGCGCTGCTCGACCGGTGGGACCGCCGGCGCGTGCTCGTGTTCGCGAACCTGTTGCGAGTGGTCGCCATCCTCGCGTCGGCCGCCGCCGTGGGCACGGGCCTCGGCGGACCGGGGCTGTTCTCGCTCGCGCTGCTGGCCGAAGGCTTGTCGCGCTTCATCGGCTCGGGTCTGTCGGCTTCGCTCCCGCACGTGGTCCCGGCGTCGAGCGTCGTGTCCGCCAACGCCTTCGCGACCACGCTCGGGTCGGCGCTGGCCGTGGTCGGCGGCGGGTGCGCCATCCTGCTGCGCGCGGTCTTCGGCGCGGACAACCTCGGCTCGGCCGAGACGACGGCGTTCGCCGCGCTGGGCGCGCTCGTCTCGGCGCTGATCGCCCGGCGGTTCACGCGCGGGGTGCTCGGGCCGACGGTCGTCGACGAGCCGCCGAACCCGTTCCTCGCCGTCGCCCGCGGTCTCGCGGACGGCGCCCGCCACGCCTGGCGCGCGCCGAGCGTGACGGCCGGGTTCATCGCGCTGTTCGCCCACCGCGCGGCCTACGGCATCTCGCTGCTGGTCACCGTGCTGCTGATGCGCAACTACTTCACCGACAGCGGGGTCTTCCGCGCCGGCCTGCCCGGCCTCGGGCAGATGGCCGCGCTCGCCGGCGCGGGCATCCTCGTGGCCGGACTGCTCACCGCGCGGCTGATCCGCGGCTTCGGCCGGCTGCGCGCGATCCTCGGCGCGCTGCTGGTGGCCGCCGTCGCCCAGTCGGCACTAGGGCTGCCGATGGTGCTGCCGCTGGCGTTGCTGGCGTCGTTCCTCATCACCGGCGCGGGTCAGGTGCTCAAACTGTGTGTCGATTCGTCGATCCAGCTCGACGTCGCCGACGAGGCTCGCGGCCGCGTGTTCGCCCTGTACGACACGCTGTTCAACATCACCCAGGTGGCCGCGGTGGCGATCGGCGCGGTGTTCATCCCGGACAACGGGTACTCGCCGGGCCTGATGATCACGGCCACGATCTGCTATTTCCTCGGCGCCGCCGGTTACCTCGTGGCGCGCCGCCGCGCGGTGCCGGACCGGCCGAACTGATTCGCTGCCGCAAACCGTTGGACCGAACGGGGTCAGTGATCGTCGCATTGGCATTAGAGTGACGCGTGACCCAGCCGGGTTAACTCCGGCGAGTGCAACCGACACGGGGGGCCACCGTGAGTACCGCAGGGGACGACCGCGCCCTGGAAGCCGCTCCTGCAGTGCTGACGTCTCCTGACGGGCTGGTCCGGGCCACCGTCGGCAGCGGCGGCACGCTGGGCCGGCTGGAGTTCGCCCCGGACACGTTCCAGCGCACCACTCCCGCCCAGCTCGCGTTCACCGTCCAGGCCCTGGTGCAGCAGCTCGCCGAGGCCCCGCTCACCGACGCCGCGCCGCAGCAGATGCCGTCCCCTCGTCCGACGCCGCGCCGCGTGCGCCCGCGTACGGCGTCGCAGAGCCCCGCCACGCAGGGCGCTGTGAAGCCGCAAGGACCGCTGCCTCCGCGAAGCGCCGTGCCGCAGCACCGGCGCCGCGGCTACTAACGCCGCGCACCCGGATGTGCTGAGACCTGTGGAACCACCACTTTCCGAGTCCGACCAACACGGCCGGCTGGTCGAGATCGGGCGGCTGATCCGCGCCCACCAGCCCGACGAGGGCGCCCCCGCCGGCATCGGCTTCGCGCAGGTCGGCGACCACACCGAGGTCCAGCCGCGCAACACCGAGGCCGGTCCCGAGCTGGTCGGGATGTTCCACGCGCTGCGCGCCGGCATGTACCGCCAGGGCCGCGGCACGTGGCTGCAGGCGCGGTTCGTGCTCGCGTCCGACGGCACGTTCGACTTCGACTTCTTCGTCGACGGCGAACCCCAGTGGACGACCCCGCCCGACCCCGCTGCCTACCGCGACGAGCTCGAAACGTTCCCCCGCGAGGACGAGCACATCCCCGACTGGTGGCGGCTGCGCACCGGCCTGCCGCTCGGCGTCGAGTTCCGCCGCGCCCGCCCCGCCGAGGTGGGGGAGGAGCGCGAGCCGCTGGCCGACGAGGAGCTGCCGCTCGTGCTGCAGTACCTCGAACGCGAGGCGCTGGTCGGCGACGCGCACCGCACCGACGGCACCTGGCTGTGGCCCGAGACCGTGTCCCATCAGCTGCGCCGCCACGGCATCGCGCCGGAGCCGGAGCTCGTCGCGCACATCCGTGAGCTGGGGTTCCAGCCGCCGTACGTCGAACACCTCGTGCGCCGCACGGCGGAGGCCGACCTGCTCGGCCGTCCGCGGCCGCGCCCCGCCGCCGAGGACGGCCGGCGCACCGCGGGCGACGTCGCCGCCGAGCTGGAGACCAGCCCCGACCCGGAACTGGCCGACGAGCAGCTGCTGGCGGTCCTCGTGCAGCGGCTCGGCTCGTTCGGCGTGTGGCCGCAGGCCTACCGGATCGGCGCCATCGAGGCCGGCAAGTGGTGCCTGACCAGGGGTGACGACGGCTGGACCGTCACATCGGCCGCCGGCAACGGCCAGACCTTCGAGCATCTCGCCGACGCGGCCCAGCAGCTGCTCGGCGCGCTCCTGCTGCACCCGGCCCGGCGGACGGGCGGGCGCGAGACCCCGCTCGAGATGGCGAAGGAAGTGGACGACTGGCCCATCCAGCCGGCCGCGGGTGACCCGCCCCTCACCCTGCTGCGCAACAAGAGACTCACCCGACTGCCCGAAGGTACGGTCGTCCTGCGCTTCGGGGAGGAACCGGGCAACCTGGTCCACCACGGCGAGGTACGGTTCGCCACGACGTCACTGCCACTCGAACGGGAACGAATGGCGCACACTTACCGCCTACGACGGTCACTCTACGTGGTCACCGGGGTCACGGTGCCCTGGGCGAACCTGCCGGGCGGAGCAGGGGCGTACGTGTTGCCCAAGCCGATCGCGGAGCACGAGTCCGACGGAAGCCTGGAGAGGATCGAGTAGGTGGAAGCGGCGGAAGCGATGGAGAAGGTCGTGAACTGGCTACGCGCTGTGCACGGTCCCCAGATCGCCGGTCCTGGTGGGCTGCGGGTCGACCGCGACCGCGTGCTGCGCATCCCCGAAGGCTGGTCGATCCCGTACAACACCACCGCGTACCTCGACGACGGCCGGCCGGAAAAGGAGCTCTTCCCGCCGCCTTCGGTCGTCGTGCGTGAGCCGGACGGTGAGCTGCGCCAGGCTCCGCCGAACCCAGGAGGGCTGAGCATCCCCGTGGCGTTCCCCGGCCAGGAGAGCTGGCGCGAGGTCGTGGACCCCGAGTACGTCAAGGCCGGATTCGGCGAGCTCGGTGTGCCGCTGCAGGCCGTGGCCGGCTGGGTCAAGGTCGACAACGAGGGCCGCCAGACCGGCGACGAGCGCGAGAACCCCGAGTACAAGGCCGGCCCGATCCGCCGCGGCTACCCGAAGCCGGAGAACACGCTGGAGACGCTGCTCGCGTTCGCCAGCGTCGGCTGGCTCACGCGTGAGCAGCTGCTGATCGGCCTGCTGCGCTGCGACGTCTTCGTGCCGCTCGACCCCGAGACCGGCGCCACGGATCGCTTCTACTTCTCCGAAGAGCGCAACGAGCTGCGCGTCTTCAGCGCGACGCGCCACTTCCCGCCGCGCGAGCACTCCTGGTGGCGCGTGGACCTCGCGACGCTGGCCGAGTTCGAGCACCCGCCGAACCTCGTGATCAACGGCGGCCCGGCGACGTTCGAGGACGTATCCGGCGAGGATCTCACCACCATCGCCAAGCGCTTCCCGCGCCACGAGCCGCGCATCGACCGGCATGGCCGCGGCCCCGAGGCCGAGGAAGACCTCGAGCGGCTCACCCAGGACACCGCCACGCGCATGGGCCTGTCCGAGCCGGTGGCCGTGCCCCTGGTGGCGGCCGAAAACGCGCGTCGCCACGGCTTCGAGCTCACCGCCGAGGAGTGCCAGCGCACGGTGCTGGGCCAGTCGTGGCTCAACCGCCTCGCGATGGCCGAGCCGCCACGCAGCAAGCCGAACGACTGGCGCGCCAACGGTCTCGTGCCGGGCTGGGACAACCTCGGCCGCGTGATCCCGCGCCTGGACACGTTCGGCAAGTACCCCGACCGCGACCTCGAGAACTTCCGCTACGGCTGGCAGCGCGTCGCGGGCGCGTACGTGGGCTTCGCGCTCGGCGAGGCGCTCGGCATGGCCGTGGACCGGATGCGGCTCGACGAGATCGTCACGCAGTTCGGGTCCGAGGGCGTAACCGACCTGCCCGTCGCGTTCGACCAGGCGGGCCGCATCGGCTCGCTGACGCAGCGGCTGCTGTTCTACACCGAGGCCGTGATCCGCAGCCCGCACCGTGAGCAGCCGGAGTCGCGCGACGTCGAGCAGCAGTTCCCGTCCGTGGTGCGCGGCGCGTTGATGCGCTGGCTGCACACGCAGGGCGCGCCGTACGACGACGCCGACGGCTGGCTCGTGAAAGTGCCCGACCTCCACGTCCGCCGCACCGCCGACGACGCCGAGCTCAACGCCTACCACGCGGCGGTCACCGGATCTCCACAGGCAGTGCCGCTGACCGGCCCGACGTCGTTGATCGCCGCGCTGCCCGCCACGCTCATCGCCTCCGGCCCCGGCACGGGCTTCAGCGGCGGCGTGCGCCAGGCCGTGCGCGACCTCGTCGGCGTGACCCACCCGCACGAGGACGACCTGTCGGTGGCGACGTACCTGGCCTGGCTCTTCGAGCCGGTGCTCACGAAGGACGCGTTCAGTTACCCCGTATGGAACCTGTCGCGCGAGATCCTGACCGAGCACAACACCACGTTCGTCAACGGTCCCGAATGGGCGCCGGTGAAGGCGATGGTCGCCGAGTCGGTGCCGTTCTTCGGCGAACACGGGCTGCCGGATCTGCGGATGCCCGAGCTGATCGGCGACGGCCAAGGCACGCTTTCGGTGCTCGGGCGCGCGTTCGCCGCGTTGTCCGGGTTCGAGAACTACCCCGAGCAGGCCCTGCTGCGCGCGGTGAACCACTCCGGGCGCAGCGCGCTGACGGGGGCGATCACCGGTGCGTTGCTCGGCGCCCGCGTGGGCGTACCCGGGCTGCCGCAGAAGTGGATCGAGCAGCTCGAGCTGCGGCACCTGATCGAACAGGTCGTCACCGACGCGTTGTGGCACTTCGATCGCCGCTCCGCGCTGAGTTTCCTGGGCGAAGAGTGGGTGCAGCGCTACCCGCGGCACTGACGCCGCGAGGCTTCGAAAAGATGGGGTCATGGAGGCACAGCGGCTGAGGGGCTGCCTGCTCGCGGGCGCCATCGGCGACGCGCTCGGCGCGAAGACGGAGTTCGATTCGATCGAGCGGATCCGCGAGCTCACCGGGCCCGCCGGCATCACGGACTTCATCCCGGCGTACGGCGGCGAAGGGCGCTTCACCGACGACACGCAGATGACGCTCTTCACCCTCGAAGCGCTCATCCGGGCCCACGCGCAGCAGCGGAGAACCGGCAGCGCCGACGTCGTGCAGTCTGTGCAGCTGGCCTACCAGCGCTGGCTGCACACGCAAGGCGTGCCGTGGGAGCGGGCGCGCGGCCCGCACTCCGCGCTCGCGGCGCCCGACGGTGAGCTCGTGACGCACGCCGCGCTGTTCAGCCGCCGCGCGCCGGGGCTCACGTGCTTCGGCGAGCTGGAGGCGTACGGGCGCTCGGGCGTGCGCGGCAGCGTCTCGCGGCCGGTGAACAACTCGAAGGGCTGCGGCGGCGTGATGCGGGTGGCGCCCGTCGCGCTGTGGTCCGCCGACCCGGCCGAGGTGTTCCGGCTCGCCGCCGAGTTCGCGGCTCTGACCCACGGTCACCCGAGCGGGTATTTGTCGGCCGGCGCCTTCGCCGTGATCGTGCAGCAGTTGCTGGCCGGTTCGCCGCTGCTCGACGCCGTCGCTGTGTCCAGAGCCGAGCTGGTCCGCCACCCCGGTCACGAAGAGCAGGAAGCCGCGTTGGCGCAGGCCCTCGCGATGTCCGGCCCGCCGACGCCCGAGCGGCTGGCCGAGCTGGGTGAGGGCAACGTCGGCGAGACGGCGCTGTCGATGTCCGTGTACGTCGCGCTGACCACCGAAGATCCGGATTCCGCGTTGCTCGCGGCCGTGAACCACAGCGGCGACAGCGATTCCACGGGTTCGGTCTGCGGCAACCTCGTCGGCGCGATGTACGGCGAAGCGGCGCTGCGCGTCAGCTGGCTGGAGCGGCTCGAACTGCGGGAGTTGATCACCAGGCTGGCGGACGACGCGCTCGCCGAGTTCGGCCCCGACTCACCGAGTGACGAGGGTTGGTTCACGCGTTACCCGGTCGACTAAGTTCTTTCCCGGTCACCGGGGGGAATTGGGGAGGAACCTGACGTGCGCTACCGGGTAGAGGCGGGAGACCGCCCGGACGGTTTGTACGCGACGCTGGACGACCGTACGTTCGCGGCCGAGCGCTCGACCACCGACGGCACGCTGCTGCTGTCCGTCCCGCCGGACGAAGAGGCGCCCGACGGGTTCGACCGCGAGCACGAGGGCCGCCCGGCGCGCGTGGTGCTGGCCACCGAAGTGCCGGCGACGTTCACGCTGCGCACGTACTGCGAGTACGAAGACGAGCTGTTCGAGGTCGCGCCCGGAGAGGGCAAGGAGCTGACGCTGCGCTGGACGCAGCACGACCCGGTGCGCGCCGCGCAGCTCGGCCTCACCGACTTCTCGACGACGGCCGAGGCCAAGCGCGTCACGGGCCTGTGGCAGCTGCGCCGCGACCAGGGCGAGCCGCGCCCGGAGCTCGACGCCGACCACGGCGCCCTGCTGCGTGCGATCGGCCGCACGCTGCGCGCCGTGCCCGGCGGCTGGACGCGCGTCGCCGCGCAGTTCAGGCAGGTCGGGGACTACGCGGAGCTGGAGGTCCGCGCGGTCGGCGACGAGAACGGGCCGGTGTCCGTGTCGCTGCCCGCGCCGCCGAAGCTGAGCGCGTTGTTCGCGCGACTGCGCGCGGCGATGTACTCGCCGGACACCGGCACTTGGTTCCAGGGCACCTTCACGCTCGACACCGAGGCGCAGTTCGACTTCGACTTCGACTCCGAGCACGAGCCCACCTGGCGCGTCCCGCCGAACGACGGCGGCCGGCCCGCGCCCGAGTCGTACGCCGTGGAGTTCGCGCAGTACCCGCGCCCGCCCAAGGAACTGCCCGATTGGCTGGCCGCGAAGGCCCACCAGCCCCTCGACGTCGCCTTCCGCCACGCCCGCGTGGTCGACGCGCACAACGAGAACGAGCGCCCGGTCGTCAACCGGCCGCCGGTGCCGCCCGACCAGCTCCGCGGTGTGCTCGACTACCTGTTCCGCGCGCCCCTCGTCCTGCATCGCCCGCAGCCGCAGCACGACATCTTCGCCCCCGGCGCGCCGCCCGACGTGCCGCACGCCTTCCACACCGACGGCACCTGGGTGTGGCCCGCGGCCGTGCCGCACTACCTGCGCAAGTACGGCGTGCCGCCCGAGCCCGAGCTGGTGGACCACATTCGCGCCGCGGGCTTCCGTCCGCCGCTGGTGCGCGAACTGGTCCGCGCGACGGCCGAAGCCGAGATCCTCGGCACCCCGCGCCCGACGCGCTCGGAAGCCGATCTCCCCGACGACGGCCGCCTCGCCCGCGCCCTCCGCGGCGACGACCTGGGCCTCGACCTGCACGCCGCCGAGACCCTGACCTTGCTGCACCAGCGCCTGGTCGAACACGGCGTGCCTGCCAGCGCGTACCGGATCGGCGCCACCGAGGTACCGGTCGCCGAGGTCTGGACCCTGCGCCGCGCCGAGAACGGCTGGGAGGTCTCCCGCCCGCCGGCCGTCGCGCCCGTGGCCTTCGGCAGCCTGGCCGATGCCGCCCGCTTCCTCCTCGGCACGCTGCTCATGCTGCCCCCGCGCGCCGCCGACGAGTCCGACCAGCCCGCCGACTGGCCGATCCTGCCGCTGCGCGGTGAGCCGCCCCTGACCTTCTTCCGCGGCAAACGCGTCGTCGTCCTCCCCGCCGGCACCACGGTCCTGCGCTTCGGCAACGACGCGGGCAACCTCGTCCACACCTCCGGCACACGCTTCTCCTCGACGTCGCTGTCCCCGGAACGCGAACGGGACCGGCACGAGTACCGGGTGCAGCGCACGCTGCGGGTGCTGACCGGCATCACGGCCCCGTGGGGCCCTCAACCGGGCGGCGCAACGGCTTTCTTGCTGCCGCGGCCGATCGCGCAGCATGTGGAGGCGGGGGCGCTATCCCGCGTGTGAACCACGCGCGGTCCTGGCTTTCCTGTGGTCTACCCGATTCTGGGTTGTCCACGCCCGACTCCGTGCACCCCGGGTCTTCTACCGCCGGCGGCCCGCCCATCCATGGGTTGTCCACAGCGGCCCCGTCCAAACTGAGTTGTCCACAGATTCTCCGCTCGCCGGTTTCGGGCCCGTGACCTCGGTAAACTGGAACAGGGCAGCCCCCAGTGGAGGGCGGGGTTTGTCTGGCGGGGCGAGGGAGTGGCTGGGGCGAGATCGGCAGCGGTTCCAGGTGGAATCTTCGCGCTCGGCTGGGGCTCGTCAGCTCGCGCAGCATGTGGAGGCGGGGGCGCTATCCCGCGTGTGACCCACGCGCGGTGATCAGCACGGCGGGGGACCACCAGTAGTCCGCGAGCGGCTCCACCGCAACGTCGGTGAAGCCCGCGATTTCAAGCTAAGCCACCCACGCCAACGCAGGCTGCTCCCAGTTCGTCCGCTCCGCACCCGCGGCGACGCCGAGCAGAACGGGTATGAGAAGCCTTGCGCGACAAGGGAAGCCTGAGCGCCGTACTCGGCGACGCCGCACTCGTACCGCGTCACCAGCGACTCCAGAAACTCCGGCGACCCCTCGTCCAGCACGGGGATGTCGAACTCCGCCAACACCAGCGTTTCCGTGCGCGGCCGCAGTTCTCGCAGCACCGCCGCCCGCACCGGGGGCGTCATGGACTGCATCGCGAACGTCGACTGTGCAAGGTTCCACGTGGAACCGTTCGCCCCGAGGAAGCTCCGCGCCGTCGCCCCGAAGCGGTTCGCGCCGGGCACGTCGACGTCCGCGAGCAGCGCCGCCGACGGCTCCACCAGGTCGATCCTCCCCGGCCGGAACGACGACTGCGCCAGCGCGGGCACCACGGCCAGGCCGTCGCCACAACCCAAGTCCAGCAACGATTCCGGGCGCAGCGCCGCATACCGAGCAGCCAGCGCAGCGCTCAGCCGCTCGTACAGCGAGACATTCCCGCCACCCCGGATGAACGCCGTGAACGCCGCCGGCTGGTCGTACACCGGCCCGGGACCCGTCCGTCGCGAGGTACGCGGAAAGCTCCGCCCCCAACGGCGAATCAGCACGCGAGGCGAGCTCGGACGCCCGAGAAACATCCCCGGCCCGGTAAGCGGCAAGCGCGTCGACAAGGATCACGCGCTCGTGTCTAGCACCTGACTCAGAACGGCACCCATAACGTCACCCGCGTGCCGCTGCCGGGCGTCGACTCCACCAGGGCCGTGCCGCCGACCTCGCCGAGGCGCGCGTTGATCGACTGGCTGATGCCGAACCCCGCGGGCCGCGCATCAGGACTGAACCCCTGCCCGTGGTCGCGCGTGATCACCGCGATTCCGCCGTCGCGTTCCTCCACGCGCACCACGACCTTGTCCGTGCCGGAGTGCTTCATCGTGTTGCGCAGCGACTCGCGCACGGCGTCGCGCAGCGCGATCTGGCGCACTTCCGACAGTGTGTCCTCGTCGAGCTCCGCGATCACCAGCTGCGCGCGCAGGCCGTCGCGCGCCATTTCCGCCGCCAGCGCCGCGAGCTTCTCGCCCAGAGGCCGCGACGCTTCTTCCTCGCGCTGCGCCGCCGCCGTCTCGATCGTCTGCCGCAGTTCCATCGCCTGGGCGCGGGCGAGCCGCTGCACCTCCACGAGCCGGTCGACCGACTCGCCGGTGCCGCCGAGCGAGATGGCTTCCAGAGTCTGCAGCACGGTGTCGTGCAGCATCCGGTGCTGCTGCGCGCGTTCGGCGAGGCGGCCGTTGCGGATGCCGTAGGCCAGCGCGAGCCGCGTGCCGAGGCCGAGCAGGATCAGCGCGCCGATGCCGGTGAACAGCACTCCGAACATCGTCGGGTACAGCGACCAGGCCTGCGCGAAGTTCGCCGAGCCGCTGTTGAGGAAATCGGACAGCAGCCGCACGGGCAAGCTCAGCGCCGCCAGCGCCAGCCCCGACGGGATACCGATCGCCAGCGTCAGCAAAGCGATGTCACCCAGCAGGTGTTTGTCCGCGACCCCGAGCGCGTCGTGGAACACCGACGTCGGCTCGGTCAGGCCGACGACCAGCTGGAACGCCACCGTGATGATCAGGTCAGCCACCAGCAGCCGCGCCGCGAGGTCGGAGCGGAAGGGTGACGAGCGCAGCATCCAGTAGATCCCGAACGCGCTCATCGCCATCGAGCACAACGCCACCAGCGCCACGGGCACCACACCGGTCCAACCGTGCGCCGACACGAACGCGCCGAACGCGCCCGGCACCGCGACGATCCGGTAGGCCAGCGGCACCAGCACCACGTACCGGGCCGCCCGCAGCAGCAGCCCGTCGTTGTACCTGGCGTCCACCGCGCCCGCCATGCGCGAGATCCGCTTGAACGCCCGCAGCGGCGTGGGGTCGGCGATTTCGTCGGTGAGCCCGGTCGTCGCCGTCGCGAGCGCGGGCGTGCCGCGTTTCAACAGGGTGACGAGGAAGCTCGACGTGCGGGGCGGCCGGCCGTCCTGGTCCTCAGTTGCCTGGGCCGTCATCGATCTCCCCGGTTCGGGGCGCGCCCCCTCCGGCAGCGCCCGGGGCAGCGAGTATTCCCGCTCGCCGGGCCGCGTTCCAGAGGCCAAAGGGGGATCTTGGCGGATTCGCGATCACGAATTCGACTCGTGTTCGTTCGAACGCCCCCACGGCGACCCCAGGGTGATCACCCGTGCCCGCAGCGCGAGATCACTCCGCGGGCGCGATGCCCTCCGACTCGGCCCACTTCTTGAGCTCGGCCACGGCCTCGTCGTGGTCCAGCGGACCGCGGTCCAGCCGCAGCTCCTTGAGGAACTTCCACGCCTTGCCGACCTGCGGACCCGGCTTGAGGCCGAGCAGCCGCATGATCTCGTTGCCGTCGAGGTCGGGGCGGACCCGGTTGAGGTCCTCCTGCTCCTTCAACGTCGCGATGCGCCGCTCGAGGTCGTCGTACGTCGCCTGCAGCGCGGCCGCCTTCTTGCGGTTGCGCGTGGTCGAGTCGGCGCGCACGAGCTTGTGCAGCCGCGTCAGCAAGTCGCCGGCGTCGGTGACGTAGCGGCGCACGGCCGAATCGGTCCACTCGCCGTTGGCGTAGCCGTGGAAGCGCAGGTGGAGGAACACCAGCTGCGAGACCTGCTCCACGATCTCCTTGGAGAACTTGAGCGCCCGCAAACGCTTGCGCGCCATCCGCGCGCCCACGACCTCGTGGTGGTGGAAGCTCACGCCGCCGCCGGGCAGCAACTCTCGCGTCTCCGGCTTGCCGACGTCGTGCAGCAGCGCGGCCAGCCGCAGCACCAGGTCGGGCTCCGACGCCGGCTCGTGCGTGGTCTCCAGCTCGATCGCCTGCGCCAGCACGGTCAGCGAGTGCTGGTAGACGTCCTTGTGCTGGTGGTGCTCGTCGATCGCCAGGCGCATGCCGGGCAGCTCGGGCAGCACGTGATCGGCCAGGCCCGTGTCCACGAGCAGCTCCAGGCCCGGCCGCGGGTCGGGGGCGAGCATGAGCTTCGACAGCTCCGCCTGCACGCGCTCGGCCGTGATCCGCTCGATCTCGCTCGCCATCGACGTCATCGCCTCGACCACGCGCGGCGCGGCGACGAAGCCGAGCTGCGCGGAGAAGCGGGCGGCGCGCAGCATGCGCAGCGGGTCGTCGGCGAAGGACTCCTGCGGCGTCGCAGGGGTGTCGAGCACCTTCAGCCGCAGCGCGTCCATGCCGTCGTGGGGGTCGATGAACGTCTTAGCCACCAGGTCGATCGCCATCGCGTTGACCGTGAAGTCGCGGCGCAGCAGGTCGCCCTCGATGGTGTCGCCGAAGGTGACCTCGGGGTTGCGCCCGACGCGGTCGTAGCTGTCGGCGCGGAACGTAGTGATCTCGAGCGTGGTGCCCTTCTTGGTGACCCCGACCGTGCCGAACGCGATGCCGACGTCCCACACGGCGTCGCCCCAGTCGCTCACGATCTGCAGCACTCGGTCCGGCCTCGCGTCGGTGGTGAAGTCGAGGTCGCTCGAGAGCCGGCCGAGCAGCGCGTCGCGCACGCTGCCACCGACTAGGTAGAGACTGTGGCCGGCTCGCGCGAACCGCTCCGCCAGCTCGTCGGCCAGGGGGGACACTCGCATCAGTTCCGTCACCGCGTTCTGCTGGGCGACCAGGTTGTTCACTTCATCCCACCATTAGCTGACAACGGGGTGCGGCGTCCACTACTACGGACGCCGTCGGACACGGACACGGAGAGCCAGCGTACCTGGGCAACCGTTTGCTCTAGCATCGCAGCATGCCTGGATCCGCCGGCCGCGCCGGAGCGCCGAAGCCGCGCAGAAGGCGCAGGCGGCAGCGGGGCAGGCGTCTGACCACGGTCGACGAGACCTCGGCCGGCGGACTGGTCGTCGACGTCGAGCGGGAACACGCGGTGCTGATCGGCCGCCTCGACCGGCACGGCAGACTGCTCTGGTCGTTGCCGAAGGGCCACATCGAGGACGGTGAGACGGTGGAGCAGACGGCGATGCGCGAGGTGAAGGAAGAGACGGGCATCTCCGCGCAGGTCCTGCGCCCACTGGGCACCATCGACTACTGGTTCGTGGCCGAACGACGCCGCGTGCACAAGACCGTGCACCACTTCCTGCTCGAGTCGACGGGTGGCGAGCTCTCTGACGAGGACGTCGAGGTCACCGAGGTCGCGTGGGTGCCGCTGGCCGAGCTGGAGACGACGCTGGCCTACGCGGACGAGCGCAAGCTGGTCCGCAAAGCCAAAGAACTTTTCGCGCACGACGAGCGCGCCTGAGAGGGAGCACCCGAGTGAAGCGGCCCGCCGCCTTCTTCCTGTCCCTGCTGGTCTTCGCAGCAGCCGCCCTCCTCGGCGCGCCCGCGCAGGCCCAGGACGCCCCCAGCCCCGAGCCCCCGCGCCTGCGGCTCGACGTCGACCAGCTCAACCCGCGCGTGATCACCACCTCCACGACGACGCTGACCGTGTCCGGCACCGTGACGAACATCGGCGACCGCCGCATCGCCCGTCCGCAGGTGCGGCTTCAGGTCGGCAAGCACCTGACCGGTGACCGCGAGCTGAAGGGCGTGCTGGCCGGCGAGCCGATCCAGGACAGCCCGCTCACCGACTTCACCACGCTCACCGAGTCGCTGGAGCCGGGGCAGACCGCCAAGCTCGACGTCACCGTGCCGCTCACCGGCAAGAGCGCGCTCCAGCTCAGCCGGCCCGGCGTGTACCCGATGCTGGTCAACGTCAACGGCACGCCGGAGTTCGGCGGCCCCGCGCGGCTCGCGGCCGTGAGCGTGCTCATGCCGGTTCTGTCCGCGCCCGGGAAGTCGACGCCGCCGGGCAAGCACGCCGACGTCAGCGTGCTGTGGCCCATCACCGACAGCTCGCCGCACGTGCTGTCGTCCCCGTACGGCGGCCAGCTCACGCTCACCGACGACACCCTCGCAGCCGAGCTGAGCCCCAACGGCCGGCTGCACTCCCTCGTCGCGGCCGCCCGCGCGGCCCAGCAGGCCGACCCGAGCGTCGGCGAGTCCATGTGCTTCGCCGTCGACCCCGACCTGCTGCGCACCGTCAACGCGATGACCGGCGGCTACGTCGTCGCCGGCGCGCCGGGCAAGGGGTCGCAACTGGCGCAGGACTGGCTGGCGCAGCTGCGCACGCTCGTCAACGGCCACTGCGTGATCGCCCTGCCCTTCGCCGACGCCGACCTCACCACACTGGGCAAGGTCCGCTCGGCCACCGGCACGCCCGACACCGGCCTGCTGAGCACGGCACTCAGCGGCGAGGCGACGATCCGCGATCTCCTGCACACGCAGCCGCGCCAGGGCGTGCTCTGGCCCGACGGCACGCCCGACGACCAGGCGCTCACCGCGATGTCGGCCGCCGGCGTGCACACCGTGCTCACCGACGGGTCGAAGCTGCAGGCCGACGTGCCCGTCACCGGCCCCGTCTCGCTGCCGGGCGGACTGCGCGCCCAGCCGATCGACAGCGTCATCGCCGGCGCCATGACGAGTTCCGCGCCCAACCCGCAGACCGCGACCACCGTCGGCGCCGCGACGCAGCCCGCGATCGCGAGCCAGAACGGCCTCGCCGCCATCGCGTTCGAAGCCGGCCTCGGCCGCACCGGCACCGAGCCGGACGCGCAGCTGCTCGTCGCGCCGCCGCGGCGCTGGGACGTGCCGGTGGGCGAGCTCACCGCGTTCCTCCAGCACGTGGGCCTGCTCCTCGGCCCCGGCGGCGTCGCCACCGCCACGCCGCTGTCCGACCTGCTCGACCAGGACACTTCGGGCACGGCGTCGTTCGCGGCCGGCACCCACGACCAGCCGCCGTCGGGGAACGGCGACGTCGCCGACGCGCTGACGGACCTCGACGGCCAGGCCGCCGGTCTGCTCTCGGCCATGCGGGTCGACTCCACGCACCGCGTGCCGCCGGAGGACATCGTCGCGCCGGTGCGCAACGCCCTCGTGCGCGGCGCGTCCACGGCCTACCGCACGCCCTCGGCCGGCACGGCCGGCGCCAACGCCGACGCCGAGCTCGCCGCGATCCGCGACCAGGTGACCGTGGAGCAGCCGAAGCAGACGATCGCGCTCGCGTCCGGTTCGTCACCACTGCCCGTGTTCGTGAGCAACGACCTGCCGGTGGGCATCACCGCGCAGATCGCGCTCAAGAACCAGGTCGGCATCCGCCCCGAGCAGGTGCAGAACTGGTTCTTCCCGGCCAAGGGCGGCAAGAACGAGCTGCTGCAGATCGAGGCCTTGCGCGCCGGCCGCCTCAGCGTCGATGTGTCCTTGACCACCCCGACGGGCACGCAGCTCGGCAGCACGGCGCGCTTCGAGCTGACCTCGACGGAGTACGGCCCGATCACGATCATCATCACCGTCGTCGCTGGTTGTGCCCTGCTCCTTCTGGCGTCGCGGCGGATCTACCGGCGGGTCAAGGAAGGCCGGGCCGCCAGGGCCGAATCGCGCTGAGTCCTCGGGGGACCGGGTATCAGAGGCCGTTCCCGATTACCCTGGGTCGACCGCTGCCACAATGGCAGGGACCCTGGCACCGAGGATTGGGCGCGCGTTGGACAGAGAGCCGGGCTTACCACCCGAGCGTGCGAGTCGTCCTCGGCGCGAGGGTGCGTCTCCTCGTCGCGGCGAACGCACCGAGCAGCCACGCCGCGGCGCCCGCGAAGGCCGGCGCCAGCCGCCGGCCCAGGGCCAGGTGCCGCCCGAACGTCGCCAGCAGCCACCGCCGGCCAACGGCCGCACCCGCCACCTGCCGGTCCCCGCCGAAGAGCGCCCCCAGCGCCCGGCGCCCGAAGAGCGCACAGAGCGGCCGAAGCGCCGCGTACCCCCGCCGCCGCAGCAGGGACAGCCGCGTCAGGCGTCTCGCGCGCAGCCGACCCCGCCGCCGCCCACGCGGCGGCAACCGTTGCCACCGCCCCCGCCGTCGGCTCGGCAGCCTCTGCCGCAGCCGTCCGGACCACCCGTGCCCGCCGGACCACCGCCGTCCGGACCACCGCCGTCCGGACCACCGCCGTCCGGACCACTGCCGCAGCCCTCGGGCCCGCCGTCCGGCCCGCAGCCGCTGCCGGGTCCTGCTTCCGGTCCTCAGCCGCTGCCCCCGGCCCCCGCACCGCACCGCGGCCGCGGCCCGCGTCCCGGCGCGCCGATCCGGCCGTGGCAGGAAGAGGCGCTGCGCGACCCCGAGGCCACCCGCTTCATCCCACGCACTGCCGGCGTCCCCATGGCGGCTTCGCGCTGGCCCGTGGCGGACCCCGACTCGATGCGCCCGTACGACGCGCTGGCCACCCAGGTCATGCCGCGGATCGGCGACGCGCCACTGGTCCGGCCCACCGAACCGGGTTCCACCGGCGAGCAGCCCGTCGCGCCGGCCCAGGCGCCGTCGATCGCGAAGTCGAGCGGCCGGATGGCGATCGCCTCGCTGATCAGCCGCATCACCGGCTTCCTGTGGAAGCTGCTCCTGGTGGCGGCGATCGGCGCGAGCGTGGCCAACGACTCGTTCAACGTCGCCAACACGATGCCGAACATCATCTTCGAGCTGCTGATCGGCGGTGTGCTCACCAGTGTGGTGGTGCCGCTGCTGGTGCGCTCGCAGGACGATCCCGACCACGGCGAGGCCTACTCCCAGCGGCTGCTGACCGTCGGCCTCACGCTGCTGTTGATCGGCACGGTGGTCGCGGTGGTCGCGGCGCCGCTGTTCACCAAGCTCTACGTCGACTCCTCCGGCCAGGCCAGCCCAGGTTTGACCACGGCGTTCGCCTACCTGCTGCTGCCGGAGATCTTCTTCTACGGCGTGTTCGCGCTGCTGTCGGCGATGCTCAACGCGAAGCACATCTTCGGCCCCACTGCGTGGGCGCCGGTGATCAACAACCTGGTGGTCATCTTCACGATCCTGGTCGTGTGGGTGATGCCCGGCTCGATCGACGTGGACCACCCGTCGATCACCGACCCGCGGGTACTGACGCTGGGCCTCGGCGTGACCGGCGGCATCGTCGCGCAGGCGATCATCCTCGTCCCGCCGCTGCTGCGCAGTGGTTTCCGGCCGCGCTGGCGCTGGGGTCTGGACAAGCGGATGAAGGAGTTCGGCGGGCTGGCCCTGTGGGTCGTCGGGTACGTCGCGGTGAGCCAGGTCGGCTACACGATCACCACCCGCGTGCTCACCCACGGCACCCCCGGCGGCGTCACGGCTTACACGAACGCGTGGCTGCTGTTCCAGCTGCCCTACGGCGTCATTGGCGTCTCGCTGCTCACCGCGATCATGCCGCGGATGAGCCGCGCGGCCGCCGACGGCGACAGCAAGAAGCTCATCGGCGACCTGTCCTACGCGTCGCGGATCTCCACCGTGACACTGCTGCCGATCTCCGCGGTGATGACCATCGTCGGCACGTCGATCGGCCTCGCGCTGTTCACGATGGGCAAGGGCTCGGCCGAAGGCGCCGAGCGGCTCGGTGAGGCGCTGGCCGTCTCGTCGTTCGCGCTGCTGCCGTACGCACTGGTCCAGCTGCAGATGCGCGTGTTCTACGCGATGAAGGACGCCCGCACGCCGACGTTGATCATGATCGTGATGACGCTGGTCAAAGTGCCACTGCTGTACCTGTGCCCGGTGCTGCTTTCATCCGACAACGTGGTGCTCGGCGTGATGATGGTCAACGGCCTCACCTACGTCGTCGGCGCGGTCCTCGGCCAGGTCTGGCTCTGGGTCACGCTGGGCAACCTGCGCAGCAAGCGCATCATCGGGGTGATCCTCTTCACCGTCGTGGCGTGCGTGCTCGGCGTGGCCGCCGCGTACGTCGCGGGGCTGATCGTGCCGTCGTCTATCGGGCCGACTTTGCAGGCCTGGATCAAGCTCTTCCTGCAGGGGATCGTGGGCATCGGCGTCTCGTTCGGCGTGCTCATGGCCCTGAAGGTGGAGGAGCTGAAGCCGGCCACGTCGAGGATCACCCGATTGATCAAGCGCGGGTAACGATTGATTCACGACTGACGACGCTTCCTCCAGACCTGATCCGGGTACCCTCGGGGCGGGAGCGCGACGCGGGAGAGAAGCGGTGGACACGAGACGGAGCGAACAGGCAGGGGAGGCCAACCGTGCGGGCATTCGTGCCCAGGGCGGTTCGCTGGCCCCGGGCCGGGTCGTCGGCGACGGCCGGTACCGCCTGCTCGCGCAGTTCGGGGTGGACGAACGAGCCGCCGCGCACCTGTGGCGGGCACGCGATGGGCAGCTCAAGCGCGATGTCGCGCTGACGCTGCTGGTCGGTGATCCGGCGGATCCGGAGGCCGCGAGGCTGGCCCGGCGAACGCTGGAGCGCGCGGCGCACGCATCCAAATTCGGCCACGGCGGGGTCGCGCGGGTGCTCGACGTGCTGAGCCTCGGCAGTGGCGTGACCTCGAACGAGGGACTTCTCGGCGTTGTCGTCGCGGAGTGGACCAAGGGCAGCGACCTGGTGGACCTGGTCGCGCAGCGGCCCGTGGCGCCGGCCGCGGCCGCGCGCATGGTGCAGGCGCTCGCCGAAGCGGTGGAACACGCGCACCAGAACGGCCTGGTCCTCGGTCTGGACCACCCCCAGCGGCTGCGCCTGACGCCCAACGGCGCGTTGAA
The DNA here is from genome assembly GCF_040689465.1 of Amycolatopsis sp. NPDC051373. Taxonomy (NCBI): domain Bacteria; kingdom Bacillati; phylum Actinomycetota; class Actinomycetes; order Pseudonocardiales; family Pseudonocardiaceae; genus Amycolatopsis; species Amycolatopsis sp. NPDC051373. The sequence goes on along the minus strand of NZ_JBFBAE010000001.1, from coordinate 338,558 downwards.
GCTGGCGTTCCCCGGCCCGCTGCCGGACGCGACGCTGCGCGACGACGTCAAGGCCCTCGGCGCCGTCCTGTACCTCCTGCTCACCGGACGCTGGGCGCTGCCGGGCGGGCCGCCCGCGGTCCCTGCGGCGCCGTTGACCCCGCAGGGCCACGTCGTGCCGCCGCGGACGCTGGTCCCGGCCGTGCCGCCCGAGCTGTCCTCGCTGGCGGTACGAACGATTGAAGACGGTGGCAACGGCGGGATCCGCACGAGCTCGGCCATCCTCCGTGTGCTCGACCAGGCCGCCGAGGCCGAGGAGCGCACGCAGCTGATCAAGGCCGTCGGCGACGGCGCTCCCGCCGAGGCAGACGGCACGATCTGGACCACGAAGAAGCCGGTGAAGGACGTCGCGCGGCGGCGGAAGCTGGCGTTCGGCGTGACCGTGCTGGTGGTCGCCACCGTGTTGATCCTGGCGTGGGGCGGGTTGATGCTGATCAACCTGTTCCAGGGCGACTCCAAGGCGAGCGGTCCGACGATCAACGTCGCGGCGCCCACGTCGAGCGCCGCGCCGCCGCCCGCGAACTCGGCGGCGCCCCCGCCGTCGTCACCGGCCGCGCCGAAGCTCGGCCACGCGGTGGAGCCGAAGGCGGCCACGATCTACAACCCCGAGGGCTCGGGCGACAACTCCAGCCGGGTGAAGAACACGATCGACGGCGACCCGGGCACGGTCTGGCGCACCGACCAGTACCAGCAGCAGCTGCCGACGCTGAAGCCCGGCGTCGGATTCGTGGTGCAGTTCGACGACCCGGTGAAGCTCGCGCAGGTGAAGATCGCGGCCGACAGCCCCGGCACGAAGATCGAGATCCGTTCGGCCGACAGCAAGAACCCGAAGCTGGACGACACCAAGGTGGTCGGCACCGGTGACCTCAACGGCACCGACACGACGATCGACCTCCAGACGCCGACGGAGAGCCAGTACTTCGTCGTGTGGATCACCCAGCTGGGCGACGACAGCGAGGGCGGCTTCATCAGCGAGATCGGAGACGTGAGCTTCCTGCCTGCGGGGTGATCGACATCTCCCACTCAGTAGGCTCTGCCGGGTGACGGCTGCAGCTCCCACGGACGCGGATCTCATAGCGGCGCACGCCGCCGGGGACCCGCATGCGTTCAGCGAACTCGTCCGGCGGCACCGTGATCGTCTGTGGGCGGTGGCCCTGCGGACACTGCGTGATCCGGAGGAAGCCGCCGACGCGTTGCAGGAGGCGTTCATCTCGGCCTTTCGCGCGGCGCGCAACTTCCGCGCCGAGTCGCAGGTGACCACGTGGCTGCACCGAATCGTCGTCAACGCGTGCCTCGACCGCATCCGGCGCAAGCAGGCGCGTCCCACCGTTCCCCTGCCCGAGGCCGGCTTCAACGAGCCGGCCTCACCGCGCGACTCGATGTCCGAGAAGGAGACGAGCCTGCTCGTGCGCGAGGCGCTGGAGCAGCTGCCCGAGGAGCAACGCGCGCCGATCCTGCTCGTCGACGTCGAGGGCTACTCCGTGGCCGAGACGGCGAAGATGCTCGGCATCGCGGAGGGCACGGTCAAGAGCCGCTGCGCGCGAGGAAGGGGCAAACTCGCGAAGGTTCTGGGGCACCTGCGGAACCCGGATGCGAATGCGAACGTCCCAACTCACGAAAGCAAACGCAGGAGCGCCACTTCGGACGGGTCCCGGAGTGCCGGGCGAGCCGACCGCTCGCCGGGGAACGGGGAGGCACGATGACGGACGAGAGTCGGGAGGTCGGCGGGACCGTCGGTCCGCCTTGGTCTGTCGACGTGCTGGCCGACCTCCACGCCGGCGTGCTGGACGAACACGAGGCGGCACGGCTTTGGCCGCGGGTGCAGGCGGACCCCGAAGCGCGCGCGATCGTCGAAGCCCTCGAGGCGACCACGGCCGACCTGGCGGCTCTGGCTCACGAGCCGGCGCCGCCGATGCCGGCCGAGTTCGCCGCGCGGATCGACCAGGCGCTCGCCGCGGAAGCCGCGTCCCGGCAGGCCGCCCCCTTTCCGTCATCCGGCTCCGCTCCGGCACCGGCATCGGTTGAGCCCGGCGTGGCGCCCGTGGTGGGCCTCGCGGCAGCACGGCGGCGGCGGAACAAGCGGCTCGGCTGGGGCGCGGGGATCCTGACGGCGGCCGCGGCGGCGATCGTCGCGATCGCCGTGACGGTGCCCGGCCCGGCCCAGGAAACCGGTACCGGCGTGGCCGCTCCCGCGCCGGTGGGACCGTCGGTGGGCAGCGACGGCAGCGGGGCCGAAGCGTTGCTGGGCGGAGCCATGGGCGTACGCGACTTCGGGCCGCTTCAGGACGAGCAGCGCCTCGACGCGTGTGTCAGCGCGGCCGGTCTGGACCCGGACGTGCGGCCGGAGGGCATCCGGCCGGTGACCGTCGACGGCAAGCCGGGCGTGCTCGTCATCTACACGACGGGTCAGCTCGCGCAGTTCCGCCTGGTGGCCTTCGGGGCCGACTGCGGGCCGGGTCACGCCGACAAGCTGTTCGACAAGGTCGTCGGCAAGAAATAACCGCTGGTCGGGACGGGCGAGTAGCGGCCGTCACCGTCGGGAACACCGCCACCTACGATCGTGTTGAGACCAGAGCACAGGTCACTACGAGCGGAGGTTCACGGGTGGCTGCCGAGGAAATCAGGAACCTGATCATCGTCGGGTCGGGTCCCGCCGGTTACACGGCCGCGGTCTACGCGGCTCGCGCGCAGCTCGAACCGTTGGTGTTCGAGGGCACGCAGTTCGGTGGTGCGCTGATGACGACCACGGAGGTCGAGAACTTCCCCGGCTTCCGCGACGGCATCCAGGGCCCGGACCTGATGGAAGAGATGCGCAAGCAGGCCGAGCGTTTCGGCGCCGAGCTGCGCGCGGAGGACGTCGAGTCGCTGGAGCTGACGGGCGACGTCAAGTACGTGGTCGCGAACGGCAAGCGGTATGGCGCGCGCGCGGTCGTCCTCGCGATGGGCGCTGCGGCGCGCTATCTGAACGTGCCCGGTGAGCAGGACCTGCTCGGCCGCGGTGTGTCGGCCTGTGCGACCTGTGACGGCTTCTTCTTCCGCGACCACGACATCGCAGTGGCCGGCGGTGGTGACTCCGCGATGGAGGAGGCGACCTTCCTGACGAAGTTCGCCAAGTCCGTCACGATCGTGCACCGCCGTGACGAGTTCCGCGCGTCCAAGATCATGCTCGAGCGCGCCCGCGCGAACGACAAGATCAAGTGGCAGCTGAACTCCCAGATCACCGGGGTGGAAGGCGACGGCACCGTCAAGGGTCTGAAGGTCACGGACACCAAGACCGGCGACGAGAAGACACTGGACGTCACCGGTTTCTTCGTCGCGATCGGCCACGACCCGCGCAGCGCTCTCGTGCGCGGCCAGGTCGACCTCGACGAGGACGGCTACGTGGTGACGCAGGGGCGCACGTCCTACACGAACGTGCCGGGCGTCTTCGCGGCCGGTGACCTCGTGGACCGCACCTACCGTCAGGCCATCACGGCGGCGGGTTCCGGGTGCAGCGCTGCCATCGACGCGGAACGATGGCTGGCGGAGCACGGCGACGAGAACGCCCACGAGGCGTCCGAGCTGGTCGGCGGCGGCTACGGCGCCGGCACCCACTGACTTTTCGATACCGACCACCCGAAGGAGAAACCATGGGCAACAACACCGTCAAGGTGACCGACAAGTCGTTCGTGGACGACGTCCTGACCAGCGAGAAGCCGGTCCTCGTCGACTTCTGGGCGACCTGGTGCGGGCCTTGTAAGATGGTCGCCCCGGTACTCGAGGAGATCGCGGCCGAGAACGGCGAGAAGCTGACCGTCGCGAAGCTCGACATCGACGAGAACCCGAACACGGCGCGTGACTACCAGGTGATGTCCATCCCGACCCTGATCCTGTTCCAGGGTGGCAAGCCGGTGAAGCAGATCGTCGGCGCGAAGCCGAAGGCGGCTCTGCTGTCCGACCTGAAGGACGTCCTCTGATCGAGGCCGCGCTGTCCAGCTGCTGAGAACCCGGGCCTGCGAGAATCGCCTCGCGGGCCCGGGTTCTCGCACGTTCGGGCGAAGTGTCCGTGGCCATGATCACGCAGGTGCACGGGCGTGTCCGTCCTGCGGCGGCTTGCGCTCTCGCGGGGCACACCAACCGGGCCTGCGCGCTCACCGAGAGTTCACAGGGCACAATAGGTGCCTGGGCTTACCACCCACACAGGTTTTCTGTTTTCGCATCGAGCCGGTTTCGGTGCCCTAGGAAGAGCGAGGAGTGCATGCGGGTACTCCGCCGCGGTGACGCCGGTCCGGACGTCGCCGAGATCAGGTCGATCCTTGCCGGGATGGACCTGCTCCCGCCGGTGGCGGGGACCGAGCAGTACGGCACCTTCGACGCCGCCGTCGAGCACGCCGTGCGGGCCTTCCAGCAGCGTCGTGGGCTGATCACCGATGGGGTGGTCGGCCCCGCCACGTTCCAGGCGATGAAAGGCGCGAGCTTCCACCTGGGGAGCCGTCCGCTGCAGTACATGCTGTCCTCGCCCGTCCAGGGCGACGACGTCTTCGCGCTGCAGGAGCGCCTCACCGAGCTCGGCTTCGACGCCGGCCGCCCCGACGGCTACTTCGGCCCCCAGACCGAACGCGCCCTGCGCACCTTCCAGCGCGACATGCGCCTCGAGCCCGACGGCATCTGCGGCCCGGCCACCATCCGCGAGCTGCACCGGCTTTCGTCGCCCCGCGCCCGCGGCGGCCGCCCCGTCTTCCTGCGCGAACAGGAACAGGTCCGCCAGGCCGGCCCCCGCCTGCGCGGCAAGCGCATCGTCATCGACCCCGGCCACGGCGGCGAAGACCTCGGCGTGGTCGCCGGCGGCCTGCGCGAAGCCGACATCGCCTGGGACCTCGCCCGGCGGCTGGAAGGCCGCATGCAGGCCACCGGCATGGAAGCCCTGATCTCGCGCGGCCCCAACCACAGCCCCACGGACTTCGAACGCGCCCGCTTCGCCAACGACGCCGGCGCGGACCTGTTCCTGTCGCTCCACAGCGACAGCAACCCCAGCCCCCGCGCCCAGGGCATCGCCAGCTTCCACTTCGGCACCGGCAACGGCACGACCTCGACGGTCGGCGAACTCCTCGCGGGCTTCATCCAGCGCGAGGTCGTGGCCCGCACGGGTCTGCGCGACTGCCGCACCCACTACAAGACGTGGGAAATCTTCACCCGCACGCGCTGCCCCGCCGTCCGCGTCGAGATCGGCTACCTCACCAACCCGGACGACAGCCGCAAACTCGCCGACCCCGCCTTCCGCGACATCGTCGCCGAGGGCATCCTCATCGCCGTCAAACGCCTGTACCTGCTGGGCGAAGGCGACCAACCCACGGGCACCTTCACCTTCGCCGACGTGCTGGCGCACGAGCTGGCCAAGGCTGAGTAGGTCCGTTTTCTGCTTCACAACCCCCGCATCTTCGCGACGTGAGCCGGGCCCTCCTTCCCGAGGCCCGGCTCACGTCTTTCCTTGCCACTCCGTCGGCAACGGCGGGATCTGGCGCTCGAACGCATCCGCCACCGACCCCCGCGCAGCCCGCTGTTACGAAGGCGGGCCGTCCGACCTCAACGCCGCCCGAACCGTGTTCCGCGCGATCCCCAACCGCCGCGCGATCCCCAACCGCCGGGCAACCTCCTTGATCGGCACGCCCTCAGCCCGAGGCGTATCTCCGCCCAGTCTGTTCGACACCCTCCTGCCCCAGAGAGGGTCAACTTTCGGAGGCCTCGCGGGCTCAGTCTTCACGAGTCGTCGGCACCCCTGGCCTCCCGTTCTCGATCCACAACCCATGACTCCCGTCGACTCGGTCGCTACTCGCCCTTTTCTCAACCACAACTCGTGATTCCCACTGGCTCGGTCGTCTCCCGTTGCCCTCGACCGCTGGCCGCTGGCCTCGCAAACGCCTTCCGACCTCGGGCCGTTGGCCCCGGGCCAGTCGCGTGGTCGCCGCTCGCCGCTCTGGTCACCGGTTCCAGCAGCCGGCACCGACGGCTTGCGTCGGCCGCGTGCCGCCGACCCGAGGCTGCCGGCCAGTTCTAGCCACCCGCCAGGACCCAGCCGCCGAGCCCCGATCTCCGGCTGAGTTCTGAACTACTACGACGGCGCCGTCACCGGTTGCGGCGAGTCGCGCCGGCGCGACGATGCTGATCGGCACGCCCGCGATGTGGTGGCTCGCGCTGCCGATTACCAACCACTGATCGCGGCTTTCCTCGGCTCGCCACGAATCACCGAGGTGTGGGCTACCAAGCCAAGTTCCGATCGCTGGTCGCCGATCGCTGCCCGGCCAGTGGACTCAGCTCTCCGGACTCAGCCCCGGTCACCACCACCGGCCACGACCTCGGACGACAGAAGCCCTATCGCTTTCCACCGTCCAGGCCGCCGAGCTCTTGCGGCCGACCACGGGCGTCGGCCGCGATCGCTGCGGGCTGGGCACCGGTTCGCCGGGCAATCCCACCGATTTCTGCAACCAAGCCACTGTCGGGCCGACGCTGGGCACGTACTCTGCAGCGCCGGGCGTCGCCACCAAGGACTACACCCACTCACTACTGCGCCCAGGCGCAAGCCCTGCCATCGGACTAGTTCCCGCTCAACAGCCGGTGCACTGGGTCCGGCTTCCGTTCACCAGCCCTGAACTCTCGCCAATCCTCGATGCTCAGCAGTGCACCAATCGCAGACCGTCCGCTGCCGGGCCGCACCACTCATCGCCGAGGCCGGTCGCCGCTGGACAGAGACCCGAGCCTGGTTCCGACCGCTGCCGGGCCGCTCCACTCGTCGCCGAGGCCGGTCGCCGCTGGGCAGAGACCCGGGCCTGGTTCCGACCGCTGCCCAGCGAGCTTCGATCAGCACTCGTTGGTCGATGGTCGCGCAGGCCGATCCGCTGATCGGCGCCCAGTGCATGCCGAGGCCTTGCCGAGAGACCGGCTCCCCAGGTTTGTAGGTACGTACCTTGATCGCTGGCCGTTGCGCGCGGGTTGCCAACTCACACCGTCGCAGTCGACGGCTCCACGGGCCGCGAGGAGTCAGCCGTCAGAATGGGTCAGCGCCGTTCGGCAGCCCCTGGCTTGGTGCCGCAGTTCCACAGCCCCTGCGTTGGTGCCGCCGTTGGGCCCCGGTCGGCGCCTTTCGCACTCGAAGTCGCCAAAGTCAGGTCATCCGGGAGCGGCCGAACGTCGCCGCCTCATGCCGCCGATCCGCTGCCGCTCCAGCCGAGGGCGCGCAGCCCACTTGAAGCTCATCGCCGATCCCGAGCTCTACCCACCACACCCAACCCGACCAACCCACCGCCACCGCAGCCTCGCGCCCCCGCGTCCGCCCAGCTCCGCTCCCGGCCGTAGCACCTTCGGTGGGCTTACCCACAACCACTCTGGGTAGTCACTCACATCCATCGCAACCAGCCGCACTCAAGGCGTGACCCACCGCCCACCGTTGGCGCCCTGTGCACAACTGCGGCCCGAACCTCACCCCAAGCGGTGCACGGACCAACCCGGCTGGAGTAGTCCACCGCCAACCCCGCAACCGGAGCCACGCAACCGCTTCGACCGCCCCAGCCGACCGCCACAACCCATTGCGCCCGCCCCACCGGGGACACACCACACCTTGGGGCAGCCCCCGCCCTCCTCGGGGGGCGTCCCCAGATCCAGTCTACTCATCCACAGGTTTTCCACGGCGTCTATCAGGGATCTGTGGATAACTCGGGGTTTCTTCCACAGTTGTGCACAGCTGGGAAAATCGGGTATTTCGGGCTGGGTAACACCGTGGTAAGCGGGCGTCGCGAAGATCTTTCGGGGGGTGTGTCGAAGGGGTGGGGTCGGTGGCGACGTTCGGGGTGACCGGACAAGGAGGGCTGCCATGGGTGGCACGAAGTTGACCTCGGACGATGCGGTGCGTACGGCAACCGGGCGAGGGTTCGGCGAGTGGGGTGAGGTGCTCGACGCGTGGGGAGCGCGTGGTCAGGGCCACGGGCAGATCGTCGGCCGGCTCGTCGAGGAGCACCGGTTGGGCAATTGGTGGGCACAGACAGTGACCGTCGAGTACGAGCGGTCCCGGGGATTGCGGCCGCGCAACGGGGGTCGGGACGGGCTGTTCACGGTGAATGCGAGCCGGACGATCAAGGCGAGTGTCGACGATGTCTACAAAACCGTGGCCGAGCCGGCCGCGAGGGAAGAGTGGCTCGACAGCGATCAGCTCACAATCAGAACGACGCAACGGAACAAGTCGGCGCGGTTCGACTGGGGCGACGGGACTACGCGGGTCAACGTCGGGTTTGTCGACAAAGGCACGAAGACTCAGATCGCCCTGGCGCACGAGCGCATTGTCGACGAAGAGACAGCCAACGACCTCAAGGCCTACTGGCGCGACAGCCTCACCAAGCTCAAGAAGCAGCTCGAGAGCAGCTGATCAGGCCCGCCCGAGACTCGGCTCCGCGGTCGTGATCGTCACCTGGCCGAGCAGCCGCTCCAACGCCGCCTCGACGTCTTCCTTCCAGGTGATCGCCGAACGCAGCTCCAGCCGCAGCCGCGGCCACTTCGAGTGCGGCCGCACCGTCTTGAAGCCGACGCTCTGCAGGAAAGCCGCCGGCAGCACGCACGTATGCTGGCCCATCGGGTCTACCTCGTCGGGCACGGCGTCGCCGAAAGCCTCGATGGCGCGGACGCCGCGTTTGGTCAGGTCCTTCGCCACGGCCTGCACGAGCATCCGGCCGAGGCCGCCGCCGCGGAACTCCGGCAGGACCTGGAACGCGGTGAGCAGCACGGCGTCGGCGCTGGGCGGCGACGTGGGGAAGGCCAAGGAGCGCGGCACGGCGTTCGGCGGCGCGTACAGCACGAAGCCGACCGGCAGCGTGTCGCTGTAGACGATGCGGCCGCAGGAGCCCCACTCCAGCAGCACGCTGGAGACCCAGGCTTCCTTCTCGACCTCGGTGGAGCCGAACTCCTCTGCCTGGGCCTTGAGGTGCGGCGCGAGCTCCCAGTAGACGCACCGACGGCAGCTCTTGGGCAGGTCTTCGAGGTTGTCGAGTGTGACGCCCACCACGCGACGTGACACCTGAACCTCCCCGAATCCCTCACGCCCGGCATCCGTTCCCCGCAAGAGCGCAGGAACGACCGGAAGAGCCACTCGAAGAATAGGACGATGTGATGAGCGCCGGAAGAGCGGGGACCAGGAAGAGGCCCTGGTTACACTCGATGGATCTACCCGCAGGTACCACCGAGCCCTCAGGTGTGTCGATGACCGAGAACCGCCCCGTCAAGCCGCAAGCCGGCCGCCACAATCTCGACCCTCACCTCGACCGGTACGCAGCGCGCACCGCCGGGATGACCGCTTCGGAGATCCGGGCCCTCTTCGCGGTGGCGAGCCGGCCCGAGGTCGTGTCGCTCGCCGGAGGCATGCCGAACCTCGCCGCGCTGCCGCTGGACACGCTGTCGGCGCAGGTGGCGGAGATCATCGCCGACGAAGGTCTCGTGGCACTGCAGTACGGGTCGGCCCACGGCATCCCCACGCTGCGCGACCAGATCTGCGAAATCATGGCTCTCGAGGGCATCAAGGCGCACCCGGACGACGTCGTCGTCACCGTCGGTTCGCAGATGGGCCTCGACATGGTCACTCGCCTGTTCTGCGATCCCGGTGACATCGTGATCGCCGAAGGCCCTTCGTACGTCGGCGCGCTCGGCTCGTTCGCGGCGTACCAGGCGAAGGTCGTGCACGTCGCGATGGACGACCAAGGGCTCGTGCCCGACGGGCTGCGCGAGGCGCTGCGACAGGCCGAGAAGACGGGCCGGCGCGTCAAGTTCCTTTACACCATCCCGAATTTCCACAACCCCGCCGGCGTCACGCTCGCTGTGGAACGCCGTGCGGAGATCGTGGAGATCTGCCGCGAGCACGGTGTGCTGATCGTCGAGGACAACCCGTACGGGCTGCTCGGCTTCGACGGCCAGACCTACCCGGCGCTGCGCTCGCTCGACCCCGACAACGTCGTGTACCTCGGCTCGTTCTCGAAGACGTTCGCCTCCGGCCTGCGCGTCGGCTGGGTGCTCGCGCCGCACGCCGTGCGCGAAAAGCTTGTGCTGGCGGCGGAATCCGCGACGCTGTGCCCGCCCACGTTCAACCAGATGATCGTCTCGCGCTACCTCGCGACGCACGATTGGAAGGGCCAGATCAAGAAGTTCCGCGAGAACTACCGCGAGCGCCGCGACGCGATGATCTCGGCGCTGAACCAGTACCTGCCGCCGGGCTGCTCGTGGACGATGCCCGAAGGCGGCTTCTACGTGTGGGTCACTGTGCCGGAAGGTGTTGATACCAAAGCGATGTTGCCGCGTGCGGTCACCGCGCGCGTGGCATACGCGTCGGGTACCGGTTTCTACGCCGACGGTTACGGCTCGCGCCAGATGCGCCTGTCGTACTGCTACCCGACGCCCGAACGGATCCGCGAAGGCGTGCGCCGGCTCGCGGCGGTGCTGGAGTCCGAAATGGATCTCAGCCGCACCTTCGGTAGCGTGAAGGCACGCACCATCTCGGGGCCCGAAACCCCGTCGCCGGACACGGTCTGACCGGTCCGCAGCAAAACCTAAGGAGTTCCCACGGTGGTCGACCGTACCGTTGCCGTGCTCGCAGGCGGGCTTTCCCACGAACGCGACGTCTCCCTCCGTTCGGGCCGCCGGCTTTCGGCCGCGCTGCGCTCCGAGGGGCTGACGGTGGAGGAGTGGGACACCGACGCCGGGCTGCTCGAGCGCCTGCGTACGCAGCGTCCTGACGCGGTCGTCGTTGCGCTGCACGGCGGTGAAGGTGAGAACGGCTCGGTGCAGACGGTGCTGGAAATGCTCGACGTGCCTTTCGTCGGCACGAGCTCGCAGGGCTGCCGTCGCGCGTGGGACAAGCCGACCGCGAAGGCATTCGTGCAGCAGGCCGGTTTCTCGACGCCGGACTGGATTGTGTTGCCCCACAGCACTTTCCGTGAACTCGGTGCGCAGTCGGTGCTCGACGCGATGGTGGAGCGCCTCGGCCTGCCGATGATCCTCAAGCCGGACCAGGGCGGCTCGGCGCTCGGCACGCAGGTCGTGCGCGAGGCGTCGGAACTGCCTGCGGCGATGGTCGGCTGCTTCGCGTACGGCGACACAGTGCTGGCGGAACGCTTCATCGACGGGGTCGAGGTGGCCGTGACCGTCATCGAAGGCGAGCACGGCGCCGAGGCGCTGCCGGCCGTCGAGATCGTGCCGGAGAGCGGCGTCTACGACTACACCGCCCGCTACACGGCCGGCCTCACCGACTTCTTCACGCCGGCGCGCATTTCCGAAGACGCGGCGAAGGCCGTCGGCGAGCTGGCCGTGGCGGCGCACCGCTGGCTCGGGCTGCGCGACATCTCGCGCACCGACGCGGTGATCACCGCCGACGGCACGGTGCACTTCCTCGAAGTGAACCTGTCGCCGGGTCTCACGGAGACGTCGACGGTGCCGATGGCCGTTGAGGCGGCAGGGAAGTCACTCGGGGCAGTGTTCGCCGATCTCGTGGCGCGGGCCGTCGCGCGCTGATCACCGCGCTCGATAGAGATCGCGCAGCAACGCGATTTCGGCGCCGTGGTGCAGCACTTCCTGGTTGACCCACCACACAATCTCGAGGAACGGCTCGTCGGGATCACTGCCGTGGGGATAGGTGCACAGGCCCACGGTGTCGAGTGCTGCGTCGTCGACGCTCAGCAAAGCTTTCCGCCACGCGGCCGCGCCGATCTGGAACGCGGCGGTCGCGGTTGCGGCGTCGCCGGTGTCCGCGTAGTCGTCGCGGGTCAGCCTGTGGCTGCCTGACGTGTGGTCGGCGCGCTGGATCAGCATTTCGCTCAGGTGGCTCAGCCGCCACGCGATCGTCGTGACGGGCGGCGGCGACGGGTGGGGGTGAGGTGCCGAGTCGCGGCCCCACTCGCCGCGGCCGGCGAGGAACGTCGCGCGCGGCCCCGGTCCATCGGAGCGCCGCCGAACCGACCAACAGCCCGGCGTCGGCTCCCATCGGAACTCGTCGTCGGTCATCGGTTCAAGGGAGACGGGAGTTCCGTCGCCGCTGTCGACCGCCGGCCCGTCGAGCCGATCGACGAGTCGCTTGCACGCGAAGTCGAACTGACTCAGTAGCGGAGCCAAGCGCGGAGGGATCACGGAACGCTCCTTCGGGAGAGCTGGTTCCGCCAACTCTCCCGGATTCCGCGCCGCACGACCGCCGATTTTCCCCGCGCCCGCAGCGGCCACCCAGAGTGCCGGTCACCGTCCCGGTGAGCAATCATCACCGTGACGAAACGACCCGGGGTGATCCCTAGTCGGTTTCCTCTGTCCGATTCGCCGTTTTTTCGTTCGAGTTCGCGTCGATGAGCGAGACGATGCGTTCAAGGTCGTCGACCGAGCCGAACTCGAGGACGATGCGGCCCTTGCGGCGACCGAGGTCGACTTTCACACGCGTGTCGAAACGATCGGAGAGGCGGTTGGCCAACTCCTGCAGACCCGGTGCCTGAATCGGCTTGCGGGGAGCGGCCTTCGGCTTCGCCGGCTTTTCGCTCTTCTTCAGCGTGACGGCTTCCTCGGTGGCGCGCACCGACATGCCCTCCGCGACGATCCGAGCCGCCAGCTCTTCCTGGCTCTCCGGATCTTCGAGCGACAGCAACGCCCGCGCGTGTCCGGCCGAAAGCACGCCCGCGGCCACGCGGCGCTGCACGGCCAGCGGCAGCTTGAGGAGGCGGATCGTGTTGGTGATGACCGGGCGGCTGCGGCCGATGCGGCTGGCGAGCTCTTCGTGCGTCACCGCGAACTCGTCGAGCAGCTGCTGGTACGCGGCCGCCTCTTCGAGCGGGTTCAGCTGGACGCGGTGGATGTTCTCCAGCAGCGCGTCGCGAAGCATGGACTCATCGGCGGTCTGCCGGACGATCGCGGGGATCGCCTCGAGCTCCGCCTGCTGCGACGCCCGCAAGCGCCGCTCGCCCATGACGAGCTCGTACTCGCCGTCGCCCAATTCGCGGACGACGATGGGCTGCATGAGCCCGAACTCGCGGATGGAGTGTTCGAGTTCGGCGAGCGCTTCTTCGTCGAAGACCTGGCGGGGCTGCTTCGGATTCGGCTTGACGGCGCTGACCGGGATCTCCCGGTAGACCGCGCCGGCGACCTCGCCGCTGACGGGAGTCGCCGCGCCGTTGGCCGCGAACCAGCCCTTCTCTTCACGCGCCACTTTGTCCGCGGGCGTGCCACCTTCGACGGCGGAGGGGACCGGGCCGGCCGTGGTGGCCGGCCCGGTCGGGATCAAGGCCGCGAGCCCTCGCCCCAGCCCTCCTCTGCGCTCAGTCATGCGGTACTGCTCCTTCCTTCGGTCGCGCCACGTTCCGCGATCTCCTTGGCGGCGTCGAGGTAGCTCATGGCGCCACGTGAACCCGGGTCGTAGGAGAGCACGGTCTGACCGTAGCCAGGCGCCTCCGAGACCTTCACACTGCGCGGGATGACGGTCTTCAGGACAGTGTCGCCGAAGTGGTTGCGGACCTCGTTCGTGACCTGGTCCGCGAGCTTGGTGCGACCGTCGTACATCGTCAGCAGGATCGTCGAGACGCGAAGCTCGCGGTTGAGGTGCTGCTGCACGAGCTCGATGTTGCTCAGCAGCTGCCCCAGACCTTCCAGCGCGTAGTACTCGCACTGGATCGGGATGAGCACCTCCTGCGCGGCCACCATCGCGTTGACGGTGAGGAGGCCGAGCGACGGCGGGCAGTCAATGAAGACGTAGTCGACGCCGATCTGGTCGAGGATCTCGGACGAGAGCGCCTCCTTGAGCCGCGTCTCGCGGCTGGCCATGGAGACGAGCTCGATCTCCGCGCCGGCGAGGTCGATCGTCGCGGGCACGCAGAACAGATTCGACGACTGCTCGCTGACAGCGGCCGCCTCGGCGAGTGACACCTCGCCGATGAGCACCTCATAGATCGACGGCGTGCCCGAGCGGTGGTCGATGTCGAGCGCGGTGCTGGCGTTGCCCTGGGGGTCGAGGTCGATCACCAGAGTCTTGAGCCCGTGCACGGCAAGTGCGGCGGCCAGGTTGACGGTGCTCGTTGTCTTGCCGACGCCGCCCTTCTGATTGGCGACCGTCAGCACCCGGCGACGGGTCGGGCGGGGGAGCATGCCCTCCTTCGGGTGCAGGACGCTCGCGGCGCGGACGGCTTCTTCGGCGATCGGCGTCCAGCCCAAGTCGTGGCCGGTGCTCGCAGGGTCGGACGGGCGGGGATTCACCGGTCTCGACACCTCCTCTTGATAGAAGACTCGTTGGCGTTCGGACCGCGGTGTTTCACGTGGAACGTCGCGGCCGCACTCGTACGCTTAGCTCCGCCTGCCGCGTGGCCGGGACGGCTTCGGTGGCAGGCGGCGGATCATTACGACCGTGCTGGGGACCTCGAGCACTGCCTTCCCACACTCGGCGAGTTCTGGATCGGCACCGCCGGCCTTCCGCACAGCCACGCGGTCCCGCTCGATTTCCTCTCCCGCACTGGCCCCCTTAAGCGCAACCAGACGACCTTCGGGGCGAACCAGTGGAAGACACCAGCCCGCTAGGCGAGCGAGAGGAGCAACAGCGCGAGCAGTGACGACGTCAGCGCCACCCAGCTGCTCACGCACAGACCGCTCCTCGGCGCGTCCACGCACGATGGTGATCGGGAGTTCCAGCTTCTCGGCGACCTCGGCCAGCCAGTCGACCCGGCGGGCCATGGGTTCGAGGAGAACGATAGCGAGGTCCGGTCGGGCGATCGCCAGCGGCACACCCGGAAGCCCAGCCCCCGACCCGACGTCCACCACGCGCGCCCCGTCGGGAATCTGCTCCCCGATCACAGCCGAGTTCAGCACGTGGCGCTCCCACAACCGCTCCACTTCACGCGGCCCGATCAGCCCCCGCTCGACCCCATGAGTAGCCAGCAACTCGACGTACCCAGCCGCCCGATCCACCCGCTCCCCGAACACCTCCGCCGCCGCGGTCCGCACCATCGCGGTGGCGCCCTCCAAGCTCACGAAACCCACTCCTCGGTCCGCGCGTTTCACGTGAAACGCGCTCGTTCGATTGTCCCCGATGCCGAGCCCAAATCGAGCCGACAGACCGCAACTGTGGACAACTCCACTCAGGGAGCCGAGTGTCCACAGCCGTGTTCCACGTGAAACCACGACGACGGGTGGCGCTCAGCGGGATGCGCCGTTTCACGTGAAACGCCACAGTTGTAATTCGTTCCAACAAGCCTCGGAGGTTCGGTCCACCCGAAGGATCAGGTCGAGGTGCACCAGACCGATCGGATCCGGCAACTCGTGCGGCACCGGAGCGGGGCGGCATCGGCGGGCGCCGAAAGGTGCCGCCGAGAAGCAGACATGGGAGCGATCGGGCAGGTGAACCGACAGGGGCCCGCCGGCCCACCAGCGGACCGACTGGCAGTCGAGCGAACACGCCGCCGCACGAGGCGACCGGCCGACCGATCCACGGACAGGGGAGTGGGCGAGCGCGGCAGCAGGTTCGGAATACAAGCGGGCAAGCATGGAGGAGCGGCCGGAAAGACGCCTGCGCGGACACGCTTGCGAGCTGACGGACGAGCCGGGGAGCACGAAGGCGAGCCCGGATTCGAAGATCATGGGCCACCCTTCTTGCGCCCTCAGCCCGCCGCTTTCGCTTCGGTGCGCAAGCCGAGCGCCGTGCTCGCCGCAAGGTTTGGCGAGCACGGCGCGGGAGGGCGGTCGTGACGCTGGTTCTGGAGCGGCGATCTGCTGGGTCGAGCGGCGGTTCGCGGATGAGCCAGGGCACTCGGGCGCAGGACCTTCGAGTAGTCCGAGCGCGCGGCGGTGGATGAGCGCAGAGCAGCGGGCGAGTGGGGCCGGTGGATGAGTGCCGGGTCGCGGTCGGGCATCCGCGGTAGCAGCCGCCTTGCGCGGGGCACGTCCGGGCAATCGCGCGGCCACGCCGGCGGACGACCACCGCCCGAGACAAGGCCGGGCGAGCAAAGCGGTCGTTGAGGTGCGGGTCGTTGCGAGTGCGAGACCGCGGATCCGAGCTGTCGAGCAGCAGGCGACCGGGCGCCTCGATGAGCCGCATTGCCTGGCGCGGACTCCGTCGCCTCAACGGCCGATGCCGAGCGACACCGGCGGGTTCGGACGAGCTGACTGCGTGAGGGCTTTTGTGAATACAGGTCTCGCGGTGACCGCCCGCCCGACCGGATTTGTCTGAACTGACCCGGCCGGCCTACGCAGGCGGACACACGGCACCCGCGCCACTTCGAGCACACCGGCCGGATGGAAGGCAGCGGCGCCGCGGGCAGCGGTCCGCTGGGGTCGGATCCGCGTGCAGCGGGAGCATCCGAGAGACCCGCTAGGCAGCGGGACGAGTGGCAGGTTCCAGCGAGTGCGGGCTGAGGCGAGTTCAGTCGGGACCAGAAAGTCATGGAGACGTGCGCCGGGCAGCGCGTGCGGTCGGCAAGGACAACGCCGGAACGAGCACGGGCAGCTTGGCCGGGCAGCTTGGGCGGGCGCAGTCTCGGTGGATGCGGAGTCGCCGTGGAGACCTGCGGGTGGCCGAGCGGACTTCTCCGCGTGTGCGTGGGGCGGTGAGGCAGCCCAGCGCCTCAGCGGGCGGGGCGCGCGACCGTGAGAGCGTGTCCTGGCATGTGGTGAAGCGGGCGTGCGCGGCAGCAGCGTGCGGAGCACGGCGACAAGTACGAAAGCCGAGCCGGGACACGGCCGCAGGGCGGCTCGTGTAAGGAGCCGCTCCGGACGCGGCGGTGAGGCCGCCAGGTGCGGGAGCCGGCGGGCTTGCGACCGTCGAGGACGGGCCCGGCACGTGATGATGCGATGAGCGCGGCAGCAGCGTGCGGCACGGCGGTAAGCGTGGAAGCCGAGCCGGCGCACGGCCGCAAGGGATGGTTTGGGAGCCGGTCCGGGGCACCGGCGGTGAGGCAGTCCAGCGCGGGAGCCGACGGGGGGAGCGACCGTGGAGAGCGCGTCCTGGCATGTGATGAAGCGATGCGCACTGCGGCTGCGTGCGGGGCACGACAGCAGGGCCGGGGCGCGGCAGCAAGCCGAGCCGAGGCACGGCGGCAAGGCGACCGGTGCGAGGAGCCCGCCCGGTGCAACGCGGTGAGGCCGCCCAACGCAAGAGCCGACGACGTGCACAGCACGGCGGAACGAGCAAGAGGAGACAAAGAAGCGGCCCACCGGAAGTCCGGCGGGCCGCTTCTGCTCAGTGCTTCGCAATACTCAGTGATGCGTCCAGATCACCGCATCAAGCCGTGACGGCCGCAAGGATGGGGTCCAGGAGGCTCAGCCCTCCGGGAAGATCACCACGCGGCGCTTCGGGTCTTCGCCCTCGCTTTCGCTCGTGACGCCGTCCACGGTGGCGACCGCGTCGTGCACGACTTTGCGTTCGAAGGGGCTCATGGGCTGCAAGCGGACGCGCTCGCCGCTGGACAGGACGGACTCGGCGGTGGAGCGGCCGAGTTCGCGGAGCTCTTCGCGGCGGTCGGCACGCCAGCCGGCGATGTCGAGCATGAGGCGGCTGCGGGAGCCCGTCTCCTGCTGGACGGCGAGGCGGGTGAGTTCCTGCAGGGCCTCGAGCACGGTGCCGCGGGGGCCGACGAGCTTTTCGAGGTCCTCGCCGCCGTCGATGCTGATGATGGCGCGGCCGGCTTCGACGTCGAGGTCGATGTCGCCGTCGTAGTCGAGCAGGTCGAGCAGGCGCTCGAGGTAGTCGCCGGCGATGTCGCCTTCCTGCACGAGCAGGTCGTCGCCGCCCTGCTTCTCGTCGGCGGCCTCAGCGGGGGCACCCGCGGCGGGTGCGGCCGAGGCCGTGGTCTCTTCGTCCTGATCGGCGTCGATCGTGTCGACCGTCTCCGACATCATTCGTCTCCTCTCCGAACCGGACGCGTCAGCGACGCTTCCGGCCCGACTTCCTGGTCGAGTCCTTGAGGAGCCCCGGAACCCCGGTTCCGTTCTCCTTGTTCGATCCGTTCTGGGCCGGCTGCTGCGCCGGCTTCGACGGGGTCGCGTTGGTGTCCGGCTCGGACGGCGTGGACTGCGCGGCAGCCTCGGACGAGGCGTTCTTCTTGCTCTCCACGCCACCCGAGGAAGACGGAGACTTCGTCTGCGCGAAACCGTGCGCCGAACCCGCCTTGGTCACCTTGCCCTGCTGGCCACCGTTGCCGGATGGGTTGTTCTTCTTCTGCTGCACAGGCTTCTGCCCGACCTTCGGAGCCGTCGGCTTCTGCCCGGGCTTCGGTCCGAGCGACGCTCGCTTCTCCGCGGCCTCCGCCTTGCGCGCGGCCTCTTCCTTGTCGATGCGCGTGTACACGAGCCGCTGCTGCATCAGCGTCCAGCCGTTGTTCGCCAGCCAGTAGAAGAGCAGGCCGAGCGGGAACAGGGCACCGAACACGAGCACGCCGAGCGGGAAGATGTACATCGTCAGCTTGTTCATGATCGCGGTCTGCGAGGTGGCCGACGCGGCGTTCTGCCGGGCTACGGAGTGCCGCGCGGTGAGGTGCGTGGCGATGGACGCGATGATCATCAAGGGCAGCGCGACCGGGAGCACGTTCCAGTGGAACCCAGGAGCCGCGACACTGCCGCTGACCACCCCGACGCCGTTGTAGACCGCTTCACCCAGGTTGACGCCGAAGAGCTTCGCGGTGACGTACGACTGGACATCGTGCTGGTTGAAGAAGTAGTTCTCCGTCTTCACGCCACCGCCGGGCGGCAGGATCGTGAACGCGCGCAGCACGTGGTTCAGACCGATGAACACCGGGATCTGAAGAATCATCGGCAGGCAGCTGCCCAGCGGGTTGACGCCGTGCTCGCGCTGGAGCTTCTGCATCTCCTGCGCCTGGCGCTGCTTGTCGTTCGCGTACTTCTTCTGGAGCTTCTTCATCTCCGGCGCGAAGTCTTGCATCTTCTTCATCGACCGGACCTGGTTCACGAACGGCTTGAACATGATGCCGCGGACCGTGAACGTCAGGAAGATGATCGCGAGGATCCAGGAAATCGCCGATGCTTCCCCGAACGCGAACCCGAATACCTTGTGCCAACACCACAAGATGAAGGACACGGGGTAGTAGATGAAATCGAGCACTGAGCTACTCCTCGATCGGTGTTTCAGGCAGGTGGTGGCGCCACGAGAACTTCTCGGGTACCGGATCGCGGCCCGGCGGTGTCCACGGGCCGCACCGCCCCAGCCGGCGCAGCGCGAGGTAGGAGCCGCGGCCGGCACCGTGCCGGGTCAGGGCTTCGACTGCGTACGCGCTGCAGCTCGGGTAGAAGCGGCAGGCCGGCGGCAGGAAAGGCGAGATCGCCTTGCGATAGAACTTGATGGGGAGGAGCAGCACCCACGCGACTGGCCCGGGGCGGCGCGGGGCCGTCTCCCCGGTGACTTCGGTGCCGCCGTGGGTGTGCTCGGGAGTGGCTTGCATAGCCGTTACACCGCTGATCCGTGGTCGGGGGCCGCGTCCTGCTGACGCGGTTGCCGGGGAGCACCTTCCCCGGCGGTGCGGCGGGACGAGGTGAGTCCGAGCCGGCGCAACGCCGCGTCGAGATCGGCGCCGAGCTCCGCGCTCGAAGCGGACGCCGCCGGAGGTAATGCCCGTACGACCAACGAGCTGCCCGGGGGCAGTGTTCCGAGCCGGGCCGAAACGAGATGACGCAGTTGCCGGGTCACTCGGTGGCGCACCACCGAGTTCCCGACGGCCTTGCTCACCACAAAACCCGCCCTGACCGCATCGGGTGCGGCCGCGGACGGGTCCGTGGTCAACGCGTGGACGACGAGGCGACGCCTGCCTGCCCGGGAGCCCCGGCGGAGAACGACCCGGAAGTCTTCACTCCGCCGTAGACGTGCGGCTGCGGGCAGCACGGCGCGCCTCGACGAGCCGGATCAGGCGGACAGCGCGGCGCGGCCCTTGCGACGACGAGCCCCCAAGATGGCCCGGCCGGCACGGGTCCGCATGCGGAGGCGGAAACCGTGGGTCCGCGCGCGTCGGCGGTTGTTCGGCTGGAAGGTGCGCTTACCCTTGCTCACTGCTACTCCTGTGTCTCGGCCGTCGGGCGACGGATTTTCGGCCGTCTACCGGCATGTCGTGCGGTCGCACGGCAGTCTCTGGTGTCTCCTACCAACGTGTGGCCTCGTCACGACGAGCGACGACATACGTGGGCACGCGAAACGCACCCGTCGCTTACGGGAGACCTTACGAGGGTACGCACCCCGGTCGGGAGCCGTGTAGGCACCCCCTCCGCCACGCTCGGCGACCGGGCCGTGACCTCGCCTTCGCCCACGCCGGGGCACCGAATGGCAACACGCCGTACACCGTGAAATGCTTGCGCGCAATGATGCCTTGTGGCAGCGGGCGAGGCTTGTTAGCGTGCCTCTTCCGGGTCGCCCGGTCTCGAGGCGCGCGGCGGTATCGCCACCGGGGTGTGGAGGCGCCCACGGCGAACGCCGAGCCCGCAGGTGGCGTGGCTGCGGGCAGCCGTACATTAGTGCACAGCTGTGGACAACTATGTGGATATTCGCTGTGCCCACGCGCAGGTCGGTCCAAGATGACGTCCAGGGGAGAGTTTCGCGGGCGTGCTTGGGGTGATTCCGCCGTTCACGCCGACGAGGGGAGGGGAGCCAGACAGGTGTCCGAGCACCAGCACAATCTGGGCGTCATCTGGGAGCAGGTGGTACGGGAGCTGTCCGACGGCACCCTCTCGCCGCAGCAACGAGCCTGGATGCGGGTGACGAGGCCCATCGGCCTGCTCGATGGCACCGCCCTGCTGGCTGCCCCCAGTGACTTCGCGAAGGAAGCGATCGAACGCGCGCTGCGGGGCGCGATCACCGACGCCCTCTCCCGCCGGCTCGGCCGCGCCGTGTCGCTCGCCGTGAAGGTCGACAGCGCCGAGGCCATCGCGCCCGCGCCGCGCTACGTGCCCTCACCACCTCGGGTGGAAAACGGGCACCCCGACAACGGCCGTGTCGACAACGGGCACCTGGAACCCGGTCACCTCGACCCCACGCACGTGGAGAACGGCCGGCCCGACAACGGGCGTCTTGAGAACGGCCGCCTCGACAACGGTTCCGTCGCGCAGCAGCGTCCGCCGATCGACGGCGCCTCCATGGCCGCCGCGCGCGCCGCCCGGCCCGAGCCGCCGCGCCAGCGCCCGGTGCCGCAGCCGGCCCCGCTCGAGGAGTCCGACGACCCGAACGAAGAAGTGGACGAGGAAGGCGAAGCGCTCGCCGCCGTCCACGAGATCTGGCCGACGTTCTCCGGCCAGCCGATCGCCGGGCAGCCCTACACCGCGCCCGCGCAGCCGCAGACGTCGAAGACGAAGCTCAACGAGAAGTACACCTTCGACACGTTCGTGATCGGCGCGTCCAACCGGTTCGCCCACGCGGCCGCGGTGGCCGTGGCCGAGGCGCCGGCCCGCGCGTACAACCCGCTGTTCATCTGGGGTGAGTCCGGGCTCGGCAAGACGCACCTGCTGCACGCCGTGGGCCACTACGCGCAACGGCTGTTCCCCGGCATGCGCGTGCGCTACGTCTCGACCGAAGAGTTCACCAACGACTTCATCAACTCGCTGCGAGACGACCGCAAGGTCGCCTTCCAGCGGCGCTACCGCGACATCGACATCCTGCTCGTCGACGACATCCAGTTCCTGGAAGGCAAAGAAGGTACGCAGGAAGAGTTCTTCCACACCTTCAACACCCTCCACAACGCGAACAAGCAGATCGTCGTCAGCTCCGACCGCCCGCCCAAGCGCCTCGAGACGCTGGAGGACCGGCTGCGGACGCGGTTCGAGTGGGGCCTGATCACCGACATCCAGCCGCCCGAGCTCGAAACCCGCATCGCCATCCTGCGCAAGAAGGCCGCGCAGGACCGGCTGGCGGTGCCGGG
Organism: Amycolatopsis sp. NPDC051373; assembly: GCF_040689465.1. Classification (NCBI taxonomy): domain Bacteria; kingdom Bacillati; phylum Actinomycetota; class Actinomycetes; order Pseudonocardiales; family Pseudonocardiaceae; genus Amycolatopsis; species Amycolatopsis sp. NPDC051373. The sequence continues at coordinate 316,650 of NZ_JBFBAE010000001.1, read as the reverse complement.
CGAAGTACTGGAGTTCATCGCCTCGCGAGTGGAGGCGAACATCCGCGAGCTCGAGGGCGCGCTGATCCGCGTGACCGCGTTCGCGTCGCTCAACCAGCAGGCCGTGGACGTCGGGCTCGCCGAGATCGTGCTGCGCGACCTGATCCCCGACTCACACGCACCGGAGATCACCGCGCCGACGATCATGGGCGTCACCGCGGAGTTCTTCGACGTCACGCTCGACGACCTCTGCGGGCCCGGCAAGACGAAGGCACTCGCCACGGCGCGCCAGATCGCGATGTACCTGTGCCGCGAGCTCACCGACATGTCGCTGCCGAAGATCGGGCAGACGTTCGGCGGCCGCGACCACACGACCGTGATGCACGCGGACAAGAAGATCCGCAAGGAGATGGCCGAGCGCCGGCGCATCTACGACCAGGTGCAGGAGCTCACGTCGCGGATCAAGCAGCGGGCTCGGCAGTAGCTTCGGAGCTTCAAGGAGGGCGTCGCCTACGGGCGGCGCCCTCCTTTTCCATGGGCGGCGTGAGGACGTAACTCACGACGGCGCTCAGCGAGGCCCGCGGTCCGGAACTGAGGCCCGCTGTCCGTCCACAGAGACTCGTCCACGCCGCACCCCGCACGCTCGCCCCAGACCCCCGCGAGCCCGGTTTCCCCTACCACACAACACCTTCCACAACGCCCCGGGTCCAACGTGGACGAAGCACCCGTGCACAGGCGAAGCAGCGAAGAAAGCGGCGTGTGCCGTCGCCCACGTACGCACGCGTACGCAACCATCCCCAAACCCATTGATACACAAGGAGTTTTCCCCACCCTGTGCGCAGTTTGTGCACAACTCCAGCAGATCCCCCAGCTGCGGCGACGCCGAATCGGTCCACATCCCGCCCACACGGAATCCACAGACTTTCCACAGGGCTGTCCACGGGGATTCCACAGGTTGCCCACACGTGATCCACAACGGGAGCCCGTCACTCTCCAGGGCGATTCGGGCCGGTTTCCACACCCACAGAACCTGGGTACAACTCCCCTCACACCTGGGGACAACCATGGGGACAACCGGCCCGAGATGTGGATGGATCGCGGCCGGGACGAAACCATCCACGGATCGCCCGAACCATCCACCGATCCACCACCAGGACTCTCCACACCCCGCCGCGCCCTCCGACCTGGGCGAACGAGCTCTGTCCACACAACCCACAGCCCCTATTACTGCTACTGCTCTTAGATCTTTTGAAAGAAAGAACAAAACAAAAACAGGCGATGGACGAAGTTGGGGACAAGCCGTCGAGCCTGTCTCCTTGTCGACAAAGTCAAGGGGAGGCCGAGGTGACGGGACCCCCGGCGACGGCCTAACGTGGATGCCTGCACCTGGTCCGTTCCTGTGCGCCGATCCCGGCACGCCGAAACGGGCCGGCCCGGTGGGGACTCGGTCGCGGCGTACTCGGCGCAGTACTCGTGAACCGCCAGCCGCCGACCCTTCACGAGCCGAGGGGCTCGGCTGTCGAAAGGATGCGCGCATGAAGATCCGTGTCGAGCGCGACGGGCTTGCCGACGCCGTCGCCTGGGTGGCCAGGAGCCTCCCGTCCCGGCCTCCGGTGCCGGTGCTGGGCGGTGTGCTGCTCGACGCGGGTGCGGACGGGGAGTCCGACGCGCTCACGGTGTCCGGGTTCGACTACGAGGTCTCCGCCACGGTGGGCGTCCCCGCGACGATCGCCGACGGTGGCCGCCTCCTGGTCTCCGGCCGCCTCCTCGCCGACATCACCAAGGCGCTGCCCGCGCAGCCGGTGGAGATCTCCGTCGACGGCGCCCGCGCCACCATCACGTGCGGCAGCGCGCGCTTCTCCCTGCCGACCATGCCCGTCGAGGACTACCCGCAGCTGCCGTCCCAGCCCGCCTTCGCGGGTGAGCTCACCGGCGACACGTTCGGCCAGGCCGTGACCCAGGTCGTCACCGCCGCCGGCAAGGACGACACGCTCCCGATGCTCACCGGCATGCGGCTGGAGATCTCGGGCGAGACCCTCACGCTCGTGGCCACCGACCGCTTCCGCCTCGCCATGCGCGAGTTCACGTGGAAGCCGGCCGAGGGCCTGGCCGACGCCGCGGTGCTCGTGCCCGCGCGCACGCTCGCCGAAGCCGCGAAGACGCTCGGCGGCGCCGGCAGCACCGTGCGCCTCGCGCTCGCCAGCGGCGAAGGTCTGCTCGGCCTCTCGGGCAACGGCCGCTACACCACCACCCGCCTGCTCGACGCGGAGTTCCCGCCCTACCGGCAGCTGCTGCCGGCGACCCACACGTCTCGTGCCGTGATCGAGGTGTCGGCGCTCGCCGAGTCGATCAAGCGCGTTTCCCTGGTCGCCGAGCGGGGTACGCAGGTGCGGTTGGAGTTCGCCGACGGGTCACTGCGGCTGTCCGCCGGCGGTGACGACGAGGGCAGCGCCGAGGAAGAGCTGCAGGTCGACTACGAGGGCGAACCGGTCACCATCGCCTTCAACCCCGGCTACCTCGTCGACGGGCTCGGCGCGCTGCACAGCGACCGCGCGGAACTCACCTTCACCACCCCCAACCGGCCGGCGCTCATCAAGCCCGCCGACGCCGAGGGCAACGTCGTCCCCGGTTATCTCTACCTGCTGATGCCGGTCCGGCTCCCGGGCTGACCGGCGCGTCACAACCGCGGATTTTCGTTCCTACCTAAGGGGATCTCATGGTTCAGCTCGGTCTCGTGGGCCTGGGCAAGATGGGCTTCAACATGCGCGAGCGGCTGCGCGCCGCCGGGCACGAGGTCGTGGGCTACGACCGCAACCCGGCCGTCACCGACTCCGAGTCGCTCGCCGATCTGGTGTCCAAACTGGACGCACCGCGCATCGTCTGGATCATGGTCCCCGCCGGCGAGCCGACGCGGCAGACCGTGGTGGAGCTCAGCCAGTCGCTGTCCGAGGGCGACCTCGTGATCGACGGCGGGAACTCGAAGTTCACCGACGACAAGCTGAACGCGGATCTGCTGGCGGCCAAGGGCATCGGCTACCTCGACTGCGGTGTCTCCGGTGGCGTGTGGGGCAAGGACAACGGCTACGGCCTCATGGTCGGCGGCGCCGGCTCCGACGTCGCCCGTGCGATGCCGATCTTCGACACGCTGCGTCCGGAAGGCCCGCGTGAAGAAGGCTTCTCGCACGCCGGCGAGGTCGGCGCCGGCCACTACGCGAAGATGATCCACAACGGCATCGAGTACGGCATCATGCAGGCCTACGCCGAGGGCTTCGAGCTGCTCGAGGCCGCGCACGTCGTGAAGAACGTGCCCGAGGTGATCAAGGGCTGGCAGCGCGGCACGGTCGTGCGCTCCTGGCTGCTCGACCTGCTGGTGCGCGCGCTGGAGGAGGACCCGGAGCTCGACGACCTCGAGGGTTACGTCGAAGACTCGGGCGAGGGCCGGTGGACGCTGGAGGAGGCCGTGAACAACGCGGTGCCGGCGCCGGTGCTCTCGGCCGCGCTGTTCGCCCGGTTCTCCTCGCGGCAGAAGGACTCCGCCGCGATGCGCGCCGTCGCCGCGCTGCGCAACCAGTTCGGTGGCCACGCTGTGAAGAAGGCCGGGAGCTAGCCTCCCTCCGCTCGTGTATCTGCGACATCTCCAGGTCACCGACTTCCGGTCCTGGCCGCAAGCCGACCTCGCCCTCGAACCGGGCCCGGCCGTGCTCGTCGGTCAGAACGGCCGGGGGAAGACGAACCTGCTCGAAGCGATCGGCTACGTCGCGACCCTGAGTTCCCACCGGGTCGCGACGGACGCCCCGCTGATCCGGCACGGGTGCGAGCGCGCGCTCGTGCGCGTCGCCGTGGTCAACGACGACCGCGAGCTCACCGTCGAGCTCGAGATCACGGCGGGACGAGCCAACCGCGCTCGTGTGAACCGAGGCGCGGTCGGCAAACCGCGTGACGTGCTCGGGATCCTGCGCACGGTGCTGTTCTCCCCGGAGGACCTGGCGCTCGTGCGCGGGGATCCGAGCGAGCGCCGCCGGTTCATGGACGAGCTGCTGGTGCTGCGCGCACCTCGGTACGCGGGCGTGCGCGCGGACTACGAGAAGGTGCTCAAGCAGCGCAACGCCCTGCTCAAGACCGCGGGCAAGCACCGCACCGGCAAGGAGGACCCGTACGCGCTCTCGACGCTCGACGTCTGGGACGACCACCTGTCGGTGGCCGGCGCCCAGCTGCTGGCGGCGCGGCTGAACCTCATCGCCGACCTCGGGCCGTACACGGCGGAGGCCTACCTGGGCGTTGCGCCGGACTCGCGGCCGGCGTCGATCGCGTACAAGTCGTCGCTCGGCGAAGCGCTGCCACCGGGCTACGGCGTGGCCGGTGGCGAGCGGGCGGACGCGGAAGTGCTGCGCGAGCTGCTGCTCAAGGCGCTGGCCGACGTCCGGCGCAACGAGCTGGAGCGCGGCATCAGCCTCGTCGGCCCGCACCGCGACGAGCTGGAGCTGATCCTGGGCGAGGCGCCGGCGAAGGGGTACGCAAGCCACGGCGAATCGTGGTCGTTCGCGCTGGCCCTGCGGCTCGGCAGCTACGAGCTCCTGCGTGGCGAAGCGGGCGAACCGGTGCTGCTGCTGGATGATGTGTTTGCCGAGCTCGACCGCAAACGGCGGGCGCGGCTCGCGGAGGTCGCCGCGGGTGCCGAGCAGGTGCTCATCACGGCGGCGGTGGACGAGGACGTGCCGTCGGAGCTGGCCGGGAGCCGGTTCGTGGTGGCGGATGGCGAGGTCAATCGTGCCTGAGTCCTCGGCCCCAAGATCAAGTCGGCCACGGCGGGTGACCGCGGTCACAGAAGTTACCCACCGATCTGGGGACAAACCTGTGGACAGTGTGGATAAACCCGTGAACCGGTTATCGCCGCGCGTGACGAAACGGCCTGATGAGGGCCTTGACACCCCCCAAACGGGCAATCACCCACGTGGGACGCGTGATTCCGGTACCGAGCGTGATGTGTCCGCTGGGCCGAACGGGAAGCCCTCCGGACGGGACTTGGCGCACGCCGCGCTCGAGGCCGCGAAGGCCAAGGCGAAGGAACGCGGTGCTCCGCCGAACCTGCGCCGCGGCCGGATCACTGGCGGCGGGGGCCAGAACCCGCGCCGTCGTCGCTGGTCAGGGCCCGGAGCCGACGCGCGCGACCCGCAGCCGCTCGGCCGGCTCGTCTCGCGGCTGGTCTCCGACAGCGGCTGGCAGGACACGATGACCAACGCGCGCGTGTTCGGGCAGTGGGCCCGGCTCGTGGGCGAGGACGTCGCCGAACACGCTCAGCCGGTGAGCCTCAAGGACGGCGAGCTGACCGTCCGCGCGAGCTCCACGGCGTGGGCCACGCAGCTGCGGCTGCTGCAGAGCAAGCTCATCGCGAAGATCGCCGCGGGGGTCGGCAACGGCGTCGTGAAGCGCATGCGGATCCAGGGTCCGACGGCGCCGAGCTGGCGGAAAGGACCACGGGTCGTGCCGGGTCGCGGGCCTCGTGACACGTACGGCTGACTCCGGTTGCGCGTCGGCGGGTGAGTTCCCCGAGAACCGCTTGACAACCCGCGAGCTACGACCTGACTCGCCTTCGAGCGATTTCGCGGCTCTGTGACGCAGTGAGGGGTGTCCTTGCCGCATGTCAGCACGCGCGGGCAAGTACACTGGAGGAGTAGCGAGCGTCCGCTCGGGCGAGACGAGGAGAAACAACGCCGGTGACCGAGAACAAGAGCGAGTACAACGCGTCGTCCATCACCGTGCTCGAAGGCCTCGAAGCGGTCCGCAAGCGCCCCGGTATGTACATCGGTTCCACCGGTGAGCGCGGTCTCCACCACCTGGTCCAGGAGGTCGTGGACAACTCCGTGGACGAGGCGATGGCCGGCTTCGCCACCAGGGTCGAGGTTACTCTCCTCGCCGACGGCGGGGTACGAGTCGTCGACGACGGACGCGGCATCCCCGTGGACATGCACCCCAAGGAGAAGAAGCCGACCCTCGAGGTCGTGCTCACCATCCTGCACGCGGGCGGCAAGTTCGACAGCGACTCCTACGCGGTGTCCGGCGGCCTGCACGGCGTCGGCGTCTCGGTGGTGAACGCGCTGTCGACGAAGCTGCTCGCGGAGATCAAGGTCGGCGGCCGCAGCTGGCGTCAGCTCTACACGGACCAGGTCGCCGGCCCGCTGGAGGACCTCGGCCCCGCCGAGGACACCGGCACCACGATCACCTTCTGGGCCGACTCGAACATCTTCGAGACCACCACGTACAACTTCGAGACGATCTCGCGTCGCCTGCAGGAGATGGCCTTCCTCAACAAGGGCCTCACCCTGTCGCTGCGCGACGAGCGCGTGGCCGACGAGGAGACCGAAGCGGACGCGGAGGGCAAGCAGGCCCGCGTCAAGGAGAAGGTCTACTGCTACCCCGGCGGGCTCGAGGACTTCGTCCGTCACATCAACGGCAGCAAGGACCCGATCCACGAGAGCGTGATCTCCTTCGACGCGAAGGGCGTCGGCCTCGAGGTCGAGGTCGCGATGCAGTGGAACAACGGGTTCACGCCGTCGGTGTACACGTTCGCGAACACGATCAACACCCACGAGGGCGGCACTCACGAAGAGGGCTTCCGCGCGGCGCTCACGCGCGTGGTCAACGCGTACGCGCGCGAGAAGAAGCTGCTCAAGGAGAAGGACGCGAACCTCACTGGCGATGACGTGCGCGAGGGTCTCGCCGCGATCGTCTCGATCAAGCTGTCCGAGCCGCAGTTCGAGGGTCAGACGAAGACGAAGCTGGGCAACAGCGAAGCGAAGACGTTCGTGCAGCAGCAGTCGAACGAGTGGCTGGGCGACTGGTTCGAGCGCAACCCCAACGAGGCGAAGACGATCATCAACAAGTCGATCTCCTCGGCGCAGGCGCGCATGGCCGCCCGCAAGGCGCGGGACCTGGTGCGCCGCAAGGGCGCGTTGGAGATCGGCGGCCTGCCGGGCAAGCTCAAGGACTGCCGCTCCAACGACCCGGGCGAGTGTGAGCTCTACATCGTGGAGGGTGACTCGGCCGGCGGCTCGGCCAAGGAAGGCCGCGACTCGATGTACCAGGCGATCTTGCCCATCCGGGGCAAGATCATCAATGTGGAGAAGGCGCGCATCGACCGCGTGCTCAAGAACACCGAGGTCCAGTCGCTGATCACGGCGCTGGGCACCGGCATCCACGACGACTTCGACCTCTCGAAGCTGCGCTACCACAAGATCGTGCTGATGGCCGACGCCGACGTCGACGGCCAGCACATCACCACGCTGCTGCTCACCCTGCTGTTCCGCTTCATGAGCCCGCTGATCGAGCACGGCCACGTGTTCCTTTCGCGGCCGCCGCTGTACAAGATCAAGTGGCCGCGGCAGGACCCGGAGTACGCGTACTCCGACAAGGAGCGCGACGCCGTGATCCAGGCGGGTGTCGAGGCCGGCCGCCGGCTGCCGAAGGACGACGCGATCCAGCGCTACAAGGGTCTCGGCGAGATGAACGCCGAAGAGCTGTGGGAGACCACGATGGACCCGGCCAACCGCCTGCTGGGCCAGGTCACCCTCGACGACGCCGCGCAGGCCGACGACCTGTTCTCCGTTCTCATGGGCGAGGATGTGGAGGCCCGGCGCTCGTTCATCACGCGTAACGCCAAGGACGTGCGCTTCCTGGACGTGTAGTCGTCCGCCTTCCCCCGACTGCCCTGACCTTTCCCCGAGAAGGAACCCATGACGGAAACCTTGCCGCCGGAACACGACCGCATCGAGCCGGTCGACATCCAGCAGGAGATGCAGCGTTCCTACATCGACTACGCCATGAGCGTGATCGTGGCGCGGGCGCTGCCGGATGTGCGCGACGGTCTCAAGCCGGTGCACCGGCGCGTGCTCTACTCGATGTTCGACTCCGGTTTCCGGCCGGACCGCGGGTACAACAAGTGCTCCCGCGTCGTCGGCGACGTCATGGGCAACTACCACCCGCACGGTGACTCGGCGATCTACGACGCCCTCGTGCGCCTGGCCCAGCCGTGGTCGATGCGCTATCCGCTCATCGACGGGCAGGGCAACTTCGGTTCGCCGGGCAACGACCCCGCCGCCGCCATGCGGTACACGGAGTCGCGCCTCGCGCCGCTGGCGATGCAGATGCTGGCGGACATCGAAGAGGACACCGTCGACTTCCGCGACAACTACGACGGCCGCACGCAAGAGCCCAACGTGCTGCCGGCGCGGTTCCCGAACCTGCTGGTCAACGGCAGTTCCGGCATCGCGGTCGGCATGGCGACCAACATCCCGCCGCACAACCTACGCGAGGTTGCGGACGGCGTCGTGTGGGCGCTGGAGAACTACGAGGCGTCCGACGACGAGCTGCTGGCCGCGCTGCTCACGCGCATCAAGGGCCCGGACTTCCCGACCAAGGCGATGATCCTCGGCACCTCCGGGATCGAGGACGCGTACCGTACGGGCCGCGGTTCCGTGCGCATGCGTGCGGTCGTCGAGGTGGAGGAGGACGCGAAGGGGCGCACCACGCTCGTCGTGTCCGAGCTGCCGTACCAGGTGAACCCGGACAACCTCGTCGAGAACATCGCGCACCTGGTGCGCGACGGCAAGCTCACGGGCATCGCCGACATCGCCGACGAGTCCAACAGCCGCTCCGGCATGCGGATCGTGGTCACGCTCAAGCGCGACGCCGTGGCGAAGGTGGTACTGAACAACCTGTTCAAGCACACCCAGCTGCAGCAGAACTTCGGCGTGAACATGCTGGCGATCGTCGACGACGTGCCGCGCACCCTGCGGCTCGACCAGATGATCCGGCACTACGTGAAGCACCAGGTCGAGGTCATCGTCCGACGGACCAAGTTCCGCCTGCAGAAGGCCGAGGAGCGCGCGCACATCTTGCGCGGTCTGGTCAAGGCGCTGGATCTGCTCGACGAGGTCATCGCTCTGATCCGCCGTTCGCCCTCGGCCGACGAGGCGCGGCCGGCGCTGATGGAACTGCTGGACGTCGACGAGATCCAGGCCACGGCCATCCTCGACATGCAGCTGCGCCGGCTGGCCGCTCTGGAGCGGCAGCGCATCATCGACACGTTGGCCGACATCGAGCTGGAGATCGCGGACCTCAAGGACATCCTCGAGAAGCCGGAGCGCCAGCGTTCGATCATCCGCGACGAGCTCATGGAGATCGTCGACAAGTACGGCGACGACCGGCGCACGAAGATCATCCCGTTCGACGGCGAGGTGTCGGTCGAGGACCTCATCGCGGTCGAAGACGTGGTGGTCACCATCACGCGCACCGGCTACGCGAAGCGCACGAAGACCGACCTGTACCGCTCGCAGAAGCGCGGCGGCAAGGGCGTGCAGGGCGCCACGCTGAAGCAGGACGACATCGTGCAGCACTTCTTCGTGTGCTCCACGCACGACTGGATCCTGTTCTTCACGAACAAGGGCCGCGTCTACCGAACCAAGGCGTACGACCTGCCCGAGGCCAACCGCAACGCGCGCGGCCAGCACGTGGCCAACCTGATGGCGTTCCAGCCCGACGAGCAGATCGCCCAGGTCATCGAGATCCCGAACTACGAGGTGGCGCCGTACCTGGTGCTGGCCACGCAGAAGGGGCTCGTGAAGAAGACCAAGCTCACCGACTTCGACTCCAACCGCGCGGGCGGCCTCATCGCCGTCAACCTGCGGGAAGGCGACGAGCTGGTGGGCGCCGTGCTGGCGGCGGCGGAGGACGACCTGCTGCTCGTGTCGGCCGGCGGCCAGTCGATCCGCTTCCACGCGACCGACGAGGCGCTGCGCCCGATGGGCCGCGCGACGTCCGGTGTGCTCGGCATGCGGTTCAACGACGGTGACGAACTGCTCGGCATCAGCGTGGTCAAGCCCGACAAGTTCCTGCTGGTCGCGACCGACGGCGCGTACGCCAAGCGCACGCCGATCGAGGACTACCCGGTGCAGGGCCGCGGCGGGAAGGGTGTGCTGACCATCCAGCACGACACGAAACGTGGGAGGCTGGTGGGAGCACTCATCGTCGACGAGGACGACGAGCTGTTCGCCATCACCTCGAGCGGCGGGGTCATCCGCACGCCGGCGCGCGACGTGCGCAAGGCCGGTCGCCAGACCAAGGGCGTGCGGCTGATGAATCTGGCGGACGGCACAACTCTTCTCGCGGTCGCACGCAACGCGGACGAGGGTTCGGACGTCGCCAATGGTGGCGAGGACTCCGCGGAGACCACGGACGCTTCGGATACTTCGGAAGCTTCGGTGGACGAGGCTGTGGAGACCCCCGCCGTCGACGGCGAGGTGACCACCGCGCCCGAGGAAAGCACGGAAGAAGACGGCACGGCGCCGGAGCAGTGAGCGGCGCCCCACGCACGGGTAAGGACTGACTCTTCGTGACACCATCCGAGAAGGCAGACGGCACGTCGTCGAGCCCACCCTGGCAGCGCACCGCCAAGGACGGCGGCGGCGATTCGGAGGCGACGGTCTCGACCGGGATCGCCACCGAAGATGTGGTCTACTCGGATCATGAGCAGGACGGACCGCGCGTGAGCGAGAGCGACTACCCCGCGGTGAGCGGCACGGCCGCGCCCCGGCTCTTCGGAGCCGAGGGCGCGCCCCCGGCCGCCGCCGACGTCCCCCCGGCCGGCCGCACCCGTCCCACCCCGAGCGCCCTGCGCCGCCCGGGCCGCGGCCCGCGCCGCGCGTCGCTGCAGATCAAGCGCTTCGACCCCTGGTCGGTGCTGAAGCTGTCGCTCGTCCTGGGCGTCGCGATGTTCTTCGTGTGGCTGGTCGCCGTCGGCGTGCTGTACACGGTCCTCGACGGCATGGGCGTCTGGGACAAACTGAACGGCACCTACTCGTCCCTGGTCGGCGGCGAGGGCGCCAACGCGTCCACCGAGCCCCTCATCAGCGCCGGCCGCGTGTTCGGCGTCGCCGCCATCCTGGGCGCGATCAACATCGTGCTGGTCTCCGCCCTGGCCACAGTGAGCGCCTTCATCTACAACGTGTCGGCCGACCTGGCAGGCGGCCTCGAAGTCACCCTGTCGGAAAGGGAGTAACCCGGTTGCAGGGCCCCTCCGGGGGTCCTGTAAAGTTCCCTTCGTTCGACGGGCCCATAGCTCAGGTGGTTAGAGCGCTTCGCTGATAACGAAGAGGTCCCAGGTTCAAGTCCTGGTGGGCCCACCCGGTTAGCCCGGTCATGTTTGCGGAATACGCAAACTGTGACCGGGCGGTGTTGTATCTGGGGGCCGAGCCCCCAGACCCCCACGGTGCGATCGGTGACCATTGGCTGCCTGGGTGAGTGTTCGCGCGGCTGACTCTCGGTGTTTGTTCGTTACCGAATTACGACGTGGTCGGGTTCGACATGCGCGGCGCGGGTTACCGCGACAAGGTCGACTGTGAGTGGCAGGACGGCCCGGCCGTGCGCCGAAGATCAGTTTCTACGGCGTCTCCTACGGCAACGTCATTGGCACCGTGTACCGGTCGATGCTCGACCGCCGCGTCGACCGGATGTGGCTGGATTCCGTGATGCCGCCGGTGATGGACCTGTCCGCCATGGACGGTTCGATCGACGCGGTCGCGGAGAAGGGGTTCGGCCGGTTCGTCACGTGGCCGGCCCAACACGATGCGGAATACCACTTCGGCACGACCGCGGATGCCGGTGCTTGACCGCCAGTGGGGCACCGGCCGGTGCGCGCCGGGTCTTCAGTTTCGACGTGAATCCCCGTGGGCTGAACAGCGTGCGGTACAACGCGAGGTTCTGCAGCGAGGGGACCGGTGGCCGCGATTTCGAGCAGGCGTGGGCGAAGTGCAGGCGCACCAGCGCGAGTACCCGGCGACGGGCGGCAAGTTCGAGATCGCCGCTTTCTGTGGTGGGTGGCCGTTTCCGACGCGGCCGACACGCAGAAGGCGGTCGGTGGCTCGCGGCTGACTGTCCTGGATGGACGGCACGCGTCGCTGGACAAGATTCCGTGTGCGGCCAAGGCGCGTTGACTTCTTCCACACTGGTGCTCGCGGCACCGCAAGCCGTGGCCGCGACCGTGGATTTCGCGGGCAGCCTCAACGTCGACGGGTGCTCGGGGCCGCTGGTGCGGATGCAGACGTCGGCGGACGACGACAAAGCCTTCGTGCTGACCAATGGCCATTGCTACGAAGGCTCGGGGCCGTGCACTGGCCGCCGTCGCGGTTGCTGGTGTCGTGGATGCCAATGACGTCGCCGGTCGCGGTGTCGACCACGGGCGAGCCCGACGACCCCGGCCCGGTCTGGCACGCCGACGTGTAGCGCGCGACCGAGGACCGGCAGGCGTGGGCCTGGCACCGGCTGAGGCCGCGGTTCGTGGTGACCCACGGGCGTCGCGACCGGGCAGCCAGGCCTGGTGGAGTCGGGCGCCGTCGGGGGCGCGAGGCTCGCCGGACGCAAGTCAGCCCTGCCGGGAAGAGAAGGCCGGCAGGGCTGACATGTCTGCGATCGGCGCGCGCACGGTCGCCTCTCGGCGAAAGGCACGACGCGGCTCCAGCCGAACGGTATTCCGCGAAGGCAAAGGTGTGAGCCCGGGGGACACGTTGGGCGCACCGACCAATGTGTTCAACGGCGCGCCGGCCGGAGGTATTCCGTTCGGCGTGTGACGCGGGCCGCCGGTGGTTCCACGTGGAACCAGGCCCTGGAACCGCCGGATCCGGCGCTCGGAGCGTGCAGTAGCATCGTGGGGTACGGAAGCAAGCTGGAAAAGGGGGCTTCAGATGAAGAAGCTGTTGGCACTCGCAGTCGTCGCGGGCGGCGTTCTGTTCGTCGTCAAGCGCAACAAGGCTGCCAAGGCCGAGGCCGACCTCTGGCGCCAGGCGACCGCCCCAACGGGCCCGGTCTCCGCGAACGGCAGCACCCCGGCCAAGGCCGCGGACGCTTCCCGCAACTGACTCACCGCGCGGGTGGCCCACGGGCGCCCGTGCCCGGGGCTGTAGCTCAATTGGTAGAGCACCGCCTTTGCAAGGCGGGGGTCAGGGGTTCGATTCCCCTCAGCTCCACTCGCTAAAACCTCCAATGGGGGCCAGGTCAGAGGGTGTTTACTCCGATCTGGCCCCCATTGCGTTAGGCGGTCGTTCCACCCGCCGTGTCCCCTGCGTGCCCCTCGCCTCGTCGACGGGCGAGTTTCGGCCTTCTTCCCCTGCGAACCTGCCGCGCCTGCTCGGTGTTGCGGCTCATCGCGTCGGCGATCGTGTGGTCACGTTCGCGCCGTGCGCGCTGGTACCGCATGGCAGCCCGGGTGGTCGAGTGGCCCATGCGGGCCATCAGCTCCCGCGTCGTTGCGCCGCCCTCGGCCGCGAGCTCGTTGCCGCTGTGGCGCAGGTCGTGGAAGTGCACGGCGTCGGGCATTCCCGCGTCGACTCGTGCCTCGACCTGCAGCCTCCGGAAGTTGTGGCGGCGCAGCCGGCCACCCTGCGGACCGACAAACATCAGGCCGTCCCAACCGGCATCTTCGGCGTCCTCGCGGGGCCGGCGGTCGTGAGCTTCGTGCTGCTGGTGCTCCTACTGCGGTTCTGTCCGACGAGGCGCTCGGCGTTGGCAGCGTTGCTGCGACCTTCCTCGATCACCGCGATTCTGCTCGTGCTCGCCGGGTTCCTGATCGACCGGGCCGGCCAGGAGCTCGTGGGCGCGATCGTCGAGCCGCTCGGCCTGCTGATCGCCTCGGCCACGTGCACGCGAACTCGCGCCAGGTCGGCGTCTCGGCGGCGCTGGATGGAACCGGAATTGATCTGGATCCTCGATGCGGTCACGAACCGTCGCGCGCTCGTGGCCAGGCATTCCAGCCGTCAGCACGCCGGAAGCACGGATCAGGCGGTCAGGTGTTCCTGTGCCTTGCCAAAACGACGGGAGCCGCCGGTGTCCGGTGGGACGACAGCGGTTCCCGTCGCTCTGGCATGGCGAGACTTACCGGTCGATCGCAGTTGCCTTGTGCCGGGTGGGGGTCGGAGTGGCTCGGGGTTCGCCGCAGTGGGCGCAGGTGATCGTGCGCCGGGCCTGGCGAGGTGCCACGACGCCCCGCGATGAGGCCGGCAACATCTGGATGGCCACGTGCACAAGGCAGGTGGCGGCGCCGCAGTGCACACAGACCCCGACGGCCGGTTCGTTCATGCCTTGTGTCGCGCAGTCAATGCAGATCATGGTTCTCCTTGAAAACGGCGGGAGAAGACACGATAAGCAGGTCTCCGTCGGATAACGATGTTCTCGTTCGGGACCGGTGCGACATCACATCGCCGGTGCCGTCGGCGAGGCCGAGCACGCGATGCGGTCGAGCGGGGTCATGCGGCCGCCGCCGCGTGCCCCTCTCGTGCCCGTTGGATGAGGGATCCACGGGGAACAGTGGCTGAAACAGCAGGTGGGAGTCTCTTCGAGGTGTCTGCTGGCGACGCCCATACTGCGAACGGACCTTTGCGAGGCGGGGGCCAGGGGTTCGATTCCCCTCAGCTCCACGTCACTCGGGGCGAGTTGTGTTGGCGGAACGCGCCAACCGGCTCGCTCCATCGTGTTTCCGGGGCTACGCCCCCCGGACCCCCACGGTGGTCACCTCGGTCAGTGACCCCCGAATCGGCGGAATTCGAGCAGACAGCGTTGCGAAGTCAGGTCCGTGACGGTGTCCAGCGTCAAGCCGTGGGCCGAGGCGAGGGCGCGGAACTCGTCGAGGTGGCGTTCGCGGCCGCCGAAGATGGTGAGCATGGCGAGGGCGCTTTCGGTGTTCGCTTGGTGGCCGGTGACGGGTTCGACGACGAGGATGCGGCCCGTCGAGCCGGCGGCTTCGGTGCAGCGGGCCAGAATCCGGTGGGCGTGGACGTCGTCCCAGTCGTGGAGGATGTCGACGAGCAGGTAGGCGTCGGCGCCGGGTGGGAGTGGGTCGAAGAAGCTGCCGGCGGTGACCTGGGCGGGCAGGGAATGGGCGGCGAAGGTGCGGCGGGCGTCGGCGGCGGTCGGGGCCAGGTCGAGCAGGTGGCCGCGTAGCGCGGGGTTCGCGGTGAGGATGGCGGCGAGGATGTCGCCCCGGCCGCCGCCGACGTCGACGATCGTCGAGAACCGCGACCAGTCGTAGCCGGCGACGATCTGCGGGATTTGCTCGCGGATGCGGAGAGTCATCTGGCGGTCGAAGGATTCCCGCAGGTGCTCGGCCTCGGCGAGATCGGCCCAGAAGTCCTGGCCGTAGCGACGCGGGTAGGCGGCTTCGCCCGTGGTGATGCTGTGGGCGAGCTCGACGAACGCCAACTCGGCGCGCCCACCGGCGGTATTCAGGTTCAAGAGGGTTTCGGTGAAGTCGTCGCGGAGGTTTTCGCCGTACGCGGTGGTGCGGTGGCCGGCGGGGGTGCGCTCGAGGACGCCGAGCGTCGTGAGGTGATCGAGCAGGAGACCGAGCGCGACGGGGTTCACTCCGAGCTCGGCGGCGAGTTCGGATGCCGGCGCGGGGATGCGCAGGCGCGCGGGCAGGCCGAGGGTCACGGCGACGCGCAGCCCCATCGGCGTCGCGAGTCCGGCCAGGCGGCGCAGGGAGTTCGTATCGTCGTGGGTCACGAAGATCTACTTTGCCCGGCTGGTCAACCGAAAAAGGAGAGCCGATTGCGTCCCCACGTGCTGCTGAGCGTCGCGACGAGTGTCGACGGGGCGATCGACGACACGACGCCCGACCGGCTGCTGCTGTCCAATGCCGAGGACTTCGACCGCGTCGACCAGGTGCGCGCGGAGTCCGACGCCATCCTGATCGGCGCGGGCACGATCCGCGCCGACAACCCGCGGCTGCTGGTCAACAGCGAGGAGCGCCGGGCCGAGCGGGTGCGCCGGCAAGCCCGAGTATCCGCTGAAGGTGACCGTGACGGCGTCGGGTGACGTTGACCCGGAGTGGAAGTTTTGGCACCACGGCGGGGAAAAGCTCGTCTTCACCACCGAATCCGGCGCCCCGACCGCGCGCGAACGGCTCGGTCAGCTCCCCGAAGTCGTCGCTCTCGGGCCGCAGGTGGACTTCGGCGCGCTGCTCGACGACCTCGGCAGCCGCGGCGTCCGGCGGCTCATGGTCGAGGGCGGCGGCCAGATCCACACCGCGTTCCTCTCGCAGAGCCTGGCCGACGAGATCCACCTCGCCATCGCGCCGCTCGTGGTCGGCGCCGCCGCCGCGCCGCGGTTCCTGCTGCCCGCGCGGTACCCGGGCGCGCGGATGAAACTGCTGGACACGCGCGCGATCGGCGACGTCGTGCTGATCCGCTACGCGCCCAAGGCCGGCTGAAAGGTCGCGCGCAGAGCGTCTTCGAGCGGGGTGTCGCCGCGCCAGGCGACGGCGGCGTCGGGGCGGAGCAGCACGGCCGGCAACGCGGTGTCTGCCTTGGCGCGCACCAGGTTCACGCGCTCGGCCCAGCCGGCCGGCAGCTCGATGTCGCCGGTGAAATCGAGCAAGAGGGCGCGTCCGCCGCGCAGGAGCTCGGCCACGCGGGTCGGTCCGTCGGCGGTCACGAGGTCCAGATCGGGCAGCCGCGCGGGATCGTCCAAACCGGACATCATTCCGGCGAGGTAGCGGTTGGTGTCGGGCAGGCGCATGAGGTCGGTGAAGATCTCGCTCAGCGCGAGCAGGTCGGGGTCCGGGTTCGGCACGGCGAGAACGCGTTGGGCCGACGTGTGGTGCAGCACGCGCGCGGCCTTCGGGTGGCGTTCGGTTTGGTAGGTGTCGAGGAGGCCGTCGGTGGCTCCTCGCAACGTCGCGGCGAGCTTCCAACCGAGGTTGAACGCGTCCTGCACACCGAGGTTGAGTCCCTGCCCGCCGAGCGGCCCGTGGATGTGGGCGGCGTCGCCGGCGAAGAGGACGCGACCGTGGCGGTAGTTTTCGAGCTGGCGGGTGGCGTCGCTGAAGCGGGAGATCGTGCGGACTTCGGCCAGTGTGGTGGGTTCGCCGTAGATCGCGGTGAGTGCCTGCTGCACGGCTTCCGCGGTCATCGGCGGCTCGGTCTCGTCGGGTTTGCCGTAGGTGAAGCGGTAGTGGTCGCCGCCGGTCGGCACGAGCATGCCCCAGTGGTCGGCGGTGGTCCTGGTCATCGTGCTCATGTGGCCGGCCTGCGCGGGCACCAGCTCGGAGACGGCCGACAGGCGCACGTCGGAGAGCACGGCTCGATACGTGCCGGGCCGGCCGGGGAACGGCAGGTCCAACAGCTTGCGCACGGTGCTGTGCGCGCCGTCGCAGGCGACGACGTACCGGGCGCGCAGGTCCCGGTCGGTGGTCACGGTGACGCCGGTGTCGTCGGCGTGGATCGCGGTGACGTCCTCTCCGCGCAGCACGCGCGCGCCGCGGGCGATCGCCGCTGCCTCCAGCACTTCCTCGACCTTCCACTGTGGAATGCCGATCGGGTGGGGCTGCCTGGTCTGCCAAGGCGTGCAGTCGAGCGGCACCGGTAGCCCGGCGAAGTGCCCGCCGACGGCGGCGCGTTCGAACTGCCGCTCGACGATCGCGTCGAGCAGGCCTCGCGCGTCGAGCAGCTCGGCGGTGCGCGGCTGGATCGTGCCGCCCTTCGTCTGCTCGATGCGTTCGGACAGCTTTTCCACCACCACGACCTCGGCGCCACCGAGGGCCAGCTCGTGCGCCAGCGTCAAACCAGTCGGGCCCGCTCCGACCACGATCACGTCCATGAAGTGCTCCTCAGTGCAGAAGTATACTGAGTGCAATATAGCCCCGAGTGCATCACCGCGGTAGCCTGTTTTCGTGGACGAGCAGACCGGCCTACGGGAGCGGAAGAAGCAACGCACGCGTGAGGCGATCTCGAACGCCGCCCTCGAGCTGTTCTTCGAGCACGGCTTCGACCAGGTGTCGATCTCGCAGGTCGCGGAGGCCGCGGAGGTGTCGCGGCGGACGTTGTTCGCCTACTTCCAGGGGAAGGACGACCTCGTCCTGCACCGCATCGCCGACCACGAGCACGAGAGCGCGCGCGTGGTCCGGGCGCATCGCGAAGCCCCGCTTCCCGCGCTGCGTGAGCATTTCCTCGACGGCCTGCGCCGCCACGACCCGATCACCGGGCTCTGCGACCTTCCGCAGGTGCTGGCGTTGTACCGGCTGATCATGGGCACGCCGACGCTGTTGCCGAGCATGTTGCGGTTCCGGGAAAGCGGGGAGCTGGCGCTGGCGGCCGAGCTCGGCGAGTCACCGGACCTGTCGCCGCTGACCGCGCGCCTGGCGGCCGCGCAGATCGCGTCCGTGCAGTGGCGGCTGTCGGTGGAGAACCACTACCGCATGGCGAACGGCGTCTCCGCGACCGAGGCGTACCCGGAGGCGGTCGCGGCGGCCGAACTGGGCTTCGACCTGCTGGCGAACGGCCTGGGGACGCTCGGTAAGCGCTAGCCCTGGCGGATCCACAGGTCGTGCGGAGTGGGGCCCGGCTGGAATCCGCACGACGTCGCCAACGCGGCGGCCTCGGCGAACGCGTGGCCGACGAGTTCGGGTGCGTGGGCGTCGCTGCCGAAGGACAGGATCCGGCTCCCTTCGGCGGCCCACCAGAGAAGCACGTCTCGCGGCAGGGGGACTTTCGTGTTCAGCTCCAGTGCTCGTCCGCTGCCGGCCAACGCGCGCAGGACGGTGCGGAACTCCTCCTCGAAGTCCGCGGCGACGAAGGGTTTCTCCGAAGGCCAGGTGCGCAGCGCGTAGTCGATGTGGGCCAGGATCTCGAAATCGGCCGTCGACTCGACCAGGCCCAGCACCTCGCCCAGGTAGGCGCGCAGCGTCGCGTCAGCCGGGCGGTCCGCGATCACGCTCAGCTCGTAGTGGTGCGACCCCTCCGGCAGCGAGTGCACCGACCCCAGCACCCGCTGGAAGCGGTGCGCCGTCAGCAACGCGTCTGCCTCCGGCCGGTGCCAATGCGGCTCACTCAGCTCCACGCCCAACAGGATCGGCAGATCCGGGAACCGCTCGCGGCACTCCTGCACGCACGCGAGGTAACCCTCGACGTCGAGGGCCGGCGGCTCCAGTACGCCGTCGGTCCGCAGCCGCACGCGGAAGTGATCAGGCAGGTACGGCCGGATCGGCTCCGGGATGAGCCACGGCGTGAGGTCGGCGTGCTCCGTGAACGCCACCGACGGCAGCCCGAGCGCGAGCGCGCGCCGGCACGACTGGACCATCGACCCGGTGACGGTGTCCCACGACCACTCGGTGTGGACGTGGCTGTCCTGCGGCAGCACGCCCCCACACTACGAGTTGGCCCGCAGCACCGAAATCGCGCGAACGGTGGCGTAGCCGCGCCATTCGAGCGACGCCGCGGGGGAGAAACTGCCGAAGTCAACCGTCCAGCCGCCGTCTTCGAGCTGCTGGGATTCGAGGCGCTCGAGCTCGGCGGCGACCGCGGCCGGGTCGAGCACCTTGCGCGACGGGCCGGGGATCGGCGAGAAGTCCAGCGGCCGCAGGACCTCGTCCTCGCCGCCGCCGGCGACGTGGAGGATGCCGTTGGCCGGCAGGAACTTGCCGAGGTGGTCGAGGAGCTCGTCGGCCTCAGGGCGGGTGGCGTGCGCGGCGTCGAGGAACCGGATGGCGAACGACAGCTCGATCGCGTGCGGCTGCTCTTCGACCCGGGCGATGGCGTCCAGGCAGGTCGACACGGCCGCGGTGAGCCACGGGTGTTCCGCCACGGCTTTGTCGTGCGCCGCGACGCGCAACGCCGTCGACGCGACGAAAGCCGTGCTCTGCAGCGAGAACTTCGCCGGGTCCGCGTCCGTCCAAAAAGGAGCGCTGCCGGTGCGGTCCGCGACGGGGAACGCGAACGGCAACCCGCCACCCGGCAGCGACACGGCCTCCAGCCAGTCGCACAGCTCCAGCGACAGCGGCGTGGTTTTCGGCGCGATGTCCTCGAACACCTCCAACGCGTGCAGCGCCCCGCCGGGCTGGCTCTCCGGCGCGCGCAGGTCGGGCTCCAGCCCCCAGCCGTAGCCGCCGTCGGCGTTGCGGTACCCCGCGACGGCCGAGAGCACGGCCTCCGCAGCACCTTCACCTTCGCCGAACAGCAGCTCGAACCGGCGGCGGTCGAGCACCCGCCCGTGCGTGGCGAGGAAGGATGCGGCAGCAGCGAGGTTCACAGTCATACGACCACCGTCGCACGCTCCCGCGCGCGCGTCTTGAACAGTTCGGACACGGCCAGCAGCTCGGCCGACTTGTCCACAATCGACCCCTCCGCGCCGAAGTTGTCCACAGATTTCGGCGACACCAATTTTTGGCCCCTCACCTCGATATAATGGGACTGGGGACGCCCCCCGTGGAGGGCGGGGGCGTGTCGTGCCGGGCCGAGGTGTGCGCGGGCTGTGCGGCGGTCGGGGTCGTGGGGGCGGCGGCGGGCTTGGAGAACGCCCGGTCAGGGCCAGAGGCGTTCGCGGGTCCAGGTGTCGTCGGCGGCGCGGAGGTAGCGGAGGCGGAGGTGGCGGCGGTCGTGGGAGGCTTGCCAGAACTCGACCGTCGTGGGGGTGACGAGGTAGCGCGTCCAGGTTTTGGGGGCGGTGTGGGGGTTTTCGGCGACCCAGTGGGTGGCGGCGTCGGCGGCTTCGGTGAGTTTGGCGGGGTCCGGGAGGGGCTCGGACTGGTGGCCGATGAAGGCCTCGACGCGGGAGGCCGGTGGGCGGGCCAGGAAGTCTTCCGCCGAGATCTCCGGGGCGGCCGGGGCGACGGTGCCGCGGACGCGGACCTGGCGGCCGCGGCCGGGCCAGAAGAAGGTGAGAGCCGCGTGGGGGTTGGCGCCCAACTGGTGGCCCTTGGGGCTTTCCGAGCTGGTGGCGATGGCCCAGGCGGACGGGGCGACGTCCTTGAGGATCACGACGCGGGCGTCGGGAACGCCCTCGGAGTCCACTGTGGACAGGGTGACGGCGTGGGGAGCGAGGACGTGTTCGGCGGCTTCCGTGAGCCACTCGAGGAACAGGTCTTCCGGGGTTTCCGGGGCCGCGTCCGGGTCGAAGGACGGGAGTTCTTCGGGGAAGGATTGCCAGCCGCGTAGGGAAACCATGTCACTGACCGTACGGTGGGCGGCCCGGTGGTGGGTAGTGCGGCGGCTGGGGACCGGGTGGGCCGGCGGCCGGGGGTGGCGGGATCTGGGGGCGCCAGCCCTGTGGGATCTGTTGGCCGGGGAAGCCGCCGGGGCCGGGGTCGCCGGTGGTGGGACCGGTCGTGCCGGCGGTGGGATCAATCGGGCCGGGGACCGAACCGGGATCGCTGGACGTGGGGCCAGGGGCGCCATACTCAGCCTTGCCAGGGGTGTTGGCGTCGTAACCAGCCGTGCCGGGGCCGGCGTTGCAGCCGGCCTGCGGGGCCTGCCACTGCGCTTCCCCCTGCAGGTACTGATCCGGCGTGAACACCCGAACCCCCTGACCGTGACAACCGACCGCCCGGCGCCCATCGTCGCACGCCGGGCGGCCGGAGCGGTCAACCGGCGGTGACGGTGCCGGTGGCCGGGACCCCGCGGGTCCGGCGGAGCAAGTCGGTCAGTGCCCAGTGGCCGCCGCCGGTGAAGGCGAGCAGGAGGAAGGCCCAGGCGAAGATGGCGGCCTGCTCGCCGCCGTTCTCGATGGGGAGCACGGCCTTGCCGAAGTGCACGGTGAAGTACGCGAAAGCCATGGAGCCGGAGCAGATCACGGCAGCGACGCGCGTGCCGATGCCGAGCGTCACGGCTGCGCCGCCGACGAGCTGGATCAGCGCGGCCCACCAGCCGGGCCACGTGCCGACGGCCGCGGCGTGGTGGCCCCAGAGGCCGAACACGGTCGAAGCACCGTGGCAGAAGAACAGGAAACCGCACGGCCTCTGTCGAAGAGTTTCACGGCTGTCGTCTCCCTGGCAGTCGGAAAATACGTGACTGCCAGGGTAGGTAGCCAACCCTCAACTATCACCACAGTGAGTGAAAGATCCCTTACTCGCTGGAACTCGAACCTTTCGCTCTTCACTCTCGTGTGACTGGACATGATTGACTGTGCGCGCTATGCGACGAATCCTCGCTCTCGCGCCCGCCCTGGCGTTGCTCGCCGGCTGCAGCGTGTCGACCCCCATTGCGGGCACCGCGCAGCCCGCGCCGCCGCCGACGACCACCAAGCACGCGGCTGAGCCCGGCCTGCCGCCCGATCCGCAGCCGGCTCGGGAAGCGAAGTGCCCGTACCTCTCGGCCGAGACGGTGCAGGACGCGAACGGCCAACACGTGACGACCGTACGCGTCTCCGACGACGAGCCGCACCCGTCGTGCTTCTTCTACCGCCCCGACGGCGGGCTCCAGGTCACCGTGCAGGTGTACGTGGGCACGAAGGACGTCGCGACGAAACTGGTCAACCGCGCCGCGCCCGTCGACACCTCGAACCCCGCTTCGGACCCCGCCGGGTGGAAAGGCGGCTACCAGCCGGCCGGTGACGGAGTGGTGTACGCGGTCTCGAAGGGGGGAGCCGCGGTCATCGTGACGAGTAACCAACAGCAGAGCATCAAAGCACGCACAGTGGCCAAGAAGGCTATCGCGGCCCTGAAGCTCTGAGTAGTGGCCTCCGCACGGGTGAGTGAAGTTGATCTTGTATTACCCTGTGCGGCACGCGCAGGCCCTGGAGCACTCGCGCGGGCGGGTGCCCGTCCGGCACCAGAAGCACTTCGCCATCTCTACGACAAGGACAAGATTCGTGGCTGACACCCTCAAGGAAATCCTGCTCGACTCCAGCCGTCGCCCGTCGGTCGTGACCGACCTCGAGGGCCTCGTGGACGCCGAGGTGTCCGACAAGGGCGGGGTCTCCGGCGCCGTCGTGAAGACCGGCTTCGCCGCTGTCAAGAAGATCAAGCCGGGCATCATCCCCTCGGCTGTCGACACCCTGCTGGACGACTTCGCCGGGGCCCTCGAGCCGTTCTACGGCGACTACAAGGCCAAGGGCGGCAACGACTTCGGTGCCTACCTGACCAGCCGCTCCGACGAGGCGTCCGACGCTCTGCTGGGTGTCACGGACAGCCGCGCCGACCGCAGCAGCCGCGACAGCATCAAGAAGGTCTACTCGAAGCTGCGCCCGAACGGCAAGAAGAACGTCGAGGAGGCCCTTCCCCGCCTCGGCCAGCTGATCGACAAGCACGCCGCGATGGCCTGATCAGCCTCAGTAGCACCTGATCAGCCTCAGTAGCAACGGAAGAGGGCCCCGGGACGGCGATCCCGGGGCCCTCTTCGCGTCTGGTTCAGTTCTTCTTCTCGGCGGCCGGAGTGCTGGGCGCCTTGCCGTTGCTCGCCGGAGACGGCTTGGTCTCCGAAGCGGGCTTCGCCGGGGGAGCCGGCGGGGTGGCCTTCGGCGGCGCCGGGGCGACCGGCGGCTCCTGCTGGCGCGACTTCAGCACCACGGCCGTGCCGACGGCGACGGCACCCAGGCCGAGCAGCCACGGCAAGCGGCGGCGCTTGCGCGTGCCCTTGGCCGCCGACTTCGCCTCGACCAGCGCGGCGCGGAAGTCCTTCTTCGCGGCCTTGAAGTCCTTCTTGCCCCGGCGCTTCGACTCACCGGCGGACTTCGCGGCCTTGATCGCGGCCTTCTTCGCCTTGCGACCGGGCTTCTTCAGCTCGGCGATGCGCGCGAGGGCCTCCTTGCGAGCCGCGGCCGAGCTCTTCTTGAGCTCCTTGCGCGTCAGCTCGGTCTTCTTCGCGAGCTTCTTGCGTGCCCGGCGGCTCTGCTTGGCGAACTCCTCGGCGCCGGCTTCCGCGGCCTTCGCTGCCGAAGCCGCCCCCGCCTTGCCCGCTTCGGTGGCTCGCTTGCGCAGGCCGACCGCGCCGGACTTCACCGACTCGCCCACCGAATCTGCGGCCCGGGTCATGGCCTTCACCTCACCAATCGTTTTGATATCGCTCTGTTGCCCGTAACCTATCGTGCCCTTTTTCGCGGCGTGACGCTGTGTCTTCCCCCATTGGGAACCGGTGAAACCTCGGGAAATGCCCATCTTCCTGCGGTCCTGCGTTCGGGTTGCCCCGTGGCGAGCCCCCTGAACCCCCCAAATGTGGGAGGGGATGGCACGATGGCGACGTGACTGAAAGCGCCCGCAAGGCCACCCTGCACACCAATCAGGGTGACATCCACGTGAACCTGCTCCCCGACCACGCGCCGAAGACGGTCGCGAACTTCGTGGGGCTGGCCGACGGCTCCAAGGAGTACACGCAGCCGAACGCGCAGGGCACGAACTCCGGCCCGTTCTACGACGGCTCGATCTTCCACCGGGTCATCGACGGCTTCATGATCCAGGGCGGCGACCCGACCGGCACCGGTCGCGGCGGCCCCGGCTACAAGTTCGGCGACGAGTTCCACCCCGAACTGCAGTTCAACAAGCCCTACCTGCTGGCGATGGCGAACGCGGGGCCCGGCACCAACGGCTCGCAGTTCTTCGTCACCGTCGCGCCGACGACCCACCTGAACTTCAAGCACACGATCTTCGGCGAGGTGGCGGACCAGGAGTCCCGCAACGTCGTCGACGCGATCGCGCGCGCGGCGACCGGACCGGCGGACCGCCCGCTGTCCGACATCGTCATCGAGAAGGTCACCATCGAGGCCTAGGGCCGTCTCGGGGGGATTTCGGTAGGTTGGAGTCATCGTGAACCAACCGCCGAATCCCCCCGCGTACCCTTCGCAGGCCGCGCGCCCCGGTTGCTGGTGGCATCCCAACCGCCCGACCGGCCTGAGCTGTGCGCGCTGCGGGCGGCCGGCTTGCCCCGACTGCCTCCGGGAAGCCCCCGTCGGCTTCCAGTGCACCGACTGCGTGCACGCCGGCTCGCAGCAGACGCGGCAACAGCACCGCGATTACCAGAACTCCGGCATGGGCACACGCACGATCGCGGGAGCCCGGCCGACGAACTCCGTCGTCGTCACGAGCACGTTGCTAGCGGTCAACGTGCTGATCTACCTGATCACCGCGTTGCAGGCGAAGAGCCTCGACAACAGCAGCGCACCGATCGATCTCGCCGGCGCCATGCAGCCCGCCATCACCCTCGTCGGTGGTGAGTGGTGGCGCATCTTCACGTCGGGCTTCGTGCACTTCGGGATCATCCACATCGCCGCGAACATGTTCTCGCTGTGGATGATGGGCCGGGCGCTGGAGCAGGTCTTCGGCAAAGGCCGGTACACGGCGCTCTACTTCGTGTCGTTGCTCGGCGCCTCGACGGCCGTACTCCTGTTCGACAACCCGTTGCAGATCTCCGGCGGCGCCTCGGGCGCGTTGTTCGGCCTGATGGGCTGCTACGCCGTGATCGTGGTGAAGCTCAAGCTCAACCCGTCGGGGTTGCTGATCACGCTTGCGATCAACGCCTACATCACGTTCTCGATCCCCGGCATCTCGATCCTCGCCCACGTAGGTGGGCTCATCACTGGTGCGCTCGTGGCCGTCGCCCTGCTGTACGCGCCGGAGCGCGACCGCGTGCGCTGGCAGGTGATCGGCGTGTCGATCATCGTGGTGGCGCTGATCGGCCTCACGGTCTATCGCACCGCCGCCCTCTCGTCGCTGCTGGCCTAGAACCAGGAAGACGGCGCCGAAAAGCCGCTAAAGAGCGCCACGCAGGGCGGTGAGCGCGTCAAGGACGTCGCGCGGGTCTTCGCCGAGGTCGACGCGGCCGAAGATGTAGAGCTCGTCGTCGTGTTCCAGCTCGAGTGTCACGCCGTCGCGGCCCAGGCGGCGGGTGGTGCGCAGCTGGATACCGGTCCGGTCCCACGGCAGGCGGTGCGTGCCGCCGAGCGTGCGGGCGACCAGGCCTTCGGCATCGACGGATAGCCG
The DNA here is from genome assembly GCF_040689465.1 of Amycolatopsis sp. NPDC051373. Lineage (NCBI taxonomy): Bacteria > Bacillati > Actinomycetota > Actinomycetes > Pseudonocardiales > Pseudonocardiaceae > Amycolatopsis > Amycolatopsis sp. NPDC051373. Next base: position 290,945 of record NZ_JBFBAE010000001.1, on the reverse strand, counting down.
CGGGCGCACCACGCTCCAGTGCACCGCGAACGCCCCGATCGCCACGGTGGCGAGCCCCATCAGGACCGCGCCCTTGCCGTCGCCGAAGATCCCGTCGAGCACCGCGCCGGCGAGCAGCAGGACCGTGACCAGCCAGGCCACTACCACAAGGGCCGAACGGGGGGCCCACGAGGTGGGGTAGTTATCCACAGAGGTTATCCACACTGGGGATGAGTCACACCGGTGTAATTCGGTGTCAAGCCGCCATCCAGAGTAATGATCAGCGCCAGCGCATAGTCATGAGCAGGCCGACGATCATCGCCGCGAACCCGATGCCGAAGTTCCAGTTCCCGAGAGAGGTCAGGAACGAAATCTTGTCGCCGGCGATGTAGTTCACGATGAGCCACAGCAGCCCGAGGAGCATGAGGCCGAACATGACGATCTTGTAGAACAGGTTTGACGGGCCCGCGGCCTTGACCTTCACCGGCGTCCGGCGATCAACGGGCGGGGTGTACGCGGTCTTCTTGCGGACCTTGGACTTCGGCATCGTGTTCCTCGCGTGCGGTTCTGGCTCTGGCTGGTGGCGGTGCCTGTTCGCGGGCATCCCGCTCGTCGGGTTGCGCAACCAGCGCCACGTGAACACGTTAACGTAAACGACGGCTCCAGAGCACCGGGCGGGAGCGGTCGGATTTCCGGACTGTGACAATAGCGCCACCGGCAGTTCCACCGGCGGTGTGAGAGGAGCTTGCGTGACGACGCAGGATTGGCCGGGTGAAGACGACCGCCGCCGCCCCTCGGGAGGGCCCGACGGCCAGCGGCGACGCCAGCCGCCGCCCGGTGCCGATGGCGCCGCGAGACCACGCAGGCAGCCCCGGGAGGACCCCACGCGGAGAGTGCCGCCGCCTTCGCGCCGCGTCGCGGGTGATCCGGCGCGCAGGCAGGACGACCAGCGCAGATCACCCGAACAGAGCAGGCAGCCGCGTCCCACTCAGCAGTACGGCACCGAGCCGGGGCGCTCGACGCCGGACGTCGGCGGCTCCCGACGGGGGCCGGGCGCGCCGGGAGAACGCGGCCGTCGCGCGAGCGCCCAAGGCGACTCGGCCCGGAGCGGTGGCGCGGGTGCCGAAGGGCCTGGGACCCCACCCCGCGGCACCGAGCGCCTGAACCTCCCGCCGCGCGCCGAGGGAACCCCGTCGCAAGGCACCCAGCGCATGGGCACGCCGCCGCGGGGTACCGGGAGGATGACGCAGCCGCGCCGCGACCCGCGGATGCCCCGGCCCGTCGTGGCCGACCAGCCGACGGAGGTCTTCGCCGCCGTCGAGGCCGGTGGCACCACCGCGGTGAAGGAGAAGCCCGAGCCCGCGCCGCTGGGCAAGAGCGGCGTCGCGATCCGCACGGCCGGGGAAATCCTCATCACGCTCGGCCTGGTCGTGCTGCTGTTCATGGTCTACGAGGTCTACGTGACCGACCTGTTCTCGGCGGAGAAGCAGTCGGCGGCGAGCGATCAGCTCCAGGGCGACTGGGCCCAGGACCGCACGCTGCACCCGGGCCTCGTCGACGGCAAGGCGTTCGCGCGCATCCACATCCCGGAGTTCGGCGCCGACTTCAACTTCACGATCCAGGAGGGCACGGGCGAAGACTCGCTCGCCATCGGCCCTGGTCACTACAAGGGCACGGCGCTGCCCGGCGAGCCCGGCAACTTCGGTGTCGCCGGCCACCGCGTGGGCAAGGGTGCACCCTTCAACGACCTGGACAACCTGAGCTCGTGCGACCAGATCGTGATCGAGACGCAGACCGACTTCTACATCTACAAGGTCCTGCCCTACGACGACGAGATGTCCGGCTGGAGCAGCGGCAAGGGCGCGCAGCCGAAGTGCAAGGGCGTCTCGACGCTGCGCAACCCGAGCATCGCCGGCGGCGGCGCGTACGACCAGACGTTCGGCCGCAAGGTCGTGCTCCCGAGCCAGGGCGACGCCGTGAACCCGGTGCCGTACAAGCCGGCCGACACGTTGCCGAAGGCGCAGGAAGCGTCGCTGCTCACGCTCACCACGTGCCACCCGCAGTTCTCCGCGAAGCAGCGGCTGATCATCACGTCGGTGCTCACGCAGCAGGTGCCGAAGTCGCAGGTCTCCGACTACGGGAAGCTGCTGACCGAGATCGGCGGTGCTTCCTGATGTACGCGTGGATCTGGCGGCGTCTGCCGGGACCGTTCGCGGCGAAGCTGACGATCGCCGTCGTGCTGGTGCTCGGCATCATCGCCCTGCTGATGTTCGTGGTGTTCCCGTGGCTCGACCCGCTGCTGCCGTTCAACGAAGTGTCGGTGGACAACTGAGGCACACCCGCTTCGGCGTCTTCCTCGTCTCCGGCCGGTTCCCGGGGCAGGAGGACGCCGAAGTGCTGCTCAGGACCGTGCGCGCGGCCGAGGCCGCCGAGGCGGCGGGCTTCGACGACGTCTGGCTCGCCGAGCACCACTTCCTGCCCTACGGCGTGTGCCCGTCGGCGATCACGCTCGCCGCGCACGTCCTCGGGCGCACGTCCCGGATCGCCGTCGGTACGGCCGTGAGCGTGCTGTCGACGACGCACCCGGTGGCGCTCGCGGAGCAGTGGTCGATGCTTGACGCGGTGTCCGGCGGCCGGCTGCGCCTCGGCGTCGGGCGCGGCGGGCCGTGGCAGGACCTGGAGGTGTTCGGCACCGGGCTCGAGCGGTACGAGAGCGGTTTCGAGGAGTCGCTGGACGTGCTGCTCCGCGCGGCTTCGGGCACCGCGTCCGCAGCTGGTGAGCAGTTCACCTTCCGCGACGTGCCGCTGGTGCCGGCGCCGCGGCGGAAGCCGGAAGTGGTCGTGGCGGCCGGCGGGCCGAAGTCCGACGCCGTGCGCCTGGCCGCGGAACGGGGGCTGCCGATGCTGCTCGGGCTGCACGCCGGTGACGACGAGAAGGCCGCGACGGTCGCGGCGTACGGCCGGCCCGAAGCACACGTGTCGACGGTGCTGTGCCAGGTGGGCGAGAGCCGCTCGGCGGCGGCCGATGTGGTGCGGAAGTCGTTGCCCGGCTGGCTTTCCGACGGGCTCGGCGCGCACGTGACCGTGGACGGCCGGCCCGGTCCGTCGCGCGATCCGCACGAGTACACCGAGCACCTGTGCGAGATCCACCCCGTCGGGGATCCCGGGTATTGCGTGGCGACGCTGGAAACGAGCCTCCGGCGCACCGGCGCCGCCCACGTGATCATGTTCGTGGAAGCGTCCGGTACGCCGGAGGGCACAGAGGAGAACATCGCGCGGATCGGCGCCGAGGTGCTGCCCGCGCTCAGGGTTTCAAAAGCAGGGCTTAACAGTCACGCAGCTCCGGGCTCTGGTTGAGCAGCTGCCCGCGCACCGACACGAACGCGCGGTAGCGGTCACCATCCAGTTCGGACGTCCGGAACACCGCCACCCGGTGGCAGTTCTGGAAAGCGAGCTTCACGCCGAAGTGGCGCTCGAGCCCGCCGCGGATGGCGTCGGAGGCCAGCGCGCGCAGCAGCTGCCCGCGGGCGGCCTCGCTCGGCGGCGGCGTCTCGTTGTCGGCGAAGCCATCCGGCGTGCCGTCGGCCTCGGCGATCACGCCCGTGATCACTTCCCACGCATACGGCAGCGACTCCCGCACGCAGGCCACGAACTCGGCGTCGGAGACCTCCCCGCGCTCGGCCTTTTCCAGCAGCGCGGGCGATACGTCCAGAGACAAGACAACCTCCATGGTGAGTGGTTCCCCCTCCTTGGCTACTCGCCCGGCTGAGGGCGCCACAAGAGAAAACGGTATTCATCACCACTTCGGTGGATCACTCCCACCGGAACAGCCGCACGGCCAGCGCCGTCCCGCCCAGTGCGAACGCGGCCAGAGCGACGAACTGCAGCGGCTGAACGCCCGCGCCGACCCACGCGTCCTGCAGTGGCTGCGTGCCCGGCGGCACGTACGCGCCGATCCGCTGGATCACCTCGGGCAGCAGCGGCCGCGGCAGGTACACGCCGCCGAGGAACATGATCGGGAAGAACGCGATCATCGCGAGCGCGGCCGCTGCCTTCGCTGTGCGGGCGATCGAAGCCGCGATGAGGCCGAGCGCGAACACCGAGACCAGGCCCAGCAGCAGCGTCACGACGTAGGTCAGCGGGTGGCGCGGCAGCGGCACGTCGAACGCGACGCGCGCGGTCACCAGCATCAGCCCGACGCCCGCGAGCGCCACTACCGCGTGCAGCACCACCTGCGCCAGCAGCAGGAACGCGGGTGGCACGGGCGTGGTCGCGAGCCGGCGTAGCACGCCCTGCTCGCGGTAGCTCGCGACGGCCGCGGGGATCGACTGCAGGCCCAGCATCGCCAGTGCGACGACCACGAGCGATGGGACCCACAGGTCGATGAAGCGGTAACCGCCGGTCACCTCGCTCGGTTTGCTCATGCCCGGGATCGAGCCGACGCCGGCCAGCACCGCGGTCGGCAGCAGGATCCCGAACACCGCCCACATCGGCGTGCGGACGAAGAGTTTCGCCTCGGTGGCGAGGAGTTTGGTGAAGGTGTGCACGGTCAGCTCCGTCCGGTGAGGGTGACGAACGCGTCGTCCAAAGTGGATTTCCCCGTGGTGGCACGGAGTTCGGCTGGGGTGCCGGTGGCGACGATCCGGCCGGCGTCGAACACGGCGACGCGGTCGCAGAGGCGCTCGGCCTCGTCCATGAAGTGCGTGACGAGCACGACGGTCACGCCGGCGTCGCGCACCCCGGTCACGAGCTGCCAGGTGTCGCGGCGCGAATGCGGGTCGAGGCCGGTGGTGAGCTCGTCGAGGATCGCGATCTCGGGATTGCCGACCAGCGCGAGCGCGATCGACAGCCGCTGCCGCAGGCCGCCGGAAAGCTTGCCGAACGCAGTGGTCCGGTGTTCTTCCAGCCGCAGCCGCCGCAGCAGCACCCCGACGTCGGCCGGGTGCGGGTAGAACGCCGCGAACAGCTCCAGTGCCTCGGTCACCCGCAGCTTTTCGGGCAGTCGCGAGTCCTGCAGCTGCACGCCGACGCTCTGGTGCAGCCGGGCCGCGTCCTTCGCGGGATCCAGGCCCAGCACGGAAATGGCGCCGGAGTCGGGTCGGCGCAGACCCTGGAGGCATTCGACGGTGGTGGTCTTGCCGGCGCCGTTGGTGCCGAGGATGCCGAAGATCTCGCCGCGCTCGACGGTGAACGAAACACCGTCGACCGCGACCCGCTTGCCGTAGGTTTTCCGGAGCTCGGTGGCTTCGATGAGTGGCATGCGGGAAACGCTAAAAGCGCGCGGCGTCCGGCAGAATGATGCTGAAACCACAGCTCAGGTGGGGTTTCGCTGACGTGGGGGTGGGGCTGGGCCCACCCTCGTAGTGGAGCTTCGGCCAGTGCGTTCCGCTGTCCGGCTCGGTCAGACTGCGGGAAAGGGGGTGCGGCGAATGGAATCCGTGCGGCGAGCGTTCGTCCTCGCCGGACTCGCGCTGCTGAGCTGGGCCGACGCGCTCGTGGAGCTGCTCGCCTTTCTGCTGCTCTGCGTCGGGCTCGTGTTCTTCTTCACCCCGGCGATCGACTGGGCACGCGGCCGCTCGGCACGCACCCGGGAGCTCGTCGGCCGGTGGTGCGAGATCGAGGTCGCGACGCCGTACCGGCCGGCGCCGGCGGAGCCGGAACGCGAGCGCGACGGCTGGTACCGCGACGGCAACCAGCTCTACAAACGCGCGTGGTGGATCCGCTGGAACCGACGTTTCACGTGGATCATGGAGGATCGGGCGACGAGCCGTGAGCTCGGGTGGCAGGTGCTCAACCCACCGTTCGCGCTGGTCACGGCGTTGCTCTCCGTGGTGGTCGGGCGCCGCGCACTGCGCTGGTACGGCCGGTGGACCCGCCACTGGCTCGGGCCGCACCCGGCCGCCGACCCGGCCCGCAAGTGGTGGCTGCACCGCCACCTCGAGTCGGTGGGCCACCAGTTCGGCCTCCTCGCGCTGGCGTGTGTGTGCCTGGTCTTCTCGGTGTGGCAGCTGGTGCTGATCATCGGCGCGGCCCCGATGATCGCGTCCCTCGTGGTGGGCAGCCGGACGATCACGGACACGCTCCGGCGCGAGGCGGGGAACTGGACCGGCGTGCGCATCGACCGGCCGTACCTGCCGGCGCCCGGGCTGCCGGTGCCGCGCGCCGACGGGCTCTACCAGTTCGGCAAGCAGTTGTACGACGAGCCGTGGTGGCCGTTGCAGCGCGCCCGCACACAGTGGGTCCTGCGCGACCGGGCCACCTGGCGCGACCTCGCCGGCGGTGCGCTGATTCCCTTGGTCTCGCTGGTGCTGACGCTGCCGACGATCGTGTTGCTCGGCTGGGGGCTGACCGGGCTGGCGACCCTGTGGGTGTGGCGGCCGTTCGTGACGGCTTCGGACCAGCCGGTCCAGTGGTACCCGCTGCCCGAGGTGTCGACGCACCTCGGCGCACTCGCGCAGATGCCCCTGGTGCTCGTGCTGCTGGTCGCGGGTCTGGCGCCGACGACGTGGCTGGCCCGGCAGCAGGCCCGCTTCGCGCGCGTGTGGCTCGGGCCCACGGAGGCCACGCGGCTGGCGCAGCGCGTGGCGCGACTGGACCAGTCGCGCACCGACGTCACCGTGGCCCAGGCCGCGGAGCTGCGCCGCATCGAGCGCGACCTGCACGACGGCATCCAGTCGCGACTCGTGGCCATGGGCCTGAAGCTCGGCGCGGTCGAGGCGCTGATCGACAGCGATCCCGAAGCGGCGAAGCGGCTGGCGGCCGAGCTGCGGACCGCGTCGGCCGAAGCGTTGACGGAGCTGCGGCTGCTCGTGCGCGGCATCCACCCGCCGGTGCTGTCCGAACGCGGTCTCGTCGACGCCGTGCGCGCGGTCGCGCTCGATAGCCCGCTGAAGGTCGAGGTGACGGCCGACGTGCCCGGTCGCGTCGAGCAGCCGGCGGAGGCGTGCGCGTACTTCGCCGTGTGCGAGCTGCTCGGCAACGCGGCGAAACACGGTGAGGCGAAACGGGTTTCGGTCTCGCTGGCGTATTCCGACGGCGTGCTGCGCGTGGTCGTGACCGACGACGGCAGCGGCGGCGCCGAAGCCGCGCGCGGCTCGGGACTTCGCGGAATCGAGCGCAGGCTGGGGGCTTTCGACGGTACGTTGAGCCTGACCAGCCCACCGGGCGGACCGACCGAGGCGATCCTGGAGGTGCCGTGCCAGACAGTTCCGGAACCGGCCCCGGAAGCAGCGGCCCCGGCACCAGCCGCCCCAGAACCGTCATCGCCGAAGACCAGTACCTCCTCCGAGACGGCCTGACACACCTGCTCACCGCGCACGGCTTCGACGTCGTCGCCGCGGTCGGCTCCGGCCCCGAACTCGCCGCGGCACTGCGGGAACACCGGCCGGACGTGTCCGTTGTGGACGTTCGCATGCCCCCGACGAACACCGACGAAGGTCTGCAGGTGGCGCTCACGGCCCGCCAGGAGATGCCCGGCTTGCCAATTCTCGTGCTGTCGCAACACGTCGAGCAGCTCTACGCGCGCGAGCTGCTCGCCGACGGCACCGGCGCCGTCGGTTACCTGCTCAAGGACCGCGTGTTCAACGCCGAGCAGTTCGTCGACGCCGTGCGCCGCGTCGCGGCCGGCGGCACGGCCATGGATCCCGAGGTGATCGCGAAACTGGTCGCGGGCAACGCTTCCGACCCGCTCGCGGCCCTGACCCCGCGCGAACGCGAGGTGCTGGAGCTCATGGCCGAAGGCTGCTCCAACGCCGCGATTGCCGCGCGCCTGCACTTCAGCGAGGGCGCCGTCGGCAAGCACACTGCCAACCTCTTCGCGAAGCTCGGCATCGCCGCGTCCGACGACACCAACCGCCGCGTGCTGGCCGTGCTCGCCTACCTCGGTGCCGGCTAGTCCCTTGAAACGCTAGTCCCTCGAGACGCGGATCATCTCGCCGCGCTCCACGACCTTGATCCGCTCCCGGCCGTGCGGCTCGCCCAGCGACTTCTCGTGCGCGTCGAGCTTGCCCCAGCCTTCCCAGGTGGTGAACGGAATCCCGCGCCCGGCGAGGAAGTCGAGGATCGCGTCGGGGGAGTCGTGCTTCGGCGACGTGAGAGTGTCGGCGTCGGCCAGCAGGCTCGCGACGGTCTCCGCCGCGTCGCCCTTCGTGTGGCCGATGAGGCCGATCGGCCCGCGTTTGATCCAGCCGGTGACGTAGACGCCGGGCAGCTGGTTCTCGTCGAGGTCCAGCACTCGCCCGGCCTGGTTCGGCACGACGCCCGCGACGTGGTCGAACGGGACCTCCGGCAGGTGGGACGAGAGGTAACCGACCGCGCGGTACACGGCCTGCACGTCCCAGTCGTGGAACTCGCCGGTGCCGCGCACGCCGCCCTCACCGTCGTACTCGGTCCGCTCGGTGCGCAGGCCGGTCACGCGGCCGTCCTTGCCGAGCACCTCGGCCGGCGAGTGGAAGAAGTGCAGGTGCAGCCGCTTGGGGCGCGTGCCCTCGTCGCGGATCGCCCACTCCTGCAACGTTTTCACGACCATGTCGATCTGTTTCGACGCCCGCAGCGCCGTGATGCTGGCCTCGTCGAACTCCATGTCCTCGGGGTGCACGATCACCTCGACGTTCGGCGAGTGGTCGAGCTCGCGCAGCTCCAGCGGCGTGAACTTCGCCTGCGCCGGGCCGCGGCGCCCGAACACGTGCACGTCGGTGACGGGGCTGGCCTTCAGGCCTTCGTAGACGTTGGCCGGGATGTCGGTGGTGAGCAGCTCGTCGGCCGTCTTCGCGAGGATGCGGGCGACGTCGAGCGCCACGTTGCCGACGCCGAGCACTGCGACGGACTTCGCGGCCAGTGGCCAGGCCCGGGGCACGTCGGGGTGACCGTCGTACCAGCTCACGAAGTCGGCGGCGCCGTGACTGCCGTCGAGGTCGGCGCCCGGGATGTCCAGCCGCCGGTCAGCCATCGCGCCGGTGGAGAAGATCACGGCGTCGTAGAACTCGCGCAGCTCGTCGAGCTTCAGGTCGGTGCCGTAGTCGACGTTGCCGAGCAGGCGGATGTTCGGGCGGTCGAGCACCTTGTGCAGGGCGGTGACGATGCCCTTGATCCGCGGGTGGTCGGGCGCGACGCCGTAGCGGATCAACCCGAACGGCGCGGGCATGCGCTCGAACAGGTCGACCTGCACCTCGGCGTCGGACTTGTCCAGGATGTCGGCGGCGTAGATACCGGCGGGGCCGGCGCCCACGACCGCTACGCGAAGGGATCGGCTCACGGCACCCACGGTAAGTTAGGGCTACCTAACTTTCACTGTGATCTGGCGTACGGTCCAGCAACTGAGACGCACGGTGCCGGTCGTTTACTGATCCGACCACAGTCACGGCCGATGGCTTGCGTAGTGACGGTTACGTCTCGCTCGGGGGGCGGCCTACTTTTGGCCGCATCAGTAAAGTGGCCGCATGCGCGTACTCGTCGTCGACAACTACGACAGCTTCGTCTACAACCTGGTGCAGTACCTGGCGCAGCTCGGCGCCGAGTGCACGGTGTGGCGCAACGACGTGGTCGACCTCGAGCGGGTGCCCGAGTTCGACGCCGTGCTCGTGTCGCCCGGCCCGGGCACGCCCGAGCGCGCCGGCCAGAGCATCGAGGTCATCGCGAAGTGTGCCGAGACGCGCACGCCGATGCTGGGCGTCTGCCTCGGCCACCAGGCCCTCGGTGTCCACTTCGGCGCGACGGTGGACCGCGCGCCCGAGCTGTTGCACGGCAAGACGAGCCAGGTCCGCCACGAGGGCAAGGGCGTGCTCGCCGGCCTGCCAGACGGGTTCACCGCCACCCGCTACCACTCGCTGACCGTGCTGCCCGAGACGATCCGCGACGAGATCTTCGAGGTCACCGGCCGCACCGAATCAGGTGTGGTCATGGGCATGCGTCACCGCGAGCTGCCGCTGGAGGGCGTGCAGTTCCACCCCGAGTCCGTGCTCACCGAAGGCGGGCATCGGATGCTGGCCACGTGGCTGGCCTCGACCGGCCACCCGGTCGACCCGAAGAAGGTCGACGAGCTGGAACGCGCCACGAAGGAGCTGCAGAAGGCCGCCGCTGCGTGACCACCCCGCTGATCCGGCTCACCGGAGTCGGTAAGCGGTACGGCGGCGGCGAGCTGGTGCTCGACGGCGTCGACCTGACCGTGCCCGCCGCGTGTGTGGTCGGGATCCTCGGCGCGAACGGTTCCGGGAAGTCCACGCTGCTGCGGATCCTGGCGGGCGTTTCGCGCGCGAGTCTCGGCACGGTCGAGGGCACGCCGTCGATCGGCTACCTGCCCGACCGGTTCCCCGGCGGGCAGCGGCTGAGCGCGAAGTCGTACCTGCGGCACATGGCGCGCATGCGCGGACTTGCCGACTTGTCGACGATCGACCCGCTGCTGGAGCGGCTCGCGCTGGTCGGCGGGCCAGACGCGCAGCTGCGCACGCTCTCGAAAGGCAACGCGCAGAAGGTCGGCCTCGCGCAGGCGGTGCTGCCGCGGCCCGACCTGCTGATCCTCGATGAACCGTGGTCGGGTCTCGACGTCGGCACCCACGCGGTGCTCGGCGAGCTGGTGGCCGAGACGCGGGCGCGCGGCGCGAGCGTGGTGTTCACCGACCACCGGCCGGCCGTCGTGCGCGAGAACGCCGACGCCGTCTACCGCATCGAAGGCGGCCGGCTCAGGACCGTCGACGGGATGACCGAACCCGCCACGCGGATCGTGCTCGCGGGCACCGGCACCGACTGGACCGCCGAACCCGGTGTGCGCCACGCGATCGCCGAGGGCCCGCACGTGGTGCTGACCGTCGACGCGACGAGCGCCGACGCGGTGCTGTTGCGGGCGCTCTCAGGCGGCTGGTCCGTGCGGGAGGTGGCGCCGTGCTCGCCGTGAGCCGCTACTACCTCGCGCTCCTGGGCCTTTCGCAGCGCTACCTGCCGGCGTTGCTGGCCTACCTCGCGCTGTCGGTGATCCTCTACTCCGACCCGCACTCGCCGGTGCTGCCGCTCTACGGCGTGAGCAGCGGCGCGCTGGTCGTCCTCGGCTGCTGGCTCACGATCGCGGTGCTCGACATCGAGGATCCGGTGCAGCGGCTCGTCACGCTCAGCCACGCGCGCAGCCGCCTGCGCACCATCGGCGGCGCGGTGCTGGCGGTGTTCGGCTGCCTGGTGGTGCTGACCGTGATCACGATCGTGTGGTCGGCGATCAGGACGTGGCAGCTGAACTGGGACGCGTTCGGCGTCGGCCTGCTGAGCCTGCCGGCGAGCGGGCTGCTCGGGATCGCGATCGGCCTGCCGTGCTCGCGCCTGCTCGTCGGGCGCATCGGCTGGACGGTGCTCGCGGCCGTGCTCGTGCTCGGCCTGGTCCTGCTGGGCAAGTGGGTGCCGCTGGTCCACCCGCTGATCACGGCGCTCACCAACGACGCGCCCTACGGCGGCCCGCTCGTCCTCGCCTTGGTCACGTCGGTGGTCGCGCTGGGCGTGAGCGCCGGCGTCGTCGGGTGGCTGGCGGGTCGGCGGGCCTGAGCTCGGAGCGATTGAGTGCACTTCGACACAAATCTGCAAATTGCACATAGCAATTTCTTGTTCGGATCTTCCCGAGATCACCCTGAGCACGCTAATGTCTTGCCTTCACCCACGCGGGTGGCACCGGCCAGCAGCACACACTGCTGCGGAGAGAGCCCGCGGCGTCGGGAAACGCTCCGGCGCCGCGGGTGGGTCTACCGGTCCACCGGCATTCGTCGGCTGCACGACGCGCCCGTGCCGACGGCGGATGCCGGTGCCCGGTCGACACGATCGCACGCGTTGCCAATCCGGTTAAAAGTAGGCGGGTGCGCGACTGAGCGTTACCGCGCGCCGTAAGAGTTCCCGCCGTGACTGTGGTCGGAGGGGCAACAATCGGCAGAGCAGTTGCAAATTGCAGTCAGCAATGCAGGTAGGCGGTCTTCCTCCGCGGCAGCGCGTCGGTTACCCTCGCGCCGTCTGTTCACCCGTGAGGGGAGAGTCGTGACGGCTGGGATCGCCGCGATCACCGTGGCCGGCTCGGGTGACGAGCTGCACCAGCTCGCCTCCTGGCTGCGTTCCGAGGACGAGCTCCGCGACCGCGTCCGGCTGGCCGAGAGATCCGTGTCGGACGACGCGGCGGGTGACGCCGTGGTCGTGATGGTGAGCAGCCGCTCCGTCGGCACGCTGTGCCGCTCGCTGTTCGGCTGGCTGCGCAAGGGCCGCGGCGACGAACGCGTGCTGCTCAAGCTGAAGCGCTCCGGGGCCGTCGAAGAACTCGACGTCGACTGCGGTTCGGGCAGCGACGTCGACGCGGTGCTCGCGAGCGTCCGCGGCTTTCTCGACCAGGACTGAGGAACTTCCGGAGAAAGCACAGGGCCCGCACGGAAAACCGTGCGGGCCCTGTCGCGTTTCAGCCGGTGATCAAGGATTTCCGGGCGGATGGATGCCGATACCACCGCCGCCGGGGCTGCCCGACGTCGACGGCGTACCACCGTCATCCTGCTCCAGGATCGTCAGCGTGACGTTCTGCGTCGGCGAGATCGTCTGGCCGGCGTCCGGGTTGGTCCGGAGGACCGTGCCCGGCTGGCCGGCGCCGAAGTGCACTGACTGGACGGTGATCTTGCCCGACCAGCCCATCTGCTGCAGCGTCGTCGTCGCCTGGTCCTCGGTCTGTCCCGTCAGGTCCGGCATCGTGAAGCTCTGCGGGCCCCTGGAAACCGACAGCGTGATCGTCGACCCCGGCGCGACCGAGCCGCCGTTCGGCTGCTGGGTCACGACCTGGTTCTTCGGCTCATTCGAGTCCACGTCGTTGCGCTTCACTTGGAAGCCGAGGCCCTCGAGCTTCTGCTTCGCGGCGGTGAAGTCGGTGCCGGTCGTGTCCGGCACCTGCTTGAGCTGCAGATCGCCGCCGACGGTGATGTTCACCTTCGTGCCCTGGGGCGCCGTCGAGTTCGGGGTCGGGTCCTGCGAGATGATCTTGCCGACGTCGTCCGGGTTGTCGACCGTCTTGTTCGAGACGTTGCCCAGCTGCAGGTGAGCCTGACCCAGAAGCGGGCCGGCCTGGTCCTGGGTCTTGCCGGTCAGGTCCGGCACGGTGGTCTGGTTGGGCCTGGCACCCACGTACAGCTGGATCTGCGTGGTCGTGGCCACGTTCTGGCCGACGTCCGGGTCGATCGAGATGACCTTGTCGACCTGGTCGTCACTGCAGGTGAGGCCCTTGGGGTTGGTGCTGGGGTCCGACGCGCCGCACACCACGTTCTTGTTCGGCGCGAACGACGAGAAGCCCGCCGTCTGCAGCTCCGTCTTCGCGAGAGACGCCTGGTGGCCCACCAGGTTCGGGATCGTCGCGGTGGTGGCCTCGGAGCGGAACGAGCCGTTGAGCCACATGATCAGCAGGATCACGCCGGCCACGATCAGCGCGGCGACGACCGCCAAGATCGTGCGGTTGCGGCGCTTGGCCTTCGGGTCCTCGTCCGGCTCCTCGGCGTACTCCTCGTAGCGCTGGGGCTGCCGGCGGTCCTGGTTCATCACCTGGGTTCGCTCGTCCTCCGACATCACCATCGGAGCGGACGGGCGCTGGCCCGAGAGCGTGCGCACGAGGTCCGAGCGCATCTCGGCGGCCGACTGGTACCGGTTGGCCGGGCCCTTCGCCAGCGCCTTGAGCACCACGGCGTCGAGCTCCGGCGTCACCGCCGGGTTCACCGACGACGGCGGGTTCGGGTCCTCCCGCACGTGCTGGTACGCCACGGCCACCGGCGAGTCACCCGTGAACGGGGGCTCGCCGGTGATGAGCTCGTAGAGCACGCAGCCGGCCGCGTACACGTCGGAACGCGCGTCGACGGCTTCACCGCGCGCCTGCTCCGGCGAGAGGTACTGCGCGGTGCCGATCACGGCGGCCGTCTGCGTCATCGCCGACTGGCCGTCGTGCATCGCGCGGGCGATGCCGAAGTCCATCACCTTGACGGCGCCGTTCTTCGTGATCATCACGTTGGCGGGTTTCACGTCGCGGTGCACGATGCCGTGGCGGTGGGAGAAGTCCAGCGCCGCGCAGACGTCGGCCATGACCTCCATGGCCCGCTTCTGCGACATCGGGCCCTCGGTCTTGACGATGTCGCGAAGCGTCCGGCCCTCGACGTACTCCATGACGATGTACGGCAGGTTCCCGAAATCGGTGTTGGCCTCACCGGTGTCGTAGACCGCCACGATCGCGGGGTGGTTGAGGGCGGCCGCGTTCTGCGCCTCGCGGCGGAAGCGTTCCTGGAACTGGGGGTCGCGGGCGAGGTCAGCACGCAGGACCTTGATCGCGACTTCCCGGCCGAGACGCACGTCGAGTCCGTGATGGACCTCGGACATGCCTCCGTAGCCGAGCGTCTCGCCCAGCTCGTACCGATTGGAGAGCAGTCTGGGTGTGCTCATCTCTGTGTGCCGTTCCATTCCGTCCAAGGTGTGGTCATGATGCCTTGCAGGCCCTGCTTCTCGCTCGCACCCGGTTCGGTGGGTCCGCCTGCGGTCGGTCCTGTGGGTCGGCCGGTTGGCTCGACCGGCGCCGGTCTGCCTGTGTCCACGCTTCTCGGTGTCTGTCCGTTGCCGGGGCCCACCACTTTGGCTATGACGAACGCCGCTGCCACGATCACGGCGACCACGATCACCGCGAGCAGCACCCACCAGCCCCACTGGCTCTTCCGCCGCGGCACGGGCGGATGCACGGGGTGCACCGAACCCGGCGACAGCGGCGGGAACCCGGGGTTGGAACCAGGACCGATGGGCACGTGGGGGAGCTCGCCGGCCTGCGGCATCCCGGGGGGCGGCGACGGCGGGACCTGGCCCGCCGCGTAGGCGGCGTTGACCAGGCCGAGCGGCGTCGGCAGGGGGTGCCCGGCGCGGACGGCCGCGACCGCGGCGGCGAACTCGCCGCCACTCGCGTAGCGCTGCCGGGGGTCCTTGACCAGCGTGGCCTCGATGACCGCGCGCGCACCCGGGGGCACGTCGGGCGGCAGCGGCGGTGGCAGGTCGCGGATGTGCATCATGGCGACGCTCACCGCGTTCTCCGAGAGGAACGGCCGGTGGCCCGAGAGGCATTCGTAGCCGCACACGGCGAGCGAGTACACGTCGCTGGCCGGCTCGGCGTCGTGGCCCAGCGCCTGCTCGGGAGCGATGTAGTGGGCCGTGCCCATGACCATGCCGGACCGCGTCACCGGGGCGGCGTGCGCGGCCTTGGCCACGCCGAAGTCGGTGATCTTCACCTGGCCGGCCGGCGTCACGAGGATGTTGCCCGGCTTCACGTCGCGGTGCACCAGGCCCTGCTCGTGCGCGGCCTGCAGCGCGGTGCCCGCCTGCTCCAGTAGGTCGAGGGTGTAGTCGGCCGAGAGGCGCCCGTGCTTGGCGAGGATGCCCGCGAGCGGGTCGCCCTCCACGAACTCCATGACCAGATACGCGATGGGCAGCGCGTCTTCCTCTTTACCGCCCTCGGTTCCGGCGAACGTCTCGCCGTAATCGTGCACCGCCGCGATCCCGGCGTGGTTGAGCGACGCCGTCATCCGCGCCTCGGTCCGGAACCGGTGCAGGAACTCGGCATCGCCGGAGAGCTCGGCCTTCAGCACCTTCACCGCGACGACCCGGTCGAGCCGGGTGTCGCTCGCCTGCCAGACCTCGCCCATCCCGCCGACGGCGATTCGGGTCGTCAGCTTGTAGCGCTCGGCCAGCAGCTGACCCGAGGACAGCATCGGCTATCCACCCCCGAGACGCGCGGCGATGGCGGCGCGGCCGATCTCGGCGGCGACGGAGCCACCGGTCGCGGCGAGCCCGCGGTTGCCACCGTTCTCGACGATGACCGACACGGCGATCTGCGGGTTGTCCGAGGGCGCGAACGCGGTGTACCACGCGTGCGGCGGGGTGTTCTTCGAGTCGGTGCCGTGCTCCGCGGTGCCGGTCTTCGAAGCGATCTTCAGCGCGGGATTCTTGCCCTTGCCCGCGGTGAAGCCCTCCGACGCGATCATCATCTGCGTGAGGATCTGGTCGTTCGCCGGCGAGAGCGCCGGCGTGCCGGTGAGCTGCTCCGGGTCGGTGTCCTCGATCGTCGAGAGGTCCGGCGCCAGGATCGACTGCACGAGCTCCGGCTTCATGGCCATGCCGCCGTTGGCGACGGTCGCGGCGAGCAGGCAGTCCTGCAGCGGCGTGAGCCGCACGTCGCGCTGGCCGATCCCGCTCTGGTAAAGCGCGCCCTGCGAGTCGAGCGCGCCGACGGTGGACGGCGCCACCTTCATCGGCACGGTGAGGTCGGTCTGGCCGATGCCGAAGTTGGCGGCCGTCGCCTTCATCTTGTCGGCGCCGAGCTGGCCCGCGAACGTCGCGAACGGCACGTTGCACGAGTGCGCCAGCGCGTCCTTGAACGTGTTGCCGGGACAGGTCTCACCGGCGTAGTTCTCGAGCGTGGTGTTGGTGCCCGGCAGCTTCACGTTCGGCGCGGTGTTGATCACGGTGTCGGGGCCGATGCCGGCCTCGAGCGCGGCCGACGCGGTGACCAGCTTGAACGTGGAACCCGGTGGATAGGTCTCCGAGATCGCCCGGTTCAGCATCGGGTTCTTCGGGTCCTTGGAGTAATTGGCCCAGGCGGTGTTCTGGTCCTTGCCGTGCGACGCCAGCGTGTTCGGGTCGTACGACGGCGTGGACACCATCGCGAGGATGCGGCCCGTCTTCGGCTCCATCGCCACCACGGCGCCGGTGTAGCCGTGCTGGGTCATCAGGTCGTACGCGGCCTTCTGCACCTTCGGGTCGATCGTGAGCTTCACGTTGCCGCCGCGCGGGTCGCGCCCGGTGACCATGTCCGAGAGGCGGCGCACGAACAGCCGCGGGTCGGAGCCGTTGAGCACGTCGTCCTCGGCGCGCTCGAGGCCGCCGGCGCCGTAGTTGATCGAGTAGAACCCGGTGACGGGCGCGTACATCGGGCCGTCGGTGTAGGTGCGCGTGAACTTGAACTTGTCGCTGGAGGCCTTCACGCCGGCCAGCACCACGCCGTCGGGCGTGACGATCTGCCCGCGCTGGCGCGAGTACTCGTCGTAGAGCACGCGCTGGTTGCGCGAGTCCGTGCGGTAGTCGTCGGCCTTCACGACCTGGATGTAGGTGTCGTTCGCGAGCAGCAGGACGATCATCACGAGCATCGCCATGCCGACCTTGCGCAGGGGAGTGTTCACGCGGTCCTCCCGTCACCGTTGGGGCTGCCGCCGGCCGGCGGGCGCTGCACCAGCACGGTGTGCGCCTCGGCGATCGGGGCCTGGGGCTGCTGCGGTTTCGCGCGCTTCGCCGGCTTGCGCGCGGCGTCGGAGATGCGCAGCAGCAGGGCGACGAGGATGTAGTTCGCGAGCAGCGACGAACCACCCTGGGACAGGAACGGCGCCGTGATACCGGTTTCCGGGATCAGCGCCGTGACGCCGCCGACGACCACGAAGATCTGCATCACCATCGTGAAAGCGAGCCCACCGCCGAGCAGCTTGCCGAACGTGTCGCGCACGGCCAGCGCGCTGCGCATGCCACGCATCGCGATCAGCAGGTACAGCATCAGCACGGCGGCCAGGCCGATGAAGCCCAGCTCCTCGCCGATCGACGCGGTGATGAAGTCGGTGCTCGCCGCGGGCACGATGTCCGGCCGGCCCGCGCCGAGGCCGGTGCCGCCGACCCCGCCCGTGCCGAGGCCGAACAGGCCCTGCGCGAGCTGGTAGGAGCCACCGAGTTCGTCGTAGCGCGGGCCGAGCGGGTTGAGCCAGTTCTCCACGCGCTGCTGCACGTGCGTGAAGAGGTTGTAGGCGATGATGCAGCCGCCGATGAAGAACGTGAGCCCGACGACGACCCAGATCACGCGCTCGGTCGCGACGTAGAGCATCACCAGGATGATGCTGAAGTACAGCAGCGACGTGCCGAGGTCCTTCTCGAACACCAGGATGCCGATGCTCGCCGCGGCCGCGATGAGGATCGGGCCCAGGTCGCGAGCGCGCGGCAGCTCCACGCCGAGGACCTTCTTGCCCGCCACCATGAACAAGTCGCGTTTGGACACCAGGAACGACGCGAAGAAGATCATCAGCAGGATCTTCGCGAACTCACCGGGCTGGATCGAGAAGAACGGCAGCTTGAGCCAGACCTTCGCGCCGTTGACCTCGGACAGGCTCGACGGCAGCACCGCGGGCAGCGCCAGCGCGGCGATGCCGATCAGACCGAACGTGTAGCCGTAGCGCGTGAGGGTGCGGTGGTCGTTGACCACGACCAGCACGACCACGAACAGCGCCAGCGAGATGACCGTGAACAGCACCTGCTTGGTCACTTCGGGGCTGTACTCGCTGCCCCTCTGCGCGGCTTGCTCGGCTTCGGCCAGGTCGAGCCGGTGGATCATCACCAGCCCGATGCCGTTCAGCAGCGCGACGCACGGCAGCAGCACCGGGTCGGCGTACGGCGCCCAGCGGCGCACGGCGAGGTGCGCTGCCGTCAGGACACCGAGGTAGGCGAGGCCGAGCCACAGGATCGAGAGCGTGAGCTCCTGCTCCTGGTTGGCCTCCACGAGCACGAGCGCGAGGGTGACGATGAACGCGGCGAACGCCAGCAGCAACAGCTCGGTGCCCCGGCGCTTGGGCAGCTCCCGGGGCGGATTGGTCGCGAACTGGGCCGACAACGGGTCGGCCAGGGGCTGACCCATCAGTTACCGCCTCCTGTCGGCGCCGTACTCGACGCCGAGCAGTCCCTCCCCGCAGGCTGATTCGCCGACGAAGACGCGCCGCTCGAAGGCGGCGGAACAGCGCTGCTCGACGACGCCGGCGGACCGCCGGGAGCCGTCGGCACGCCGGAAGTGGTCCCGGGGGTGGCCGGCGGGCAGTCGGACAGCTGCTTGCGCAGGCGCAGGAAGTCGTCGATGTACGTGCGGGCGTCGTCGAGGCTCTCGCGCTTCACACCGTTCTGCACGGCGATGCGCGCGTCCTCCTGCAGGGCCGGCACGCGCAGCTTGTCGGTGCACAGCGTCCCCGGCGGGCACGAGCCCTGCTCGAAGGAGTGCAACTGGATGCCGAGGATGCTGCCCGGCACCCCGCGGTAGATCACGACCTCCTGGTCGGGACCCTCGCCCACGTAGTACTGGCTGAGCACGAAGTAGCGGGTCGCGATCGCGGCCGCGGCCAGCACGATCAGCACCACGACGGCGCCGACGAGCCAGCGGAACCGCTTGCGGCGCTTGGCCTTCGGGTCCTCCTCGAACGCCTGCGGCTCGGGCCGCGGCTGAGGGGGCGGCTGCGTGAGCGCCCGGGCCCGCGCGGCCGGCGAGTCGCCCTGGTGCTGCTCGTCGCTGCCGTCGCCGGCGGCGCCGCCCACGATCGGGGCGTCGTCACCGAAGTCGACGTCGACCACGTCGGCAATGATCACGGTGACGTTGTCCGTGCCGCCGCCCTTGAGGGCGAGCTCGATCATCCGGTCCGCGCAGTCCTGCGGGTCCGGGATGCGGATGGCCTCGGACATCGTCTCGTCGGAGACCATGCCGGACAGGCCGTCGGAACAGATGAGGTACCGGTCACCGGGACGCGCTTCGCGCACGGTGAGGCTCGGCTCGACCTCGTGCCCGGTGAGCGCCTTGAGCAGCAGCGAACGCTGCGGGTGCACCGCGGCCTCCTCGGCCGTGATGCGGCCCTGCTCGAGCAGCTCGTTGACGAAGCTGTCGTCGCGGGTGATCTGCGCGAACTGGCCGCCGCGCAACAGGTACGCGCGGGAGTCGCCGACGTGCACGAGCCCCAGGCGGTTGCCCGCGAAGAGCACGGCGGTGAGCGTGGTGCCCATGCCGTCGAGATCGGGATCCTGGGAGACGAGCTCGGCGATGGCCGCGTTGCCGTTGGTCACGGCCTCGCGGAGCTGACCGAGCAGGTCGTCGCCCGGCTCGTCGTCGTCGAGCGGGGCGAGTGAGGCGATGACGACCTTGCTGGCCACCTCACCGGCCGCGTGGCCGCCCATACCGTCGGCGAGCGCGAGGAGGCGAGGGCCGGCGTACACAGAGTCCTGGTTGTTCGAACGAACCAGGCCCCGGTCGCTGCGGGCCGCGTAGCGGAGGACGAGAGTCATGGGCGAAGCTCGATCACCGTCTTGCCGATCCGGATGGGGACTCCGAGCGGGACCCGGAGGGGTGCAGTGACCTTAGCCCGGTCGAGGTAGGTCCCGTTCGTCGAGCCCAGATCTTCCACGTACCAGTCCTCCCCGCGCAGGGCGATACGGGCGTGGCGGGTCGACGCGTAGTCGTCGTCGAGCACCAGCGTCGAGTCGTCGGCGCGGCCGATCAGGATCGGCCGGCCGTCGAGCGCGATGCGGGTACCCGCCAGCGCCCCATGGGTCACCAGGAGCTGCTGCGGGGCCTTGCTGCCCCGCGGCTTCTTCTCCTTGTTCCGCCGGAACGAGGGCACCTGCACCCGCAGGCCGGACGCGGCGTAGAGATCAGAACGGACGACCCGCAGGGCGGCGAACACGAAGAGCCAGAGCAGCACGAGAAAGCCCACTCTGGTGAGTTGAACGACCAGCTCTGGCACTTGTTGTGTCCGCTCCCGACTCTGCCTGCAAGCCGCGGCGCGCGCGCACCGCGGATCCCCCCGCACGACAATTCTGCGGGAACCCCGTCACCGGCCTCTGGTCAGCCCTGGGTTCGGAACACCAACGAAGAGTGACCCACCCGGATGACGTCCCCGTCGGCCAGCTGCCACGTCTGCACCGGAGTCCCGTTCACGGTCGTGCCGTTGGTGGACCCGATGTCGGCGAGCGTGGCGCTCTGGCCGTCCCAGGTGATCTCCAGGTGCCGGCGCGACACCCCCGTGTCGGGCAGGCGGAAGTCGGCGTCCTGGCCGCGGCCCACGACGTTCCCGCCCTGCTTCAGCGAGTACGTCCGGTTCGAGCCGTCGTCCAGCTGCAGGCTCGCCGCGAGCGCGCGGCCGGCCGCGGGAGCGGGCTGGCCGTAGCCGGGCTGCTGCTGGGCGTACGGGTCGGCCGGGGCCTGGCCGTAACCGGGCTGCTGCTGACCGTACGGGTCCGCCGCCGGCGCCTGGCCGTAGCCGCCGCCCTGCTGGGGCTGGCCGTACTGGTCGTAGCCGCCCTGCTGGGGCTGGCCGTAGCCCTGGTCGTAACCGCCCTGCTGGCCGTAGCCGCCACCCTGCTGCGGCTGGCCGTACTGGTCGTAGCCGCCCTGCTGGGGCTGGCCGTAACCCTGGTCGTAACCACCCTGCTGGTAGCCCTGGTCGTACCCGGGCTGCTGGCCACCCTGGTCGTAGCCGGGCTGAGCGGCACCGCCGCCCTGCTGGGGCTGGCCGTACTGGTCGTAGCCGGGCTGCTGGCCGTAACCCTGCTGCTCGTAACCGCCCTGCTGGCCATAGCCCTGGTCGTACCCGGGCTGCTGGCCACCCTGCTGTCCGTAGCCGTACTGGCCCTGCTGGCCGTACGGGTCACCCTGGTCGTATTGGCCGTATCCGGGGGGCTGGCTCATTGCTGGGTCTCCTGCGTTGCTGGGTCGTGCCGACCGTGACGAGCCACCGGGTCCACTCGCGTGGGCGTCGGGATCGACGGACGAACGGGTCTTGAACTGTCCAGTATGCAGCGCCTCGTTGCGCTCGAGTGATACGACGACGTCACCATAGGTCTCCCAGCCGTGCTCGGCGAGGTGTTCGCCCACAGCTCGTGCGAGAACCGCAGTGACCCGCTGCTCGTCACCGGCCATCCGATCGTGGTCAGCCTGCCCCAAGGACACGATGTAGTGATTCGGGGCGAGCTGCCGACCTCCTGCCAGCTCACGAACGTTTTCCTCGCCTTCCCGCTCGAGCGCCACCGCCACTTCCTGTGTGACGACGTTGCCACCGAACATGCGCGCGAAGGTGTTCCCCACGAGGTTCTCGAGACGCCTGTCGAAGCGCTCTACCCGACCCACCTGGGGTGACCTCCTCGCACGTGTGCTTCCGCACCGATCCTATCCGGGAGAGGAAGCCTCGACACGACCCCCGCTGAAACCTGTGAAAACCCCCTGCTACGCTTTGCTGGCTGTCAGAGAGAAGCAACTCGGGCGAGTGGCGGAATGGCAGACGCGCACGGTTCAGGTCCGTGTGTCCGAAAGGACGTGAGGGTTCAACTCCCTCCTCGCCCACTTTGGTCGAAGCCCTCAGCCGCTAGCGCGACTGGGGGCTTCTCCCGTTTGTCGGTCGTCATGTCTCCCGGGGGGCCGAGCCCCCCGGACCCCCCACGGTGCCACTGGTGGCGCTTCCTGCATGGGAGCCACCCGAACCGCCACGGTGCGGTTGGTGAGCGACCCAGCGTGGTCCAGACCCATAGTGCTGAGCTGCGGTTATGAGGTTTGTCATGGGTTGGGCGTGGGGGATTCACGCTGGCTTGGTGAGGTATGGGTCTGGGGGGCTGGGCGCGGGGGCGGCCACGGTGGGGGCATGGGTAGGGAAGCGGTTGTCGAGGTGGATGGGCTGAGGGTCGAGTACGGGTCCTTTGTCGCGGTTCACGGGTTGAGTTTCACGGTGCGGGCCGGTGAGGTCTTCGGGTTGCTGGGGACGAACGGTGCGGGCAAGACGTCGACGATGGATGTGCTGGAGGGGTATCGGCGACCATCGGCCGGCAGTGTGCGGGTGTTCGGGGTGGATCCGGCCAGTGAGCGCGAGGAGGTGGCGCCGCGGGTGGGGATCATGTTGCAGGAGGCCGGGTTCTTCGACGATCTGACGGTGGTCGAATCCATTCGGGCGTGGCGGAGGTTCACGGCGGATGCGATGACGGTCGACGAGGCCGTCGAGTTGGTGGATCTGGGGAAGGTCGCGGGTACGCGGGTCGGGAAGCTGTCGGGTGGGGAGAGGCGGCGGCTGGATCTGGCGTTGGCGGTGCTGGGGCGGCCGGAGTTGTTGTTCCTGGACGAGCCGACGACAGGGCTGGACCCGCAGGCGCGGCGGCGGACGTGGCACGTGCTGGAGAACATGGTCGCGGGCGGCATGGCGATCCTGCTGACCACGCACTACATGGAAGAGGCGCAGTACCTCGCGAACCGCGTGGCGATCATGGACCGCGGGCGGATCATGCGGCACGGGTCCGTGGACGAGGTGATCGGCGCGGACCACGGGTCGACGGTCACGTTCGTCAGTGAGGTGGCGGTGCCGGTCGAGCTGGCCGGGGTGTCGGAGGACGGGCGCCACTACGAGCTGAGCAGCACAGATCCACAGGCGGACCTGCACCGGCTGCTCGACTGGGCCGGCCGCGCCGGGGCGCGGATCTCGGACCTCGAGGTCCGGCGCAACTCGCTCGAAGACGTTTTCCTCAAGGTGGCCGACGAGGCCGCCCTCGCCACCACCGCGAAGGAGCGCTGATGACCGCCATCGCCCCCGCGTCCGCCGGACCTCGTCGTTCACTTGGCTTCTGGCGCTACACCTGGTCGCAATTCCTGTTGTCGCAGAAGGTGCACTGGCGCGATCTCGGATTCGCGCTCACCGGTGTGCTCATTCCGCTCGGGCTCGGCATCGGATTGCCGGCGAGCCAGCACGGCAAGGGCGCCATCGCCGGCGTCGACGGCGGGGTCTACCTGCTGCCCGGGATGATGGGATTCGTCCTCGTCTGGATCGTCTACAACGTGGTGAACTCGGCGACCAGCCGACGCGGAAAACTGATTTACAAACGCCTTCGCGGCACGCCATTGCCGGACACCGCCATCATGACCGGCGAAGCGATGAGCGGATCGGTCACGAGCATCGCGCAAGTGGTCGTCCTGCTCGTTTTCGGGCTGACGTACCTGGGTGCGCCCGCGCCGGCCAACCCGCTGTTGCTGCTGGTCGGCGTGGTGCTGGGGGCGTTCACGTTCGCGTTGCTGGCGATCGGGGTGTCGGGTCTGCTGCCCACGAGTGAGGTGTCCACGTGGATCGTGACGCCATTCCTGTTCCTCATGATGTTCGCGTCCGGGATCGTTTTCCCGCTGTCCGAAATGCCGCACTTCCTTCAGGTGCCGGTGCAGTACCTGCCGTCGAGTTCGGTCGTGGAAATCCTGCGCACCGCGTATCTCGGCCGCGACTTCGCGTCGAATCCGGCGACGGCGCAGCTGCCGCACCAGGTCGGATTCCTGGAGTCGTTCAGGGTGTGCGTTATGCCCCTGGGACTACTGTGTGCCTGGATCGGC
This sequence comes from Amycolatopsis sp. NPDC051373, assembly GCF_040689465.1. Lineage (NCBI taxonomy): Bacteria > Bacillati > Actinomycetota > Actinomycetes > Pseudonocardiales > Pseudonocardiaceae > Amycolatopsis > Amycolatopsis sp. NPDC051373. The sequence continues at coordinate 266,818 of NZ_JBFBAE010000001.1, read as the reverse complement.
GTTTCCCTCGGCCTGGGCAAGCGCTTCTTCAAGTGGGACCCGAAGCGGTCGGGCTGAGCAGGAGGAGACGTGGACCGGTGGAACCCCGGGACACTGGGCCGCGTCGTCGCGCTGCTGATCCTCGGGACCACCGCCGCGTTCACCGTCGAGGCGTTTTTTCTGTGGCTGAGCACCCACCCCCCGGTGCTCGACGTGCTCTTCGCGGTGCTGGCCGGCGCGGGTGTGCTGGCCGGCACCGGGCGCATCGTCTGGGCGGTCGTGCGCCGCTCAGCCGCCCGCGGCGAGCACCTGGTGGACGTGGCGATCGCCACGAGCCTGGCGTTCGCGCTGCTGCTGGCCTTCGGGCCGGCGTGGCTGGCGCTGCCTTCGCTGGTCGCCGGTGTCTCCGCGATCAGCCTCACGGGGCTCAAGCGCTGGATCTTCCCGCTGGTCGTACTCGTCGTCACGGCGGCGCTTGCTCTGTTGATGCAGGTGCCGGCCTACGCGGTGGCCGAGGTGCTGCTGCGGTCGCTGGTGACGATCGTGGTGCTGGCGGGAATGGGGCTGCTCGTGACCTACGCGGCCGAGGTCCACGCCAACCGTGACGAGCTGGCCCGTATGGCCGTGGTCGAGGAGCGGCTGCGCTTCGCCCGTGACCTGCACGACGTGCTCGGCCGTGGCCTGTCGGTGGTGCGCCTGAAGGCCGAGCTGGGCGTGCGGCTGATGGACACCGACCACGAAGCCGCCCGTGCGCAGCTGGTGCAGATCGCGGAGCTGGCCGGCGGGTCCGTGACCGAGCTGCGCAAGGTGATCGCCGGCTACCGCCAACCGAGCCTGGCCGAGGAGCTGCGCGGCACGTCGTCGATCCTCAGCCTCGCCGGTGTCCGCGTGGTCGCCGATCCGGTGCCCGAGGGACTGCCCGGACCCGTCGCGGAGGCGATCGGCTCGGCCATCCGCGAAGGCGGCACCAACATCCTGCGGCACAGCGCCGCCGAGAACTGCCGCGTCGAGTTCGTGCGGGACCCCTCGTGCGTGCTCGTGCGGATCCGCAACGACCGTCCGCACGCCGGCGGCACCCGGGCCGGCCACGGCCTCACCGGCCTGGCCGAGCGGCTGGCCGCCGTGCGCGGCACGCTGGAGCACCGCGAGGTCGACGGCGATTTCGTGCTCACCGCCCGCGTGCCCCTTGACCTGCCGAGGAAGAGCTCATGACCTTGCGGATCGTGCTGGCCGAGGACCACGCCCTGCTGCGCGAATCGCTGCGCACGGTGTTCAGCCTCGCCGAGGACATCGACGTCGTGGAAGCTGTGGACAACGGCGCCGACGCGCTGGAGGCCATCCGCCGCGAGCGCCCAGACGGCGCCATGGTGGACATCGACATGCCGCGGATGTCCGGGCTCGAGGTGGCCGAGGCCGTGCGCGCCGAGGGGCTGGACTGCGGGCTGCTCGTGGTCACCAGCTACGGCAAACCCGGCTATCTGCACCGCGCGATGCGGGCCGGCGTGCGTGGATTCGTCACCAAGAACATCTCGCCCGACGACCTGATCACCGCCGTGCGCAAGGTCTGCACAGGCGGTCGACACGTGGACCCGGAGATCGCCGCCGACGCGCTGGCCGTCGGGGAGACGCCGTTGACCGAGCGGGAGCTGGACGTGCTGCGGCTGTCCGGCGCGGGGCTGCGACCCGCCGAAATCGGCGCGCGGCTGTCGCTGGCCGAGGGCACGGTGCGTAACTACCTGTCGAGCGCGCTGACCAAGCTGCAGGTGGACAACCGCGTGGCCGCGTACCGCGTCGCCGAGGAGGCAGGATGGCTGTGACCGACCTGCTGAAGCTGTACCAGGACCTCCACGCGAACCCCGAACTGGCCGGCGCGGAGAAGCGGACGGCGGACGTACTCGCTCGCGAGCTGACCGCGCTGGGGTTCACCGTGCGTAGCGGAATCGGCGGAAACGGTGTGGTCGCGGCGTTCGAAAACGGCGACGGACCGACGGTAGCGGTGCGAACCGAGCTGGACGCGTTGCCGCTCGCCGAGCGCACGGGATTGCCGTACGCGGCTGACGGTCCCGCCATGCACGCCTGCGGCCACGACCTGCATCTGACCGCCGTGGTCGGCGCCGCTCGCGAGCTCGTGGCGACGCGCGCGGAGTGGCGCGGCCGGGTCGTGGTGCTCGGGCAGCCGGCCGAGGAGACGCTGGAAGGCGCGCTCGCGATGGTGGCCGACGGGGTGCACGACGTGTTCGGTGCGCCCGACGCGTTGCTGGCCCAGCACGCGGTGCCCGGACCGGTCGGCCGGGTGGGCCATTCGCCGGGGCAGATCACCGCGCCGTGCGCCGAGCTGGCGATCACCGTCCACGGCCGGGGCGGGCACGCGGCCGTGCCGCACCTCGCCGTGGACCCTGTCGTGCTGGCCGCGCACCTCGTGGTGCGCCTGCAGTCGGTGGTCGCGCGGGAGACGAACCCGGCCGATCCTGTCGTGGTCACCGTCGGCTCGGTGCACGCGGGCGACGCGGCGAACGTGATCCCGGACCGCGTGGAGCTCGGGGTGAGCGTGCGCGCGGCGAGCGATGGGGCGCTGGCCCGGGCGCTGGCCGCGATCGGGCGCGTGTGCCGAGCCGAGGCCGCCGCGTCCGGCGCGCCCGTGGAGCCCGAGGTCGTGACGGTGCGCTCGGCGCCGGCGACCACCAACGACCGGCAGCTCGTGCTGGCCGTGCGGGCGGCGCACCTGTCAGGGCTGGGGGCGGACCGCGTCGGCTGGACGCCGCCCGTGGCCGCGGCCGAAGACTTCGGCCACCTGGCCGCTCTGCCGGACGGCAGGACCGTGCCGCTGTGCTACTGGACGCTCGGCGTCGGCACGCGCGGCACCAACCACTCACCTGACTTCGCTCCGGAGCCGGCCGCTCTCACGGACGGGTGGCGGGCTCTCGTCCTCGCCGCCCGGGCCGTACTCGCTGTAGCCGAGGAGTAGTCACTCCGGCACCCATAGTTGATCTACCTTAAGGGAACCCTAGGAGAAACCTAAGATAGCTGTCAGCTAACTACTCCAGACGGGTGACATGTGTGATTTACCCTCCACTTGCATACCGGGTTGGGTTTAGCGTTCCCCCTGTGCGAATCGCTCAACGCGAATAGCACGAAACTGGGGAATCAAAAGCCTGGGGGGGCTTGCGTGATGAGAACTGTCATGGTTGCCGCTATCGTAGTTGTGTCCGTTTTATCCGGTATTTCCGCTGCTGAGGCCAGCGTCCCGGCGCCCCCGAGATGCGTGCCCGGCACGCAGTTCGCGTACGTCGGCTTCGAGCTGGCGAAATGGGATTACGTCGGTGGCGACGGCGGGGAATACCTGTACCGGTACAGCTTCAACGGCTGGAATCAGGGCACTGTCACCTGCAAACCCAAGGCGTGAATTCCATTCACAGTTACCAATCCGGCCAGAAGTAGGCGGATGCCAGCGCAACGTCACTGCGTGCGGTGACAGGTTCCGCCGTGGCTGTGGCCGGATTGGTAACCAGCAGCACAGTTACACCTTCGAAGGGAGGTGAAGGGAATGCAGGAAAACACGACCGCCGTGGACGCGGTGGAGGAGCTGCAGGTCGAGGAGCTGGTGGAAACCACCGCGGCCGGCACCGCCTTCTGCATCGGCAGCGCGGGCTGCCCGTCCAGCGCCGGCACGGCGTCCAGCTTCGGCTGAGCAGTCCCACACAACTGATCCACAAACCTGAGGAGACCCGAGATGAACGAGTTCGACAACCAGGTCGAGCAGGCGTTCGCCGAGGACATCACGGTGGAGGAGCTCGGCGAGGTCGCCGGCGCCGGTACCACCAACACCGGCGGCACCATCAGCTCCACCACCTGCCCGGCGTGCATCGGCACCGCCTTCAGCTGGTCCTGAGAGGAAAACGGTCATGGAGACGCAGGAAACGCAGGACTTCACCGAGGAACTGACCGTCGAAGAGCTGTCCGACGCCACCGGCGCCGGCTGGTGCGTCGGGTCGGCCGGCACGTTCGGCTGCCCGTCGAGCGCCGGCAGCTACGGCACCGTCAGCTCGCACTGACGCACTGAACTGAGCAGGGAGGAAAAGAAATGAACGAGGAAATCTTCGAGCCGGCCACGACCGAGCTCACCATCGAGCAGCTCTCCGACGCGCAGGCCGGCAGCTTCTGCCTCGGCAGCGTGGGCACCGCGGGGTGCCCGAGCTCGGCGGGCACGGTCGGCACCGCGAGCTCGAGCTGACAATCCCCCAGGACATCCGCGGCGAAACGAACCTCTGAAGGGAGGTTGTCATGGAGAACGTTACCACGCAGGCCCCGCAGGTCGAGGAGCTCGTGATCGAGGAGCTCACCGAGGCCGGTGCCAGCAACTGCTTCGGAACGGCGGGCAGCATCGGCTGCCCGGTGTGCTTCGGCACGTACGGCTGTGCCACCTGAGCCACCAGATTCCAGGTGAGCTAGGTCAGCTATTCCACCCACACCGCGTGGTCGCCGTCGAAAAATGATTCATGAAATGGCGGCGACCACGCGGTGCGGGAAAACACGTGCTTGGGAAAGGACTGGGGGATGTCGGAAATCGTCCAGCGGTTGTGGCGGCACTTCGCCCGCCTGGAGTCGTTCGGAATGCAGGCTCCGGATTTCTTCGCCGAGCTGGTGGAACAGACGCCGGTGGTGCGCTTCGACGGAATGTGGGTCATTTCCGGCTACGAGCTGGTGACCCGCCTGTGCACCCACCCCGGCTTCCCCATGGCGGCCCCCGTCTTCACCGACGTGGTCCACCGAGATAACCCACAGTTTGTTCGCTTCTTCGGCAGCACCATGTCGGTGCGGGCCGCCGAGGAGCACACGCGGCTACGCGGTGTGCTCACCGGGGCGTTTTCCGGCCGCCGGCTGGCCGGGCTGCGCGACCGCATCGACGACGTGGTGGCCGATCTGCTGGCCGAACCCCTGCGTCGCGGCGAGGCGGAGTTCGTCTCCGAGCTGGCGACGCCGCTGCCGGCCGCCGTGACCGCGGTGCTGCTGGGCGTGCCGACCGCCGACCGCGACTTAGTCACGGCGCGGGCCACCGGGATGATGAGCCAGCTCGCCGCCGGTTTCCTCACCGAGTCGCACCCCGAGGCGGGGACCCCGATCACCGCCGCCGAGTTCGCCGAGCTGCGCGACTACGTCGCCGGGCTGCTGGCCCGGCGCCGCGCCGAGCCGGCCGAAGACCTGATCGGGCACCTAGCCCAGTCGCAGGGGGCGGGCAAGCTCACCGCCGACGAAGCCGTGGACATGGTGCTGCTGCTGTTCATGACCGGGCTCGACACCGTCACGGCCGCGCTGGCCAACACGCTCGTCGTTCTCTCCGAGAAGCCCGACGTCGCCGCGGCCCTGGCCGCCGACCCGCAGTGCGGAGACCGCGTGTTCGCCGAAGCCATCCGACTGCGCACGCCGGTCGCGTTCGGCTCGCGCCAGGTCGCGCACGACCTGTCCGTCGGCAAGCTGAACTTCAAGGCTGGCGACACCGTGATCCTCGCCTTCGCCGCGGCGAACCTCGACCCGCGCAAGTTCGACGCGCCGCTCGAGTTCCGCTGGGACCGGCCGATGACCGGCAACGTCGCCTTCGGCCACGGCAGTTACTACTGCCTCGGCAGCGCGCTCGCCGCGATGTCCGCGCAGTCGCTGCTGACCGCGGTGCACGACCGGCTGCCGACCCCGAGCCGTCCGCTGGCCGAGCTGCCGTGGCGCGCGTCGCTGGCTTTTCCGACGCCGCGCGTGCTGCCGGTGACCTTCGCGCCCGCGCTGGCGGAAAGCGGTGCCCGGTGAGCACGCGCTACCGGTCGCGCGCCGGAGCCGAGTTCCGCCAGGTCGAAGAGTCCGACTGTGGCGCGGCCTGCCTCGGCATCCTGCTCGCCGGGTTCGGCAAATACCTGTCGTGGCCGGTCCTTTCGCAGGCCTGCGGCGGTGGCCGCGACGGCATCAGCGCCGCGACGCTCGCCCGGCGCGGCCAGCAGTTCGGGCTGACGGTGAGCGCCAAGCGCGTGCGGCTGTCCGGCGGGGAGGCCGACGTCGCCACGCTGCGCGGGCTGGCCGCGCCCGGCGTGGTCTTCGTGGACAACCGGCACTTCGCGGTGCTGGGACGCGTCGGCCGCGGTGGCAAGGTGCGGCTGCACGACCCCGCGGCCGGGCGGCACACGCTGTCGATCGACGAGTTCCGCGAGCGGTTTTCGGGGCTGTACCTGGGTTTCCGGCCGGGGGCCGGGTTCGAGCCGAGTGGCGCGCCGCAGCGGGTGCTGCCGCGCGCGCTGCGTTGGCTCGGCGCCGGGCTGCCGGTGGTTCTCGGCGCCGTGGTGGCCGGGGTGGTCACGGCCGGGCTGACCGTGGTGGCCGCGCTGCTGGCGCGATCGCTGGTCACGGCGACGGCCGGGCCCCGGGCGACGTGGTGGCTGGCCGCGGTGGCCGTGGGTGTCGCGCTCGCGGGCTGGGCGCAGCAGCGGCTGGTTTCGGCCGCGTTGCTGCGCACCTCGGTGAAGCGCTCGACCGAACTGGTCGGGCACCTGCTTCGGTTGCCCGGCAGCTACTTCCACCGTCGCTTCACGGGCGGCGTCGCGGCGCGGGTGCAGATCGCCGACACGATCGCGCAGCAGCTGACCACGGTGGTACTGCCGGTCGCGGTGAGCCTGGCCGCCGTCGTCGGGCTGCTCGCGGTGCTGGCCGTGCTCGCCCCGCCGGCCGCGGCGCTGCTGGCCGGGAGCACGCTGCTCACCGCGTTGGTCGTGCGGTTCGGGCGGCGGGCCGGGACCGAGCGGCAGTCGGCGTTGATGGTCGAACAGTCGGCGCGCGACGGGCTTTCGCTCAACGTGCTGTCGGCCATCGACACGGTGAAGGCCGAGGGCAGCGGGCGCCAGGCGTTCGGGCGCTGGTCTTCGGCGCAGCGCAAGGTGCTGGCCGCGCAACGGCGGGCGGCGCTGGGCGAGCACGGGATCGGGCTGGCCGTCACAGCGCTGCACGCGCTGGGGTACGCCGCCTGTCTCGCGCTGACCGCGCTGGTCGCGCCCGGCGAGGTGATCACCGTGGCCGTGCTGGCCGCGGTGTGGCAGCTGCACGCGGGTGGGCTCGTCACGGGACTGCACCGGATCGGCGGCCTGCGCAGCAGCTTCGCCGCGTACGACGACGTGGCCGGCGCCGAGACCGATCCGTCCGATGTGGACGAACCCGTCGCCGTCGGCCCGGGCCGGGTCACCGTGCGCGGACTGCGTTACGGCTACGACACCAACGCCGAGCCGCTGCTGGTTTCACTCGACCTCGACGTGCCGCCGGGCGGCCGGATGACGCTGGTCGGCCCGAGCGGCTGCGGCAAGTCGACGCTGGCGAAGCTGCTGGCCGGGCTCGTGCGGCCGTGGTCGGGCGTGGCTCTGGTCGACGGGCGGCGCAGCGCGGACCTGCCGCCGTCGGTGCGGCCGTTCCTGGTCGGGTACGTGCCGCAGCGCCCGGCGTTCTTCGAGGGCACCGTGCGCGAGAACCTGGAACTCGGCACCGCGCTGCCGGACGACGCCATCGCCGCCGCCCTCGACGACGCCCAGCTCACCGAGATGATCGAGCTGCGCGGCGGCATCGACGCGGCGCAGGTCAGCCAGCAGGCCCGCAACTTTTCCGGTGGCGAACGCCAGCGGCTCGCCTTGGCCCGTGCGCTCGCCCGCAACCCGCGCGTCCTCGTGCTCGACGAGGCGACCAGCGCGGTCGAAACCGCTTTGGCCGCCCGCATCGACGCCGCTTTGCGCGCCCGCGGCACCACCACGGTCGTCGTGGCCCACCGCCTCTCCGAAGTCCGCGGCGACGACACGGTCGTGCTGCTCGACCACGGCGCCGTGCGCGTCTACGGCACCCACGATGACCTGCTCGCCCACTCCCGCGGCTACCGCGACATCGCGGAGGTGGCCGGATGACCACCACCTTGCCCACTGAGAAAAGCCGCTCGTGGTTCGAGGAAACGGGCGCGACGGCGGCGTCCCTGCGCCACGCCGTCGCCGGCCGGATCAAGCCCGAAGCGGCCGGGCCGCAGGGTATCGACGACAATGCTGCCGTTCCTTCGCCGGCCACCGCCGTCCAGAAGAAGGTTGAGCCGGAGCCCGCCTTGCCTCGCAAGGCCACCGCCGTCCTGCCCCACGAAGGCAGCACCGGTCGCCACCTCCTGTCCTTCGCGATGCGCGGCCAACGGGCCCGGCTCGTGGTGAGTGCCGTGCTCGGGTTGCTGGCGACCGTGTTCGGGTTCGTCGTGCCGCTGGCCGGGATGGTGCTGGCGATCGCGATCGCCGCGAACAACCGCGCCGCCGTGCCGTACCTGGCCGGCGCGTTGGTCGGGCTGCTCGCGTTGCAGCTGCTGACCACGGCGGTCGTGGAACGCGGGCTGCTGACCTTGACCGACGGGGCGCAGGACCGCCTCGAGTCGGCGATCTGGCAACGCCTGTTGAGCCTGCCCGCGACGTTCTTCCGCGACTATCCGCTGCGTCGCCTCATGGGCTTCTCCGGCGGGGTCGGCCAGCTGCGCGGACTGCTCGGCAGCGGCGGCCTCACGGCGGCGTTGCACGCGGTGTTCGCGCTGGTGGCGATCGCGTTGCTGGCGCTGCTGGACCCGTGGCTGGCCGTCGCGGCGGTCGGGATTTTCGGGCTCGTGCTCGGGGCGATGCTGTGGCTTTCCGTGCGCCAGCAGCGGCACGACACCGAGGTTCTGTCGGCCGTCGACGACGTGCAGGCGGCCGTGTACCCGGCGATGCTCGGCATCGACGACGTGCGCGCGTTCGGCGCTCAGTCCTATGTGGTCGGTCGCTGGAGCAAGGCGTTCCGCTCGCAGAAGCGGTCCGACGACGCCGGGCTCAGGTACGCCGAAATCGCCAGTGCGCTCGCCGTGGCCTGCTACCCGGCGCTGCTCGCGGTGCTGCTGCCGATGGCGTCGGGCCTGGGGTTCACCGGGCAGTGGACCGTGGTGATGGTCGCGATGACACTCAACCTCACCGCCACCCGGCTGCAGAGCGCGCTCGTCGGCCTGTTCGCCATCGGCCTGGTGCACGCCCGCCTCGCGCCGGTGCTGACCACGCGGCCCGAAACGCCGGCGCACCCGACCCCGCTGCCGGCCGCGCGGGGGGCGGTGGAGCTGTGCGACGTGAGCTTCCGCTACCCCGGCCAGACCTGTGACCTGCTCACGGACATCTCCCTGCGCATCGAGCCGGGGGAGTTCGTGGCCCTGATCGGCGCGTCGGGCGCGGGCAAGTCGACCCTGCTGCGCCTCATGCTCGGCCTCGACCGGACCGAGCGCGGCAGCGTGCTGCTCGACGGCGTGGACGTGAACACCTGCGACGTCGACGAGCTGCGCACGCGGATCGGTTACGTCGCACAGGACGCGACGCTCATGCGCGGCACGCTCGCCGAGGTCATCTGCGGCGCGGCGGCCGAGGTGGATCTCGACCTCGCGCAGCACGCTGCCGAGCAGGCCCAGCTCGGTGAGGTCGTAAAAGCCTTGCCGATGGGCCTGCACACACAGGTCACCGATGGCGAGAGCGGCCTGTCCGGCGGCCAGGTGCAACGCCTGCTGCTGGCCCGAGCCCTCGCCAAACGGCCCGCCGTGCTGCTGCTCGACGAGGCCACGAGCGCGCTCGACGCCGCCGCGCAGGAGCGAGTGCGGCGCGCGGTCGACGACCTGCGGCTGACCCGGGTGGTGGTGGCCCACCGGCTCTCCACCATCCGCTCGGCCGACCGGATCGCCGTGCTGGAGCACGGACGCATCGCCGACCTCGGCACCTTTGCCGAGCTGTCCGGCCATTCGACGGCTTTCGCCCGGCTGGTGGGCAGCGCCCGCCGGCTCGACTGAGGGGACAACCATGACCAAGAGCATCAATCGCATCACGAGGTTCAACCGGTCGCTGCGGGTGCTGACCGTGCCCGGCGACGCGGTGTACCTCACGAGCGAGCGCACCACGCAGACCCGGCTGGCCGGCGCGCTCGTCGAGCAGCTGGCTCCGCTGCTGGTCGACGGGCAGCACAGCCGCGAAAGCATCAAGCAGGCGCTGGCGGAAGCCGACCCGGCGCGCATCGACGTGGCGCTGGACCGCTTGCGCCGCAGCGGGTACGTCGTGGAGGTGGACCCGGAGGTCGACCCGCGCGTCGGCGGCTACTGGGAAGCGTCCGGTGTGGACGGTGACGACGCCGTGCGCCGCCTGGCCGGTGCGGACGTGCGGGTGCTCACCGCCGGCGACGTCGACGCGGCCGGGTTCACCGCGGCGCTGGCGGCGCTCGGCACCGGCGTCACGACGGATCCCGAGGCGCCGGCCGGGTTCACCGTCGTCCTCACCGACGACTACCTGCGCCCCGAGCTCGCCGAGTGGGGCACGAAGTTCCACGCGGCCGGCACGCCGTGGCTGCCGGTGAAGCCGGTCGGCAGCATGATCTGGGTCGGCCCGGTCTTCGAGCCCGGCGTGACCGGCTGCTACGAATGCCTGCGCGTGCGGCTGTCCAACAAGAACGTGCTGGCCAGCTACCTGCGCCAGCGCGGGGTGCTCGACAGCCCGGCGCTGGTCAACTCCGTGACCGGCACCGGCGTCACGAAGGAGCTGGCCTACCGCCTCGCCGCGCTGCACGTGGGCAAGTGGCTCACCGGCGCGTTCGCCGCGGGCCGGGCCGCGATGCCGCAGCCGCCGGGCGGGGTGGCCGCCCAGTACGGCACGCCGTGGCAGTCGGAGGTCATCACGCTCGACACGGTCAGCCTCACGCAGGAGCACCACCCGTTCCAGCGCCGGCCGCAGTGCCCGCTGTGCGGGGAGCCGGACCTGCAGGCCGACCGCATGGCGGCGCCGGTGCGGCTCGAGCCGCGTCCGCGCATGGCGAGCAGCGACGGTGGTTACCGTTCGAGTCCGCCGGAACAGTTCGTGGCGCGCTACGAGCACCTGATCAGCCCCGTCACAGGCCCGATCAGCAACCTTGTGAAGGTGCCGCTGGAGGTCGAGGGCCTGCACACCTACACCGCGGGCCAGAACTTCGCGATTCCCATGGCCAACGCCAACGACCTGCGTGCCGGCCTGCGCAGCTGCAGCGCGGGCAAGGGCATGAGCGACGCACAGGCCAAGGCGTCGGCCGTCGGCGAGGCGATCGAGCGCTACTCGGGGCTGTTCCACGGAGACGAGGCCCGCCGCACCGCGCGGCTGGCCGACCTGGACCCGGCCGAGGTCATCCACCCCAACGACCTCCACCTCTACAGCGACGACCAGTTCCGCGACCGCAAGGCGTGGAACTCGCGCCCGTCGCACTTCCACTGGGTCGCCGACGATCTCGACCCGCAGGCCGAGATCGAGTGGTCGCCGGTGTGGTCGCTGACCGAGCAGCGCACCAAGCTGTTCCCGACCTCAGGCCTGTATTTCGCTTACCACAACCCGAAAACCCCGTTTCAGGCCGGCGCGAACTCCAACGGCTGCGCGGCGGGCACGAGCCTCGAGGACGCGATCCTGCAGGGCTTCATGGAGCTGGTGGAGCGCGACACCGTGGCGATGTGGTGGTACCACCGCCTGCGCCGGCCCGCGATCGACCTGTCGACGTTCGACGTGCCGTACTTCGCGCAGTGGCAGCAGCGCTACGACGAGCTGCAGCGCGACACCTGGGTGCTGGACCTGACCAACGATCTGGGCATTCCGTCCGTGGCAGCGGTTTCCGTGCGCCGCGACAAACCCGCGCAGGACATCCTGTTCGCCCTCGGCGCGCACTTCGACGTGGAGGTCGCGATCGGGCGGGCGCTGTCGGAGATGAACCAGTTCCTGCCGGCCGTGATCGGGATGAAGGCCGACGGTTCGGGTTCCTACGCCTACAACGACCCGGACCAGCTGCACTGGTGGCGCAACGCGACGGTGGAGAACCAGCCGTACGTGCTCCCGGCCGAAGGCGCCTTGCGCACCCGGGCCGACTTCGAGCGTTACGAAAGCGCCGACGTGCGCGAAGACGTGCTGCGTGCCGAGCGTTCCGTGGCCGAGCGCGGGATGGAAATGCTGGTGCTGGACCAGACGCGGGTGGACATCGGCCTGCCCGTGGTGCGCGTGCTGGTGCCGGGGATGCGGCACTTCTGGCCCCGCTTCGCGCCCGGCCGGCTCTTCGACGTGCCGCGCGAACTGGGCTGGATCGATGAAACGCCGTCCGAAGCCGACCTCAACCCGATTGCGATGTTCCTATGACCACGCTCGAACGCACCGCCGAGTACACCGTCACCTTCCGCCGCGACGTCGCCGTGCTGACCAAGGACGACCAGGTCCTGCTCGGCCTGGCCGACCGCGCGGGGTACCGCCTGCGCGGCGTCGGCGCCCCGATGCTGGCGGCCCTGGAGCAGGTCCGCGCCGGGCTGCACACCGAAGAAGAGCTGGCTGCGGAGCACCCGGCCTCGCCGGTCGCGACCGTGCTGACGAAGGTGGAACCCTTCCTGGCCACGGGTTTCCGCCTGCGTGGCGAGCGTGTGGCCGTGCTGGAGCGCACCGGCGTGACCGGGCTGCGGCCCGAGGTGGCCGAGCTGGCCGGCGCGTGGCTGCGGCTGGGCAAGTTCAGCCTGCTGCGCCGTCGCGGCGGTGAGCTGGTGATCGAGTCGCCGCTGAGCAAGTACCGCGCGGTGCTGCTCGACGCGGGCCTGGCGGGCGCGGTGGCCGCGCTCGCTGTGGCGCGGCCAACGTCGGAAGTGGACACCGAGTGGTGGCCGGTGCTGGCCGCGCTGGCGGGTGCCGGCTTCCTCGACGTCGGTGCCGAAGGCGAGTTCCCCGTCGACTCCGATGACGTGCTGCGCCAGTGGGACGTGCACGACCTGTACTTCCACAGCCGCAGCCGCATCGGGCGCACCGACGAGGCGTTCGGCGGCCGGTTCCCCTACGTCGGCGAGATCGAGCCGCTGCCCGCGGTGGCGCCGGCGCCGGAAGGCCCGCGTACGGAGCTGTTCCGTCCGTCCTTCGACACCGTGCGCGCCGCTGACCAGGGGCTGCAGGAGACGATCGAGGCCCGCCAGTCCATCCGCGCCTACGGCGAGGAGCCCATCACCGCCGAGCAGCTGGGCGAGTTCCTCTACCGCACGGCGCGCGTGCGCGGCACCTACGGCCCGCGGCCCGAGGCGCGGATGCCGTACGAGGGTTCGAGCCGCCCGTACCCCTGCGGTGGCGCGGGGTACGAGCTCGAGCTGTACGTCACCGTCCGCCGGTGCAAGGGGCTCGAGCCCGGCATCTACCACTACGACGCCGGCGACCACGTGCTGCGGCTGATCAACACCGAGGCCAAAGCGCGCGACGAGCTGCTTCGCGTGGCGACGCTCTCGACCGGCGGCCAGGCCGTGCCCGACGTGCTGGTCACCATGACGTCGCGCTTTCAGCGGCTAGCGTGGAAGTACCAGTCGATCGCGTACGCGGTGACGCTCAAGCACGCCGGCGCGCTGTACCAGACCATGTACCTGGTGGCGACCGCGATGGGCCTGGCCGGCTGCGGCCTCGGCAGCGGCGACGCCGACGCGGCGGCGCGCGCGTTCGGGCTGGACTACCTGAAGGAGTCGTCGGTCGGCGAGTTCATCCTGGGCAGTGCGCCGGGCGAGCTGCCCGCCCCGGTGAGCGGCGACGGCGCGCTCGACTGGCGGGCCGGTAACGACCCGGGCTGGCAGGCCGAGTCGCTCGCCGCGCGGAGGCGGTGAGGTCGTGTCCGAGCTGCTCGTCTCCCGGATCTGCGGCCTGCCCGCCGGCGTGCTCGACGGTCTGCGTGCCCCGGAGACCGTCGCCCTCCTTGAGGAGGCCGAGTCCGCCGCCGCGCGCAAAACCGCGCTGGCGGAACCGGTTTGCGAGGCGTTGCACGCCGTGATCGGCCGCGACGAGCTGTCGCGCGAGCAGCGGCGCGGGCTGATCCGGCTTCGTCGGAGCGTGTTCAACGAGCGCTCCGACGAAGCCGGCGTCAGGCTCGCGCGGGAAGTGCTGTCCGCCGAGGAGGCGGACCGGCTCGGCGAGTGGCACCAGCTGCTGGTACACGAGCGTGAGCTGCTGGAGAAGGCGGCGCGGGCACTCGGCGCCGAGCTGGCTTCGGCGCAGCACGCCGTGGCTTCGGCCCTGCGCAGCCGGCCCGTGCTGGCCGGGCTGGCGCTGGCGAGCCCCGAGTTCGTCACGGCGTTCACCGAACGCGCTGAGCTGGGCAAACCCGGAGGCCGGCTGAGCCGCAGCGCGGTGTCGTACCTGGTGCGGACCACGTTGAAGCCGAGCCCGTTCGGCGCGTTGACGACCGTCGGCGTCGGGGACTTCGGCGGCGCAGTCGACCCTGGCGCGGGGTGCCGGCTGGTGAGTTCCTCGCGGGTCGCCGCGCGGCTCGCGTATGCGGCGCTGGAGGACGACCCGATCGTGGTGCCCAATGTGGACGCTCGCCTGGTCGGCACGGAGTGGCTGGCCGCGCTGCCCGCGCACCTGATGCGCCACGGCGTGTACTTCCGCGAGGACGAGGTCACCGCGCTGGCCGGGCCGGTGCCGCTCGACCCGCGGCCGCGGCGGCTGCGTGAGCTGGCCGCGGAGCTGGGCTGCGCCGTCGACGACGTGCGCCGGCTCGTGGACCAGGGATTGCTGCTGGTGAGCCCGCCGTGGCGGCTCGACGAACCCCGGCACTTCACCGCCTGGGGACGTCCTTCGCTGGCCGAAGCCGAGAAGGTCGTGGCCGGCAGCGCGGACGGCAGGCGCCGGGCCGACGCCGTGCTCGCGTTGCGCGGCCGGCTGCGGACCGTGCTGGCGGAACGCGATCCGGCGCGCGCCCGCTGGCTCGACGGGCTGGGGCTGGTGCACGAAACCGTCGCGCACGGCCCGGAGCCGGAGACCGCGCCGCCCGTGTGGGTGGCGGGGGAGCTCGACCGGCTCGACGGCCTGCTGGGCGCCACCGCGCGGCCGCGCGCGGGGTACTACGACCTCGTCCGGTTTTTCCTGCACCACTACGGCAACGGCGGCGTCGCCGACCTGGCCGAGTTCGCGTTCCGCGCGGTGCGGGACCTGGACCCGATGCTGTGGCTGTCGCGCTGCGCCGTGCCCGAACCCGACGTACGCGACATCGTCGGGCCGAGCATCGGTCGTCCGGCGCACTCGGTGTTCTGGCAGGTCGCGGGTGATTCGCTGGTGGTCAACCAGGTGCACCCGGGTTACCTCGGCGCCGTCTCGCGCTGGGCCGGCGTGCCTGGCCTGGCCGCGCGGGTCGAGGCGGCGGTGACTTCGTTGCACGAGAAGCGTTTCCCCGGTTGCGCGGTGTACCAGGTGACCGCGCACGCCGACTGGACGGACACGCAGCGGCCGGCCGTGCGTTCGGCGCCGTGGCTGTCGTGGGGTGCCGAACGTCCGTCGGCCGGGCCGGGTGGCGTGTCGATCGACGGGTTCCGTGTGCGCCACGACCTGGCCACGGGGACGTTGGAGGTGCTCGACCCGGCCGGGCGGTCGGCCGCGTTGAGCTACCTCGGCGCCGTGCCCGCGCACCTGCTGCGCGGGGTGCCGCGGGTGCTGCAGCTGCTGTCGGATCCGTGGCTGTCGCTGGGCCCGTGGGCTCCGGTGCCGGGCGCGGGCTTCCGCGAGCGCGTGACCGACGGGCGGTTGGTGCTGCGCCGCGCCCGCTGGACGCTGCCGGCGTCGGCGCTGCCCGCCGTCGCCGGCGGACCCGATGTGGACTTCCTCCGCGCCGGCCGGATGTTCCTGGCCGAGCACGGTTTGCCCGAGCAGGTGTTCGTCCGCGGTCTGGCCGCGGGCGGCGTGCCGCAGGGGAAACCGCAGTGGCTCAGCTTCGCCCACCCCCTTGCGGCGTGGACGGCGTTGAAAGGCCTGGCCGGCGCGGAGGAGCTCGAACTCACGGAGGCCCTGCCCGCGGCCGGGGCGAGCGTCGGGCGCGTGACCGAGTTCCTGACGGTGGTGACCCATGCTTGAGACCTTGCTGTGGCCCGACTGGCGTTACTGGCGCGTGTACGTCCCGGACCTGCCGTCCGTGACGCGGCTGCTGAACGAGGTGGTGCGGCCGGTGGTCACTGAACATCCGCTGCGCCGTTGGTTTTTCCTGCAGTACATGGACATGTCGGGCCTCCAGCTGCGCGTTCGGGTTCAGGCGCAGCCGGATGCCGGTGCCGTGGTCGAAGCCGACTTGGACCGCCGCTTCGCCGAACGCGGCACGGAGGTCGTGAAGCGCTGGTACGAACCGGAGCTGGCGAAGTTCCGCGGCCCCGACGGCGTCGAGTTCGCCGAGCGCGTGGCCCACCTGGGCAGCGACACCGCGCTGCAGCTGCTCCCCGGCCGCGCTTCCACCCACCGCATCACGCAGGCCGCGGCCCACACCGCCGCGATTGTCGAGGGCCTGCCGGCCGACCAGCGGGTGAGCTTCCTGCACCAGTACGCCTGGTACTGGTCGGGCCGCGGCGCGCGCACGGTCGCCTGGCGCCCGGCCGCGGCCACCGCCCGCCCGGACGACCCGGCCGCGGTGCGCCAGGCGGGCCGGCTGTTGGAGAACGTGACGCGCGAACTGGCCACCGACCGCGTCGGCAAGCCCCTGCGCCGCTACGCCGAGCGCTTTTGGACGGAGTACCGCGAATCGGCACGGCGAGTTTCGCCTTACCGCGCGGCGTTCCAGCACGTCCACCTGATGAACAACCGACTCGGCGCAGTTCCCGGAGAGGAGGCCCAAATCGCGCGGTTGTTGTGGGTGCAGCGATTGCATAGCATCGGTAATTGATCGGGTAATCCGATAAACAACAGTTGGGGAGAAATACCATGGACTCAGGCTCCAGCGGCGTTGCCGGCGGCATCGGCGACCCGGACGACGATCACCCGAACCCCGTCGGCGACGCCGTGGTCAGCGGTGTGCGCTCCGTCCTCGATAAACTCGGCCCGGCGGGCAAGAAAGCCGCCGACCAGCTGCCGAAGAAAAAGGACAAGTAAAGCCGCGATTATTCCGGCGAACGTGACCGCGCGCCGCGAGGCGAAATACGCGTAAAAAAGCGGTCACGCACTGACCCGCCACCGGCAGGGGCGCGGAGAGCGATCCTGGCTGTCGCTCTCCGCGCCGGTCGGCCGGCTATTTCGTCCGCGCCGCGATCCAATCCGCGATCACGTCCACCCGCGATGTCGTTTCGACGGTCGTGTGGGGGCAGTCCGGGCCGGTCGTCTCCACGGAGATGAGCTGACCGCCGCTGCCGGACGGGACGAAGTAGGGCGCTCCGGAGTCGTAGACGCACGCGCTGGTGGTGGGCGAGGGCGCGACGCCGCGGACGCCGACGGTGGTGCTGGCCACGGAGGCGATCTGCACGGTGCCCTGCTGCAATTTCGAGGACGGCACAGGGTTCTTCGCCGTGTGGCTGCCCCAACCCGCCAGGGTGAGGCGCTGGCCCGCGGCCGGGATCAGGCGGTTCACGGTCAGCGGCGTGATGTTCGGGACCGCGCTGTCGAGCTGCACGAGGGCGACATCGTTCTCCGCGGATTGCAGCACCTGCGTGGCCTTGCGGGTGACGCCCGCTTCCTTCGCTTCGTCGACCAGGCCGAGCGTGACGGTGGTCGGGTACGGCACCGGGCCGGACACGCGGTTGCGCTGCGCGTCGTGGAAGCAGTGGCCGGTCGTGAGGATCCACGTGGGCGCGACGAGGGAGCCCGAGCAGAAGCTCGTGTACGTGCTTCCGTCCGGGCGCGGGATGCTCGCCATGGTCAGCTTGGCCGTGAAGCCGTACTGGCCCGGGGCCACGTCGGACCCGTCGGCGACGGCCAACGCCGGGCCGGCGGTGAGGAGGGGCAGGAGGGCTGCTGCGGTGAGTGCGGCGCGGACGCGCATTCTTTCCCTTCGTCGGGCCACCGGCAGGGCGCCGATGATCGACCCTCAACGCTATCCAGCTACTTCCTGGTCAGGAATTCCCTTGTCGGGCGAAAGAAAACGGGCCCCGCGACCTGTGCGCGGAGCCCGTCTTCTGGTATCTGGGCGTCAGTGGGTCTGCGACAGCACCCAGTCGGCGACCACGTCGACGCGCGAGGCCGTCTCCTGCTGGTCGTGGGGGCAGTCGGGGCCTTCCGACTCGACCGCCACGATCCGGCCGGCGCGGCCCGAAGCCACGAAGTACGGTGCGCCCGAGTCGTAGAGGCAGGCGCTGGTATCCGCGGCCGGCGCGACGCCGTGTACGCCGAGGGTGGTGGCCGCGACCTCGCCGACCGCCACGGTGCCCTGCTGCAGCTTCATCGACGGCGCCGCGTCCACCGAGCTCAGCGCGCCCCAGCCGGCGAGGGTGAGCTTCTGCCCGACCGTCGGCTCGGAGCGGCTCACCTTGAGCGGTGTGATCCCGCGAACCGGCTTGTCGAGCTTCGCGAGCGCGATGTCGCCTGCGCCGGCCTGGACCACGTCGGTGACCTGGCGCGTCACGCCGAGCCTGCTGCGCTGCACGGTGGTGCCGAGCAGCACCGAAGTCGGGTACGGCACCGGGCCGGAGATCGGGTTGCGGTTCACGTCGTGGAAGCAGTGGCCGGCGGTGAGGATCCACTGCGGCGCGACGAGCGCGCCCGAGCAACCGCTGTCGTAATGCGTGCCGTCGGGCCGCGGGATGTTCGTCATCGTGAGCTTCGCGGCGAACTCGAACCGGCCCTGCGGCACGTCGGATCCGTTGGCGACGGCCGAAGCGGGCACGGCGCCGGCCAGCGCGGCCCCGAGCGTGAGCAGAGCCGCGGAAACAATCGCGCGAACGCGCATGTCACTTTCCCCCTGGTCAGTGGCACCGGTCCCGGCCGGTGATCGGCGCAGCTTAGCGATGACCGGGGTTCACTCGAAAGAGTTCGGGCAACCGGGCTGCCCGTGGAGTCGGCCCGGTTGCCCGGAGGTTCAGTTCACGCCGACGAGGTCGACGACGAAGATCAGCGTCTCGTTCGGCTTGATCACGCCGCCCGCGCCACGCTCGCCGTACGCGAGGTGCGGCGGGATCACCAGCTGGCGACGGCCGCCGATCTTCATGCCGGCCACTCCCTGGTCCCAGCCGGGGATGACCTGGCCGGCGCCGAGCGCGAAGCGCAGCGGCTCGCCGCGGTCCCAGGACGCGTCGAACTGGCCACCGGTGGAGTGCGAGACGCCGACGTAGTGGACCGTCACTGCATTGCCCGGCTGGGCCTCCGCGCCGTCACCGACGGTGAGATCGGTGATCTCCAGTTCGGCGGGAGGGGGTCCGTCCGGGCGGTCGATTTCGGGCTTTTCCAAGGTCATGGCGCTCACCGTACCCAGCGGCTTCGCACTGCGCCGATCGGACTAGGCCCAAAGAGGGGTTAAACGCGAATAGTCTTCACACTTCATCTACCCGTCGGTAGCGTGCGCTGGGTCACCCCTGGGGGAACCTCGTGGACGGGAGCTCCGGCATGCGACGACGCATCCGCACCCTGGCTGTTTCGGCCCTGGCCGTTGTCGCGGCGGGACTCGTGACAGCGGTCGGCGGCGCGCCACCCGCCTCGGCGGCCTTGCCCGGCAACAACTACTGCGCCGGCCAGTGCAACGACATCCTCCCGCCGGGGGAGAACGGCGGCGCGACGCTGGCGGAGATCCTTGGCAACAAGGCGTTCGGCACGCAGCCCGCGCACGCCGACGACCAGCTCGGCAAGTACGCCGACCTCGCCGGCGGCTACAAAACGCTGACCACCGACACCATCGGCAAGTTCTTCAACGACTCCTCCTTCGGCGTCCCCGTCGACCAGGTCGCGAGCACGCTGCAGCCCCGCTCCGACGTCACGATCACCCGTGACAAGGCCACCGGCGTCCCGCACATCCAGGGCACCACGCGCTCGGGCACCGAGTTCGGCGCCGGCTACGCGGCCGCGCAGGATCGCTTGTGGCTCATGGACATCATGCGCCGCGTCGGCCGCGGCCAGCTGACCTCATACGCAGGCGGCGCGCCTGCGAACCGCGAGCTCGAGCAGTCGTTCTTCGCCGCCGCGCCCTACACCGAGGACGAGCTGCAGCAGCAGATCGAGGCGACCGCCGCCAGCGGCCCGCGCGGCAGGCAGGGCCTCGCCGACTCCCAGGCCTACGTCGACGGGATCAACAAGTACATCACCGACTCCCACAACGGCCGGTACTTCCCGGGCGAGTACGTGCTCACCGGCCACGTCGACGCGATCACCAACGCCGGCACCATCGAGCCGTTCAAGCTCACCGACCTCGTGGTGCTCGCGTCCGTGGTCGGCGCGCAGTTCGGCGCCGGCGGCGGTGGTGAGGTGCAGAACGCGATCGCGAAGCTCGCGCTGCAGGAGAAGTACGGCGTGGCCAAGGGCGAGCAGGTCTGGCAGACCCTGCGCTCGGCTGACGATCCCGAAGCCGTGAAGACGCTGCACGACGGCCAGACCTTCGACTACGGCATGACCCCGGCCGATCCGCAAGGCCTGGCCTTGCCGGACAAGGGTTCCGTCACGCCGCAGCAGCTCGTCTACGACCAGTCCGGCTCCGCGGCCACCGACTCGCCCGCGAAGGTCGACGTCAAGGCGCCGGCGGACCAGCAGGCGGCGAAAGGCATGTTCGACAACGGCGTGCTGCCCGGCGACATGCTGAGCGACAAGCACGGCATGTCCAACGCGCTCGTCGTCTCGGGTTCGAAGACCGCCAGTGGCCACCCGGTCGCCGTGTTCGGCCCGCAGACCGGGTACTTCGCGCCACAGCTGCTCCTGCTGCAGGAACTTCAGGGCCCGGGCATCAGCGCGCGCGGCGCGTCGTTCGCCGGCATCTCGATGTACGTGCTGCTCGGCCGCGGTCAGGACTACTCGTGGAGCGCCACGACGTCGGCGCAGGACATCATCGACACGTTCGCGCTCCCGCTGTGCGATCCGAGCGGCAAGCCGGCCACGAAGGACTCGAACTACTACGTCTACCAGGGCCAGTGCCTGCCGATGGACACCGTGGAGCGCAAGAACTCCTGGTCGCCGACGGTGGCCGACGGCACCGCCGCCGGTTCGTACACGCTGCGCAGCTACCGCACGAAGTACGGCCCGGTCGTCAGCCGCGCGACGATCGGCGGCAAGCCGGTGGCGTACGCGTCGCTGCGGTCCTCGTACTTCCACGAGGTCGATTCGCTCATCGGCTTCCAGGAGTTCAACGACCCCGACTTCATCCACTCCGCGGCCGACTTCCAGCGGGCCGCGAGCGACGTGAACTTCACCTTCAACTGGTTCTACGCCGACTCGAAGGACGTCGCCTACTTCAACTCCGGCGCCAACCCCGTCCGAAATTCCACTGTGGACCCGATGATGCCGGTGTGGGGCGACAAGGGTTACGACTGGCAGGGCTGGAACCCCGACGGCAACAAGGCGAACTACACACCGGCCTCGCAGCACCCGCAGTCGGTCAACCAGGACTACTACGTCAGCTGGAACAACGCGCAGGCCAAGGGCTACGCCTCAGGCGGCGCCGACAAGTCGGCCGTGCACCGCGCCGACCTGCTCGATACGCGCGTGAAGGCGCTCATCAACAGCGGTACCAAGGTGACGCGCGTGAACCTCGCGCAGGCCATGGAAGACGCCGCGCTCGCCGACCTACGGGCCGAGGAGGTCTTGCCGCTCCTGCTGCAGGTACTCGACAAGACGCCGCTCACCGGCGCGGCGGCCGACGCCGAGGCGAAGCTGAAGACGTGGCTGCAGCATGGTCACCAGCGCGTGGAGTCGGCGCCGGGCAGCAAGGCGTACAACGATGCCGACGCGATCCGGATCATGGACGCGTGGTGGCCGCTGCTCGTCACCGCGGAGTTCAAGCCCGCCCTGGGCGACGACGCGTTCACCGCGATGACGAACGTGCTGCAGGTCAACGAAAGCCCGTCCGGGTTCCAGAACGAGCTGCCGGGCAAGCACGTCGGCCAGCCACACCAGGGTTCGTCGTACCAGCACGGCTGGTGGGGCTACGTCAGCAAGGACATCCGCACGGTGCTGGGCCAGCCCGTCGCCGGTCCGCTGGGCAGCACGTTCTGCGGTGGCGGCGACCTCACCGCCTGCCGCACCGCGCTGGTCGACTCCCTCACGGCGGCCGCGGCGCAGCCGGCCAGCACCGTGTACCCGGGTGACGCCGACTGCTCGGCCGGCGACCAGTGGTGCGCCGACACCGTGATCCAGCGGCCGCTCGGCGGCATCACGCACGACAAGATCAGCACCCAGAACCGGCCGACGTTCCAGCAGGTCGTGGAGTACCCGGCGCACCGCGGCGACAACGTCAGCAACCTCGCCGCGGGCAAACCGGTGAGCGCCACGAGCGCCGAGACGGGCTTGTACAACTCGCCCGCGTCGAACGCCGTGGACGCCAACGCGAAGACACGGTGGGCCAGCGACTGGAGTGACAACCAGTCGATCACCGTCGACCTCGGTTCGGTGCAGCAGGTCGCGCGCGTGGTGCTGTCGTGGGAAGCCGCATACGCGAAGGGCTACAAGGTGCAGCTCTCGGTCGACGGCGAGAACTGGCGTGACGCGGCCGTGGTGACCGACGGCAACGGCGGCGCGGACAACGTGTCGTTCACCCCGGCGGACGCCCGGTTCGTCCGGATGCAGGGCGTGCAGCGGGGGACCGGTTACGGCTACTCGCTGTACGAGTTCGAGGTGTACGCGCACTGAAAGACGTGGTCGGCTCGCCGGCGCGGGTGAGCCGACCGCCACATCACGGCTGCGAGGCCGTGGGCGCCATTGCCGATCCGGCCAAAAGTAGGCGCGTCCCCCGGGGCATAACGGAAGCCTGCGACGCAGGGCATAGCGCCGTGGCTGTGGCCGGATCGGCAACGGTGATACAGCTACGGTGTCGCTATGGACGAATGGACACCGCGCACGATCGCGATCGCGGCCGGGCGGCCCCACGGCCCCGGCGAGCCCCTGAACACTCCGATCGTGGCCACGAGCACGTTCGAAGCCGGCGGTGACTCCGTCTACGCGCGTTCCGACGGCACCGAGACCTGGCACGCGCTCGAAGAGGCCGTCGGTGCCCTGGAAGGCGGCCGCGCCACCACCTTCGGCTCCGGCGTCGCGACCCTGTCGGCCGTGCTCGACACACTGCCGGTCGGCTCGACGGTGGCGGTCCCGACGTTCAGCTACGCCGTCACGCGCGGCGCGATGCACCACGCGGAGAAGATGGGCCGGATCAGCGTCACCGAGCTCGACCCCACCGACACGCAGGCGTGGCTCGACTGCGACGCCGACCTACTCTGGCTCGAGTCGCCGACGAACCCGACGCTCGAAGTGATGGAGATCGAGACCATCGCGCGCGGCAGCCGCGGCCGGGTCGTCGTGGACAACACCTTCGCGACACCGCTGCACCAGCAGCCGCTGAAGCTGGGCGCGGACATCGTGGTGCACAGCGCGACGAAGCTCATCGGCGGTCACAGCGACCTGCTGCTGGGCATCACTGTCGCGGCCGACGAGAGCATCGCGGCCGAGCTGCGCGGCGCGCGTACGCGCATCGGCTCGACGCCGGGCGCGCTCGAAGCGTGGCTCGCGTTGCGCGGCCTGCGCACGATGCCGGTGCGGCTTGCGGAGCAGACGAAAACGGCGTCGCTGCTGGCTTCCCGCTTGGCGGAACACCCGGCCGTCACCAAGGTGCGTTACCCCGGTTTCGGGATGATGGTGTCGTTCGAGCTGGCCACGGCCGAAGCCGCCGACAAGGTGTGTTCCACCGTCCGGCTGATCCGCGCGGCGACGAGCCTCGGCGGCGTGGAAAGCCTGGTGGAGCGGCGTGCGTGGCTGCCGGGTGAGGAGCGCGTACCCGCCGGTTTGCTGCGCTTCAGCGTCGGCCTGGAGGACCCCGAAGACCTCTGGCGCGACCTCGTTACCGCACTGGGCTGAATTCGGTCAACAATTCACGGAGCTTCGCCGGCGGGCCGGAAACTGTTACAGTAAAGGCACGGTTCCGCCGGCTTTCGTGTGTCTGAGCGCGGTGTTGAGCCACTTCATCGCCGGGGCCCGCGGGTTCGTTACCTCGGTTTACGGTGCTTTTAATCACCGTCGAAAACGTTTCGTGTTCGCCCTCTTTCTCCGGCAAGATCAGCGGACGCGGTGGGGGTCACCGCTCTTTCTTCCAGGGAGAACAACACGTGAAGAAGACCCTGGGCAGACTCGCGGGCGCTGTGCTCGCGGGCGCCCTGATCAGCCTCGCCGTCACGCCGACCGCCCTCGCGGACGACGAGCCCGGCACCACACCGACCACGTCCGAGGTCTCGACTCCGCCCACTTCGGACACTCCGGTCACCGACGTGCCGCCCGCGTCGGACACGCCGTCGTCGGACGCTCCCTCGTCGTCCGAGGCACCGTCCTCTTCGGACACTCCGCCCACCACGGGCGGGCAGCCGACCGACACAAGCCAGCCGGGCAACCCGGGCAACACCGGTGAGCCGAGCGACTCCGCGACCCCGACCACGTCGGGCTCGGAAGAGACCTCCACGCCGGAGGAGCCGCCGTACGAGGACGACATCGCGTATGGCATCGACTTCGACGGCAACCAGGGCCTGTTCGTGATCGCTTGCGCCGCGGGCGAGCCGACCAACGTGTCCTCGAGCGACTTCGACCTGATCGAAGGCCCGCACCAGGACGAGACCGACGGCCGCTACTGGGGCTGGCTCGTGCAGCGCCACGACGGCGTGTCCTTCGACGCCGGCAACGTGACCGCGACCTGGACCTGCGGCGGCGACCAGACCGGCGACCAGCCGGTGCCGCCGGCGGGTGGCGCGGGCGCGGGCTCCGCGGGCACGACCAACGGTGACGGCACCTCGCAGGTCAAGTACGCGCCCAAGGGTGGCGTCGAGACCGGCTTCGGCGGCATGGCCGCTTGATGGCGAATACTGCGCCGATCGTTACCAATCCGACCACAGCCACGGCCGGATGGCTTCGCAGTAACGGTTACGTGCCGCGCGGGGGCCGGCCTACATTTGGCCGGATTGGTAAGTGCGGGCAGGGCGTCGCGATCGCGGGCGCCCTGCTCCTTTCCCTGACGCTGAGCGGTTGCGGGTCGGACGCCCCGGCGACCGCCGCGAAGCCCGCACCGGTGAGCAAGCCGGTGCCGGTGACCAAACCGTTCACCGGGCTGAGGCCGACCTCGGTGGAGATCCCGAAGATCGGCGCGAAGTCGTCGCTGATCACCGTGCTGCCCAACAAGGACGGGCAGATCTCGGTGCCGTCGGTGAAGACGCCGATGCAGGCCGCGTGGTACCGCCTTTCGCCCGTGCCGGGTGAGGTCGGCCCGGCGATCGTGCTGGGGCACGTCGACGGCAACCACCAGCCGGGCATCTTCTACAAGCTCAAGGACGTCAACCCCGGCGACGAGGTCGACATCGAGCGCAGCGACGGCAAGAAGCTGAAGTTCGTGGTGGACCACAAGGACGAGGTCCCCAAGGACACCTTCCCCACGCAGGCGGTCTTCGGCAACACCGACAAGCCGCAATTGCGGCTGATCACGTGCGGTGGGGTGTTCGACCACGCCGAGCACAGCTACAAGGACAACATCGTCGTGTACGCGAACCTCGTCTCCTGAGCGTTCCCGAACGCGATCACGCAGCCCGGCGCCACCAACGGCCGGGCTGCGGTCGTTTTCCTGCTGGATTCAGAGCAACGGCGTGAGCAGCGCGCGCTGCTCTTCCGGCACGTACTCCGCGTAGTTGTCATACAGCGCTCGCCGCGCCAGCCGCGCCGCCAGTTCCCCGTCGGCCGCGCGCACGGCTTCCAGCACCTCGGCGTGGTGGCCCAGCCACGACTGCATCAACGCCGAACGGTCGCGGGCATGCGAGAGTTTGTCCTCGATCAGCTCCAGCACCACTCCGCGCACGACCTCGGCGCTCACCACCAGCAGCGGGTTTCGGGACGCGCGGGCGATCGTCTCGTGGAACGCCACGTCGGCCCGGCTGAACTGCGCGAACCCCTCTTCGGCGCCGGCGCGCATGGCCGCGAGCGCGGTGTCCAAAGCGGACAGATCGGCTTCGGTGCGCAGCTGCGCGGCCAGCAGGTGGGCCGAACCGTCGAGCACCATCCGGAACTGCAGCAGCTCCGCCAGCCCCACGTGGTCGGCGCGGGCGAGCCGGTGCATCGAGCGGTGCAACGCCGCCGGTGACGCGGCCAGCACCTCGGGGCCGCGCGGGTCACCGGGCCGCGACCGGATCAGCTCGGCGGCCTGCAGCACGCGCAACGCTTCCCGCACCGTCGAGCGGCCGACGCCGAACTGCGTCATGAGCTCGCGTTCGCCGGGCAGGCGCTCGCCGGGTTTGAGGCGGCCGCTGACCACGGCCTCCTCGATCTGCTCCACGATCCGCTCGTACGCGCGGACCGGGGCCACCGGTTCGAACTTCATCCCTTGACCTCGGCGTCGTCTGGTGCCAACCTCAGGCTACTGGTCAGACCAGTGTACTTGCT
The DNA here is from genome assembly GCF_040689465.1 of Amycolatopsis sp. NPDC051373. Taxonomy (NCBI): domain Bacteria; kingdom Bacillati; phylum Actinomycetota; class Actinomycetes; order Pseudonocardiales; family Pseudonocardiaceae; genus Amycolatopsis; species Amycolatopsis sp. NPDC051373. Next base: position 240,506 of record NZ_JBFBAE010000001.1, on the reverse strand, counting down.
TGAAGGCCGCTTCAGGAGGCTGAATGAGAGCCCGGCTCCACCTCGCGGCGCTCGCGGTGCTGCTCGCGGCGTCCGCCTGCTCGGCCGGCTCCAGCGCGAGCGTGTCGAGCGGTCCCGACACGCTGTCGGTGGGCTTCACGGCCGAACCGGCGAACTTCGACTTCACCCACGCCGACGGTGCCGCCATCCCGCAGGCCTTGCTGTACAACGTCTACGAGGGCCTGGTAAAGCTCGACGCGCAGGGCCGGATCGTGCCGCTGCTCGCCAAGTCGTGGACCGTGAGCCCCGACCGCAAGACGTATGACTTCCAGCTGCAGCCCGGCGTGAAGTTCAGCAACGGCGCGCCGTTCACCGCGTCGGACGTGAAGTTCTCGCTGCTGCGCGTGAAGACCGACTGGACGATCTCGATCAAGTCCGCCATGAACGTGGTCGACCACGTGGACGTCGTCTCACCCGACCACGCGCGCGTGGTGCTCTCGAAACCCAGCAATGGCTGGCTGTTCAGCCTCACCAGCCGCCTCGGCGCGATGTTCAGCCCGACCGGCGTGGCCGACCTGGCGAACAAGCCGGTGGGCACCGGACCGTACGAGGTGGCGTCGCGCCGGCGCGGGGATTCCATCGTGCTCAAGGAGAACCCGGCGTACTGGGGCCGCAAACCCGCGTACTCCACGGTGGTGCTCAAGTACATCGCCGACCCGACCGCGCTCAACAACGCCCTGCTCAGCAACGGCATCGACGTGATCTCCTCACTCACCTCGGCCGACTCGATCCCGCAGTTCCAGGGCGACGACCGGTTCACCGTGCTGCAGGGCACCACCAACAGCGAGGTCACGCTCGCGTTCAACAACCAGCGCGCACCGCTGACCGACCCGCGCGTGCGCCAGGCACTGACGTACGCGATCGACCGCAAAGCCGTGCTGGATCTGGTGTTCAACGGCCGGGGCACGCTGATCGGCAGCATGGTCCCGCCCACGGACCCGTGGTACGAGGACCTTTCCGGCGTGTACCCGTACGACCCGGCGAAGGCGAAGCAGCTACTCGCGGAAGCCGGCGTGAAGAACCTCAACCTGCGGCTGCGGATTCCGAACCTGCCGTATGCCGTGTCGGCCGCGCAGGTGGTGCAGTCGCAGCTGGCCGACGTCGGCGTGCGGACCACGATCGAGCCGCTCGACTTCCCGGCCGTGTGGCTCAAGCAGGTGTTCACCGACCACGACTACGACCTGTCGATCATCCAGCACGTGGAGGCCCGCGACATCACGACGTTCGGGAAACCCACGTACTACTGGGGTTACGACAGCCCGCGCGTGCAGCAGCTGCTGGCCGAGGCCGACAGCGGCACGCCGCAGCAGCAGGTCGCGGACATGAAACAGGCGGCGCGCCAGCTCGACACCGACGCGGCGGCCGACTGGTTGTTCCTGTACCCCAACGTGATCGTGGCGAAGAACAAGGTCACGGGGTTCGCGAAGAACCAGGTCAGCGAGTCGTTCGACCTCACGGGACTGAGGCCGGCATGACCGTGAAGGTGCTCCGGCGCGTGGCGATCCTCGTGGTCAGCCTCTTCGTCGCGTCGATCGTGGTGTTCCTGTTCATGGCCGTGCTGCCGGGTGATCCGGCGCAGGTCGCGCTCGGCGTCAACGCGACGCCGGAGCTGTTGGCGAAGACGCGCGCGGAGTTCGGCATCGACCGCTCGCTCGTCACGCAGTACGTCAGCTGGATCGGCGGCGTGCTGCACGGAGACTTCGGCCGCTCGTACGTCACGCGTGAAGCCATCGGGCCGCAGCTGCTCGACCGGCTCGGCGTGACGTTGTGGGTGGTCGGCGCGAGCATGGTGGTGGCGCTGGTGATCGCGGTGCCGGTGGGGATGTTCGCGGCCGTGCGGCACCGCAAGCCCAGTGGGGTCACGATTTCCGGGCTGTCGCAGATCGGCGTGGCGATCCCCGCGTTCCTCGCCGGGATCATCCTGGTGCAGATCTTCGCGGTGCAGCTGCGCTGGCTGCCCAGCGGCGGGTGGACGCCGCCGGACCAGGACGCGGGGCAGTTCGTGCGCGGGCTGATCCTGCCGGCGTTGTCACTCGGGTTGGTGCAGGGCGCGGTGCTCACGCGCTACGTCCGCTCGGCCGTGCTCGACACACTGGGCCAGGACTACCTGCGCACGGCTCGGTCGAAGGGCTTGTTGCCGGCGCAGGCGTTGCGGCGCCACGGGTTGCGCAACGCGTCGGTGCCCGTCGTGACGGTGCTCGGCCTGCAGCTCGCGACGCTGCTGATCGGCGCGGTCGTGGTCGAGCGCGTGTTCGTGTTGCCTGGTCTCGGCAGCATGCTGCTCGACGCCGTGTCGTCGCGCGATCTGCTGACGGTGCAGGGAATCGTGCTGGTGCTCGTGGCAGGGGTGCTGCTGGTGAACTTCGTCGTGGACGTGCTCTACACGGTGCTCGACCCGAGATTGCGGGGTTCGTGATGACCACGCTCACTCCGGTGCGAAACCGCAGCCTCACGCTCGGCGCGGTGCTGGTGGCGCTCGTGGTGCTGGCCGCGCTGGTGTCGTTCGTGTGGACGCCGTACGACCCGGTGCAGGTCAACGCGGCCGACAAGCTGCTGGGCTTGTCGGCCGAGCACCTGTTCGGCACCGACAAGTTCGGCCGCGACGTGTTCAGCCAGATCATGGTCGGCGCGCGCACCACGCTGTACGTCGGTGTGGTGGCGGTCGGCATCGCCGCGGTGATCGGTACGCCGCTGGGGGTGCTGGCGGGGCTGGCGCCGCGGTGGCTGGGCGAGTTCGTGATGCGCGTGAACGACCTCGTGCTCGCGTTTCCCGCGCTGCTGCTGGCGATCATGTTCGGCGCGGTGTTCGGCGCCGACACGCTCACGGCGATGATCGCGATCGGCATCGCGACCGCCCCGTCGTTCGCGCGGATCGCGCGGTCGGGGACGTTGCAGGTGGGCAGCAGCGAGTTCGTGCTCGCGGCGCGCGCGGCCGGGCGCTCGCGTGTGAACATCGCCGCGCGCCACGTGCTGCCGAACATCTCGGGCCTGCTGATCGTGCAGTCTTCGGTGTCGTTCGCGATCGCCGTGCTGGCCGAGGCGGCGCTGTCGTTCCTCGGCTTCGGCACGCGGCCGCCGACGCCGTCGTGGGGCCGGATGCTGCAGGAGTCGCAGGAGCTGCTGACCATCCACCCGCGGCTCGCGCTGGTGCCGGGCGTCGCGATCGCGGTGGCGGTGCTCGGGTTCAACCTGCTGGGCGACGGGCTGCGCGACCGGCTCGACCCGCGATTGGCGGCCCGCGCATGACTCTCACAGTGGACGGTCTGCGGGTCGCTGGCCTGGTGCGGGATGTGTCGTTCTCGATCGGCGCGGGCGAACGCGTCGGGCTGATCGGCGAGTCGGGGTCGGGGAAGTCGCTCACGGCGTTGTCGATCATGGGCCTGCTGCCGGACGAGCTGCGGGCGACGGGTTCGGTGCGGCTGAACGATCGCGAGCTGCTGGGCGCGTCCGAACGCGAGCTGTCGCGGTTGCGCGGCAACGGGTTGTCGATGGTGTTCCAGGAGCCGATGACGGCGCTGAACCCGGCGATGCGCGTGGGCCGGCAGGTGACGGAGCCGTTCCGCGTGCACGGCCGGCGGGGGCGTTCGGCGGAGGAGCTGCTGGCGGCGGTCGGCCTGCCGGGCACCGCTCGGGCGTATCCGCACCAGCTTTCGGGCGGGCAGCGGCAGCGGGTGGTGCTGGCGATGGCGCTGGCCAACGAGCCGTCGCTGCTGATCTGCGACGAACCGACGACGGCGCTGGACGTGACGGTGCAGGCGCAGATCCTGTCGTTGATCAAGAGTTCGTTGTCTGCTGAGGCCGCGTTGCTGTTCATCACGCACGACCTGGCGGTGGTGGCGTCGGTGTGCGAGCGGGTGCTGGTGATGCTGGACGGGGAGATCGTGGAGCGCGGGTCGACGCGGTCGGTGCTGACGGCGCCGCAGCATGCTTACACGAAGGCGTTACTGGCAGCTTCCGACCTGACCGCTGTGGGGGGGTCCAGGGGGGCTCGTCCCCCGGCTGGGGTCCGGGGCTCGGCCCCGGAGGATGGAGCATCTCGATGATCGAAGTCCGTGGCCTGCATCGGAAGTACGCGCGCCGGGATGTCCACGCACTACGCGGCGTGAGCTTCGACGTCGAGGCCGGGCAACGGTTCGGGATCGTCGGCGAGTCGGGGTCGGGCAAGTCCACGCTGGTGCGCCTGCTGGCGGCGCTGGACCGGCCGACGTCGGGCACGGTCTCGTTCGACGGGCGGCGGATCGACAACCTGCCGGAGCGGAAGCTGGGGTTCCTGCGGTCGTCGATGCAGATCGTGTTCCAGGACCCGATGGGTTCGCTCGACCCGCGGATGCGGGTGCGGGACATCATTTCCGAGCCGTTGGGCCGACGTTCGCCGGAGCGGGTGGCCTCGCTGCTGGAAGCCGTCGGCCTGCCCGCCGACGCCGCTTCGCGCTACCCGCACCAGTTCTCCGGTGGCCAGCGTCAGCGCATCTCCATCGCCCGCGCGCTGGCGCCGAACCCGAGTGTGCTGCTGGCCGACGAGCCGGTGAGCGCCCTCGACGTCGCCGTGCGCGCCCAGATCCTCGACCTGCTGGCGCGTCTGGTGGCGGAGTTCTCGCTGACGCTCGTTTTCGTCTCGCACGACCTCGGCGTGGTGCGGCACGTGTGCGACCGCGTCGCCGTGATGCGGCGCGGAGAGATCGTGGAGATCGGCGCCGTCGAGGAGGTCTACGAAACGCCGCAGCACGAGTACACCCGGGAACTACTGGCCGCCGCGCCCGACCTGCGCGCCGAGCTGGCCCGGCTGAGTGGAGGGCTGACTGGAGGGCTGATTGGAGGACTCAGTGGAGGGAGTGCGGAGGATGCCTGACTGCCCCGAGGGACTGCCGATCGGCTCCGGTTGGATATCTACTTCGGACACTTCGGACGTGGTTTTCCCCTATGACGGCAGTGTGATCGGTTCTGCTCCGGTCGGCACTCCTGCCCTGGCGACGCGCGCGATCGACGAGGCGGTGGCTGTCGCGCGGGAGGTCGCGGCTCTTCCTTCGCGGACGCGCCGGCAGCTGCTGAACGACGTGGCCGCTGCTTTGCGCTCACGCAGTGCCGAGTTCGAAGCGTTGCTGGTCCTGGAAACCGGAAAACCGCTGGTCGACTGCCGGGTCGAGGTCGCGCGCACGATCGTCACGTGGGAAGCCGCGGCCGAAGAGGTGTCCCGCCTGCACGGCGAGACGGTGCCCCTGGACCTGCTCCCGTCGGGCGACGGCCTTGTCGGCTTCTGGAAACGCAAGCCGATCGGCGTCGTCGTCGGGATCGCCGGCTTCAACTACCCGGTGCTGCTGGCGTCGCACAAAATCGCGCCGGCCATCGCGGCCGGCTGTCCGGTGGTCGTGAAGCCCGCGCCGCAGACGCCCTTGGCCACGTTGTGGCTGGTCCACCTCGTCCGCTCGCTGGCGCCCATCCCGGCCATGGTGCAACTGGTCACGGGCGACGCCTCGGTCGGTTCCGCCCTGGTCACCGACCGCCGCGTGGGCGCGGTGTCGTTCACGGGCTCGGCCGCCGTCGGCCACCAGATCGCCCGCGACGCCGCTCCGACCAAGACCCTGTTGGAGCTGGGCTCGAATGCGGCTCTGGTTGTCGCTGAAGACGCAGACCTCGACGCGGCGGCCGACGCTGTGTTGAGGGGCGGCTTCTACGCCTCGGGCCAGGCGTGCATCTCGGTGCAGCGAGTCCTGGTCGTCTCTTCGGTGGCCTCGGAATTCACGGCTCGCGTGCTCGCTCGCCTGTCCGAGGTCGTCGTCGGCGACCCGCGCTCGGAGGCCACCCGCGTGTCCAAGCTGATCGACCCCCGCTCCACCGACCGCGTCGTCGAGTGGGTCGACAAAGCGACCGCCGCCGGAGCGCGGCTGCTGGCCGGTGGCTCTCTGCGTGACGGCGCCCTGGAACCGACCGTCTTGGCCGATGTCCCCGACGGCGTCGAATGCTGGGACGAAGAAATCTTCGGCCCCGTCGTCTGCCTCCGCGCGGTGTCCGATGTGGACTCCGCCTTCGCGGCCGTGAACGCCTCCCGCTACGGCCTCCACGCCAGCGTCTACAGCCGCTCCCTCAGCACCGCCTTCCGCGCCCTCGACGAGCTCGACGTCGGCGGCGTGGTCGTGAACGAAGTCCCCGGCTTCCGCTCCGACACCATGCCCTACGGCGGCGTCAAGGACTCCGGCATCGGCCGCGAAGGCCCCCGCTTCGCCGTGGAAGAACTGACCGTGACGAGAATGGCGGTGCTACGCCCGTGAACTACGAAAACCTCTTCCGCCTGGATGGCCGCCGTATCGTGGTGCTCGGCGGCGGAAGCGGCATCGGCCGCGAAGCCGCGCGGGCGCTGGCCGCGCACGGTGCGCACGTGATCTGCGCGGACCGCGACGTTCCTGCCGCACGGGAGACCCGCGTGGCCGAGGTGTACGGGATCGATCTCCTTCAACCGGGTGCGGTCGAGCGCGCGGCCGAGGAACTGGGTGAGCTCGACGCGGTCGTGCTCACGGCCGGCGTGAACGTGCGCAAGCGCCTCCTCGACTACACCCGCGAGGAGTTCGACCGCGTCGTCGAGCTGAACCTCGGCGTCGCGTTCGAGGTGGTGCGGGCGTTCGGCGGGCCGATGGTCGCGCGCGGCCGGGGCAGCATCATCGGGTTCTCCTCGATCCGCGGCACCACCGTCGAGCCGGGCCAAGGCCCTTACTCCGCGACGAAAGCCGGCCTCGTACAGCTCTTCCGCACCGCCGCCGCGGAGTTCGGGCCGTCGGGCGTCCGCGTGAACGCCATCGCGCCGGGCGTCGTCGAGACCCCGCTCACCGCGCAGATCAAGCAGAACCCCAGCTGGTACGACGCCTACGCCACCAAGGGCGCCCTCGGCCGCTGGGCGCGCGCCGACGAGCTGGCCGGCGCCGTGGTGTACCTCGCTTCGGACGCTTCGACGTTCGTCACGGGCTCCGTGCTCGCCGTCGACGGGGGCTGGACCGCCGTCGACGGGCGTTTCGAACCACCCGCTTCGTGAATCGGAGGTAACGATGGAGCTGACCGACCTGACCGCGGTGGACCTGGTCGCGGGCTACCGCGCAGGCACGGTGTCGCCCGTCGAGGCGACCGAAGCCGTCCTCACCCGCATCGAAGCGCGCGAGCCGCAGCTGCACGCCCTGTACGCGTACGACGCAGCTTCAGCGCGCTCTGCCGCGAAGCAGTCCGAAGCCCGCTGGCACGCCGGCGAGCCGCTGGGCCCGATCGACGGCGTTCCCTTGACGCTGAAGGAAAACATCGCAACCCGCGGCACTCCCGTGCCGCTCGGCACCGCCGCCACCACCCTCACCCCGGCCGCCACCGACGCTCCCGCCGCCGCGCGCGTCCGCGAGTCCGGCGTCGTGCTGCTCGCCAAGACGACCATGCCCGACTACGGCATGCTCACCTCCGGCCTCTCCAGCTTCCACACCGCGACCCGCAACCCGTGGGATCTCTCGCGCACCCCCGGCGGCTCCAGCGCGGGCGCCGCGGCGGCCGCCGCCGCGGGCTACGGACCCCTCCACGTCGGCACCGACATCGGCGGTTCCATCCGCCTCCCCGCCGGCTGGTGCGGCCTCGTCGGCCTGAAGCCGAGCTTCGGCCGGGTGCCGGTGGACCCGCCGTTCCTCGGCCGCGTCGCGGGCCCGCTGACCAGGACCGTCGCCGACACCGCGCTGCTGATGGGCGTCCTGTCCGCCCCCGACGCCCGCGACCACCTCAGCCTCCCACCGGCCACCCTCGACTGGACCGCGCTGGAGTCTTCGTTGCGCGGCCTCCGCGTCGGCCTCCACCTCGACCCCGGCGTCGGCCTCCCCGTCGACCCGCAGATCACCGCCGCCGTCACCGCCGCCGCAACCCTCTTCGAAACCGCGGGCGCCGACGTCTCCCCGGTCGACCCCTTCCTCACCCGCGAACTTCTCGACGGCCTCGACGTCTTCTGGCGCGTCCGCGCCTGGTCCGACCTGCTCGCGCTGCCCGAGGACCGCCGCGCCCGTGTCCTGCCCTACATCGCCACCTGGGCGTCGTCGGCCGCTTCCGTGTCCGCTCTCGACACCTACCGCGGCTTCGCCTGCATCGACCGCATGAGCACCGCCGCCATCCAGGCCACCTCGGCCTACGACGTCGTCCTCTCCCCGGTCTGCGCCGTCTCCGCCCCGGCCTTCGACGCCGCGTCCCCCACCAACGACCCCGCGCGCCCCTTCGAGCACATCCCCTTCACGGTGCCCTACAACATGTCCGGTCAGCCCGCAGTCGCCCTCAACTGCGGCTACACCACCGACGGCATCCCGATCGGCCTGCAGATCGCGGGCCCCCGCTTCGCCGACCTGGCCGTCCTGCGCGCGGCCGCGGCGTACGAACAGCTGCGCCCGGAGCAGCGCCCCTGGCCGATCGGCTGAGGACCGTCCGTCCCACGTGGGACTCAGCTGCCGACCGCCTCCGCCAGCGCCAGCACCCGCTGCGCTTCCTCCACATGCAGGTTCTCGATCATCCGCCCGTCCACCGTCACCACGCCCCGGCCGGCCGAGCGGGCCTCGTCGAAGGCGGCGATGACCCGGCGGGCGTGGTCGACCTCCGCGGGGGACGGGGCGAAGATCCGGTTGCACGGCTCCAGCTGCGACGGGTGGATGAGCGTCTTGCCGTCGAAGCCGAAGTCGCGGCCCTGGCGGCATTCGGCTTCGAAGCCCGGGCCGTCCTTCACGTCGTTGTAGACGCCGTCGAGGATGACCTTGCCCGTCGCACGGGCGGCGAGGACGGCCGTCGACAACGCGGAAAGCAGCGGCCAGCGGCCCGGGATGAAGGCGGCGTGCAGCTCCTTCGCCAGGTCGTTCGTGCCCATCACCAGCACCGTCAGCCGCGACGACGCGGCGGCGATCTCCTCGGCGTGCAGGATCGCGACGGGCGTCTCCAGCATCGCCCAGATCTTCGTCTCCTCGGGTGCGCCGCCGAGCTCCAGGGCGCGCTCGATGTTGTGCACCTCGCCCGCCGAGTTCACCTTCGGCACGACCACGGCGGCGGGGCCGGCGGACGCGGCGGCGCGCAGGTCGGCGTCGTGCCACTCGGTGTCGAGGCCGTTGACGCGGATGGCCACCTCGCGCGTTCCGTAGCTCCCCAGCGCGGCGCACACCCGCTCGCGCGCGGCTTTCTTCGCATCCGGCGCGACGGCGTCCTCGAGATCGAGGACGAGCGCGTCGGCCGGCAGGGTCTTGGCCTTCTCGAGCGCGCGTTCGTTGGCGCCCGGCATGTAGAGCACCGATCGGCGGGGCCGGATCTGCGTCATGCTCGCTCCTCACGCGACAGAACTCGACGGGACCAGACAGGAATCGACGGTCGCCAAACCCTAATCCGGGCCGGTGTGACACCGCTGCGGCGAAGGTCACCGCCAACCGGGTGACCCCCTCCCACCTGCGACGTCCACAGTGGAACACGGCGCGGTTGCGCCGAATGGCGTAACGCGCTCGACTCTTGCCATGGTCGAGTTCCGGGCCGCGGGTAGTCGTTCGTAGGCGGTCCGTAACGCCACTCACCTCCGGCTCACTCGGTTGGCCGCACGGTCGGGCTGAAGTCCGATGACCGCCTACCGACCGGTCACCGACCGCTGAGCGCCGCCGATCGCAGCCACTCGTGCAACGTGAAGACCCCGTGCCGCCGCACTGGTACTCAAGTCATGTGCCCGTTTCACAAGGCACGCAGGGGTACAGGTTGTTGAAGGAGGCGGAACTCGTGGCGGCTACACCTCAGAACACCGAGCGCTCGACGGTCGCCGGTGGCGCGAAGCGCAGCCGGTCGATGCCGAGCCGGGTGGTGCCGCCGATCGAGCTCCCGGCGAGCGTCGACGAACTGGCGCGCAAGGCCGCGGCCCTTCTGGGCTGGAACGGCATTGTGCTGCCCGAGGCGACCCTGCTCGGCCGCAAGGTCAGCATCGTCGCCCGGCTTCGCACCGACGTGCACGCGGAGCGGATCGCGATGGGTGTCGGTCCCGTCGCCGATCGCGCCACCGTCGACACCTGGACCTGGCCAGAGCTGGCTGCGACCGCACCCGCGCCGGCCGCCGAGATCATCGGCGTCCTCGCGGTCGCACGGCACTGGCGGACCGCGATGGCCTCCGCGGTTCCGTTCGCACGTTACGGCGAGGCCGCGATGGTTCTCCCATCGCCTGCCGTACTGACGGAAGACTACGTGGCGAACTGCCTGCCGCGCGCTCGCGCGTACGGGCTCGCCATCGCCGCCGCCGACCCCCACGCCCAGGTCGACCTCGACCTCGAGGGCCGCACCGAGCGCATCCTCCTCGCCGAGGACCCCGTGTCGCGCTGGGTCAACGAAATGGCCTACGACCAGCTGCTGCGCACTGCCGAAGTCCCCGCCGACGTCGACTGACCGACCTGCGCGGGCTTCGCGACCGGACTACCGTCGGAATCATGCGAGTCGTCATTGCCGGTGGACACGGTCAGATCGCCCTTCGTCTCGAGAAGCTCCTGTCCGAGCGGGGTGATCAGCCCGTCGGGATCGTGCGCAACCCCGATCACGAAGGCGACCTGCTGGCCGCCGGAGCGGTGACCGTGGTGCTCGACCTGGAGCAGTCCGATGTGGACGCCGTCGCCGAGGTGCTCCGCGGGGCCGACGCGGCGGTGTTCGCCGCGGGCGCCGGGCCGGGTAGTGGCGAGGCGCGCAAGGACACCGTCGACCGCGCGGCCGCCGCGCTGTTCGCCGAGGCGGCCCAGAGTGCGGGCGTCCGCCGGTTCATCCAGATCGGCTCCATGGGTGCCGACACCCCCGACGCGCCGGACCTCGACCCGGTATTCCGCGCCTACCTGTACGCGAAGGCCGCCGCGGAGGAAGACTTGAAGGCCCGCGACCTCGACTGGACGATCCTGCGTCCCGGCGCGCTGACCAACGATTCCGGCACCGGCAACGTCAAGATCGCCCCCAAAACCGGCCGCGCCGCCGTGCCGCGGGAGGACGTCGCCGCCGTGGTCCTCGCCCTGCTCGACGCGCCGGCCACCGCGCGGCGCACGCTGGAGCTGATCTCGGGTGAGGACACGATCGCAGACGCGATCTCGGCGCTCTGACCTGCACCTCTAGGATTGGATCCGTACCCACCGGACCACAGAGATGGGGAATCCTTCCTTGCGGGACATCGCGGTTTTCAGCGGTAGCGCTCATCCCGAACTGGCGGCGGAGATCTGCACCCACCTCGGGGTGCCGCTGCTCCCGGTACAAGTCGAACGCTTCGCCAACGACTGCCTCCAGGTGCAGCTGCAGGCCAACTGCCGCGAGCGGGACGTCTTCATCATCCAGCCGCTGGTGAAGCCGGTGCAGGAGCACCTGGTGGAGCTGCTGCTGATGCTCGACGCGGCGCGCGGTGCGTCGGCGGCCCGCATCTCCGTAGTGATGCCGCACTACGCGTACGCGCGCTCGGACAAGAAGGACGCGCCGCGCATCTCCATCGGCGGCCGGCTCGTGGCCGACCTCATGGTCACCGCCGGCGCCGACCGCGTGCTCGCGATGACGCTGCACTCGCCGCAGGTCCACGGGTTCTTCTCGGTGCCCGTCGACCACCTGCACGCGCTGCACGAGCTGGCCCGGCACTTTCGCCAGTACGACCTGTCCAACGCCACCGTCGTCTCGCCCGACCTGGGCAACGCGAAGGAAGCGGCGCACTTCGCGCGGCTGCTCGGCGCGCGTGTCGCGTCGGGCACGAAGCAGCGCTACGCCGACGACCGCGTGGAGATCACGTCGGTGATCGGCGACATCACCGGCCGCGACGTGATCGTGCTCGACGACGAGATCGCCCGCGGCAGCACCGTGCTGGAGCTGCTCGACCGCCTGCGAGAGCTGAAGCCGCGCACGATCCGCGTCGCCTGTACCCACGGGTTGTTCGCCGACAAGGCGATCGACCGGATCGGCAGCCAGGAAGACGTGCTGGAGATCGTCTGCACGAACACGGTGCCGGTCGCGGTCGAGGAGCGCAGCGAGAAGCTGAAGATCCTGTCGATCGCGCCGGCGATGGCCGAGGCGATGCGGCGGATCCACAACGGCGAGTCGGTCAGCTCGCTGTTCGAACCGATCTGATCAACCCGGTTTGATCGGGCCGGTTTGATCGGGCCGGTTTGATCAGATCGAGCCGAGCACCCGGTCCAGGTACGTGTTGGTGAACGTGCCGGCCGGGTCACACTCCTTGCGCACGCGCACGAAATCGTCGAAGTGCGGGTAGCGCGTGCGCAGGGTGTGGGCGTCGAGGTCGTGCATCTTGCCCCAGTGCGGGCGGCCGCCGACCTGCGCGACGATCGCCTCGAAGCCCGAGAAGTACTCGCGGTAGGGCATGCCGACGAACTGGTGGATGGCGATGTAGGCCGAGTCGCGGCCGTTCGCCGTCGAAAGCCAGATGTCGTCGGCCGCGGCCACGCGCACCTCGACGGGGAACATCACCGGGTTCTCGAGCCGCGGCACGAGCGCGCGCAGCTCGGCGAGCACGCCGAGCAGTGATTCACGTGGAACCGCGTATTCGGACTCCACGAACCGCACACCGCGGTGCGTCACGAACACGCGGTGCGAGAGGTCGCTGTACTCGCGCGCCGAGAGCACCTGCGCGGCGAACCCGCCGAGCGGCTGCACGAGCTTCGGCACCGCGCGGCCGAGCCGGCAGATGCCGCCGAACGCGACGTTCTCCGTGAGCTCGTAGTCGACGAACTGGCGCAGCTTCGACAGCGGCTTGCGAACAGTGCCCAGCGGCTGCCGGTTGTTGCGCTTGACCAGGGCGTTCTTACCGTAGGGGAACCAGTAGAACTCGAAGTGGTCGCACGCGGCGGCGAACTCGTCGAAGCCTTCGAGCACCTGCTCCAGCGGCTCGGGCCGTTCCTGCGCGGTCAACACGAACGAGGGTTCACACTGCAGGGTGACGGTGGTGATCACGCCGAGGGCTCCGAGCCCGACGCGGGCAGCGTTGAACAGGTCTGGGCGCTCGTCGGCGGAGCAGGTGACGACGGAGCCGTCGGCTAGCACGAGCTGCAGCCCGACTATCTGAGCCGAGATGCCGCCGAAGCGCGCACCGGTGCCGTGGGTGCCGGTGGAAATCGCGCCGGCGATGGTCTGTGCGTCGATGTCGCCGAGGTTCGTCATGGCCAGGCCGAGGCCGTCGAGTTCGGTGTTGAGCTGCTTGATCGTGGTTCCGGCGCGCACGGTCACGCGGTGGGTTTCGAGGTCGGCTGTCTCGATGCCGGTCCAGCGCGTGAGGTCGAGCGCGTCGCTTTCGGCGACGGCGATGGCCGTGAAGGAGTGGCCGCTGCCCCACGGCCGCACGCGGCGGCCGGCGTCGGCGATGCCGCTCACGACGCCGGCGACCTCCGCCGTGCTGCGGGGCCGGTGCACCCGTTGCGGGGAGGCCTTGGCGGTGCCGGCCCAGTTGCTCCACGGAGTCATCGCGCACCTTGTCGTCGCTGAGCTGAGTGTCCTTACGGTAATTGGTGGAACAGTAAGTGAATGAGATTCGCGTTTCAAGCGTTGTTGTCGTACCGTAAGTCCGTGACCACCTCTCCGAACGGCTACGACCTCGCGACGAAGGACCTCGACCCGCCCTTCGCGATCGTCGACCTGGACGCGTTCGACGCGAACGCCGACGACCTCCTGCGTCGTGCCGCCGGCAAGCCGATCCGGGTGGTCAGCAAGTCGGTCCGGTGCCGCTACCTGCTGGAACGCGTGCTCGCGCGCGACGGCTTCGAGGGCCTGATGTGCTACTCGCTCGCCGAGGCCGTGTGGCACGTGGAGCAGGGCACCACGCGCGACATCGTCGTGGCCTACCCGACGGCCGACCACGAGGCCCTGCGCCGCCTCGCCGCGTCGGACGAAGCGCGCGCGGCCATCACGATCATGATGGATTCCACCGAGCACCTGAACCTCGTCGACGCCGCTCTCGGCCACGGCCACCCGGACATCCGCGTGTGCCTCGAGTTGGATGCGTCGTGGCGCCCGCTGCCAGGCGTCCACGTCGGCACGCGGCGCTCGCCGGTGTTCACCGTGAAACAAGCCGTGTCCTTCGCCCGCGAAATCGCCGCGCGGCCGGGCTTCGTGCTGAAAGGCCTGATGGCGTACGAAGGCCAGATCGCCGGCCTCGGCGACGCGGCCGGCAGCGGCGTGTCCAACTCCGTGATCGGCTGGATGCAGCGCCGCTCGGCCGCCGAGATCTCGCGCCGCCGCGGCGCCGTCGTCCGCGCAGTGCGCGACATCGCCGACCTCGAATTCGTCAACGGCGGCGGCACCGGCAGCATCGAAACTACCGGCGCGGAACCCGCCGTCACCGAAATCGCCGCCGGCTCAGGCCTCGTCGCCCCCACGCTCTTCGACGGCTACTCCCGCTTCCACCCGCGCCCCGCCGCGCTCTTCGCGCTGCCCGTCGTCCGCCGCCCGGCCCGCGACGTCGCCACCCTGTTCGCCGGCGGCTACATCGCCTCGGGCCCCGCGGGCGCCTCGCGCGTCCCCTCGCCCTACCTCCCGGCCGGTCTGAAACTCCTCGGCTTCGAAGGCGCCGGCGAGGTCCAAACCCCCGTCACCGGCCCCGCCGCCCGCGCCTTGCGGCTAGGCGACCGCGTCTGGCTGCGCCACGCCAAAGCCGGCGAACTCGCCGAACGCTTCGACGCCTACCACCTCCTGCGCGGCGACCAACTGGACCGCACGGTGCCGACTTACCGCGGGGAACACAAGAACTTCGGCTGAGGCACCACCACGACCTGGAACTCGCCCAGATCCTCGAGGCGCACGGGGTCGGGTGCGAGCGCGTCGAATCGAGGGCGCCGGGGCGGGTGGTGTACGAGGACCAAGGTGGGTCGCGCGGTGTGCCAGGCGCCTGGTGCGGCGGCGTGGTTCAAGGTCGGAGCGGAGGAGTTCGTCGCGCGGGTGCGGGGGTACCAACGGGGGACGCCCCGATCCCATTCTACCGGCGGGAAGTCGCCCGGAGACCTCAACGGCCGAGTTGTCCACAACGGACACAAGTTGTGGACAACTCCTGTGGACAAACCGAAAAGCTTGCGCCTCCCCCAGGGGGAGCAGGCACGCTGGTCTCTGTGGAAGACGATGAAGTTCTCTCGATCGGCGAGTTGGCCCGGCGGGCCAGATTGTCGGTCAAGGCGGTCCGCTACTACTCCGACGTCGGGTTGGTTCCCACGGCCGGCCGGGATTCGGCCGGGCGTCGGCGGTACAGCGCGGATGCCGTGGGGCGCCTCGGAGTGGTTCGGACCTTGCGGGCGCTCGGGGTCGGGTTGAAGACCATTCGAGCCGTCGTCGGGCGAGAAGCAAAGCTGAGCGACGTCGCGGCCGGCGAGGCTGAGGCGATCGAAGCGTGGATCAAGGTGCTCCAGGTGCGGCGCGCGGTTCTGCTGGCCGTCGCGCGCAATGGAGTTGGGTGGGAGGAGGTCGAGATGGTGCACGAACTGGCCGCGATGTCGGCACAAGAGCGGCGGAACCTGATCAAGAAGTTCCTCGAGGCGGTCTTCGGCGGGTTGGACGCGCGGCTGGCGGGCATCGAACGCACTCTCACGCCCGAGCTCCCCGACGATCCCACCCCCGAACAGGTCGACGCGTGGGTCGAACTCGGCGAGCTCACCCAAGACCCGGAGTTCCGCACCGCACTCCGCGACTTGGCCGCCGCACAGCCCCGCACCCCAACGCCGGTCCGAGACGTCATCGCCGAAGTCGCCGGAATCAACCTCGAAGCAGACCCCCAAGGACCAGACGGCGCCGAAGCCCTCCACCACATCGACCCGACCCCGGCAGACCTGGCCCGCATCAACCAAGCCAAAGACCCCCGCCGGGACCGCTACCTCCGGCTACTGGCCACCATCAACGGCTGGGCCACACCAACTCCGCTCAGCCCAGCCCTCGAGTGGTTTGAAAAAGCCACCCGCCATCACTCGCCGAACTTGCTCGCCAAGTAACCCTTCACCACGTGCTTCGCCTCCGCCACGATCCGCTCGTCGCCCTGCGGGTCACGCCGGAACGCCAGCTTCAGCAGCGCGTCCGCGGTCTCGTTGGCGATGGCGATGGCGAACCGGAGCTCATCCGCCGGCCGGTCGACCTGCACCCGCAGGATGTCCACCAGCGAATCGACGATCACGGAGTTGTTGTCGCGCTCCTCGTCGAGGAGCTGGACGTCGATGACGTCGCCGAAGTGGACCTTGGAGAAGCCCGGGACCTCGCGGTGCATCCGCAGGTAGATGTCCAGCACGGAGTCGACGATGTTCCACCAGTGCTCGGGATTGAGCTCCTTCAGCCGCTCGTTCACGGCGGCCACGAAGCGCTCGAGGTTGCGCTGCGTCAGCGCCTGGACGACGGCTCGTTTGTCGGGGAAGAACTGGTACAGCGAGCCCACCGCGACGTTCGCGCGTTTGGCGATCAGCGTGGTCGTCAACGCGTCGTAGCCGAGCTCGTCGATGAGCTGTGCGCTGGCGTCGAGCATCTGCTCCACGCGCTTGGCGCTGCGCTGCTGCACGGGCTTGCGCCGCAGCGGAGTGGTCTCCGCCTGGGTCTCCGACACTGTCGTTCCTCGGTCTTTCTCGCTGTTCTTGCGCTCCCCGTTCCGCCGGCAGCGGCGGAACCACTCGTCTGATCTGGGACTTTAGCGCCCTTGCGGGCTTCCCCCTGGACGAGTGACGACCTAGCATATGAGAACTTTTCACGTTCACCCGACCGGGTGGCCGGATGAGAAAGGTGTGTTCCGCCGGTGGACTATCCGACCTTCCCGCCTGAATTCCTGTGGGGTGTCTCGACCTCGGCGTTCCAGATCGAAGGCGCCACGGCCGAAGCCGGCCGTGGACCGTCCATCTGGGACACCTTCACCGCGACCGACGGCAAGATCGCCCGCGGTGAGGACGCCAAGGTAGCGGCGGACCACTACCACCGCTACTCCGAAGACATCGCCCTGATGGCGGAACTCGGTGTGGGCGCCTACCGGATGTCCATCGCCTGGCCGCGCATCCAGGCCACCGGCACCGGCAAGCCGAACGCCGAAGGCCTCGCCTTCTACGACAAGCTCATCGACGACGTGTGCGCCGCCGGCATCGCGCCCGCCGTCACCCTGTACCACTGGGACACGCCCCAAGCGCTCGAAGACGCGGGCGGCTGGCTCAACCGCGACACCGCGCACCACTTCGCCGAGTACGCCGCCATCCTCGGCGAGCGCTTCGCCGACCGGGTGAAGCTGTGGATCCCGCTCAACGAGCCCATGGTCATGTCGATCTACGGCTACGGCATCGGCGAATACGCGCCCGGCCAGTTCCTCCTGCTCGACGCGCTCCCGACCGCCCACCACCAGAACCTCGCCCACGGCCTCGCCACCCAGGCGCTGCGGGCCACGGGCGCCGAGAGCATCGGCACGGCCAACAACCACTCGCCCATCTGGCCCGCCGACGAAGACGAGGAAACCGAAGCCGCCAAGACCTGGCTCGACGCCCTCCTCAACCGCACGTTCGCCGATCCGGTCCTGCTCGGCACCTACCCCGAGCAGATCCACCCGCACCTTCCCGAGGGCTTCGAAAAAGATCTGCCCACCATTCACCAGCCGCTCGACTTCTACGGCGTCAACTACTACGAGCCCCAGGGCGTCGCGGCACCCGGCGAGGGGAATCCCCTTCCGTTCGAGCTGCGCCCGGTCGAGGGTTACCCGGTGACCACCAACGACTCGCCGATCGTGCCCCAGGGCCTGCGCGAGCTGCTGGTTTCGTTCCAGGACCGCTACCGCGAGCACCTCCCACCCGTGTACATCACGGAAAACGGTTGCAGCTTCGCCGACGCACCCGATGAACACGGCCAGGTTCACGACCCCGAACGCATCGACTTCCTCGACGGCCACCTCCAGGCCCTGCGCGAGGCGATGAACGCCGGCGTCGACGTGCGCGGCTACTTCGTCTGGTCCCTGCTCGACAACTTCGAATGGTCCAAGGGCTACGCACCCCGCTTCGGGCTCGTGCACGTGGACTACGAGACTCAGCGCCGCACACCGAAGGACTCCTTCGCCTGGTACCGAAAGCTGGTCCGCCATGAGTGACACGACCACCAACCGGCTTCCGGAAGCGCTCGCCGAACCGCTCACGCGGGTGCGGCGGGGCTGGATGAGCCTGCTGTTCTTCGCGAACATCGCGATGTGGCTCGGCATCTACGCGCCGATCCAGGTCCTCCTGCCGCAGCAGGCCGAGCTGCTCGACGCCGCGAACAAGGAGACCGTGTTCGGCGTGGTCACGGGCGTCGGCGCGGCGGTGGCGCTCATCGCGAACCCGCTGGTCGGCCTCCTGTCCGACCGCACGGTCTCGCGCTTCGGCCGCCGCCACCCGTGGACCGTCCTGGGTGCGGTCCTCGGTGCGGCCGGGCTGCTGGTGCTGGCCGAGGCACCCAACGTCGTCGTGATGACCATCGGCTGGTGCCTCGTGCAGGCCGGGCTCAACGGCATGCTCGGCGCCACGCTCATCTGCGGCGTCGCCGACCGCGTGCCGGTCGGTCAGCGTGCGCAGGTCGGTGGCCTGATCGGCATCGCGCAGATGCTCGGCACGGTGCTCGGCGCCGTGGTGGTCGTGGTGATGCTCGACGTGGCCGGCCTGCCGCTGGGGTACGCGGTGTGCGCGGTGATCGTGCTCGGCGGGGCCGGCGCGTTCGTGTTCCGCACGCCCGACGCGCGCCTGCCCCGGGAGTTCCGGCCCAGCACGCGGTTCCGACGGTTCCTCAAGGACCTCTGGGTGTCGCCGCGCAAGCACCCGGACTTCGCGTGGGCCTGGGGTTGCCACTTCATGATCAACCTGGGCAACGCGTTCGGCACGCTTTTCCTGCTGTTCTTCCTCAAGGACTCCGTGCACTACGCCGACCCGGAAGACGGTCTGCTCATCATGATGGGCCTCTACGGCGTGGCGCTGGTGATCGGCGCCGTGCTGGCCGGGCACTTCTCCGACAAGTCGGGTCGCCGCAAGCCGTACGTCCTGGCGTCCTCGGCCGTGATGGCGATCGCCGCGCTGCTGCTGGTGGTGTGGCAGACGTGGCCGGCGGCGCTGATCGCGTCGCCGCTGCTGGGCATCGGGTTCGGCGTGTACATGGCCGTGGCGCTGGCGATGCTCACGCAGGTGCTGCCGGTCGCGCAGAACCGGGCGAAGGACCTCGGCGTGGTGAACATCGCCGGTTCGCTGCCTCAGGTCGTGGCACCGCTGCTGACGACGCTGATCCTCAAGTTCCTCGGCGGCTACCCGGCACTTTTCGGGGCAGCGGCGCTGGCGACGGTCCTCGCGGGTGTGCTCGTCACGCGAGTGAAAGCCGTCCGGTGATCAGCCCGGTGATCGGAGTGGTAATCGGGCAAACCCGATAACTCCGGGAAGTGGAACCGCGGGCCGGTGCCGGTCGGGGGAGGGGAGTGCAACGGCACCGGCCCGCGGAGTTTGTGGTCGTAGCCAGGGAGTTGGCCCCGCTGCGATGATCTTCAACCTAGCGGCGGATTTCGCCGTCCGCTAGAGCCTGCGGTGATAATTTTCGATTAATCGCGGTGGGGGCTGGGGCACCGGGGCTGGTTCGCCTCGCTCGGGGGGACGGACGAACCAGTCCACGGCCACGGCGAGAGTGCCGGTGCCGGTCCGACCGGGGCAGTCGGGTCCGGCGCTCGCTCGCCTGCTCGGGATCAGGCCGTGACGGCCCGGGGGTTCACCAGCGCGTGGCGGCCGGTGGTTTCGGCGGGCGTCGCGCGCCGCGCCTGGTTCGGGACGCGGCGACGGCTCGCGTTGCCCTCGTCCTGCGTGCGGGCCTGCGGGGCGAGGCCGCCGGCGACGAGGTGCTCGTGCGCCACCTGCCACACCGAGCACGGCGCCTTGCAGCGGTGCCACCGGGTGGAGCACGTGGGGCAGTCGCCGCGCTCGTCGGGCTCGTGGGCCTGCAGCATCGCCCGCCAGCCTTCGGTCAGGCGCGGCAGTTCGGAGCGGGCCACCGAGACGAGCGACTGTGCGTCGGCTCGCGTCGCCAGGTCGGACAGCATGTCGAGGCGTTCCCAGACCGCGTTGCGGAGGACCTGCCCGAGTACCTGATCCATGGAGAGCTCACCGTTACCTTTCCGCCATTTTGGCGGCTTCGTTGAGAGCGGCCCTGAGCTGGCCGAGCTGACCGGATGTCAGGCGAGCGGTCTCACCGGGAGGCGAAACGACGACGACCTGGTCGTTTTCCACGAACACCGTCACCGCGCGCTCGCGGCTGATGAGGTCGCCGCACTGCACGCGCCACACCAGCTGTCCGCCTTCGTAGTGACGGACACCCGCGGTGCGGGGGTCGGCCACGGCGGAGGGGGTGACCGGCCGGGTCGCGGTCGCGATTCCCGGCACGCCCGGGGCGGGCCGCAAGGGCCGCATCGCGGTCCCGGCATGTCCTCCTGCGAGCGAGTCAACGAACTCCACTGGCCCTCCACCGCTCTCTCGTCCCGTGTGCACCTTGCGAGATGCACATCCGCGTCGTCGCCGGTCTCCCGGTCTTCGTCGCTCTCCGTGATCGCTACCGGTGTCCGGGCGGTGACGGAGATCTGACAACTACAGTGAAGTGAAATCGGGTGCGATAGAAGGTCGAAACCGCGTCATAGCGGTGACCGGGCGAGGTTCCACGGTAAGCGGTCAGTGGAGTTCGGCCGGGCCGATCAGACACACTGTCTGCTCGTTTCACATGCTTCTCGAGGTGTGCTTAGTCTGCTTCCGACGCCCAACGGACGGTGAGGGGTCGTTATGGACGCCAGTGCTGGCGACAGTGTTTCCGGTGGTACCGATGCCCGTCAGGGCAGCCCGGTTCCGCCCGATGCCTGGGAACAGCCGGAGATGCGCTCGGCGCTGGCGGCCCGGGAGGTCAGCGCGGTGTATCGCCTGTTGCGCAAGCACGGTGTCTCGCAGCGCCAGATCGCCGCGATGACCGGCCAGTCGCAGTCCGAGGTGTCGGAGATCCTCAAGGGACGCCAGGTCATGGCGTACGACGTGCTCACGAGAATCGCCGACGGCCTGGGTGTCCCCCGTGGATACATGGGTCTCGCGTACGACGAGACCACGGCGATACGGGTCGTCGGTTCGTCCGACGGCCGGCAGGCTGAGGAGGACGAGTCCGTGAAGCGACGGAGGTTCCTCGCGCACGCCGCCCAGGTCACGATGGGTGCGGCGGTGTTCGGTTCGGAATCCGGGACGTGGTCGGCGGCGCCGGCGCGCACGCCCGCTCCCGGGCGCATCGGGACGACCGACGTCCGCCAGGTCGAGGCGGCGACGAGGGCGCTGCGCGCGCTCGACTACCAGTACGGCGGCGGGTTCTGTCGCGACGCCGTGGTGGCGCAGCTGTCCTGGGGCCAGCAGATGCTCGAGGCCACCGCGACCGAGGTGGTGAAGCAGCGCCTGTTCGTGGCGCTCGCCGACCTGCACAGCCTCGCCGGCTGGACCTCGTTCGACACCGGCCTGATGGACTCCGCCCGTGGCCACTTCGCCAACGCGCTGGACCTGGCCAAACAGGGTGACAGCCACCCGCTCGTCGCCAACGTCCTTTACCGCATGGGCCGCGTCTACCTGCACAACGACGCCCCCAACGACGCGCTGAAGCTCTTCCAGCTCGGCCAGATCGCCGCGCAGGAGTCGGGTTCCGAGCTCGCCGTCGCGGTGCTCTGCGCCAACGAGGCCTGGGCCTACGCGATGATGGGCAACGAGGACCAGGCCACCAAGCTGCTCGGCCGCAGCAAGGACGAGTTCGCGCGCGCCGACCTCGTCAACGCCGAGTCGTGGGTGAAGTTCTTCAACGAGACCGACGTCTACGCGATGACCGGCACCGTCCACACCGTGCTGGCGCAGAAGAACCCCGAGCACACCAAGTACGCGATTCCCGCCCTGACCAGGGCCGTCGACTCCTACACCGACGACATGGCGCGCAGCAAGACGTTCATGCTCAGCGCGCTGGCCACCAACCACCTGCTCGACGGCGACCTCGACCACGGCGCCAAGGTGGGCGGCAAGGCCCTCGACTACGCCGAGAGCATCAAGTCGGAGCGCATCAAGGACCGCCTGCGCCCGTTGCAGGTGGAGGCCGAGCGTCGGCGCAACAACGGTGACGCCCGTGACCTCGCCGACCGGCTCAAGATCTTCTACGCCGCCTGACGTCGCCGAGAGCGCCGGTGGAGCCACCGGTCTCCCGGTGGACGGCCGGTTCACGCCCGCGAAGCTGCGCGAAGCGCTGACCGAAACGTGCGCGCTGCTGGGCCTGGACCCGGCCGGCGCGCGGCTGCTGCGGTTCACCAACAACGCGGTGTACGCGCTGGCCACGGCCCCGGTCGTGGTCCGGATCGTCGGCTCCACGCGGCTTCGCCACCGCGTCGGCACGGTCGTGTGCGTCGCCGAGCACTTCGCGCGCCACGACATCCCCGCGATTCGCCTGCTGGAAGGCATCGGCCAGCCCATGCACGCCGGGGCGCACCTGGTCACGGCGTGGCACGAGGTCCCGTCCGTCGGCCCCCCGGCCACACCCGCCGACCTGGCCGGGCTGCTGCGCCGCGTCCACGCGCTGCCGCCGCCCGCCGGGCTCGCCGAGTGGGCGCCGTTCGACGCGGTGCGCGCCCGCGTGTCCGACGCCGAGGAGCTCGCCGACGACGACCGGCGGTTCCTGCTGGAGCGCTGCGCCGAGGTCGAGGCGCAGCTGGCCGAGCTGGACTTCCCGCTGGCCAGGGGCTTCGTCCACGGCGACGCGTACCCGGGCAACCTGATCCCCGGCCCCGACGGACCGGTGCTGTGCGACTTCGACTCCTCCTGCGTCGGCCCGCCTGAATGGGACCTCACGCCGCTGGCCGTCGGCCGTGAGCGGTTCGGGGACCCGCCGGACCGCTACCTGGAGTTTTCCCGGGCGTACGGCTTCGACGTCACGGCCTGGTCCGGCTTCGCCGTGCTGCGGGCCGTACGCGAGCTGAAGCTCACCACCAGCGTGCTGCCGATCCTGCGCAGCCACCCGCAGGTGCGCCCCGAGCTGCGTCGCCGCCTCGACGACCTCCGCCAGGGCCGCACGGCCGCCGGCTGGGCGCGCTACCGCTGATCGGGACGAGTGGCCCGCGCCACATTCATGAGCTGCTGCACGTGCATTCGACGCCTGAAGAGGACCACTCGTCGCTTCCCCGAAGATCGCCCGCAGGGTCTCCGCGCGAGTAGAAAATTCGGTCCGGCCGATCGCCTCTAACGGAGGACTGCTACTCCCGTGGTGCAACTTGCAGCTACGTGCGGTGAGAACGAGCCGGTAACGGGCTCGGAAACACTCGGATTTCGAGCAAGTCGGCTTCAGGAAACGGCGACCGGCGCCCGCGTCAGCACGACCGCGAAGCCGAACGCCAGCCCCATCACCGTGAGCTCGAGCGTCGCCCACGACGCGATCGCCGTGCGGTTGTGGCGCACGATCTGCGGCATCAGCCGCCAGCGCAGGTTGGCCGCGAGCAAGGCGATCGCCCCGGTGCACGCGATCTTCAGCAGCACCAGCTGCCCGTACGGAGTGGTGAACACGCCCGCCCAGAAGCTGATGGTGGGGTTGGCCAGGATCTCGACGGCGCCGTTGAACACACCGGTCACCGCGGAGACGGCCAGGCACAGTGTCGCCAGCTTGGAGAACCGTGGCAGCGCGTGGGCCAGCAGCGTGCGGTTCGTCGCGAGCAGCACGATCATCGCGCCGAGGCCGCCGCACCAGGCGACGGCGCTCATCACGTGCAGCTCCATCGAGATCATCGTGTAGTCGTGCCACGACGAGTTCGACGCGTGGCCGGTCACCGGCAGCGGCAGCAGCGCGAACATGCCCACGCCCACGCGCACCTCGGCGGGCACCTTCTCGCCCTGGCGCAGCGCGAGGAACCCGAGCCCGGCGTGCAGCAGCGCCAGCACCGCGACGATCACGAGCGCCTTGCCCGCGCCGACTTCGGCGATGTACGCGCCGATGTCGCTCGCGGTCAGCGTGTCCTTGCCCGGCTTGTACTCCGCCGTCTGCAGGATCAGCGCGACCACGGAGCCGGCCGACCAGATCAGCGCGGCGGCGACGGCGGCCGGTCGGGCCCGCGCCATGATCGGCTCGGTGAGCTTCGGCCGGTCGTAGCCGACCATCACCGAAAGCAGGCCCAGCCCGATCGTGGCGACCGCGGCCAGGTCCATCAGCACGCGCACGATCGGGATGGCGGCCGAGACCACCTCGCTGGGCTCCACCACACCCGGGATGGGCGCCGACGCCGTGAGCGCGACGCCGATCAGCGCGCCCAGCAGGCCCGCCGTGACCACGCACAGCAGCGTGGACCAGCGGACCGCGGAGGTGATCTCGGCTCTGGTCACTGCTTCGTCTTCTCCTGGCTCGGCTCACGCCCGGTGCGCAGCGCGACGGTGAGCCCGATCGCGAGCAGCACCACCGCGCCGGCGATCCAGACCCAGATCGGGATGCCGGTCGAGCCGGAGGTCGAAGACGTCGCCGACGTACCGGCGGCCGGTGCCCCGGAGGCCTTGGCCGCGTCGACCTTCGCCGGCGTGCCGGTGCCCGCCTTGGTGAGCGTGAACGGGATCTCGCCCGACACCGGGTGCCCGTCGGCCGACAGGATCCGGTAGCCGACCGTGTACTTACCCGCCGGGCCGAGTGGCCGAAGCGTTGCGCTGATCACGTTGTTCTCCACGGTCACCGGGCCTTCGGCCCACTGGTTCCCGTCGGGTCCGGTCACCGCGATCTGGTTCACGTCAGCGTTCTGCACGTACTGGTCGAACGTGAGCGTGACCTTCGCCGGACCGGTCGCCACCGACGCGTTGTCGGCCGGGTCGGAGCTGATCAGCACGTTGTGCGCCAGCGCCGGGGTGGCCGTGCCCAGCAGGGCCACCCCGGCGATCGCCAGCGCGAGGAGCGCTTTCCGCATTTACTTGCTTCCTCCGGTGTTGCCGGTGCGGCGGGAGCGCAGGATCGCGCCGCCGCCGATGCCGAGCCCGAGTGCGCCGACGATCAGGCCGGCGCCGCCGAGCCAGCGGGCCGTGGTGTCCTCCGACGCGGGTGCCGAGGCCTCGGAGTCGCTGGTGCTGGCCGTCATGCTCGCGTGGTCGCCGTCCGCGGTCTTGGCGGCGAGCTTGACGGTGGGCGCGGGGTGCTCCGGCTCCTCACCGCCCGGCGTCGCCGTCTGGTCCCACGACACCACTTTGCCCGCCTCGTAGGTCTGGATGGCGGGGAACTCGAGCTGGTCCACGTTCGCGGGCAGCGGGCCCGCGCTGACCTCGAACTCCTGGAACTGGTTCTGCCCGATCTTGGTGCCGGTGTCGGCGGTCCAGACGACCTTGGTGACCGCTTCGGTGATCTTCGTGCCCGACGCGGTGGTCACCGGCTGGGGGAGCGACGACTTGGTGACCTGCGCGGTCCAGCCGGGGATCGGCTTGGTGCTCACGCTGCCGATGCCGTACTCGGGCTTGATGTCCACCTCGAGCTTGATGGTGCCGAGCTTCGCGTCCTCGTTGGGAACGCGGAAGAAGATGGCGCCGTATCCGCCCTTGGTCGCCGGGGCGCCGTAGACGTTGGCGGTGACGTGGGCCGACGCGATGCCGGCGCCGAGCAGGCCGGTGATGCCGACGGTGGCGGCGAGAACGCCGGCGCGCTTGAAGACGTGATGGGACACAACTGCTCCTGAACAGGGGTGATCCGGTGGAGCTCTTTCGGGGACTCCACCGGTGAGGGAAAGGGAAATCTGGGTTGAGGACAGGGCGGGTGGCCCGCGCCGGCCGCGGACGCGCCGCAGCTCGACGTCGAGGATCGCCACGGACCGGGTGGGTCGCGGCGGAAGGGTCACCGCCGCGCCGGCGGGCACGGGCAGTGGCGGCGTGAGGCGCGGCAGGACCGCTCGCACCACGTGCAGCACGGCGAGCAGCAACGCGTCGGCCCGTGCCAGCAGCAGCGCGGTGATCAGGGTGGCCACGGCGTGCGTGGCGGTCATCGTCCAGCCGCTCGCCCAGCCCGCGACCGGTTGGCCGTCGTGGTGCGCGAGCGTGGTGAGCACGAGGTGCATCACGAGCTGGCCGGCCCCGAGCACGGCGACGGTCGCGAGGCGGCCGCGGGCCTTGTCCGCGAACGCGGTGGCCGTCCAGCCGAGCAAGCCGGTGAGCAACACCGTGAGCGCCGGGTCGGGCAGCCCGCCGTCGGCAACGCTGTGGGCGGTGACCGCGAGTGACGCCGAGCTCGCTGCGAGCAGCCCGCCGCGGGCAGCGGCCAGCGCGCCGCGGTGCCGGGTCCGGGTGCTCACCGAGGCAGCTTATCGGCACTCCGACGCGTGAACGAGGGGTTTCAGCCTGTGAGCAGTGTCTCGGTGAACGTTCAAGTAAATGCTGGTCGGAGCGTTGCGATCAGGTGACGACCGCCCGGCCGGGCCACTCGCTTCGGTTGCCGATCGTCTCAGGATGCGAAACGGTGGCCTGACCAACGGTGAGACGGGAGGTTTGGGCCGCCTTCGTTGTGGGTAGTCACCCTCCCGGTTGACGAGCTACTCCGAACGGGTGACGTCTGGGGCTCCTCACTAGCGGCAGGAGATCGAATACGCATGAACCTCTTCGAGTACATCTCGGACCGGTGGGACAGGCTGTGGCTGCAGGCTTACCTGCACACGAGCATGGTTGTGCAGTGCACGATCCTCGCCGCCGTGCTGGGGGTGGCGATCGGTATCGCGGTGTACCGCAGCCCCATCGGCTCGGCGGTCGCCACGGCGCTGGCCAGCACGATCCTGACCGTTCCCTCGTTCGCTCTCCTCGGGCTGCTGATCCCGCTCTCGGGACTCGGCTCCACCACCGCGGTCATCGCGCTGGTGCTCTACGGCCTGCTCCCGATCGTGCGCAACACGATCGTCGGCCTCGCCGGAGTCGATCCGGCGGTGACCGACGCGGCGCGCGGCATCGGGATGGGCCGGTTCTCCGTGCTCACCCGCGTCGAGCTGCGGCTGGCCTGGCCCGCGATCCTCACCGGCATGCGCGTCGCGACGCAGATGTTGATGGGCATCGCGGTGATCGCGGCCTACGCGAAAGGCCCCGGCCTGGGTTCCGAGGTCTTCTCGGGTCTCACCAACGCGGGGAGCGCCAACTCCCTCAACCAGGCCCTCGCGGGCACCGTCGGCGTCGTGATCCTCGCGCTCGTGCTCGACGCCATCTACGTCCTGATCAAGCGATTGACCGTACCGAGGGGGCTCCGTGGCTGAGCACGTTTCCGACGACCATGTCTCCGGCGCCGAGATCGAGCTGGAACACGTCACCAAGCGCTACCCGGGCACGCGCGCGCCCGCCGTCGATGACTTCTCGATGGTGGTGCCCGCCGGCAAGATCGTCGTTCTGGTCGGCCCGTCCGGCTGTGGCAAGACGACCACGATGCGGATGATCAACCGCCTGATCGAGCCGACGTCCGGGCGCATCACGATCGGCGGTGAAGACGCGCTGAAGCTCGACGTCGACACCCTCCGCCGCCGCATCGGCTACGCGATCCAGCAGGCCGGGCTGTTCCCGCACTTCACGGTGGCGCAGAACATCGGCGTGGTGCCGGGGCTGCTCGGCTGGGACAAGAAGAAGGTGACCGCGCGCGTCGAGGAGATGATGGACCTCGTCGGGCTCGACCCGGCCGACTTCCGCGACCGTTTCCCGCGCCAGCTCTCCGGTGGTCAGCAGCAGCGCGTCGGCGTGGCCCGCGCGCTCGCGGCCGACCCGCCGGTGCTGCTGATGGACGAGCCGTTCGGCGCGGTGGACCCCATCACGCGCGGCAACCTGCAGGACGAGCTGCTACGGCTGCAGACCGAACTCAAGAAGACGATCGTGTTCGTCACGCACGACTTCGACGAGGCTGTGAAGCTCGGCGACAAGATCGCCGTGCTCGGCAACGAGTCGAAGATCCTGCAGTACGACACCCCGGACGCGATCCTCGCCAACCCGGCCGACGACACCGTCGCCGGCTTCGTCGGCGCCGGCGCTTCGCTCAAACAGCTGACTCTGCTGCGCGTACGCGACGTCGAGCTGAAGCAGGACGCGCTCACCGCGAGTGAGGACGAGGACCCGGCCGATATCGCGCGCAAGCTCGACGACCAGCGCAAGCACTTCGTGCTCGTCCTCGACCGGCGGCGCCGTCCCGTGCGCTGGGTGCACCGGCGTCAGCTCACCGCGGCGACCTCGCTCGCCGGCGCGGGCAAGCCGCTGCGCGACATCGTGAGCCTGCAGTCGACGCTGCAGGACGCGCTGGAGGCCATGCTGGCGGAGGGCGGTTCGGTGCCGGTCACCGGCGCGCGCGGCGAGTTCGCCGGCACGATCGAGCTGGACACGGTGATCAACACGATCCAGCAGCTGCGCGACGACCACGCCGACGACCACGAGCCGGTCGGAGGTGTGTCGCAGTGACAGCAGTCGTCGAATCAGGCTTCTCCACCGAGTCCGGCTCCCGCGGCGCGGAGCGCTTCCGCTTGTTCGCGCAGCCCATCGCCGTGGTCGTGCTGGTCGCGGTCACGCTCGGCTGGGTGTTCGGCACCGGCCTGACCGCCACCGAGGCGACCACGCTCAACGCGACTTCGCTGCTCACCGCGTTGCGCGACCACGTCGCGATGACGCTGGTCGTGGTGGTGCTCGTGGTGCTGTTGGCCGTGCCGCTCGGCGTCCTGGTCACGCGGCGGTGGGCGCGGTTCCTCGCGCCCGTCTTCCTCGCGATCGCCAACATCGGCCAGGCCGCGCCCGCGCTGGGTGTGCTGGTGCTGTGGTTCATCGTCACCGGCGCCGTCGGCGGGCTGTGGGTCGCGGCGCTGCCGCTGGCGTTCTACTCACTGCTTCCGGTGCTGCGCAACACGATGGTGGGCCTGCAGCAGGTGGACCCGGCGCTGATCGACGCCGGGCGCGGCATCGGGATGTCCTCGTCGGCCGTGCTGTGGCGTGTGGAGTTCCCGCTGGCGATCCCGCTGATCCTGGCCGGCCTGCGCACGTCGCTCGTGCTGGCCGTGGGCACGGCGACGTTCGGGATGTTCGTCAACGCCGGCGGTTTCGGCCTGCTGATCGACACCGGCTACAAGCTCAACCTCACGAAGGTGCTGATCACCGGCTCCGTGCTGGCCGTCGCGCTGGCGCTGCTGGTCGACTGGCTGGGCGCGGTGGCGGAACAGTTCTTCGGACCGAAGGGGCTGCGCTGATGAACGTCCTCAAGAAGGCGGGCGCCCTCGCGGGGGCGGCGCTGCTCGCCGGGACGCTCTCGGCGTGCGGGCTCGACCTCAACACGTCCGTGCCGTACTCGATCCAGCCCGGTTCCATCCAGCCGACGCCCGGCGTGCAGGGCGTGCGCGTGGTGGTGGGTTCGAAGGACTTCACCGAGAACATCATCCTGGGCTACATGGCGGAGATGGCGCTGAGCGCCGCCGGCGCCGACGTCGTGGACCTCACCGACATCAAGGGGTCCAACTCGTCGCGCCAGGCGCTGCTCAACGGGCAGACCGACGTCACCTGGGAGTACACCGGCACCGGCTGGATCAACTACCAGGGCAACGAGCTGCCGGTGCCGGGCGGCGAGCAGGCGCAGTACGACGCCACAGCGAAGGCCGATGCCGAGAAGAACGGCGTCACGTGGCTCAAGTACTCGCCGCTCAACGACCAGTACGCCTTCGCCACGACCGACGCCTACGCCAAGCAGAACAACCTCAAGTCCACCACCGACCTAGCGAACTTCCTCAAGCAGAAGCCCGATCAGGCGCGGTTCTGCCTGGAGACGGAGTTCACCAGCCGCCAGGACGGCTTCCCGGCGGCGGTCAAGGCGTATGGCTTCCAGAATCCGAAGATCGAGAACTTCGGCATCGGCACGATCTACTCCGCCGTGGCCAACGGCACGTGCCCGGTCGGCGAGGTGTTCACCACCGACGGCCGCATCTCGGGGCTCAACCTGCGCGTGCTCGAGGACGACAAGAAGGCGTTCCCGCAGTACAACGCCGCGGTGACGATGCGCACGGACTTCCTGAACCAGCACCCCGCGCTGCGTGGCCCGCTGGAGAAGGTGACCGCGGCGATCGACAACGCGCAGATGGTGCAGCTGTGCAAGCAGGTCGACGTCGACGGCGAGGACGCCGGCGTCGTCGCGCACCAGTGGATGATCGACAAGGGGTTCATCAAGTAAGCAGCCGGGCGCGGGCCGTTCACTAAGGAATGCTAAGTTGCTCAGGAATCCTTAGTCGAGCGGCCCGCGTTTTGCCGGGTCGGGAGGAGGCGGAGGCGTTGCCGAAGCTTGAGATCATCCTGGCGAGCACGCGGCCGGGCCGGGTGGGCCTGCCGGTCGCGAAGTGGACGGAGTCCGCGGCGATCGAGCACGGCGGCTTCGACGTCGAGCTCGTGGACCTCGCCGAGGTCAACCTGCCGTTCTTCAACGAGCCGAAGCACCCGCGCCTCGGTCAGTACGAGCACCAGCACACGAAGGACTGGAGCGCGAAGGTGTCCGAAGCGGACGCGTTCGTCTTCGTGATGCCGGAGTACAACTACGGCTACAACGCCGAGCTGAAGAACGCCATCGACTACCTGCACAACGAGTGGAAGTACAAGGCCGTCGGCCTGGTCAGCTACGGCGGCGTCGCGGCAGGCACGCGCGCGGTGCAGCAGATCAAGCAGGTCGTGACGACGCTGCGCATGACCCCGGTGTTCGATGCGGTGTCGGTGCCGTTCGTGCAGCAGTTCATCAGCGACGAGGGCGAGTTCGTGCCCAACGAGATCGTGAAGACCTCGGCCAAGGCCATGTTCGACGAGCTGGTGCGGGTCACCGCGTCGCTGGCGCCACTGCGCTCGGGCGACTGACGCCTCGCGAGGGGAGCGGGCGATGGTCGAGCACGGTGAACCTGGGCACGCCGACGACGTCCACCAGGTCTGCACGCGCTTCCACACGGCGATCGAGCTGATCGGCACGCGCTGGACCGGCGCGATTCTGCGCGCGGTGTTCACCGGCAGCCACCGCTACGCCCAGATCAAGGCCGCGGTGCCGGGTGTCAGCGACACGATGCTGGCGCAGCGGCTGCGGACGCTGGAGGAGGAGGGCCTGCTGGAACGGCAGGTCCTCGCCACCACGCCCGTGCAGGTCGAGTACCGCCTCACGGCGAAGGGCCTGGACCTCGAGCCGGTGGTCGACGCCGTGATCACCTGGTCGCACAAGTGGATCCCGCTGCCGCCGGGAACCTCGGTTTCTTGAGCGGGTTGTCTTGAGCAGGGCTGTCTTCGGGGCGATCGAGCCGCTCACCACTTCGGGTGAGCGGCCCGGCTCGCGCTCAGACGCCGAGCCGGTGCAGCAGCTGTTCCTCCAGGGAGTCGAGCTCGCTAGCGACCGCGCGATGCGCGGCCTTGCGCCGGGTGGCGGGCATCCGCTCGGCCGCGCGGACCGTGGCCGAGAGCTGTTCGAGCGTGCCCTGGGTGTCGGTCGCGAACTTCGCGTCGGCATCGGTGGCCTTGCTCGACTTCCTGAGCTCGCCCAGGCCCTGCACGAGACCGGCGATCCGCGCGTGCAGCGCGGCACCGCGGCCGGAGAATTCGCCGAGCTGGTCGACGGCGACGCCGAGCTTGCGCGCCTGGTAGCGGTCGTACAGCTCCCGCGCCGCGCCCGCCGCGCGCACCGCGTACGGCGCTACCACCGGGATCACGGCCGGCCCGAGCACCTTGGCCACCGCGATCGCGTTCTTCGCCTTCTTCGGGGTGATCCGAGCTTCACCCGCGTCCTGCTTGGCCTTGCGCGCCATGGCCCACCTCCTGCTACTCGTCGTGGTCGAACTTACTGGTCCGAGTGGGGCCGGGCATGTCGGCTCGCAGCACGGAAAGGCAGTTCTGTCGGTGGGGGCGGATAAGGTGATCGTCATGGGTAACGAGGTGCTGCTCGACGCCGGCGCGGTCAGTCGCTGCCGTCGTCGTGTGCATCTGGAGCACGACCCCGCGATGCGCGACGTTCCGCTGCCGCCGCCGGATCCCACGGCGCAGCAGCGGATCGCCGACGCGACGGCGCACCGCGAGGCGATCCTGCAGCGCCTCATCGCCGCGACCACCGATGCCGCGGGCCGTGATGTGACGAGTACTGATGCGACCAGCGCCGACGTGACCTGGGCGCGCATCCCGCGTGACTTGCCCGCGGCAGATCGGGTGCGGCTCACGGAGGAAGCCTTCGCCGAGGGCGCGCGGTTCATCTGGGGCCCGCTGCTGCAGGCCGACCCGGTCGGGCACCGGCGCGGCGGCGTCGACCTGCTCGTGCGCACCGCGACCGGATACGTGCCGGTGCTCGTGGTGCGCCACCGCATCACCGACCGCGGCCAGGGTGCGCCGACCACCGGGCTGACCGACCTCGACCCGGCGCACCGCACGCCGGACGAGACGCGCAAGGTGCGTTCGCAGCCACGCGACCAGCTGCGGCTCGCGCACCTGCGGCGGATGCTCCAGACGTACGGGCGGGCCGAGACCGGCCGCGCTGTCGGCGGTGTGATCGGGCTCGACGCCGATGTGGTCGTCTGGCACGACCTCACGGCCGGCACCTGGCCCGGCGGCCGCAGCGCGCTGGCGGAGTACGACGCGCGCTTCGCCGACCGCCTCGCCGTGGCCACCGCGGCCGCGACCGGCGGCGAACCGCTGGCCATGCCCTCGCGCGTGCTGGAGTGCCGGCGCTGCCCGTTCTGGCCGACGTGCGAGGTGCAGCTCACCGAGACCCGCGACGTCAGCCTCGTGGTGCGCGGCGAGGACGCCGGCGAGCTGCGCCGCGCCGGCGTGTCCACTGTGGACAAGCTGGCCGCACTCGACCCGGCCGCCGAGGCGCCGCCGATGAACTGGACCGGCGGCACGTTCGCCGACGCGATCATGCTCGCGCGCGCATGGCTCGCCGACCTCACCGTGGTGCGCCGCACGCCGCAGGTCGAGGTGCCGCGCGGCGACGTCGAGGTCGACGTCGACATGGAGAGCTTCGGCGACGCCGGGGCGTACCTGTGGGGCACGCTGCTCTCGGGCGCCGACATCGGTGTCGAGCAGGGCTACCGCGCGTTCGCCACGTGGGAGCCGCTGCCGACCACGGACGAGGCGCGCTCGTTCGCGGAGTTCTGGGCGTGGTTCACCGACGTGCGCGAGCGCACGCTCGCGGCCGGGCTCACGTTCCGCGCCTACTGCTACAACGCGCTGGCGGAGAACCGCTGGCTGTTCGGCTCCGTGGAGCGCTTCGGCGACCACCCGGGGATTCCGGCCAAGAAGGACGTGCAGTCCTTTGTGGACTCCGACGAGTGGGTGGACCTCTTCCGCAGCGTCACCGACCAGTTCCTGTGCTCGCGCGGCAAGGGACTCAAGGTGATCGCCCCCGTCGCGGGCTTCCGGTGGCGCGACGCGGAGGCCGGCGGCGAAGCGTCGATGCGCTGGTACCGCGACGCCGTGGGCATGGACGGCGAGACCCCCGACGACACCCAGCGCGAGCGTCTCCTGCAGTACAACGAGGACGACGTGCTGGCCACCAAGGCCTTGCGCGAGTGGATGTCCGATCGGGCACAAGTCGAGGTGCCTTTCATGCTCGATCTCTGATCCGAGGGCCGGTGCGCAGTATGTTGACGCGATGATCAAGGTCGAGCCGCCCCTTGCGATCGAGGAGTGCGAGGCGGAAGCGCTGTTCCGGCTCGAGACCGGGGGTCCCGAGCCGGTGCGTTCCGCGCTCGGCATGACGGCCACGCGCCTCGGCGGTGCGGTGGTGCTGGCGGTGCGCAACGACCCGACGGACTACTGGAGCAAAGCCCTGGGCTTCGGCCGCACGGAGCCGGTCACCGCTGAGCTGATGGCCGAGGTGTGCGCGTTCTACCGCGCGGCGGGCACGCGCCGGGCCACGCTGCAGCTCGCGCCGTCGGTGATTCCGGAGGGCTGGGCCGAGATCTGCGAGCGCGAAGGGCTCAGGACCCCCTCGTCGTGGGCCAAGCTCGTCGCCCCGGTGGAAGAAGTCGTGGCTCGCGCCGACGACGACGAGCGCCGGCCGGCCGACGAGATCCGGGTCGAGCCGGTCGAACCCGGTGACCTGTACCGGTGGGCCGCGCTGATGCTGAACGTCTTCGGCATGCCCGAGGACCACTTCGCGGAGATATTCGCCGCGGCGGCCACCGAGCCGAACTGCCACCCGTTCGCCGTTTGGCTCGACGACGAGATGGTCGGCACCGCGATGATGTATCAGCACGGCGAGATCGGCCAGATGTTCGGCGGCGCGGTGGCCGAACACGCCCGCAACCGCGGTGGGCAGACGGAGCTCCTCGCCGCCCGCGCCCGGCTCGCGGCCGAGCTGGGCTGCCGCCTGCTCGTCGCCGAAACCGGCGCCGAGACCGAGGGCGAGCACAACTCGTCGCTGCACAACATGCTCAACCTGGGCTTCCAGGTGGCCTACGAGCGGCCGAACTGGGTGTGGTCACCCGCCGAGTAAATCGCCGGCTCGAGTTCGGCCGGCCAGGCAACTTTCCGGCGTTCTCCGCGATCCAAGGGGCGTCGGGGAGCGGAGGGCGGTGGGTGTGCGCGGGTTCGAGGTCTTCGTCGAGGAGCACTACGACGAGCTGTTCCGCTACGCGCTCGTGCTGACGGGCGACCGCGGCGAGGCCGAGGACGTGGTGCACGACGCGCTGCTGCGCCTGGTCAAGCACGTCGGCCGCGCGGACATCGAGCACGAGCGCGCCTACGCCCGCCAGGCGTTGTTCCGCGTCTTCCTCGCTCGCCGCGACCGTCGCCGCCGGGAGCGGCTGATGCCGATCGCCGGGGCGGACGTCGAGGCCGGGGGAGACGCCTTCGCCGTGTCGGCGGGCCGGGCGGAGATGGTCGCGCTGCTGTGGCAGCTGCCGCCGCGGATGCGGGCGGTGCTCGCGGCGCGCTTCTACCTCGACCTCGGTGAGGCGGAGACCGCGCGGCTGCTGGGCTGCGGCGTCGGGACGGTGAAGTCGTCGACGGCGCGCGGGCTGGCCCGGCTGCGGGATTTGTGGGAGGTCGCGCACGAGCCGAGTCCGGCGGCGATCGGGAGGGGACAGCGTTGAGGCAGCAGGAGTTCACCGACACCGTCCGCCGGGAGCTCGGCGAGACCGCGCTGGCGCCGCCGGAGCCGGGGGACGCGGCGCGGATGGCGCGGCGAGTGCTGGGCACCCGGACCCGCCGACGGCAGCGGACGCTGGCCGGGGCCGCGGCCGCCGCCGTGGTGCTCGCGGTGGGTGCGGCGACGATCGTCACCACTCAAACCACGTCGTCGCAGGTCCAGGCGACGCCGGTGACGCAGTGGCCTGCGCGGGGGTCGCTGGCCGGCAACGTGGACTTGATCGAGCGCGCGCGGTGGGGCTGGGGTGGGCAGGCGGCGCAGGTGGTGTTCGCCGGGAGCCGGCCCGAGGTGGGCACGATCGTCGTGCTGCGCAGCCAGGAGCACGACGGCGGAGTCCGGCTGGCGTTTCTCACCGGGCCCGAGCTGGCGGTTCAGGCGCAGCTGACCGTCCCGGCCGGCCGGCTGACGGCTCCGGCCTACGGTTTCGTCGCCTCCGCGCCGGACGGCGGCCCTGCGGCGGGCGTCGCGGTGACCGCTCCGCAAGTGGACACGGCGAGGTTCACCTCCGGCGAGACCCGGGTGGCCGACGGCCTCGCGACCGCGGAGCTCCCACCCACCGCGGCCGCGTGGAACACCTCCCTCGCCACCGGAAACCCGCAGCATCCCGTCTTCGGCACGCTCACCAGTTCGGCCCACGACGCGGCGATCTCGACGGGCACCGTCGTCCGCGCCCGGGACGATGCCCAGTTCGGCATCTCCGGGGTCGACGCGAAGCCTGGCGACGTCGTGGCGACGCGGGCCGGGTTCGTCGGCGTGATCGCCGAGGGCCGCGACGATTTCGCGGCCGTGAAGTCCGACCCGGGTGCGCTGACCGAGGCGTGGGGACTGCGCGCGACGACGGCGACCGGCGAGCCCGTCACCCTGAACGACACCGGCTCGTCGGTCGACAGCCCGGCGATCGTCACCCTCGCCGGCACCGGCGAGCTGCACGACGGCGACCGGATCGTCCTGACCGGCTTCGGCCACTCGGCCGCTGTGGTCGCCCTCGGCACCGTCCACGCCGGGCGGCTGCAGCGCGCCGTCGCCGTACCCGCCGACGGCACCGAGGTGCTTCTCATCCACCGCTGACCCTGGCGATCACCGGCCGGCTGTGCCTATACTCGTCCGCGAATACTCGTAGACGAGGAAGTGGTGGCCGTGAAGCGGCGCAAGGTCGGGAACATGCTGGGGCTGGCGGTGCTCTCGGCCCTGGTCGAGCGGCCGATGCACCCCTACGAAATGGCCTCCGTGCTGCGCGAACGCGGCAAGGACGCCGACATGAAGATCAAGTGGGGCTCGCTCTACACGGTTGTCGGCAACCTCGAGAAGCACGGCTTCGTCGCCACCGTGGAGAGCGTCCGCGACGGCGCGCGGCCCGAGCGCACGATCTATCGCCTCACCGACGCCGGCCGCGCGGAGCTGGAAGACTGGGTGGCCGAGTTGCTCGGCGAGCCGGACCTCGAGCCGACGAAGTTCCAGGCCGGGCTGTCGATCATGGCTTCGCTCGGGCCGGACGAGGTCGCCGACCTGCTGACGAAACGCCTCACGGCACTGGAAAAGCGCCTCGCTGAACGGGTTTCGGCGCTGGACACCTCGCGCGCCGAGGTGCCGCGGCTGTTCCTCGTGGAAAGCGAGTTTGAACTTGTGCTGCTGCGCGCCGAGATCGAATGGGTGCGCAGCCTGCGCGACGACCTGGCCACGAACGCGCTGCC
Source organism: Amycolatopsis sp. NPDC051373 (assembly GCF_040689465.1). Taxonomy (NCBI): domain Bacteria; kingdom Bacillati; phylum Actinomycetota; class Actinomycetes; order Pseudonocardiales; family Pseudonocardiaceae; genus Amycolatopsis; species Amycolatopsis sp. NPDC051373. Next base: position 203,715 of record NZ_JBFBAE010000001.1, on the reverse strand, counting down.
GGGCGTCGCCGAGTGGCGGCACTACCGCGAGACCGGCGAGCTGCCGGAAGACTTGACCGCTTTCACCGAAGGCGGCCAGGAGTAGAAAGCCGGCCCCGGAGGCAGTGCTGGCACACCGCCACCGGGACCGGGGAAACCCTCGAACCGATTCCGCGGACGCGGATCCGATCCTCAGGCTGCGATCACAGGATACGGGCCCGCACTCGCCGGAGCGGTTCGGCCGACCCACCGAACTGGAGTGCAACCATGACGAACACCGAGGTCAAACGGCACCGGACCAAGCTCGTGCCGGAGATGGAGGGACCGGTCGCGCGGGCCTACGCGCGCGGTCGCGGGACGGCGCCGCAGATGTCGTACTACCGCTCATCGGCGGCCGAGCTGGCCAAGCAGCTGCCCGGCGGCGCCGACGTGCTGGAGGTGGCGCCCGGACCCGGCTTCCACGCGGTCGAGCTCGCGCGGCTCGGCTTCGCGATCACGGGGCTGGACGTGAGCCGCACGTTCGTGTCCCTGGCGAGCCAGTACGCGCGGGAGCAGGGTGTCGCGGCGGAGTTCGTGCACGGCGACGTCGCGGCGATGCCGTTCGCGGACGGGTCCTTCGATTTCCTGATCACGCAGGCGGCGTTCAAGAACTTCGCCGACCCGGTCGACGCGCTCGACGAGATGTGGCGCGTGCTGCGGCCGGGCGGGGTGGCGCTGGTGCAGGACCTGCGCAAGACGGCCACGTCGGAAGACATCGCGGCCGAGGTGGCCGGGATGAAGCTGGGGGCCGTAAGTGCGTTCACGACGAAGTGGACACTCGGGCAGCTGCGCAAGCGCGCGTACACGCCGGAGCAGTTCGAAACGTTGGCGCGCGAAAGCCGCTTCGGTTCCTGCCGCATCACCACGGACGGCATCGGGCTGGAAGGTCGCCTCACCAAGGCATAGTGGGCGACCCCATCACCCCGACCCATGATTGTCACGACGGTCTGGACCACTTTGTCAAGGCGGGAAAGCATGCCTTGACGAAGTGGTCCAGACCGCGTTCAAGCTGGGGATCGAGGTGCGGGGCGGAGTCTGGGTGCTGCGAACCTCGGGTGGTCCGCTGCGGGTGTGAGCGGGTTGTTACCGCGGGGCCATGCGCAGCGCGCCGTCCATGCGGACGACTTCGCCGTTGAGGTAGTCGTGGTCGATCAGCGAGAGGGCGAGCTGCGCGTACTCGTCCGGCCGCGCCAGGCGCTTCGGGAACGGCACGCCGGCGGCGAGGCCCGCGCGGAACTCGTCGCTCACGGTGGCGAGCATCGGGGTGTCAACGATGCCCGGCGCGATGGTCAGCACGCGGATGCCCTGCGACGCCAGGTCGCGCGCGGCCGGCAGCGTGAGACCGACGACGCCACCCTTGGACGACGAGTAGGCCACCTGGCCGATCTGGCCGTCGTAGGCCGCGACGGAGGCGGTGTTGATGATGACGCCGCGGGCGTCGTCGGTCAGCGGCTCGGTCTTGGCGATGGCCTCGGCCGCGATGGTGAGCACGTTGAAGGTGCCGATGAGGTTGATCTGCACGACCTTCGCGTACAGCGCGAGGTCGTGGCGGCCCTTCGTCGACAGGATGCGGGCCGAGGGGCCGATGCCGGCGCAGTTCACGACCGTGCGCAGTGGCACGCCGGAGCCGGCCGCGGTGTCCACGGCGGTCTGGACCTGGTCGGGGTCGGTGACGTCGGCCTCGACGTAGGTGACGCCGTCGACCTGCTCCGCCTTTTCGATCGAGGAGGCGAGGTCGAGCGCGAAGACGCGCGCGCCCTTGGCAGCCAGCGCCTTGGCGGTGGCGCCGCCGAGGCCGGAAGCACCACCCGTGACGAGCGCTGCGGTGTCGGTGATCTGCATCTTCAGCCTTTCTCCTGCTCGTGGTGCGGCCCTGCACCGTAACGACAGGTTAACGTTCGTTCGCACCAGCGCCGGGTGTGCTGCCTCACGCGAGAGCCGTTCTTCACTTCTCGCGTGGAGTATTTGGCGTCGCCCACTTCCGTTAGCGCCCGCTTCAACTCCGAATGTCACCTTCGGCATCATGAGCGCAGCTCGGATCGTGGTGGTGGGGACGGGGTACGTCGGATTGACCACGGGGGCATGTCTCGCGAGACTGGGGCATCGCGTCACCTGCGTGGACGTGGACGAGGCGAAGGTCTCTCGCCTCACCGCCGGCAGAGTGGACATTCTCGAACCGGGGCTGGCCGAACTGGTCACCGGTGGCATCAACGGTGGGCGGCTGTCGTTCGTCGTCGGCGCGCGCGAAGCCGTGCAGGAGGCAGACGGTGTCTTCCTGTGCGTGCCGACGCCCATGGGCGCCGGCGGCTCCGCGGACCTGCGCGCGGTGGAGGCGGTGACCGCCGAGATCGGCGACGTGCTGCCCGCCGGCTGCGCGCTGATCACCAAATCGACCGTGCCCGTGGGCACGTCCAAGCGCATTCGCGCGATGCTCGGCCGCTCCGACGTCCCGATCGTGTCCAACCCGGAGTTCCTGCGGGAAGGCACCGCGGTTTCCGACTTCCTCAACCCCGACCGGATCGTGGTCGGCTCCGACACCCCCGGCGCGGCGCACTGGGTCGGTGACCTCTACGCGGACCTCGGCGCACCCGTCGTCGTCGCGGACGCGGCGAGCGCGGAGCTCGTGAAGTACGCGGCCAACTGCTTCCTCGCGCTGAAACTGTCCTATGTGAACTCGATCGCCGAGCTGTGCGAGCGCCTCGGCGCCGACATCGACCTCGTGACCGAGGGCATGGGCTACGACCGGCGCATCGGCCGCACGTTCCTCAAGCCCGGCCCGGGCTGGGGTGGCTCGTGCCTGCCGAAGGACACCAGCGCGCTGGTGAAGGTCGCCGAGTCCGTGAACTACGACTTCCGCATGCTCACCTCGGCCATCGACGAGAACATCGCCCAGCGCGACCGCATCGTCGCGAAGATCGCCGGTGCCTGCGGCGGCACGCTCGCCGGCGCGCGGATCGGCGTGCTGGGCCTGGCGTTCAAGGCCGGCACCAACGACCTGCGCGACTCGCCCGCCCTCGCCGTCTCCTCGGTGCTCGGCGCGCTAGGTGCGGAGATCACGGCCTACGACCCGGCGGTGGACACCGGCATCGACGGCATGACCGTGGTCGACGACCCGTACCAGGTCGCGAAGGACGCCGACGTGATCGTGGTCCTCACCGAGTGGGCCGAGTTCAAGCACCTCGACTGGACGGTGATGGCCGACGCGATGGAGGGCGACGACGTCGTCGACACCCGCAACCTCCTCGACCCGCGCACGGTCATCGACGCCGGCCTCTCCTGGCAGGGCGTCGGGCGGCCGCGCGTGGCGGGGCGAAAGCGCGTGACGGTTTCCTAGTCCTGGCTTACGATCACGGACGCGGCATCGCGTGTCGGTCACCGGCTGGGTGAGGCATGGAGGTGCCGGGATGCCTTCTGGAGGCATTGTTCGTGTCCGTTTCCGTTGAGCTCAATCATCTGATCGTGCCGTCCCGGGACAACCGGGAGTCCGCCGAGTTCCTCGCCCGCTTGCTGGGTCTCGAAGTGGGCGAGGAATGGGGGCCGTTCATCCCCGTCGAAACCGGCAACGGCGTCCGGCTGGACTTCGCGACGATCCCGCCGCAGGACCTTCGGCTGCAGCACTACTGTTTCCTGATCCCCGAGGACGACTTCGACGCGTTTTTCGCGCGGCTGAAGGAAACCGGCGTGACCTACCACGCCGACCCGGCCGGCAAGCAGGTCGGCGAGATCAACCACAGCCACGGCGGGCGCGGGGTCTACTTCCTCGACCCGGGCGGCAACGGCATGGAAGTGATCACGCAGCCCTACGAGCCGGACCGCGCGCGTCCGGCTGGCTGGTAGTCAGGGCCGGATCCCGTGCTCCCGGCAGGGTGCGGGATCCGGCCACCTGCACCAGCACCGCTCCCGCGAGCAACACGGCCGCGCCGACCAGCTGCGTCGCGCCGAGTGTTTCGCCGAGCCACCACCACGCCAGCCCCGCGGCGACGAGCGGTTCCACCAGCGCCAGCACGCTCGCCAGTGCCGAAGGCAGATCGCGCAACGCGCGCAGCCCGGCCAGGTAGGGCAGCACCGTGCCGGCCACGGCCAGCACCAGCAAGGCCAGCCACACGGGCACGTGCAGGCTCCCGAGCGTTGCCGTGGCGGTGATCGACGCCGGCGCGACTGTCCACGGTGGACTAACCGCGCCCACCACGACGGCCCCGATCGCCAGCCCGACGGCCGTGAGCCCCACTGAGTCGTGCCGGCCCGCGCCGCGTTCGCCGAGCAGGAAGTAGCCGGCCGAGCACACGGCTGCGCCCACGCCGGCGGCGATGCCGAGCGCGTCGAGCCGTCCGCCCTGCCAGATCCGCGCGACAAGCGCCAGCCCGGCCACGCCCAGAGCGGTCCCGGCCCACACCAGCGCCGGAAGCCGCTCGCGCCGCACCACGCGGACCCACAGCGCGACCAGCGCGGGCGCCAGGTTCACCAGCACCATCGCCACTCCGACCGCCACCCGGTCCACGGCGACGAAGAAGCACAGCTGCACCCCGGCCACGCCGAGCACGCCGTAGCCCAGCACCAGCCACACGTCGAATCCGCGGAACCGCAACGCCCACGGCCGCACCAGCGCGACGCCGGGCACCAGCACCACCGCTGCGAGCGCGATCCGGACCGCCGTCACCGCGGCCGGTGACCAGCCCGTGCCCATCACGGCCTTCGCTACCGGCCCGGATCCGGCGAACAGCACCCAAGACGTGAGGCTCAACCCTGTCGCTCGTCCTCGCCCGGCCATGACCGCAGTGTCGCCGCCCGCCACCGGCGGCGACCAACGATTTTCCGGCGGCCCGAAATTCACCCGACGGAAAACGCGGTCCCCGGACGACGATGTGGGTGTGACGGAACCGCGGGTGAGACCGGACCCGGCTTTCGCGCTGCTCGGGCTGTACGAGTCCGCGCTGCCGGAGGTCTACGGGTACCTGCTCGCGCGCTGCGGCGACCGCGTGCTGGCCGAGGAACTGACGTCCGAGACGTTCCTGGGGGCCGTCGCGGCGTGCCGCAAGGGTGGCGCGCCGCCGGTGAGCACCCGGTGGCTGATCGGGGTGGCGCGGCACAAGCTGGCCGACCACTGGCGCCGCAAGGCCCGCGAGGAACGCGGGCTGCGGCTGGTGCACGAGCCCGACACCCACGATCCGTGGGACACCGAGCTCGACGCGTTGCGCGCACGCCAGGTGCTCGAATCGCTCGGCGCAAACCACCGGGCCGTGCTCACGCTGCGGTACGTCGACGGCCTGCCGGTCGGCGACGTCGCCGCCTGCCTCGGTCGCACGGTCAACGCGACGGAAGCGTTGCTGACCCGCGCGAAGGCTGCGTTCCGCCACAGCTACGAGGAGAAAGGGGGCCGCGATGACTGAGCCGTTCGACGCGCTCGCACTGCCCCCGACGCCGGTCGACCCGGACCCGGCGTTCGCCAGGGAGCTGCGGGACAACCTGCGGCGCCTCATCCTGAACGGAGCCGAGATGACCACCACCGAAACTCCCGCCGACGCCGCCGTGCGCGCGCTCGCCCCGTACCTCGTCGTCACCGATGCCCGCGCCGCGCTGGACTTCTACGTCGAGGTCTTCGGCGCGCAGCGTCGCTCCGACCCGATCGTGATGGACGACGGCCGCGTCGGGCACGCCGAGCTGGCCATCGGCGACAGCGTGCTGATGCTCGCGGAGGAGTTCCCAGAGCTGGGCAACGTCGTCGCGCCCGAGGGCGGGCCGCTGATCCGCGTGGAGGTTCCCGACGTCCGCGAGTCGGCCCGCCGCGCCGTGGAGCTGGGCGGCGAGCTGCTGCGCCCGGTCGAGGACCGCGGGTACGGGCTCAGCGGCACGATCAAGGACCCCTACGGCCAGCGGTGGCTCGTCGCGCAGGCCGGCCACCCCGGGCGGACCGGGAAGTACGCCACGAACCCGACCCGCCACGGCGAAGCCATGTACTTCACGTTCCAGGTGCCCGACGACGAAGCGGCGAAGGCCTTCTACGGTCGCGTCCTCGGCTGGCAGTTCTCGCCGGGCTCCGTGCCGGACGCCTGGGGCTTCGAAGGTCCCGGCCTCCAGGGCGGGTTGTGGGGCGGCCCGGGCCGGCAAGTCGGCTGGAAGCTGATGTACGCGGTGGACGACCTCGAAGCGGCTCTCGCCCGCGTCCGCGACCACGGCGGCACGGCCGGTGAGGTGGAGAACCACCCGTACGGCACGACCGCCGACTGCGTCGACGACCAGGGCATCGAGTTCTGGCTCTGGGAACAGCCACACGAGTGAGAAACCCCATGACCCCAGCGGGTCCCGCGTTGCCCAGGCGCACACTCGAACCATGGCCGGGCATTGGACTCCGTGCAACGAAGCTGAGCTGACCGCCGGCTGGCGGCTGTGGCTGGAGCTGGGCTCCTGCACGTGGCCAGGGGCGGACTGGGACGGCACGCCCGCCGAGGCCGTGACCGGGCTGACGCGGTTGTTCTCGACGTGCAACGAGATCCTCGAGTCCTACCGCCGCAGCGGCGGCCCCGACGGCGCCGGGATCATCGGCCTCGTGCGCTCGATGTTCCTCGCCGCCAACTGGACCCTCGAGCTCTGGCGCGACGACACGGCACCGTTGGACGCCGAACGCGCCGCGTTGCTGCACGGCGACCTCGCGGGCTTCGCGGAACACGCCGAGGCCGTCCGAATCCTGCTCGCCCGGGGCGGCGGCTGGTCGTCGCTCCCGGGCTGAGCCGTCACCGAGGATCAGGCAGCTTCCTCGCCAGCACCACCACGAGCAGCGCCACCGCGGCCAGCAGCCCCATGACCAGCACGAACGCTCCCTCGTACCCCATTGAGCCCGTGCTCAAGCCCGCGAACAGGCTGCCGAACACGGCCACCCCGAGAGCCAGCGACGTCTGCTGCGTCGTGGTCATCACGCCGCCGCCGATGCCGGCGAGGTCGTGGGGCACGCGGGACAGGACGATGCGGAACAGCGTGGTCATGGCCAGGCCGTTGCCGATCCCGATGAGGACCATGGCGGGAGCCAGCTCCCACAGGGTGAGGTCCGGCCACGCCCACAGCGCCGAGCCGGCCAGCACGAGCAGGCCGAGCGCCGCGATCAGGCCACCGGCGAGCACCACCTTCTGGCCGAAGCGTGCGACGAGGTGGCTGCTGACCAGCGACGTCACGAAGTACGCCACGGCCATCGGCGTCAGCACGAGCCCCGAGCCGAGCGGGCCGAGGTGCAGGCCGTCCTGCAGGGTCACGGCGTAGATGAACATGAAGGACCCGAAGCCGCAGAAGAACGGCACCGCGACGACCAGGCCGTGGCGCACGTTGGCCGTGCGCAGCAGCGCCGGCGGCAGCAGCGGCATCCCGCCGCGCGCCTCCAGCCGGGTCTCGACGCGGGCGAAGGCCACCACGGCGAACGGGAACAGCACCAGCAGTGCGATGGTCCACCACGGCCACCCGAGCGCGCCGCCTTCCATCAGCGGCACGAGCAGCGTCAGGAGCGAAGCGGCGAGCAGCGCCGTGCCCCAGCGGTCGACGCCGAGCGGGTTCTCCGCGCGGCTGTCGGGCACCGTGCGGCGCGCGACGAGCAGCCCGATGAGGCCGATCGGCACGTTGACCAGGAAGATCGGCCGCCAGCTCGTGCCCCACAGGTCGGCGGCCACCAAGGCGCCGCCCAGCAGCTGGCCGACGACGGTGGCGATGCCACCCGTCGCGCCGTAGAAGCCGAGCGCGCGGGAGCGGTGTTCGCCGGTCGTGCCGGCCTGGATGATCGAGAGCACCTGCGGCAGCAGCAGGGCGGACGCCGCCCCTTGCGCCGCGCGGGCGAGCACGAGCGTCGTCGCATCGGGTGCGAGGCCGCAGACCAGCGAGGTCAGCGTGAACAGCGCGAGCCCCAGGAGGAACAGCCGGCGGCGGCCGAACGCGTCGCCGAGCCGGCCGCCGAGGACCAGGAGCACGGCGTAGGCGATGCCATACGCGGCCACCACCAGTTCCAGGGTCGCGGTCGAGGCGTGCAGGTCGGCATCGATGGTGGGGAGGGCGACGTTGACGATGAAGAAGTCGATGATCGGCAGTGCCGCCCCCAGCAGCACGGTGACCAGGCCGGCGGAGGTGAGTGCCGGTCTCGTCGGCACACCGGTGGTGTGCACCGGTGTGGTGGTTGTCGTCGTCATGACTACCACGCTCCGACGCTTTCGAACCTGGTACCAGGTGCGCTCTCATCCTGGTAGTGGGACTACCTGGTACCAGGCAACGCGCTGTGCTGAACTGGGGGCATGACCACCGCTGTCGAAGAACGCCTCCGCCGCGGCGAGCTCGGCGCGTTCCTGCGCAGCCGCCGCGCCCGCATCACGCCCGAGCAGGTCGGCCTGCCGCTCGGCGGCCGCCGGCGTACGCCTGGCCTGCGGCGCGAAGAGGTCGCGCAGCTCGCCGGCGTCGGGGTCACCTGGTACACGTGGCTGGAGCAAGGCCGCGACATCAACGCGTCAGAGCAGGTCCTCGGCGCGATTTCGCGGACGCTGCGCCTCGACCCGCACGAGCACTCGCACCTGTTCACCCTCGCCGGCGCGGCCGAACCGCCGGCCGCCAACGAGTGCAACGCCATCACGCCGTCGATGCGCAAGATGATGACCCAGCTCGAGCCCTTCCCCGTCGCGGTCCGCAACGCGCGCTGCGACCTGCTCGGCTACAACCGCGCGTATGCGTGGTTGATGGGCGACGTCGACTCCATCCCGTTCGAGGACCGCAACACGCTGGTCCAGTGCCTGCTCAACCCGGACTGGCGCAGCCGGATGCTCGACTGGGAGCAGAACACCCCGCGCGTGGTCGCGTCGTTCCGCGCGGCGATGGCCGAGCACGTGGCCGAACCGTCGTGGAAAGCGCTGGTCAAGCGGCTGAAGGCGGAGTCGCCGCTGTTCGAGCAGCTGTGGAACCGCCACGACGTGAACCCCGAGCCGATCCGCACCAAGTGTTACGACCACCCCGAGGTCGGCCTGCTGAAGTTCAACTTCACCTACCTGTACTCGGGTCGCCGCTCCGAGATCACCGTGTCCACGTACACGCCGGCCGACGAGCAGACCGCCGCGAAGCTGCCGAGCTCGTTCGACTAGAAGTGCACCAGTACCCGGCCGTCGTTGGCGGGGTCGGCCTCCACCCGCCGGTAGAGCTTCTTGAGGTGCGGCTGGTTCAGCGTGGCCAGCACACGCCGCTTCAGCTTGCCTGAGCCCTTGCCGGAAATGATCTCGACGGTCCTGATCCGTTCCCTGGCCGCGCGGAAGATCGCGGTCCGCACGGCCGCGTCGATGTCCCGGTCACTGCGGAAGATCGGGTGCAGGTCCACGGTCAGCATCTCCGGCATCGTCGGCTCCTCGGTCACTCGGGTACTGCACCGGACGTAGCCATCGTGCCGCTTCCGGACGGACGCGCGAAGGCGCCGTGAGCGGTAGTTTTCTGCACCATGCAGGACTGGTGGCGGGCGCGGAACCCGTGGTTCGGACGCGTGTTCCGGACCTTCGTGGTGCTCGTGTTCACCCTCGGCGCCACGAGCGCGGCCGGTCGCTGGCAGCCGGGCGCCCACCTGCTCAGCGCCGCGGGCGCCGCGTGGCTGGTCGCGACCGTGCTGACGCTGCTGGTCGTGCACCGCTACCCGCTGCCGGTCTTCGTGGTCACGGCCGCGTCGGCGTACGCGTTCTACGCCTCCAGCGAGCCCAACGGACCGATCATCCTGGTGCCGACCATCGCGTTGTTCATGCTCACCCGGCGCAGTGGCCCGGTGGTCGCGGGCTGCACCGGCGCCGGCGTGCTCGTCGCCGGGTACGCGGCGCACGTGATCGCCACGCGGTCGTTCGCGATCACTCCTTCGGCCGGGGTGTTCGTGGTGTGGCTGGCGGCGGTGATCGGCATCGGCACCGCCGTGCGCTACCAGTTCGCGGCCCTGGCGGCGCGGCGCGAGCAGGCGGTGGAGCACCGCCACCGCCTGGCCGAGCAGGAGCGGCTGCAGATCGCGCGCGAGGTGCACGACGTCGTGGCCCACAGCCTCGCGATGATCAACGTGCAGGCGGGCGTCGCTGCGCACGTCGCCGACCGGCGGCCGGAGCAGGCGAAAGAGGCGCTGCTGAACATCAAGGCGGCCAGTGCGTCGGCGCTCAACGACCTGCGCGCGACGCTGGCAGTCCTACGTTCGGGCGAGGACAAGGCGCCCGCACCGAGCCTTGCGCAGCTGGGCGAGCTGCTCGACCACGCGCGGTCCGCGGGCCTCGAAGTGCGGCTGCACGGCGACGCGGGCGATGTGCCCGCGCCCGTGGCCGGCGCGACCTACCGGATCCTGCAGGAGTCGCTCACCAACGTCGTCCGCCACGCCGACGGGGCGCAGCACGTGGACGTCCACCTCGACCGGCGTCCGGGCGCCCTCACGCTCACCGTCCGCGACGACGGCCGCGCCACCACCGCACCCACACCGGGCCACGGCCTGCGCGGCATGAACGAACGCGCGGCCGCCCTCGGCGGCACGGTCCACGCCGCCCTGGTCAGTGCCACCGACGGCGGTTTCGAAGTGCGGGCCGAGCTGCCCGTGAAGGGGGAATGATGACGATCACCGTGGTACTGGCCGACGACCAAGCCCTGGTCCGCGCGGGTTTCCGCGTGCTGCTGGAGACGGAAGACGGCTTCGCTGTCGTCGGCGAGGCGGGCGACGGCGCGCAAGCCGTGGCGCTCGCGGCCGAGCACAAGCCCGACATCGTGGTGATGGACGTCCGCATGCCCGGCACCGACGGCCTCGAAGCAACCCGCCGCATCACCGCCGACCCAGCGCTCGCCGACGTGAAGGTGCTGGTCCTGACCACTTTCGACGTCGACGAGTACGTCTACGAGGCCCTGCGCTCGGGCGCGAGCGGCTTCCTGCTCAAGGACACCGAGCCGGTGGAGCTGCTGCGCGCGCTGCGCGTGGTCGCCGCGGGCGAGGCGCTGCTGGCCCCGACCGTGACGCGCCGGCTGATCTCGGAGTTCGTCGGCCGCCCGGAGCATCGTCGCATCGACACCGCCGCGGTCAAGGAGATCACCGACCGCGAACGTGAGGTCCTCGGCCTCGTCGCCGGCGGCCTGTCCAACGACGAAATCGCCGCCCACCTGGTCATCTCCACCGCCACGGCGCGCACCCACGTCAGCCGCATCATGACGAAGATCGGCGCCCGCGACCGCGCGCAGCTCGTAGTCCTGGCGTACGAATCAGGCCTCGTGACGCCGAGACGCAACTAGCCCGAAGGTGTGAGTTACGCCGTGTCGGTGAACGTCGTCCCACGTTCGGACGCCTTACCGGCAGAGCATCGCCTCACTCAGCGATGTGTTCGGCGGAAGGAGCTCCCATGGCGTGGGAGATCGTCGTGGTCGCCACGCTGGCCGTGATCTTCCTGGTCAGACTGGTGCTGCAGCTCAAGCGGGGCTGACGGGCGCCGCCGCGGCGTGCTGTGGCGGGCGCGGGGCTCGGCCGTGCGGTCGGAGCCTGTCTCCTGCGCGAGCGGGGGCCGGGGCTGTGGTTGCGGCTGCGGCCGGCGAGACGGGACGGCCCGGGTGATGACCGTCTTCTCCGCGTCAGCCGGCGGGGGCGGCGGCTTCGGGCCGGGCGGCGTCTTCGGAGGAGGCGGCTTCGGGGTCCCCTTGGGCGGCGTCGAAGGCAGGCTGCCGTTCAGCGACCCGGACACCGACCCCTTGGCCGAACCAGCCGCGTGCCGAGGCCGTTCCGCGACCTTCGGGATCTCGATCGTGATCTCGCTGTTGACCTTGATCGGCGCCGGCTTTTCGCGCCGGTACGAGAGCTTGCGAGCCAGCGCGTGGCTCGGCCGCTCGACCCACCGATAACACACCTCGACCACGCCGAACACCGCCGGGATCACGATCAGCAGCGCGATCGGCAGCGGCACCGCCGGGCGCAGCAACTGCAGCAGCACGAACGACACCAGCATGTGCAGCAGGTAGATCGAGTAACTGCGTTCGGACACCGCGGTCCAGAACTTCCGCTGCTTGAGCTTCGGCTCCGCCATCATGCCCAGCATGAACAGCACCACGGCGAACGCCATCGAGAGGTTGTAGGACGTGTCCACGCGGCCGACGTCGATGATGTCCGCCAGCACGTACAGCGACCAGGCGCACGCGCCGTACAGCGCGCCCGTCCACAGCGGGATCTTCTTCGCCGTGGTGGCCCAGATCGTCTGCCCGATGATCATCACCGGCAGGTAGGACACGTTCACCGCGAACAGCGACCACGACGGCCCGAGCTGCGACCGGCTCATCATCACCACGAAGATGAACGTGAGTTCCACCGCGATCGCCAGCCACACCGAGCGGCGCAGCAGCGGCAGCACGGCCATCAGCACCACGTAGAAGACGACCTCGACGATCATCGACCACGCCACCGGCACCAGCACCACCTGCGGGTAGATCAGGTAGTTCACCAGGAAGGTGTTGGTGAAGATCGTGAGCGGGTTGAGTTCCTGCGACTGCCCGGTCGACGGCGGGTGCAGGCTCACCACCAGCATCAACGCGGTGAGCAGCACCACGAACAGCATCGGCGCGTACACGCGGATCAGCCGGTTCACGGCGAACCGGCGCTGGCCCTGGCGCAGTGCGATGGGCGTGACGACGAAACCGCTGACCACGAAGAAGAACGGCACGGCGATCTCACCGATGCCCTGGGTGGACATGTGCATCGGATTGCTCGTCAGCGCCTCGACGAAGCTGATGTAAGGCGCGGAATCATTCTTCGCGATCACCCACGGGTGGGCGATGTGGCTGTAGAACACGAGCAGGGCGCCGAGGCCACGGCCGATGTCGATGAAGACGATGCGGGTCTTCTTCTGCACAGCAGGTGGCTGCTCAACCAGCGCGACCACCCCCGTCTACTCGTGCTGATTCCCCCAAGCAGGGTAGCGCCTTGCTCCGGGGCCGCGGACCAGTCCCCGGAATTGCCCGGGATTCGAGAAAAACCACCCGCGGCGTTCTGGCCTCGGAAGATGCCACGCGCAGGTACCATCGGGTAGGAATTTGTCCCTTTTCACCCGAGCCGTTCAGGAGTCCCGCGCGAGTGCAGTCGACCACCCTCGACGCGGATCTCGAGTCCCGTTCGGCCTTCCAGGCGAGGATCCGCCCCGCCTTGCCGGCGGTCGGCCTGTACCTGCTCTTCCAGCTCCTCGCCTTCGGCGTGCTGTGGCTGATGAGCTGGAAGGCAGACGTCTCGCCGGGCCGCTTCGTGGGCGCGTTCGACTCGAACTGGTTCATCTCAGTGGCCACGCACGGTTACGACCAGGTGCCGACGATCCTGGCGAACGGCATGCCGGGGGAGAACAGCCTGGTGTTCTTCCCGCTGTACCCGGCGCTGATCGCGGTGCTGACGTTCGTCGGCATTCCCGCGCTGCCCGCGGCCCTGGCGGTGTCGCTGCTGGCCGGCTGCGCCGCGGCGTGGGGCCTGTTCGTGCTGGGTCGCGAGTTCGCCGGCCCGCGGGTGGGGATGCTGCTGGCGGTGCTGTGGTCGCTCGGGCCGGGTTCGACGGCGTTGCGCATGGCGTACTCCGAGGCGCTGCTCGTGGCCCTCGTCGCGTGGACGCTGGTCGCCGTGTCACGCCGGAAGTGGCTGCTTGCGGGTGCGCTCGCCATCTTTGCGGGGCTTACCCGGGCGAGCGCCGGCGCGCTCGTGGCCGCGGTGGGCGTCGCGGCGATCGTCGCGATCTTCCGGCGCCAGGACGGCTGGCGGCCGTGGGTCGGTGGTCTGCTCGCGCCGTTGGGGCTGCTGGGTTACCTCACGTACGTCGGGTTTCGCACCGGCCGCGCCGACGGTTGGTTCTGGCTCCAGAACGCCTGGCAGATGCACTTCGACTTCGGTCGTTTCACGTGGATCCAAGTCCGCGAGGGGCTGACCGCGAACGGATCCAGCTGGACCAGCGTCACGGCGATCATCGTGCTCGCGGCCGTGGCACTGCTGGTGTGGACATGGTGCACGAAGCTGCCCTTGCCGTGGCAGCTCTACGGCACGCTGACCGTGCTCATCGCGCTCGGGTCGTCGAACTACTTCCAGTCGCGCGCGCGGTTCCTGCTGCCCGCTTTCGTGCTCACGGTGCCGCTCGCACTGGTTCTCGCTCGCCTGCCGACGCGAGTCGTCGTGGTGCTGTTGCCGGCAGGCGCGGCGATCAGCGCGTGGTACGGCTCGTTCCTCATGGCGATCGCCCACGTGGCCCCCTGAGCGGGAGTCACGCAGGCTCGAGCCACAACGTCACGAAGGCCTTCGCGTCGCCCTCGGCGGCCGCGATCAGCGCTGCGTCGTCGAGGGAACGCTCGTCCGGGCCGGAGTCGCCGACGATCTTCGACGTGTAGCCCAGCGAGCGGTAGCCCGCCAGAACCGCGGCCGGGTCGTCGCCGAGCTCCCGGATGGCGCACGGGTCGAACTCGCACACCACGTGCGGACGGTCGCGCTCGAGCACCGAGCGCAGGCCCGCCAGCGCGCGGTGGTCGCGGCCCTGCAGGTCGACCTTCACGAGGCCGATCCGCTGCGCCGTCACCGCCGGCAGCGAGTCGAGCCGCACGGCGGGCACCTCGATGCCCGGGCCCTCGGCGCTCACGCGGTTGTCGCCGCTGTTGCCCTCGGTGGCCTGCGTGAGGCGTACGGTCCCGGCCGAGTCCCAGGCCGCCGACTCGACGACCGTGACCAGTTCGGCGGCCGCCGGCGGCAGGTTGACGGAGACGTTCCGGCGCAGGTAAGCCGCGTTGACCGGGTCGGCCTCCACCGCGACCACGCGGGTGACGTCCGGCGTGGCCCGCAGCAGCCGCAGCGTGTGGTAGCCGACGTGGGCGCCGACGTCGAGGAACGCGCCCTGGGCCAGGCGCGCCATCAGGTCGGCCTCGCCGTCTTCCCAGGACCGGTGGAAGACGATCCACGGCAGCATGACCTGGTCGACCGGCATGAGCAGCGCGCCGACGTCGCACGGCACCACGTCGGCGCCGTGCGGCACCGGGGCGTGGGCCAGGCGGGCGGCGGCGCGCATGGCGCTCACGTCGAGCGTCACGCGCTGGATGGCCTTCTCGTCGGCGTCCAGCCGCTCGTCGCGCTGGGAGAACATCTTGTGCACCGACGTCGTGGTCGCCTCGAGATCGGCGCCGAAGCCGCCGTAGCCCTCGGACAGCTTCGTCACGTCGGCTTCGAGGTTGCGCAGTGCCAGCTCAGTGGCCGGGGCGCGCTGACGCAGCTCCCCGACGGTGTCGTCGAGCGTCTTCATGCGCTCGCCCAGCGTCTGGCTGTCGCTCCGCGCGCCTTCGGCGGCCCGGGCCGCGTCGGCGAAGCCGTGCTCCAGCGCCTCGATGCGCTCCAGCAGCCGCCGGTTGCTCTCCTCCGCGCCGGCCAGCAACGCGCCCATCACCTTGCGCTGGTGGACGTCGTAGTGGTCGATCGCGCGCAGCACGGCCTTGCGCAGCGCGGGCGCGAGCGGCAGCCGCGACGGGGCGGCCGGCTCGGGCCGCCAGTGCAGGGCCTGCCCGGCGTCGTGCAGCGGGGTGATCGGGTGCGGCGGCGCGGGCCGGCCGGCGTGGCGGCCCGACTGCCACACGCCGTACGCGTCCTGCAGCTGCTCGCGCATCCACTTGGCCGCCGTGGCCATCGAGCGCTCGCGCAGGATGTACGCGCGCGCCGCCTGGCCGCGCTTCGCGGCTTCGGCCGGGTTGTCCGCGACCTCGCGCATCGCGGCGGCCGCGGCGTCGAGATCGGGGTCGGCCCACACGGCGTCGGCGTGGTACGGGTAGTTGTCCTTGCCCACCGGCACCAGCCGGAACGGCACGGGCCAGCCCGTGGACGCGTCGAGGAACTCCGTGGTGCTGGAGTAGTTCGTGGAGATCACCGGCATCGCGCGCGCCATCGCTTCGGCGACGGTGAGGCCGAAGCCCTCGCTGCGGTGCAGGGAGACGTAGCAGGTGCTGCGCTCGTACAGCTCATGCAGCTCGGCCACCGACAGGTAGCGCTCCACCAGCTCGATGCGGTCGTCACCGACAACCGCCGCGCGGAGGCGCTCGGCCGCGTTGGGGTGCAGCTTCGCGTTGATCGCCTTGATCGTGAGGCGCACGTCGTCGCGGCCGTCGAACGCGCGGCGGAACGCCTCGACGGCACCCCACGGGTTCTTGCGCTCGGCCACGCTGTTGAAGTCGAACGCGAACAGGAACCGCACCGGTTCGCCCTGCTCACGCGCGGGCGGCGACGGCTCACCCGGGTCGCGCACCGGCACCGGGATCGTCTTCACGGGGATCGGCGAGTGCGCGGAGATGGCGCGGCGGCAGAACTCGCTCACCGTCCACACCTCGTCGAGCATCCCGAACGCCTCGTGCTGCCACTCGGGGAAGTCCTCGAGCTCCCAGGCCCACAGCCCGATGCGGTAGCGGCCGTTGCCGACCTCGGGGTGGTTGGTGAGGATCACGCGCGTCTGGTCCGCGTTCACCGCGAGCACGCTCAGCGGGAACCGCGGGTCGCCGACCGTCGCCGGCCGCTCGATGCCCGTGCGGTTCGACACCGCCTTCTCCTCGAGCACCGACGCCACCGGCACACCGCCGGTCTCGATGGCCTCGAGCACGATCCGGCCCATCTCGCCCAGGCCCAGCTCGGCCGTGAGGTAGCCGAGCAGGTTGACGCCGAACTCGTCGGCCGGCGGGTGGCCGGCGGGCCGCTCGCCGGGCAGCGCCCACTCGGGCAGCCCGGCCTCACTGACGCCGGAACCGGCGCACCAGAAGCGGAAGTTGTCGGCGTCGGCGCCGTATGGGTGCGGGAACGCCATCTGCAGGTCGATGCGCGAAGCCCAGATCGCGTGCGTCAGCCGGTTGAGCCCGGCGGCGGCCTGCGCCTGGTCCTCGGGCGTGGCCAGCCACTCGCGCAGGGCCTGGCCGCCGTCCTCGCCGTACGCGTGGGGCGGCGCGGGCTTGTTCTTGCGCTCGGCCTTGATCCAGCCCTCGCGGAACACGCGGCGGGCGAGCTTCGGCACTTCGGTGCCGTCGCGGAAGTTCTTGAAGCCGTAGGGGATCGAGTCGAGTGTCTCGGCGTAGCCGGCTTCACGCAGCTTCGCGCCGTACGAGTCGCAGATGGCCCGCAGGTCGTCGTTGTGCGACAGCAGCACGCGCGGCTTGCGTGCGCAGTGGAAGCTCAGCAGCCACGGCTTCTCCGGCCGGTAGCCGCTGAAGTGGAAGAAGCGCAGGGCGGCGCCGCCGGCGGTGTACGTGCCGTCGGCGGCGCGCGCGATCGGGCGCTCGTGGAGGTTCCAGTAGGCGACGTCGAAACCCGGGTCGGTGACCACGTGATTGCGGAACAGCGCCGGCACCTGGTCCACCCACCGCTGGTCGGTGAACAGCTGCTGCTCGGGCGCCACGATCGCGTCGTGGCGCAGGCGCCCGGCCCAGAAGTCGAGGAACGCGCCCGCGCCCTGGCCGACGCCGATGAAGCCGAGGTTGAACATGCCGGTGCCCATGATCACGGCGTCGTCCGGCTCGAGGCCGTCCTGCGGCAGCGGGGTCAGGAAGTGTGGCGCGAGCACGATGTCGTGCTCGCGGGCCAGCTCCGTGACCTCGGGGATCGGGGCGAACAGCTCGATGTCCGGGTCGATGTACATCGCGACCTCGGACGTCTTCAGCAGCTCGCGCAGCAGGTACGGCTTGGCCGACGTGGCGAGCTCGGTGACCGAGTACGCCGTGGCCATCCGCAGGTAGTCGGGCTCGTCGATGCCGAACGCGGCGGGGCCGACGACCTGCGTGCCGTCTTCGAGCTCGGTCACCTCGTCGCGCGGCGCGTCGATCACCGCGATCACGAAGCGGCCGTCCGGGTGCTGCGCGAGGTAGGACCGGGCCAGCACGCGCGCCGCGGGAACGTAGTTCCGCGCGACGATCGTGCAGGCGGTGGCTCCGGTGCTGCCGTGCTCAGGCATCGGCAGGCAGGGTGGTGAGCTGCTGGTTCAGCGCGGAGGAGAAGTCCGCCTTCACCGTCGACAGGTCTCCCTTGCCGGAGACGTCGATGCGGACGATCACGTTGCCGTGCGCGTAGTGGCCGCGCTCCTGAGCAGACTGGCCGTCCTTCTTGTCGATCGTGGTCGCGAAGACGCCGTCGGGCGCGGCGGTGTCGCGCTTGGCGCCGTTGGTGACCTGGATCTGCATGAGCTTGTCGGCCGCGGTCGCCGCCGCGGTCGGGCTCGACGCCTGGGTCAGCAGCAGCGTGATCTGGTCACCGTTGTCGAGGTGGTAGACCACGAACTTGGCCTTGCCGGCGCCGGCGGCCTGGTAGGCCTCGAGTTCGTCGGGGTTCAGGTACGACAGGCTGTTGACCTGGCTGAACGACGTGATGTCGTCATGGGTCTCGGCCTTGCCCGGCATGTTCGCGACGGCCAGGGGGTCCGGCGGCTTCGGCGCGCTGGAGGGCGCCTGCTGCGTCGGCTGGGCGGTGGGCTGCTCGTTGCCGCCCCCGCTGTCGCGGCCCCAGAGCCAGTAGGCGCCGAAGGCGATCGCGGCCAGCACGACCACGGCGCCGACGATCGCGCCGACCTTCTTGCCGTTGCCCGACTTGGGCTTCTCGGCGAAGAACTCGGGACCCTGGCGGAAGGAGTCACTGCCCGTCGGGCCGAGCGGAGGCAGTTCGCCGCCGCCCCACGGCGGGCTCTGGTCGCCTTCGGGCGCGTTCCACGGCTGCTGCTGCGGGAAGCCGCCGGCCGGGGAGGCGGGTTGCTGGAACCCACCGGGCGGGGAGTACTGCGCCTGCGGCGGCTGCTGCTGGGGCTGCACGTACTCGGTGCGCGCGGGGTCGGCGTGCTGCTGCATCTGCCAGGACTGCACGGCCTGCGTGCGCTCCGCGCTCGGGTCACCGGCGGGCTGCTGCGGCGCGGCCGGGGGCTGCTGCTGCGGGGGCTGTTGCTGGGGCTGCTGGGGCATCCCCTGCGGCGGGCTGACCGGCGTGATGATCTGCGTCGAGTCCGCGCTCGGGGCGGCCTGCTGCGGCGCCGGCTGGTCCTGCTGGCCGACGGCCGAGGACAGCACCTGGTCGCGCCGGATCCGGTAGTCGTCCGCGGACAGCCGCCCTGACGCGAGCTCCTCGTCCAGCCGCCGCAGCTCCTCCTGCCAGGACACCAGGGCCCCCCTTATCTGTCGGCATGGCGACGATCAGTGCGCCACCGCGACCCGATGTGTGTGACGACGTGGACATTGTGCACGGCTGTGACCCCGCGCGACCCCGCGGGTCGACTTCCGTGGCCGGGCCTCGCGTCAGCGGGCGGGCAGGGCCGCCGCGACCTTCGTGCGGATCTGTTCGATCCGCGACCGGAGCACCACCGCGTCGTCGGTGAGCGGCTGCGACACGCCGATGCCGATCGCCACCGGACCGGAGGTGTACCAGAACGCGAGGACCCGCCCGGCCGGGCTGCTGCCGGAGTAGAGCAGGTCCGTCGGCCCGGGTCCGAGCGGTGTGCTGTCGAAGCCGCCCGCCGTGAGGTTCTGCTTCAGGCCCTTCACGAGCTGCGCGGCCTGCGCGGGTGACGGTGTCGGCACGGCGAGTAGGATCGTGCCGTTGTCGGTGTGCGTGGTGTCGGCGTACGCGTGGTAGACGAGCTCGGTCGCGGTGGCGGTCTTCATCAGGTCCGCGTCGGCCTGCGACAGCACCTTCAGCTCCACGGCCTTGTCGAGCGACATCGTCGAGTTGTCGGGGTTCGGCGTGCCCGCCAGCGCGGGCAGCTTGTCCTCCAGCGAGGCCGACGGGTCCTGGCTGCCGGTGGCCGAGGGGACCGGTGGCGGCGAGACGGTGTCGGCGCTGTCGCTCTGGTCCGGCCGGTTGCCGATGTACCAGATCCCGCCGACGACCAGCGCCAGCACGACCAGCACCCCCAGTGACAGGAACAGCCACGTCGGCTTCTTCTTCCGCGGCGGCGCTTCCTCGCAGAGGCGGCGCAGCTCGGGCGTCTGCTGCCGGCCGAGGTCACTCGTGTCGCCGGTGACGGGCAGGTAGCCGGTCGGTCGCGTGTCGGCCGGGCTCGGCGCGGTCGCGAACGACGGCTCGCCGTTCTTCGGGCTCCACCGCGGCTTCCGGGTCAGCGACGACCGCGGCGGCCGCTGCGGCTTGGCCTTCTTGTCCTGCTTGTCCGGCTGGCGCGCTCGCTGCGGCTCGGCGGGCACGGGCTCGGTGACCTGCTGCTGGACGGGGTGCCAGACCGGCTGGGGCTGGGGTTGCTGGGGCTGGGATTGCTGCTGCTGGATCGCCGGGTTGGCGCTGGCCCACGTGTTCGGCGTATTAGGAGTATTCGGCGCGGCCGGCGCCCAGCCCTGCTGGGGCTGGTTCCACGACACCGGCTCGGCGTTCCACGTCCCCGCGGCCGGGCTCGGCTCGGTGACCTGGGCCGGGATCTCGCCTGCGTCCGCCCGCAACGGCGACGCCACCGGCGAGGCCGCCCCCCCACCCGAGGCCTCCGCGAGCAGCTCCTCGCGCTTGTGCCGGTGCTCGGCGTGCCCGATCCGGCCCGCGGCCAGGTCGGAGTCCAGCCGCCGAAGCTCTTCCTGCCAGCTCATCGCCATCCTCTGCCACTGGTCGGGGCCGTAGTTTTTCATGCACCCGGACCTGCGGGGGTACCGGTTTGTCGACTCGTGATCGATTCGTCGGCGAGATCATTCCGCGCCAGTCGCGTGGCGTCCAGGGTCCAGGGCCGTCCGTAGGATCGGTGTATGTCCTCCGCCCGCGGTGAACTCGCCGCCTTGGCCATGGACCGGCTCGTCGGCCGGACCGTGCTGCCCGACGATCTGGTCACCGCGGCGGCGCGGGCGATCGTCGCGGGCCTCGACTCGCCGACTCTGCCCGAGCTGGCCGGTCTCGGCCACGACGACACGACCGCGTCCGACCTGTTCTCGCAGGTTGTGGCCGAGCTGGGCATCGAGGTGCCCACCGACGCGGCGACGGCCCGTTGGCAGCTGCTCGGCGAGGCGCTGGCGGCTCTGGCGCGCGGCGACGTGTCGGTGAACGAAGGCGCCACCGCCGTCTGGGAGCTCGACAGGCGGCTTGACTACCCCGATGCGCTGGACGAGATGCGGCGGTGGATCGCGATGCTCGACTCCTGGATCCCCACCGACGTCACACCCGTCAGCTTCTGCGAGGACCAGATCCTCCAACGGGCCCGTGAACTTCTTTCCGGAAACTGGCCGCCCGTCACCCGTTGAGCGGCAAAAACTGTCGTACACACGTTCTAAAATTGGCCGTGTCCAGGGGAGATGCCGCTCGCGCACTGCACACGCGACGGGCGGCATCGGCGAAGAGTTCGGACCGGAAGGCGGCTGACCCATGGCCTACATCACCCTGCCCACGTTCGTCGGCTACAGCGCGAGCACGGGTCCCACGCGGTCGTCGTTCGTGCGGCGCCAGCGGCGGCTGTACGAGGACCCGGCGCGGGCGGCGTTCAACTACTACCGGCGGGCGGCCAACGCGGTGCGGGCCGGGCGCGCGGCGCGGCAGGACGAGGTGGCGATGCGTTCGCTGGTCCACCACGCCGACGACCGCACGCGCCCGCACTACTCGGCCATCGCCGAGGGGTGGCTGCGCTATCTGGGCCGGCGCGACCCGAAGCTGATCGAGGTCGGCCGGGCGCGCGTGCCGCTGGGGGAGCTGGAAGTGGGCCTGAGCCCGCAGCTCGGCCTGCGCAAGAGCAACGGCCAGCGCTACGCGACTTGGCTCTACTTCAAGGAGGAACCGCTGACGCGCGACGCCGCGCAGCTCGCGCTGTGGCTGCTCACCCAAGGCCTGTCCGACATTCTGCCGGGCGGCGAGGCGCTGGTCGTCGACGTGCGGCGCGCGAAGGAGTTCACGCTCACGGCGCGCGACCGCGAGCGGCTGCGGCCGTGGGCGCACAGCGAGGCGTCGGCCTTCATGACCCTGTGGGACGCTGCGTGATGTGACGTTCGGTAACGGTCGGTGACCGGGCACTCGGGCTGCGCTCGGTCACCGATCCCGCAGGCCACAGGCCCGGGACGCACCCACTCGGGTGACGCATTTGGCACTCGGCGGCTATGGACTGGACAATCTCGCCCCCGGACACGAAGCTTTCGACAGTTTTGAGCCGGCCGATGACTTCGAGGTCGATAAGTGAACGCAGCAGCCTGGGAGCCGCTCTCAAGAGTGGCCGACGAGCCCGCTTGGTACTGGGTCTACAACAAGCTCGGCTTCTGGCCGAGCACTTTCGCGCACGACTGGCCCGGCTTCCGCGAGCCCACGCCGTCGCGCACGTGGGATCTGTCGGCGGGTGACTTCGACCGCGCGTCGGCGGAATTTCGGCTCGGGCCGTACGCGGTGGAGGAGCCCGATGTCGCGCGGATCGTGCTGGCGGCGCTGAAGGAGAGCGTGCGCGAGGACGAGTGGCTGTGGGTGCTGCACTGGCAGCATCAGTCGTTCAAGTTCTGGCCGCACCGCATGCCCGAGGGTGCGGCGTGGCCCGTGCCCGTGTTCCCGCGCGGCGACTACCACCTGTTCCTCGCCGAGGACTTCAGCTTCGGCACGCTCGGGCACCCGTGGGAACGCACGTTGTGCGCGTTCGGCGATCGGCTGCTGCCCGCCGTGGGGAAGCACGGCGAGGGCGTGCTGACCAAGGTCCTGCGCCGCGACGGCCGCCCCAGCGCCCTGGCGCGCTGACCGCCCGTCCCGCCTGGGGAACCGCCCGTCGCGGCGGGCCGACCGGCGCATCGGCGCAGCTTGTGGCGCTGCTACCGTTCGCGACGTGTACGAATACCACGGCTGGGTGACCATCGCGGCGACCACGAGCGGCGACGACGACGCTGCTCTGCTGGAGCGCCTGGTCGATCGCGTCCACCGAGCCGTGCGCGACGCCGGCACCCTGGACCTCGTCGACCTCCGCTGGAGCGCGGGCATGCCGATGCTGCACCTCGGCGGCCTCGACAAGCACGGCGGCGCGATCGCGCCCGAGCTGCTGGAGACGTTCACGCGCGTCGGCGAGCTGGCGCCCGGCTCATACGGGCTGCTGCACGTCTGGGACGACCAGGATCCCGACCACGACAACGAGTTCCGCGTGTTCCGCATGGCGCGCGGCCTCGTGACCGAGTTCTGCGACGAGCACCTCACGCCGGTCGCCCCGATCGTGTTGGACGTGTACGAGCTGTAGAAAACGCACGAACGGCCCCTTCGCGCTTGTGGCGCGAGAGGGGCCGTTCGCTTTTTCTGCCCCGGCCGACGGCGTTCTTGGTGGAGCGCCGTCAGTGGTGGTGGTTCGGCGTCTGCGGGCGGCTGCCTGGCTCCTGGCGCGGCGGCTTCTGGTCCGTGCCAGGGAACACCGGGGCGGGCAGGTTCGCGGCCTCGTAGCGCGACAGCGTGAGCGGGCCCGAGGTGTCGGGCAGCGTCGGCGGCTGCGCCATGTGGTCGTTGAAGCGGAACGCCGAGGTCATGTCACCGAAGGTCTTGCGGCGCCAGTCGGAGATGTTCGTCTCCTTCACGCCGGTGACCTGCTCGAGGAACTGCAGGGTCGACGTGTGGTCGAACGGCTCGCTGCACACCCAGCCACCCGCGGTCCAGGGCGAGATCACGATCGCCGGCACGCGGTAGCCCGCGCCGACGGGGAGGTCGTTGCCCTTGGTGCCGCCGTGGGAGGTGCCGTTCACGTACTCGTGCGGGGTGCCGGCGGGCGGGATCGGCGGGACGACGTGGTCGAAAAGGCCGTCGTTCTCGTCGTAGTTGAGGATGAACACGGTCTTGGCCCACACGTCCGGGTTGGACGCGATGGCGTTGATCTTCGAGGCGACGAACGCCGCGCCCTCGGCGGGTGTGTAGTTCGGGTGCTCCGAAGCCGTGGAGGTGCAGATGATCCACGAGACGGTGGGCAGCTTGTCGTTGCGCGCGTCGTACTCGAACTGGCCCTCGGGTCGGTGGGTCAGGCCGTTGACGGCGAGCGGCGAGTCGGCCGGCGCGTTCTTGAAGTTGGCGAAGTTCTCGAGCATGTTGCAGCCGTAGGTGTCGCTCTGCTCGTAGACCTTCCAGCTCACGCCCGCGGCCTGGAGGCGCTCCGCGTACGTGGTCCAGGTGTAGCCGCCGGTGGGGGCGGTGTTTTCGAGGATGGGGCCGCCGTTCACGCCGTCGGGGTCGACGGTGCCGGTCATCCACATCATGCGGTTGGGCCACGTCGGACCGAGCACCGAGCAGAAGTAGGAGTCGCACACGGTGAACGCCTCGGCGAGCGCGAACTGGAACGGCAGGTCGGCGCGCGTGTGGTAGCCCATCACGTACGGGCCGTTCTTGCCGTCGGCCTTGCGGTGCGCCGGGAGCCAGCTGTCCATCTTGCCGCCGTTGAGGGCGTCGTGCTGGACCTGCCAGGCGTGGGAGGTCGAGGGGATCTTCTGGGCGTTGGTGGCGTGCGTGTCGAGGTGGAACGGCAGCGCGTAGCCGGCGGGGTTCTCGGTGTCGGGCTGGTAGAACACTGACTTGCCGTTCGGCAGCTTCTTGGCGTGCGGGTCGCCGAACCCGCGAACGCCGCGCATGGTGCCGAAGTAGTGGTCGAACGACCGGTTTTCCTGCATCAGCAGCACGACGTGCTCGATGTCCTTGATCGAGCCGTGCTTGGGCGCTCCCTGGGCGAGCGCCTTCTGCACGCTGGGCGGAAGGAGCGTGGCCGCGGCAGCGGCGGCCGCAGCCCCGGCGGTGGATCCGAGCAGACGGCGACGAGTCAGTTCGGTCATGGCTCACACCCTGCTGCCACGCCGTCACCCAAAAAGGTGGTTATCTCAGAACGAGTGACTAACACATGATGAAAACAACTTCCGAACTACCCAACAACCCCGAACCGCCCTGTTCTCGCTGGTAAACGCATTAGGCCACCCGGCGGTTCCCCTCGGCGCCCTGTTTTGCCTTGCTCTCCGCTGGCTCTCCTCTAACCCTCCGCTTGCCTTCGGCCGCACTTGCTCGGGTGTTCGTCCTGCCGGAGCCGGGCACCTGTGTGGGTGGTTTCGGGTGCCGCTGGACGCACCCCGATCATCGATTGTGTGGGGGCTGCGGATCGAGATGCAGGGAGGGGTCTGGGTGCCCTCGCCGCTGCGTTGCCGGCCTCTGTTCGCGAGATGGCAGTCGCCGCGGTTGGGAGATTGCTCGCCCACTGCGCAGCCCGCGTGCCTGCCGGTCCGCGCCTCACTCATACACAGGCAGACGTCCTCACCCGCAACTCAGCAACGCGGTTCTCTCACCACTCAACGTGGCCGCGCAGCGCATTTCACCCGCAACTCACCAACGCGGCCGGCCGGACCACCCACCTCGGCCGCGCGGGAGAACGGTCACCCCGCAACTCGCCACGGCGCTCGCCTCCCGGCCAACTTCAGCCGCGCCGCGCGCTCTCACCGGCACCTCACCACCGCGGGGCGCCCACCGACCAACTCACCCGAGCACAACGCCTCACCCGCAACTCGCCTCGGGAGCTCGTCTCACCACTCAGCTCGGCCGCGCAGCGCGTCTCACCCGCGCCTGAACAACGCATGCCACTCACCGGGAAATCTCGGCCGCGCAGCGCGTCTCACCCGCAACCCACCAACGCAGGTCTCTCACCACTGAACTCGGCCGCGCAGCGCGTCTCACCCGCAACCCACAACGCAGGTCTCTCACCACGAGCACTGCGCCCCGCGCAGTAGCTCCCCAACTCCACCATGCAGGAATGGTCACCGATGGCACCGCGGGGGTCCGGGGGCTCGGCCCCCGGGAGACATGGCGAGGGCCACCGGGTCTGCGCATTCCGCAGACACAGTGGCCCCTGGACCGAGCGGATGACGGGATTCGAACCCGCGACCCTCACCTTGGCAAGGTGATGCGCTACCAGCTGCGCTACATCCGCGTTGACCGCTTGTTGCTCGGTGTTGTCGTAACTCTATACCGAGGGATGAGAGCCACTTTCGGGGGGTCCACCTTGTCCCAGCCCGGCCTGTGACGTGCCTCGACTCGGTGCTTCGGTGTCACATCGGGCGTACAAGGGGTGACGACGGGCTTTTCGCTCCGTATGGTGTCCCCATTCGACCGAGTGGTGAGTCCTTCGGGGGAGGAGGTGCCTTGCCGGATGACCGAGCTGGGCACGGCGCCGCCACCAGCGGCCTCGGAATCCGACGAGCAGGCACTTCTTCAGCGGCTCCGCAACGGGGAAGACGCCGCGTTCGGGGAGCTGTTCGAGCTCCACGCGGCGGCCGTGCGGAGATTGGCGCAGAGCCTCGCGTCCGACAGTTCCGAGGCCGAGGACATCACGGCCGAGACGTTCTTCCGGGTCCTGCAGGCGCTGCGGCGCGGCGCGGGCCCGCGTGACTACGTCCGCGCGTACCTCCTGACCGTCGCCCGCCGCGTGTCGTGGGAGTGGCACGGGGCGCGCCGCGATGTGCCGGTGACCGACGACGAGCTGACGTTCCGCGCCGGCGCGGGCGCCGATACCAACGCGCGCACCGCCGAGCACACGCTGATCACCACGGCGTTCACGAGTCTGCCCGAGCGTTGGCGCACGGTGTTGTGGCAGACCGAGGTCGAGGGCGAGCAGCCAGCCATGGTCGCGCCGCACTTCGGGCTTTCGGCCAACGCGACGGCGGCGCTCGCCCGCCGTGCTCGCCAAGGGCTGCGGGCGGCCTACCTGCAGGCGCACCTTTCGGTGAACCGCGGGCCGGGGACGTGCCGTTCGGTCGTCGAGAAGATGGGCGGCTTCACGGCGGGCAGCGTCACGGGCGCCGAGGCGGAGCGGATCAAGGCGCACCTGCTGGGGTGCGCATCCTGTCGGGCGACGCAGGACGAGCTGCGCGATGTCTGTTCCTCGCTGCGCGCGCACGCCGAGGTGATCGTGGTCGCGGTGCCGGCGCTGGTGGGCCTCGGCAAGGCCGCCGGGGTGACGGGGGTCGTCACCACTGTGAAGGGCGTGCTGTTCGGTTCGAAGGTGAAGGTGGGCCTCGCGCTCGCGTCGACGGCCGCCGCGGGCGTCGCCGGGTTCACGACCGGTCCGCTCGTGTTCGGTTCGCACCCGGTGCAGGACGTCGGCCTCCAGGGTGGCGCGCCGGAGCTGGCGTTGCAGCCGCCCGCGCCGCCGGCTCAGCAGCCGCCTCCGCAGGTGCAGCACGGGCCGCGCGTGGCGACCGGGCAGTTGCACGGCGCCGCGCGCCCGCAGCACCCGTCGGCCCACACCGTCGGCTCGCATCTGGGCACCAACGACGTGCCGAAGCTCTCGGGCGGGCCCGGCGCCGGGCAGCCGTCCGGCGGTTCGGCCCGCGACGACCTCCCCGTCGGCAGCCAGTCGCACGCCCCGATGTCGAGCCAGAACTCCACGGACACCACCGAGTCCACGGACTCGCGCGCCGACACCGACCCGGATCTGACGTCGGGCGCCCCGTGCGACGACCCGACGATCGATGGCCCTTTCAGCACCACGCGGACCTCGTACCCGCCGTCGTTCGTGCCGCCGCCGACGTTCACGTACGTGCCCCCGCCGGAGACCTACCTCCCGCCGACGGTCACGACCACGCCGACGCCGGGTGACACCGTCCCGGAGAAGCCCGAATCGTCCGCGAAGTCCGCTCCGACCAAGTCCACGCCGTCCGAGACCCGGTCCGAAACGGATACGACTTCCCAGGACTCGGGAGACGTGACCCCGTCGGATGTCACCGGTTCGGCCGATTCCGATTCGCCGCCGGCTCCCTGAGCAGCGGAAACCGGGCAAACCTCACGCCACGCTCCGTGACCACCTCGCGCTGACGGGCGCCGTCACGATAACGTTGACCGACTCGAGCGTCGCCCGGGAGGCAACAGGATGAACCGGCTGGTACGCGGTGAAGACGGCCGCGACTGGGTGGTCCGAGCCCAGATGGAGTGGCGTGCGCCCGCCACCGCGGACGATTTCGAACACGACGTGGCCGGCAGCTACACGCCGGGCATCGCCATGCTCTTGGTCACCGCCTTCCTGGCTGTGGTGCTCGTGATCTGGACGCCGGACCAGGTGCGTGTGCCGGCGTGGGTGTTCCTCGCGATCCTGCTGGTGCTGCTGTTCTTCCCGTTGCGCTGGATCCTGCGCCGGCCGTGGACGGTCGTCGCCGAAACCGAGGGCGACGTGGCGGGCGACCGGCCCTCGGAGCGCTGGGTCGGCACGATCCGGGGCATGTTCACGGTGTCGGGCGAGGTCAAGCGGATCACGAAGACGATCCAGAAGCACTCGCTGCCTGATTTCGACGGTCCTCTGCACCCTGTCGAATAGGCCTGTCGAATAGGGCTGTCGAGTAACGGCACCTGGCCGATTCGGGCAGCGCGAGCAAGACTGGTGCCATGCCCGAGCTGCCCGAGGTCGAAGCACTCGCCCACCACCTGCGCGAACACGCCGTGGGCTCCACGGTGTTCCGGCTCGACGTAGCCTCGCTCAGCGTCCTGAAGACGGCAGTGCCGCCCTACACCGAGCTGCACGGCCGCGAAATCACCGGCACCACCCGCCACGGCAAGCACCTCGATGTGGTCCTCGGCGACCTGCATCTCGTCGTCCACCTCGCCCGCGCCGGCTGGCTGCGCTGGTCCGACCAGCTTTCGCCCACGCCGTTGAAGCCGGGCAAGGGCCCGATCTCGCTGCGCGTGCACCTCAACGCCGCGGCCGGCCCGGGCTTCGACCTCACAGAGGCCGGCACGAAGAAGGGCCTCGCCGTCTGGATCGTCCACGACCCGAGCGAGATCCCGAGCGTCGCGCGCCTGGGGCCGGACGCGCTGTCGCTCGACGCGTCGCAGCTGCGCGAGCTCTTCGCCGGCAAGGGCACGCGGCTCAAGTGGGCGCTCACCGACCAGTCGCTCATCGCCGGCATCGGCAACGCCTACTCCGACGAGATCATGCACAAGGCGAAGCTCTCCCCGTACGCCACCGTCGGCAAGCTCGACGAGGGCGCGCTGGAGACCCTGGCCGCCGCGATCCACGACATCGAGTCCGACGCCGTGCAGCGCTCCGTCGGCCAGAAGGCCGCGATGCTCAAGGGGGAGAAGCGCTCGGGCCTGCGCGTGCACGCCCGCACCGGCCTGCCCTGCCCGGTCTGCGGCGACACCATCCGCGAGATCTCCTTCGCCGACAAGTCCTTCCAGTACTGCCCGACCTGCCAGACGGGCGGCAAACCCCTGGCCGACCGCCGGATGTCGCGGTTGCTCAAGTAACGCGGGGCCCGGGCTCCGCGAACCCCCGCAGGACGGGTCCGTTCGCGCCGTGAGAGCGCTGGGCCGAACGGGAAAATCCACTCCGCCAGCCGTCGCAGGGAGTGACCATGCGGCCCTGGCACGCCGCTCGGTAGGGTTCAACCACCCTCGGTCGTCACAACTGGACAGAAAGTGGGGAGCAAGCCTTGCACCCGGTCGGTCGAGCGCAGAGCATGGACGTCGTGTCCGCCTTCCCCCTCGCGCAGGTCGTCCCGTGGACGCTGGCCGGTGTGCTCGCGGTCATCGTCCTGGTGCTGCTCTTCAAGGTGCGCCGGCCCAAGGGCGTGATCCAGGACGCGGTGCTGCAGGCCGTGCACCGGATGTCGAAGGCCACGCCGAACCTGCGCGCCGGGCTCGACGAGGAGGCCGCCAACCGGATGACGGCCGAGCTGCTCGAAGTGCTCGACTGCCTCGCCGTGGGAATCACCGACAGTGAGGGCACGCTCCTGTCCTGGGCCGGCGAGGCCACGGACCACTACCTCGACCTCGTCGACGACATCGGCACCGCGCTGCGCAAGCACCGCCGCGCCGTCGCCGATCACAACCGCATGCCGTGCAACCACCGCGGCACCTGCAAGATGAAAACCGCCGCCATCGTGCCGATCCTGGTCGAGGGCACGGCGGAGGCCACGCTGATCGTCGTCGGGCGCACGCGCGGCAAGCTCGTGCAGATGGCCGAGGCCGTGGCGCAGTTCGTCTGCACGCAGTTCGAGCTGGCGCGCCTCGAGGAGTCGCGCAACCAGCTGAACCAGGCCGAGATCAAGGCCCTGCGCGCGCAGATCTCGCCGCACTTCGTCTACAACGCGCTGAACACGATCTCCGCGCTGATCCGCACGGACCCCGAAGAGGCGCGCGAGCTGCTTCAGGACTTCGCCGACTTCACGCGCTACTCGTTCCGCACCTCCGGCATGTACACCACGCTCGCCGAGGAGCTGCGCAACATCGACCGCTACCTCACGATCGAGAACGCCCGCTTCGGCGGCCGGCTCGAGGTGCGGATGAAGATCGCGCCCGAGGTGCTGAGCGTGGTCGTGCCGTTCCTGATCATCCAGCCGCTGGTGGAAAACGCGGTGAAGCACGGCCTGGCGAGCAAGCCCAGCGGCGGCTGCGTCACGGTGATCGCGCAGGACTACGGCACCGAGGCCCTGATCAGCGTCGAGGACGACGGCATCGGCATGGATCCGCGCGCGCTCACCGACCTGAAGAACGCGCACCGCACCGGCGCCCACGTCGGCCTCGGCAACATCAACCAGCGAATGCGCCAGGTCTTCGGCGAGGACTACGCGCTCACCGTCGACACCGCGCCCGGTGCCGGCATGAAGGTGACGCTGCGCGTGCCGAAGTTCAAGCTCGGCGTGCGCCCGAACATGCCCGACTACTCGGCCGACGTGCCATCACAGGGCGGCCCCGAGGACACCGAGGTCGAGCACAACGGTGTGAACGGATCGCGTTCGGGCATGCTGCCCGCCCTCTGACATGGCTAGCCTGGCGGCATGAGCGTTACCGAGAAGCTGACGTCCCGCCTGCCTGTGCTCGGCGACCGCGTCGAGCGCAAGGACGTGGTCGCGGTGGTGAAGCTGCACGGCGTGATCACGCCTTCGCCTTCGCCGCTGGCGCGCGGCTCGATCAACCTGGCGGCCGTCGAGTCGGCGCTGACCAGGGCGTTCGGCCACGATCGGCTCAAGGCGGTGGCGCTGCTGATCAACTCGCCGGGTGGCGCGCCGACGCAGTCGGGCCTGGTCGCGGAGCGCATCCGCCAGCTGGCCGACGAGAAGAAAGTGCCCGTGCTCGCCTTCGCCGAGGACGTCGCGGCGTCCGGCGGCTACTGGCTCGCGTGCGCGGCCGACGAGATCTTCGCCCACCGCACGTCGATGGTCGGCTCCATCGGCGTGATCAGCGGTGGCTTCGGGTTCACGGGCCTGTTGGAGCGCTTCGGCATCGAGCGCCGGCTGCACACGGCGGGCGCGAACAAGTCGCGCCTCGACCCGTTCAGCCCGGAGAAGCCCGAGGACGTCGAGTGGCTGAAGAAGATGCACAGCCAGCTCCACGAGCTGTTCGTCGACTGGGTCAAGGAGCGCCGCGGCAGCCGGCTCGCCGACACCGAGGACCTGTTCACCGGCGACGTCTGGCTCGGGCAGAAGGCGCTCGACCTCGGCCTGATCGACGGCCTCGGCTCGCTGCGCCAGATCGTCACCGAGCGGTACCCGGACGCCGAGATCTCCGTGGCGGAGCCGAAGAAGCCGCTGCTGGCCCGGCTCGGCATCGGCGCCCCCGCGGCGGCGAGCGCGGTGCTGGACGCGGTGACCACCAAGGCCGCGTGGGCCCGCTTCGGTTTGTGACCTCCGGACACCCGTGCGCGTCCGGCACTCGCCCGGTTGGCCGCACTGTCGTACGGCACCGTGCCGCGCCCGTGACCAGGAATGGGGCAAAGGGGGCGTCGGCTTTCCCCGACGGGCGGATGAGCGGGACGGGGCTGGACATTGCACTCGGCAATCGGCAGGATGCGTCTCACTGTGAGTGCTCATGAAGACACCCGGAAGCTCATCGTCCTGGCGGTGGACGACGAGCTCAACGGGCTTGACGAACTGACCCACGGCCTGAAGAACAATCCGCACATCCACCGCGTCTTCAAAGCGTCGGACGCTTCCGACGCGCTGCGGTTGTTCTCCCACGACGACCCCGAGCTCATCGCCCGGCGTGCGCAGGGCCTGCCGACGGTCGACGCCGTGTTCGCGGACATCGACATGCCCGGCCTGTCCGGTATGGAGATGTCGCGCGTGATCGCGGCGATGAACCCGTCGCCGATCCTGGTGTTCGTCACGGGCCACGCCGAGGAAGCCGTGAACGCGTTCGACCTCGGCGCCGTCGACTACGTGCTCAAGCCGTTCCAGCAGGACCGCCTCGACCGGTCTGTCTCGCGGGTGCGCGAGAAGCTGGCTTCGGCCGCCTCGCCACCGCCCGGGCAGCGCGCGGGCGAGCCGGTGAAGAACGACGACGAGGTGATCCCCGTCGAGCTCGCCGGCACCACCAAGCTCATCCCGCGCTCGTCGGTGCGCTGGGTGGAGGCTCAAGGCGACTACGCCCGGCTGTTCACCACCGAGGGCAGCCACCTGGTGCGCATCCCGCTGGCCCAGCTCGAGGAACGCTGGGAGAAGGCCGGGTTCGTGCGCATCCACCGCTCGTTCCTGGTCGCGTTGCCGCTGATCACGGAGCTGCGCATGGGCCAGGGTGGCTACCAGGTCGTGATCGGCAACGAGGAGAAGGTGCTGCCGGTCAGCCGGCGGCACACGCGGGCGCTGAAGGACCGGCTCGTCGGCTCCGGCCGCGGCGGCTGAGCCTGTGTCAGCGCCCGACGACCCGTACCACCGCCTGGCCAACGGCGTCCGCGAACCGGACCCGACGCTGGGTCGCGTGCCCGAGGACAGCGCGGTCGTGGAGCCGGTGCCGCCGGCGCCCGAGCCGCTGCGCCCGGCCGAGCCCGCACACGAGAAGCCGAAGCGGCAGCGCGTGGTGCTGGCCGACCCGCGCCAGTCGGCGGGCCGGATGCGCGCGCGCGTCGAGCTGGAGGAGCAGACCAGCTGGGGAAAGCTACTGGTCCGCGACCTGGTGAAGGTGCAGCTGCGCACGGCCGTGCTGCTGGCGTTGCTCGTGCTACTGGTGCTCGGTGCGATGCCCGTGTTGTTCTACCTGCTGCCCGCCGTCGCGCGGTTCACGGTGATCGGCATCCCGATCCCGTGGCTCGTGCTCGGGCTGCTGCCGTTCCCGTTCCTGTTCGCGGTGGGCCTTTGGTACAACCGGCTCGCCGAGCGCCACGAGCGCGACTTCGTGGACATGATCGAAAACTGACCGCCGCGGACGGGAAAGCCCCGGTGGCGGGGCATCACCTGGCCGCGGGCTCGTGCGAGGATTCCAGCCGTGCAGCTGAACCCGTGGGCGTTGACCGGCATCGTGCTGGTCGCCCTCGCGACGTACTACCTCGGGTACCGCTCCTCGCGTTCGGCCACCAGCACACACGATTTCCTTGTCGCCAGGCGAACAGTCCGTTCGCGCCGCAACGCCGCGGCCATCTCGGGTGAGTACCTCTCGGCGGCGTCGTTCCTGGGCGTCGCGGGCATCGTGCTCAAGGAAGGCGCCGACGCCACCTGGTACCCGATCGGCTTCACCGCCGGCTACCTCGCGCTGATGCTGTTCGTGGCCGCGCCGCTGCGGCGCTCGGGCGCGTACACGCTGCCGGACTTCGTGGAGATGCGCCTCGGTTCGCTGGGGCTGCGCCGCTTCGCGACGGCGTTCGTGGTGTTCATCGGGATCCTCTACATGGTCCCGCAGCTGCAGGGCGCGGGGCTCACGCTCGCGTCGATCCTGCCCGTGCCCGCGTGGGTGGGCGCGGTCGTCGTCACGGTGCTGGTCAGCATCAACGTGATCGCCGGCGGCATGCGCGCGATCACGGTGGTCCAGGCCTTCCAGTACTGGCTCAAGCTGTTCGCGATCTCCGTGCCGACTTTCGTGCTGTGCATGGTGTTCTTCTCCGGCGGCGGCCCCGGCGGCGTGCGCGCGCTCGGTGCGCCCGCCCCGCCCGTGTTCTCGCAGGACACCACGGTTTCAGTGCAGACCGACGTGACGGTGAACGTCACCACCGAGACCTACTTCTACGCCGACGGCCGCATCGACGACGGCCCCGCGCGCGGCGTGGCGCGCTGGTCGCCGCTGATCCCGCACACGGTCGAGAAGGGCACCACGCTCAAGTTCGCCGCGGGCACGCCGGTGCCGGTGATCAGCGACGCGCCGGCGAGCAACGACGCCTGGCTGCACCCCGCGTCCGGCAAGATCACCGACCTGCTGCAGACGTACTCGCTGATCTTCGCGCTGTTCCTCGGCACCATGGGCCTGCCCCACGTGCTGGTGCGCTTCTACACCAACCCTGACGGCAAGGCCGCGCGCCGCACGACCGTCCACGTGCTGTTGCTTCTCGGGTTGTTCTACCTGTTCCCGACGATGCTGGGCGCACTGTCGCGGATGTACGTGCCGCAGCTGCTCGTCACCGGCAACACCGACGCGGCCGTGCTGATGCTGCCGTCGGCGATGGTGCCGGGGATCGTGGGCCAGATCCTCGCGGCGGTCGTGGCGGCGGGGGCGTTCGCGGCGTTCCTGTCGAGTTCGTCGGGGCTGCTGGTGAGCGTGGCCGGCGTGGTGTCCACGGACCTCCTTCCCGGGCGCGTCAAGGATTTCAAGGTGGGCACGGCCATCGTCGCGCTGTGTCCGCTCGGCTTGGCGTTCCTGCTGCGCACGGAGGACATCTCGTTGTCGATCGGGCTGACGTTCGCTTTGGCGGCGTCGACGTTCAGCCCGCTGCTGCTGCTCGGCATCTGGTGGCGCAAGCTCAGCTGGCCGGGCGCGCTGGCGGGCATGCTCGTCGGCGGCGGGCTGGTGCTGGCGGCGCTGGGCGTCGACATCGCTGCGGGCTACGCGAGTTTCGAAGCGCCTTGGTTCACGAGCCAGCCGGGCCTGATCTCGGTGCCGGCGGCGTTCCTCACGACGTACGTGGTCAGCCGCCTGACCCGCTACGGGCGCCCGGAGCTGGTCAACGACATCATGCTGCGGCTGCACGCCCCCGACCCGCTCGGCCTCATGAACGACCGGGCCGTCGCGCGGTTCGGCCAGGCGGAGGACAAGGCCCGAGCGGGGCGAGGCCGGCACCGCAAGTAGGTCACTCGGAGTCACTTTGTATTCACCCGATTCGACGAGGTCGCATCAGCCTTTCCGGGGCGGAAGATCTTCGTGTTGGTCGTGTCGGTGTTTTCAGGTCGTTGTCGGGAAGGGGTGCCGTGGAACGCACCGAAGCGGACGTCGACTGGGAGCACGTGCAGGCGACCCCCGAGTTCCAGCAGCTGCGCCGGCGTCGGCGCGGGTTCGTGTTCCCCATGTCGGCGGCGTTTCTGGCCTGGTACCTGCTCTACGTGCTCCTCGCCGACTACGCGCACGCGTTCATGAGCGCGCGCCTGTGGGGCAACATCACCGTGGGTTTGGTGCTGGGCCTGGCGCAGTTCTTGACGACGTTCGTCATCACGGCGTTGTATGTGCGCTTCGCGAACCGCAAACTGGATCCCCTGGCCGCGGAGCTGCGCGCCGAGTACGGGGGCTAGCGTCTGGTTCCTCACACGCGTACAACGCCTGGACATGGGAGCATGGAACTGTGGTGAGCCCCGCTGAACTGCCGACCGCCGAGGTCCGTGACCTGCCGAAGGACGGCGTCCCCCTGCTGGACGTCCGCGAGGACGACGAGTGGGCCGCCGGCCACGCGCCCGGCGCCGTGCACATCCCCCTCGGCGAGCTGCCCGCGCGGGTCGACGAGCTCGCCGAGCTCCCCGACGACCAGCCCGTCTACGTCATCTGCCGCAGCGGCGGCCGCTCCGCCCGCGCCACCGCCTGGCTCAACGCCAGCGGCTGGGACGCGGTCAACGTCGCCGGCGGCATGGGCGCCTGGGCCCGCGAGGGCCGCGCCATGGTGAGCGAAAACGCGGGCGCCGAACCCGAGGTCATCTGACGGATGCACCCAGCCCAGCCCCCCGTCCCCCCGGGATCCGCGCACCCCGCGGGTCCCCAGGGCGGCGCGGGCTGGCCCCAGTACCCGCCTTGGCAGGGTGAGTCTTCACCCGACGGCTGGGTGCCGGGCTTTGGTGCGCCGCCGGCCGGCAGTCCTGATTCACCTGCGGGCCCCTCGGGTCAGCACGCCGGGGTGCCTCACTCTGCGCCGGGTTTCGGTGCGCCGCCGGCCGGCAGTCCTGATTCACCCGCGGGCGCCTCGGACCAGCACACCGCCTCGCACGCCGGGGTGCCGCACTCCGCGCCAGGCGGCGCTGGTCCCTCTTCTTCGCCCTCGGCCGGCCCGGCCCATCCCGGCGGGTACTCGCAGGTGGGCAACCACCCGGCGCAGGCTGGCCCACACCCCGGCGCCTACCCGGCCGAGGCCGGTCAGCAGCCGGGATTCGCCGCACCTGCCCAGCAAGGCGGTGCCCTGGCGCAGTACCCGCCTTGGCAGGGTGAGCCGTCTCCCGACGGCTGGGTGCCGGGTTTCGGTGCGCCGCCGGCCGGCGGTCCTGGTCAAACGGCCAACCAGCCGCGACCGTTCACCGCCGCCCCGCAGGGCCAGGTGCAGCGAACCGCGCCGGAGTACCCCGCCACTCCGCGGCAACGTCCGCGCTTGAAGTGGGTCGCCTCGCCCCCGCCCGGTTCGGTGATCCGGCGGCGCGCCGTGGCGACCACGCCGTACACCGGCCCGCCGTCCTACCCGGTCCCGCCGCGCTGGGGCTTCCCGAACCTCGTCTGGCGCCGCCCGACGACCGTGCCCGGCACGGCCTCCGGCGCGGTGCGCGCGATCGACCGCATCCCGGTCCTGGCGCAGAGCCTCAACACCATCCTGTGGACGTTCGTGTTCCTCGCCCTCGCCGCGGCGGGGTCGGAGATCTGGCGCTACGTCCTGCTGGTGCAGAGCCGCGACTCCGCGCTGAGCACCTCGGTGGTCGGGTTCTCCGACGCGTTGGTGGTCACCGCCGGCCTGCTCACCACGATCCTTTCGCTGCTCCCGGCGGGCCTGGCCGTGTGGTGGCTGCTCGTCGCCCGCCACGCCGCCGCCGACGAGGCCGGCGTCGAGCCCGCGCGTCCCGTGTGGCAGGTGCTCGTCGGCGTGCTGGTGCCGGTTGCGAACTTGCCCATGGCGCTGTCCGTGGTGGGCGAACTGGAACACGCCGTCCTCCGCCGCCCCCGCGACGAACGCCCCAAGCCCTCCCGCCTCGTCCTCATCTGGTGGGGCACCTGGGTGGCCAACTGGGTGCTCCTCGCGGTCACGATCATCTGGCGCCTGCGCCCGGGCGTCCAGGCGATGGCGGACAGTGTTGTCCTCGTCGCCCTCACCGACCTCACGGCCGCCGCCCTCGCGATCGCCACGGCCCTCGTCATCCGCCGCTTCTCCGACCTCCTGATGCCCATCGCCCCCGGCCGCCTGCGCAAGCTGCGCGTGCTCAAGGTCGACGGCGCCCCGGAACCGGAGCTGCACAACGCCCGCCCGGTCGGGGCCGCTCGCTGAGCTCTCCTGAGCCTCAGCCCTGGCGCGGGGCTCGCTGCTGCCTGTGTTGTCCGACCGCCACCGCTGCTCGCTGAACCTCAGCCGAGCGCCGGTTCGAGCTGTGCGAAGGCCTCCGCCTCCGCCGTCGCATCGAGCCATGCGGCACTTCGCCGCCGCCCCCGGTGCGCTGTCCACGGTCCGGCCGGCGCCGTTCTCCAAGAGTCCCAGCCGGGCTGCGCGAAGGTTTTAGTCGCGGCCTTGGCCTTGCTGACCAGGTGGTCTTGATCCCGGCCGCACCGGCGCCGGTCGGCGCTGCTCGGTGAGCCTTAGCCGAGCGCCGGTTCGAGCTGCCCGAACGCTGTCGCCGCCGCCTCACGCACCTTGGCGACCAGATCCTCGTCGCCGGCGTAGGTGAGGTCCCAGACCTCGTCGAAGAGCAGCCGCAGCACCGAAGTCAGGTGCGCCGCCGCCGCGCGCGCGAGGATGTCGCTGCCGGGGGCCTCGCGTTCCAGCAGGGCGGCGACGAGCTGCTGCTCCCGGTCGAGGTGCATCTGCGTGAGCGCGGCCATGAGCGTCACGCTGGCCCGCACCATCCCGACGAACTCGATCCCCGCGAACCCCAGCAGCGCGCTCCGCTCCTCGAGCGCCGCGAAGTACCCGTCGCGCACCGCCGCGAACGGCGTGCTCGACGGCGCCTGCTGCACCAGCTTCGCCGGCCAGTCGACGAAGTCGTTGCGGATGTCGAAGACCAGGTCCTCCTTGCGCCCGAAGTGGTTGGTCACGGTCATCTTCGCGACGCGCGCCTCCTCGGCGACCTCGGCGATCGTCACCCCCTCGAACCCCCGCGCGATGAACAGCCGCGTCGCCGCGTGCGAGATGTTCTGCCTGGTCTCAAGCTTCTTCTGTTCCCTGAGGCTCACCCGGCTCAGCATACTAGGTCCGACCTAAATTTGTGCTTGACCCAGCGAATTGCCGAGACCTAATCTTAGGTCCGACCTAATCAATCTTGAAGGGACACCGATGACCCTGCGCCTGCTCGCCGTCCACGCCCATCCCGACGACGAATCCAGCAAGGGCGCCGCCACCCTCGCCCGCTACGCCTCCGAAGGCGTCGACGTCCTCGTGGCCACCTGCACCGGCGGCGAACGCGGCGATGTGCTCAACCCAGCGCTGAACACCCCGGCCATCCACAGGGACCTCCCCGCCATCCGCAGACGCGAGATGGCCGCCGCCGCGGAGATTCTGGGTGTGCGCCAACGGTTCCTGGGGCACGTCGACTCCGGCCTCGACCAGCCGTTACCCGAAGGCTGCTTCGCGAAACTGTCCATTGAGGACGCCGCCAAGCCCCTGGCGGACCTGCTCCGCGGATTCCGTCCACAGGGCGTGATCACCTACGACGAGACCGGCGGTTATCCACACCCCGACCACATCCGGACCCACGAAGTCACCCGCGCCGCCTTCGCCGCGACCGACGACGGCACTCCGCGCAAGCTCTACTACCAGGCCACCCTCAGCCGCGCGTGGTTCCAGGCCATGCACGACGCCACACTCGCCGCCGGCCTCGAGTCACAGATGGGCCCGGTCCTCGACGAGCTCCCGCCCGACCGCCTTCGCGCCACCACGAGAATCCGCTGCGAGCAGTACTTCGACACCCGCGACCGCGCCCTCAAAGCCCACGCCACCCAGGCCGACCCGGCCCACCCGTTCTTCCACCACTCGCGCGACGTCGAACGCGCCGCGTGGCCCTGGGAGGAGTACCACCTCGTCGGCGCCACCCCGTACACCCACGAAGACGACCTCTTCGCGGGCCTCCGCTGACCCATCGACCAGCAAGAACCCAGCTTGATCAGCAAGAACCGATCAAACCGTCACCGGCAGCGTCCTCAACCCCCGGATCACGAACTCCGGCCGCCTCTCCGGCTCGGCCGCCAGCCGCAACCCCGGCAGCCGCGTGGAAAGCGCCGACAACGCCGCCGCGATCTCCACCCGAGCCAACGGGGCCCCCACGCAGTAGTGGATCCCCATCCCGAAACCGAGATGCGCGTTCGGCGAGCGTCCGATGTCCAGCACATCCGGCGAATCGAACACGCGAGGATCCCGCGCCGCCGCCCCCAGTAGTGCGCCGATCTTCGCGCCGCGCGCCACCCGGTACCCGGCGATCTCCACATCCTCAGTCGCCGTGCGCTCGAACAGCTGCAGCGGCGCGTCGAACCGGATCAGTTCTTCCACAGTCGAGTCGAGCAAACTTGGGTCCGACCCAAGTCGCTCCCACTCGGACCGGTAAGTCAGCAGCGCCAGCACCCCGTTGCCGATCACGTTCACCGTCGCCTCGTGCCCCGCCATCAGCAGCAGCACGGCGGTGGCCACGACCTCGTCCGGCGTGAGCTCGCTGGCCACCAGGTCAGCCACGATCCCGCCCGG
The DNA here is from genome assembly GCF_040689465.1 of Amycolatopsis sp. NPDC051373. Classification (NCBI taxonomy): domain Bacteria; kingdom Bacillati; phylum Actinomycetota; class Actinomycetes; order Pseudonocardiales; family Pseudonocardiaceae; genus Amycolatopsis; species Amycolatopsis sp. NPDC051373. The sequence continues at coordinate 164,041 of NZ_JBFBAE010000001.1, read as the reverse complement.
CGTCCCGCTCACCACCGAGCGCAGGTACGAGACGAAGTCGGCCGCGGCCTGCTCGGCGGCGTCGCGGCCCGCTTCGGGCAGGCCGAACTCGTACATCTTCACGATGGCGTTGCTCCACGCCACCAGCCGCGGCCCGTCCTCCACCGGGATGCCGAGCAGCTCCGCGATCACGGCCACCGGCAACGGCTGCGCGAGGTGTTCCAGCAGGTCAGCGCTACCGTCGGCCTCGATCTTGCCCGCCAATGTGTCCACCATGGACGAAGCGAGCGCCGCGACCATCGGCTGCAGCCGATGCACGTGGCCACGCCCGAACTCGCCCGCGATCACGCGCCGCAGCCGCGTGTGGGCCGGCGGTTCGTTCTCGAGTAAGGAGTTGCGGTGCAGCAGGTTGAACGACGCGAACCGCTCGAGCGGCAGCGCGTCCGTCCAGATCCGGCCCAGCCCGCGGTGGCGCAGCACGGCGGCCGACGCGGCGTGCGAGACCGTGATCGCCAGGTCGAGCCCATTGTGGTGGTGCACCTCGCCCTCGGCGCGCAGCGCGGCGAACGCGGGATACGGGTCGGCGAGGAAGGCGGGATCGGAAGCGTCGAACACGAGCCGACTCTACTGTGCCGATCGTTACCAATTCGACCACAGTCACAGGCCGAATGGCTCTGTAGCAACGGATACGTGCCGCGCGGGGGCCGGCCTACTTTTGGCCGGATTAGTAACCCGAACGCTTCAGGCGGCCCCCGCTTCGATAGCGTCTGGCGTCGAGCTTTGAGGAGGCTGAAGTGGGTAAAGGCGCACGGAAGAAGGGTCCCAAGCCGGACCGCAAACCGAAGGTGCGCGACGTTTTCGTCGGGCAGCCCTTCGAAGGTCTGGCCGCGGAGCCGGAGCTGATCGCGTTGCGCGAGTTCGTGCCGTCGGCCACGGCGAAGCTCACGCTCGCCGACGGCGGCGACGTCACCCTCGGCACCGTGCTGCCCATGGCGGCCGCGGCGTTCGTCCGCTCCGACGGGCAGCGCTACCTCGGGCTGCAGGTGCAGACGCGGTCGTCGGACATCAGCCGCGACCTCGGCCGGTCGCTGCGCTGGGTGCTCGACGCGAAGCCGGGCGACGTCCTATCCGTGCCGGACACGACCACGCCGACCGACCCGGACGAGCACAACCGCCTGCAGGACCTGCTCGCGCCCGCCGCCGAGCTGGAGCTCACGCTCCACAGCGACTTCGGCTGGTGGCTGCCCGAGGACGCGGACGCGAGCGGCGACGTCGCGGTGTCCCTCGAGCGCGCCAATGCCGCCATCATGCCCACCGAGCGCCTCGGCACCGGTGCGTACTGGGTGCTCGCCGGTGAGAAGGCGCACCTGCGCTGGGTCCGTCCCGAGCCGGAGAACCTGCTGCTGCAAGCGCTTGCGCGCCTGTCCGCGGCCGGCACTTTGGGCCTCGGCGAGGGCACGCGGTATGCGGGTTCGTTCCGCGCCCACGGCCTGCTCGTCCCGGTGTGGGACCTCGACCCCGAAGCGCACGCGCGCGAATGGGCCGAAGCCAAGGACCAGCTCGGCGCCCGGCTCGAGGAGGCGCTGAAGTCGCTCGACGCCGAGCCGCTCAACGCCACCGAGCGCCGCGCCCGCGACGGCCTCATCGGCCGCCAGCTCACGATCCGCTAGTGAACAACGCTGTGGAAGTTCGACGCCGAACTTCCACAGCGTTGATCACAGCGTTGAAGTCACACCCGCTCACCGGGTAAACCCGTACCTCGACGTGTCCCCGCGGTGGCACGATCGTCGGGGTGATCCTGCACATCTGTTCCCGCGACGAGTGGGCCGCCGTGCCCGAGGCCGGCGACTACGCCGCGCCTTCGCTCGCCGACATCGGGTTCATCCACTGCTCCGACCCCGGCACCGTCAGCTTGCCCGCGAACGCGCTCTACCGCGGCCGCACCGACCTCGTGCTGCTCGAGATCGACCCCACGCGGGTCGATGCGCGCGTGGTCTGGGAGGACGGCGCCCCGCCGCACCCCGACGGAATCCTCTTCCCGCACATTTACGGGCCGATCCCGCGAAACGCTGTGGTCGCGGTACACGACTTCCCATCAGGCGCGGACGGTTCGTTGAAGCTGCCCGAGTCGCTCTCCGTGCGCTGAATCGCGTGGACGTTCACGGAAAGTAGTCGCGAGAGCTGGACAACCTGCGGGGGCTGCCATGCGTTTGGGGGATGACGAGGACGCGGTGCGCGGCGATCTCATCCGGAGAGGGGGCGATTTGGTGACGGCAGCGGCACCTGTCATCTCGGGGGGAGAACCGACGTGGGCCGCGGACGCGCGCGCGGCGGCCGAGCCCAGGGTGTTCGCCGAATTCGGTGACTTCGTCGCGGCCAGCCTGCCCGGCTTGCTGCGCTACGGCCACGCACTCACCGGCAACCCGCACGACGCCGCCGACCTGGTGCAGACCGTGCTCGAGAAGATCGGCTCGCGCTGGTCCTACGTCCAGCAGAAGACGGGCGACCCGCTCGCGTACGTGCGGCGCTCGATGGCCAACGCGCACGTCAGCCGGTGGAGACGCACGCGTCGGGAGAACCTCGTCGCGGACCTGCCGGACACGAGCCCGTGCGCGTCGGACGACCCGTTCGAGCACGAGCCGCTGTGGCAGGCGCTGCGAAATCTGCCGCCGAGGCAACGCGCGGTGGTGGTGCTGCGTTACTACGAAGGACTGTCCGAGGCTGAGATCGCGGAAGCGCTCGGCGTCAGCCAGGGGACGGTGAAGAGCCAGGCCAGCAAGGCCATCGCTTCGTTGCGGACGAAGCTGAAGCACGGAGAAGGGAGCGAAGCAGGTTGAACGTCTCCGATGACGAGCTCGAACAGCGGCTGCGCACGCTCTTTTCCGACGACCGGCTCGGCGTCGCGCCGCCGGCCGACGCGGCTCCGGCGATTATGGCCGGTGCGCGACGTCGACGGCGGCGGCGGAAGGTGCTGATGTCGGCATCCGGGGCGGTGTGCGCGCTCGCGCTGGTGTCGGGTGGGCTGGTGGTGTTCAAGTTCCAGGCCACGACGGGCGCGGCCGACTTCACGGCTTCGCGGCTGACGGTGCCGAACGTGTCCGGTCCGCCACCGGTCGCGCCGGTTACTTCCGCCTCGCCGCCGGCGGCGGAAGATCCGCCTGTTGCCCCTCCGGTCGCGCCGTCGCACCTCTCGTCCGCTCCGCCGAAGCGGCATTCACCACCGCCGGCGGTCACGCGGGGTGACGCGCCGGACAAGGTCACGAAGGGACCGTTGCTGACGGCGGACGGTCTCGGGGTCTTGAAGCTCGGGATGACGGAGGAGCAGCTGGCCGAGTCGGGCCTGACGCTGACGCAGGTCAAGGAATCAGCCGGCTGCACCTACTACGACGTCGCCGGTGCGGGCGTCCCCGCCGCGACTGCCGTGGTTTCGCCGGACGCCGGCGTGGTCGTCGTGAAACCGGCCGGCGCCGCCCACACGCCCGAGGGCGTCGGCGAGGGCTCGGCGAAGGAAGACGTGACCACCGCGTACCCGGGAACATCCCAGGCCTCCGACGAGTTGGTAGCTCCGACAGGCGACGAGGGCGCCTACCACTTCACCCTCGCCGACGACGGCTCCGTCTCGAGCCTCGACGTCCGCTCCGTCAACCAGACCTGCGCCGGCTGAGCCTGGCGCCGACCGGGGAACCCGGGCTATCCACAGGGGGAGAGCTCGGGTTCCTCTCTGTCCGGGCCCCTGTGGGCAACTGGCGACGGCTCGATGGGCCCGACCTAACGAGCTGCCATCCGCCCTCCGCCTTCGTGAGCAGCTGGGTAGGTCGAACCCAATTCGTTCGGAATGGGCCGCCGCCCTTGTGGACAGCCGGGTAGGCCTGACCTGACAACCCTTGGCTCGCCACACGCAGAGGTGCTGCGGTCCGGTCTGCTGTTGATGACTGGCTACGCCCGACCCAGCGAATCGCTGGTCGCTCGCGCCGACCGATGCCATGGGCTCTTGGTGCGCGGGCGGTGCGGATGAGTTGCGCGGGTCCGACCTAGTGAGTCCTCGAGGGTGCTGGTGGAGTTGGCGTGGCTGCCGCTGTGTGGGCGACTTTATGGACGGTTGGATAGCTGGATAGGTCGGACGCACTGAACCCCGGTCCGTCCGCGCGCAGCGCTGCTGGTGTTCGCATGGGCCTGGCGTTGTGGATGGCTGGGTGGGTCGGACCCACTGAACTCCGGTCCGGTCGCGCGCAGTGCTGCTGGTGTTCGCATGGATCTGGCGTTGTGGGCGGCTGGGTGGGTCGGACCCAATGAAACCCGGTCCGGCTGTGTGCAGGGCTGCTGGTGTTTGGATGGGCCTGGGGTTGTGGGTGGGTCGGACCCACTGAACCCCGGTCCGGTCGCGCGCAGTGCTGCTGGTGTTCGCATGGGCCTGGCGTTGTGGACGGCCGGGTGGGTCTGACCTAGCGCCTGAACCGGCCAGCCGACTGTCGGCGACATGACCCGCCGGTGCCCGGCACGTCTCGCGTGCCGACAAAACGACGGAGCCCGGGTTGTCCACAAGGGGACAACCCGGGCTCCGCGATGGCTGGCCTGATGGTGACAGCGCCCGCTGACTGGCCGGATGAACGGCAGCCTTACAGAGCGCCGCCCGCGACGGGGGGCATGCCGGCGTCCGCGGTGGGCGCGCCGACGGACTCGCGGTGGAGGAACTTCTCGATCTCGTACACGTTGTCACCCGCGCGGCGCGCGACGGTGACCAGCGTGGACATCTGGGAGATCTCCTCGACCTGCTCCTTGAGGAACCACTGCGTGAACTGCTCGCTGATGTAGTCCTCTTCGGCCCGCGCGGCCTTCGCCAGCGCGGAGACGTCGGCGGCGACCTCCTTCTCCTGCTCCAGCGCGAGCTCGAGGAGCTCAAGCGGGGCGGAGAACTCGTTGCGGACGTCCTTCACGCCCGGCACCTCCACGTGGTGGTCGCGGTCGAGCATGTACTGCACGAGCGCCATCGCGTGGTTCCGCTCTTCCACCGACTGCTTGTAGAAGTGCTTCGCGAGCTGCGGCAGGTCCTCGTTGTCGAACCAGACCGCCAGCGCGATGTACTGCTGGGACGCGTGGAACTCGTTGTGGATCTGCGCCTGCAGCAGTTCGTAGAACTTCGAGCGCGGTTCTTTCTTCGTGAGGGCCATGTCAATGACGGTACGACAACTCTCGATTAATTTCCACTTTTACCTGGTGATCTCCACCCTATTAGGGTTACCATTCCTAAAGAAATACTCCCTTATTTTGGTTAGCCTTCCCTTAATTGATTTCGTTCATTTAGGGAAGGCTAACTTCGCTTTATATCGTGTCCCGTACGATCGGGCACGACATGCAACGCGGGCCGCCGCGACCTGATCCCAGTTCGGATCCGGCGATGGCGAGGACCTCGATCCCGGCGTCGGCCAGGCGTTCGTTGGTCTCGAAGTTGCGCTCGTACCCGACGACGACTCCGGGGGCCAGCGCGAGGGTGTTGTTGCCGTCGTCCCATTGCTCGCGTTCGGCGGTCACGGGATCGAGGCCCGTGTCGATCACGCGCAGGCGGTCGATGCCCATCGCCTCGGCGGTGGCGCTCAAGAATGGCGCCGGCCCCGCGACTTTCACCCCGCCGTCGCCGGTGGGACGCACGGTGAACGCGGTGAGTGAATCGCGCGCGAGCGGGTACATCACGACGGCGTCGGCCGCGACCATGGTGCACACCGTGTCCAGGTGCATCGTCGCGCGGGTCTGCTCGATCGGCACGGCGAGCACGGTGTGCGCGAGGCCGTCGGCGAACACCGAGCGCGCGAGCGACTCCGCGCCCGCCGGCGTGGTGCGCTCGCCGACGCCGATGGCCAGCACGCCCGGGGCCAGCAACATCACGTCGCCACCTTCGATGGGCGCGGAGTGGGCGCCGTACGCGCGCGCCGCGTGGCGGAAGCGCGGGTGGTAGGCGTAGACGAGGTCGAGCACAGCCGTTTCGCGCCTCCGCGCGGGCATGGTCAGCGACGAGATCGCCACGCGGTCGCCGATCCACGCCGACGAGTCGCGCGTGAACAGCAGGTTCGGCAGCGGATCGACGGCGAACTCGTGCGGGTCGCGCATCATCCGCACCAGCGACGAGCCCTCCGACGACGGCAGCTCCTCGAACGTCATGCCCGCCATCAGGACCTCGGCGAGCGTGCTCGCGTCGACGCCGCTCAGGTGCGAGCGCAGCGAATCGGCGAGATCGGCGCCGAGACGCAGTTCATCCACAGCCGCGTGGACGCCCGCGGTGTGCGCGCGGCTGTCCTCCAGCGCCGTGCGCAAGGTGTCCGCCAGCAGGAGCACTTCGACGCCGCGGCCGCGGAGCACTTCCGCGAACGCGTCGTGCTCTTGCTGGGCCCGGTCCACCCACGGGATGGAGTCGAAGAGGAGCTGGTCGTTGTTGCGGGGCGTGAGCCTTTTGAGCTCGTTTCCCGGCCGGTGCAGGAGAACCGCACGAAGGGGTCCGACTTCGCTGTCCACCCTGGGCGGTGCCGTCACGTCGTTCACGAGGTCGAGCCTAATGAGCGCGCGTCAGGGGAGCCAGGAAAGATGGCCTTTGAGGAGTGAATAACCGACGAAAGACACCACGTCGAAAAGGGTGTGCGCGGCGACCAGCGGCCACAGCCGGTTGGTGCGTTGCCAGATGCGGCCGAACACCAGGCCCATGACGAAGTTGCCGACGAACCCGCCGAACCCCTGGTACAGGTGGTACGAGCCACGCAGCACCGCGGCGCCCACGAGCGAATTGTTCTCACGGACGCCGAGCTGGCGCAGCCGCGTGAGCAGGTAACCGATCACGAGCACTTCTTCGGCGAACGCGTTGCCGAACGCCGAGAGCGTGAGCGCGATCGGGCGCCACCACGTGTCGCCCAATGTGGACGGTTGCACCGCGAGGCTGAAGCCGAGGTGGTAGGAGAGGAAGTACAGGCCCAGCCCGGGAATCCCGATCACGGCGGCGAGGCCGAGGGTGATCAGTGCGTCGGAGCTGGGGGAGCTGCGGTCGAGGCCGATGTCGCGGATCTTGAGGCCGGCGCGCCACAGCAGGTACAGGCCGAGGACGCCCCAGCTGACGAGCTGCAGGGCGTTGAGCAGCTGCTGCAGCAGGTCCAGGAGGCTGGCGGCGGCCTGGGGGACGTTGAGCTGCACCTGTTGCTGCGCCAGCGGGACCGGGCGCAGCAGGGAGTCCACAAGGGACAGCAGGCTGCGTGCGCCAGAGAGGCCGAGCGTGATGCCGAAGACGAGCACCAGCTCGAACTTGACGGCCCGGCGCTCCTTCTCGTCCACGATCGGGGCGGGCGAATCGGGCGGAAGGGGCAGCAGCCAGGACCTGATGCCCGATCGCTCTGTCGTGCTCATGAGCGCACGCTACCTTCGGGGTATGCCTCGGACTATCGCCACCAACACGAAGGTCGACCGCGACGCGCTGGTCGAGTTCCTGAAGCCCCGCCACCACGCGATCCTCGTCACCACTCGCGCCGATGGGCGGCCCCAGCTCTCCCCGAACACGTGCGGCGTCGACGCGGAGGGCCGGATCGTGATCGCGACCTACCCGAAGCGGGCGAAGGTCGCGAACCTGCGGCGTTCGGCTGCCGTTTCGGTCTGTGTCCTGTCGGACGAGTGGAACGGCCCCTGGGTCCAGGTCGACGGCACCGCCGAGGTCATCGACCTGCCCGACTCCGTCGAACCGCTCGTCGACTACTTCCGCAGCATCTCCGGTGAACACCCCGACTGGGACGAGTACCGCGAAGCCATGCGCAAGCAGGGCAAGAGCCTCATCCGCGTCACTATCGACCGCTGGGGCCCCATCGCCACGGGCGGCTTCCCGCCGGAACTGGCGGACGACTGAGGTTTCGCGCTTGGCGCGACCGGGCCGGCTCCACTGAGGTGGGGCCGGCCTTTGTCGTGTGTGGGGCCGGCTTCCGCCGGGCAGGAGCTCCTTGCGTCCCGCGCTGTGGATAGTCCGCTGGGCCGGACCCAATTCCCATCGCTCGGTTCTGCGCCTGAGGAAGGCCGGGTTAGGTCGGACCCAACTTCCACGGCTCGGTTCTGCGCCTGAGATGGCCGGTTGGGTCGGACCTAACTCCCATCGCTTGGCTCTAGGGCTGGGCACGGCTCGGTGGGCCGGACCTGAATTCATTGGACTGCATCCGGCTTCGCGGTGCCTCTCCGGGCCCTTGGGTCGAACCCCGGCGAGGTTCGTTAGACCGCGCCCTGGTTCCGGGTTCCCGGTCGGACCTCGCTCGGATCTGGCTTCGCCGGGGCGGGCTCGATCCGTTTCCGGTTGGGTCGAACCCAGCCGGAAACCGGTCTGCGCGGTGGCTTGTCGGTAGTCCGCTCGGTCGAACCTGACCTTCGTCGGTCGGCCATGGGGCTCGCCGCGGCTGGCCGGGTCGGACCCAACGAACTCCCACGACTTGTCCCCAGACCCAACTCCTCCCCATGGGGACAAGTGCCGGGCTGTCCCCATGGGGATGAACGCGAGTTGTCCACAGGTGAATCACTCGACATGTCCACATGGGGATGGCCGACGAACCATCCCCACGAGGTGGGCCTCAGTCGGAGCGGTGTTGCTGGCGGAGAAACGGGCAGCCGACCAGCCGGCGGAGCTCGGCGGCCAGCTTGGGCGGGCTGTCGATCGGCTCCGAGAACGCCAGGCGCACGTCGTGGTCGCCGGTGTCGGACTCGACGCGCAGGCGCAGGCCGTAGCGGTCGAGGCCGAGCGGACGAATGCGCCCGTGCTGCAGGCCCGGCGGCAGGTGCTGCGCGAGCTGCTTCACGACGTCCGAATGGTCGCTCTCCAGGTGGCGCAGCCACTCGGCCTCGTAGCTGTGGAACGGGTCCGGCGGCGCCGCGCTGAACATGTGCGGCCGCAGTGAGTGCGTGCCCTCCGCGTCGGCCAGGACCAGGGAGGCGGGGGTGAGGCGCAGGAGCGTCAGGCCGTGGCCGACGTCCAGGAGCCGCTCGTCCGGCCGCTGCTCGGCGATCGACACGGCGCGGGCGCGCGCCGAAACCGCCGAGAGTGGCCGGAGCCACCCGGTTATCCACAGCAGGCCGCGGATGGGTTCCCGCAGGTCCACCGGGGCGTGGTCGGCGAGCTCGACCATGACGGCGAGCTCGCCGCGCTGAGTCTGCCGCGACGTGCGCACCATCGGGTGCTCGTCGGGCAAAAGGATGCTGACGCTGCCGCTGTGGTGCACGTGGTGCAGCACGGGCACCACGCGCTCGGCCTCGAAATCGGCGCGCTCTACGGTCGGCATGATCGTCGCCGGTCCGTTGCGCGTCGCGATCGTCTTGGCCCGCTCGGCGGGGTTCGGCGCGGGCGGGCGGCGGACGGATGTCGGGGCCTCGGTCACGGGTCACCTCCTACTTAGGTGAGCCTAACCTGAATACCGGCGAGAAGGGAAGACCCGATCCGTAACGCACCCCGCACAAGTGGCGAATAGTCGGTGATCAGTACCGCCATCTGGGGAGAACATGACCAGCGTCTGGGAACCCGATCCGAAAACCTCCGCGGCGCAGCTGCACCCCGGAAAGCTCTTCCGCAACGTGCGCATGTCCCTGCTGTTCACGGTGCTCGGCGCACTTTTGGTGGCCGTGGGAATCGTCTGCCTCTGGATCGACATCGGCCTGGCCGCGCCGGTGCTGGTGATCTACCTCGGCGGCGTCATCGTGGTGCAGCTCGGGCGCGGCGCGGTCAGCGGGCTCGTCTGGGGAGCCAAGTTCCAGTGGCACCCCGACCTCGCCTACGAGCAGATGACCGTCCCGCCGGACGGCCTTGCCGCCCGTCGCAAGAAAGTCGCCGCGCGATTGCCCGACGGCCGATGGCTGCACTTCCGGCTGTCCGCCGGAATGCGCGTTCAGCTCGCCGGCGAGCGACGGCTGTGGCTCGTCCGGAGCGGCGACCAGGCGCTGGTCGCCGTGCCTGGAACTGCGGCTCTGCACCAGGGAACCATTCGGGACGAGCCCATGGCCGGTGGCCGGGAGCTCCCGGTCGTGCCGCGGGAGTTCGTCCCGCCGCGGCTCGACCCCGTGCTCGCCGCGGTCCGCCGGGCCGCGGTCCGAAGCAGCTGGCTGGTCGTCGCGGTCTACGCGGTCCTCGCCGGGCTCGCCGGCTGGAGCGTTTACTGGATCTTCGCGCACCGCGGCGCCGGCGGGCCCGATGCCGTCGTCCAGCTGCTGCTCCTCATCGTGGCCACCTCCTGCGCAGTGGTCGGCGTCCTCTGCGCGATCCGCTTCGCCGTCGGCGCCGTGCGCATGACGACGTCGTACCGCGCCGACACCTGGACCGAGCTGGCCGTCGCCAAGAGCCTGGCGCAGCTGCCCGACGGCCGGACCATCCACATCCGCCTGCCGAAAGCCCAGCCCTCGCTCGCGCTCAACGTGCACGCATCCCGCACGCTCTGGACGTTTGGCCCCGCCAAGCCCGGACGGGTGCGCGTCGGCGTGCCCGGCTACCCGGTGTCCGGGGAAGCTCGTCTGAAGGTGGTCAAAGTGAAGGCAGGAACACCGTGACCGGCTGGCAACCCGACCCCACCACGCCGGCCGCGCAGCTGCCATTCCTCGGTGAGCTCCTCGCCCGAGCCCGACGCAAAGCCGTGCGGCGCCTGGCGACCGCCGTTGTGGCCGCGGTGGCCGCGATCGCGCTCGTGTTCGCGGACGGCCGGGTCGACGTCGCCGACGTCGTGCTGCTCGGTCACGCCCTCGGCACGGCCTTCCTGCTCAGCGGCCGGCGGATCGCGCTGAACCGGTTGCTGACGCGGCTGTTCACCAAGCCGCTCGAAACAGTCGACGCCACCGAGAAAACCACCGAGCAGACCACCAAGGGCCGGCGGTTCGCGGTCCGGCTCCCGACGGCCGCTGGGCGCACTTCCGGCTGCGCCGCTACGCGACCGGCCTGCTCACGCAAAGCCGGCAACTCTGGCTGGCCCGGATCGGCGACCGGGCGGTCGTCGTGCTGCCCGGCGTGGGATTCCGGCCGGCACGGATCCGCGATCTGCCTCTGCGGCACCCGCTTCCCTTGACCACGGCAGCGACAGCGCCCGACCTCCGGCCGATCATCGCTTTGAGCAAGCGGCGAACGTGGTTCGCCCTCGCCTGGCTCGTCGGCCTCACTGTGCTGCTGACGTGGGCGCGCCTGAGCCTGCCGGTGGGAGACCGCTCGCTGTTCGGCACCATCGTGGGGCTTTTGATCGCCGTCGCGGTGCTTTTCGCGCTGAGAGCGATCCGGCGCCTCGCACGTCTGCGGTCGCCCGTCGTCGAGTGGGCCGAGTTCGACCTGGCGAGCGAGCCCACGATCACCTACGCCGACCGTCGCTTGACCGTCGACGGGCACCTGATCCACCCCGACGGCACCCAAGCCGCCTTCCGTATCCCCAATGTGAACTCCCTGGCCGCCCTTGACATCGTCGCCACGAAGAAGCTCTGGATCACGGGCCGGCGAGCCGGCCTACCCGGTCACCTCTGGACCGGCCCCATCCGCCTTCACGCTCCGGGACCCCTGCCCGACCACGACCACGCGTAAGCCTCGTCCTCGGAAGCCGAAGCCGCTTCCCCGAGCTCCAGCGGCGCGAACGTATCCACCATCACCGCCGTCTCGTCGAAGAACTCCGCCCCGATCGACGCCTCCGCGGCGCCCGGCTGGGGGCCGTGCGTGAAGCCCGACGGGTGGAGCGACAGGGAGCCGATGCCGATGCCCGAGCCGCGGCGGGCTTCGTAGTTGCCGCGGACGTAGAACATGAGCTCGTCGGAGTCGACGTTCGCGTGGTTGTACGGCACGGGGATCGAGTCCTCGTGGTAGTCGACCTTGCGGGGGCAGAAGGAGCACACCACGAAGTTCGGCCCCTCGAACGTCTGGTGCACGGGCGGCGGCTGGTGCACGCGGCCGGTGATGGGCTCGAAGTCGTCGATGTTGAACGCCCACGGGTACAGGCAGCCGTCCCAGCCGACGACGTCGAAGGGGTGCGTCGCGTATGTGTAGCGCGTGAGGCCGGCGCGGTGGCGGACCAGCACGTCGACGTCGGAGCCGTCCACCAGGAGCGGCGCGACCGGTCCCCGGACGTCACGCTCGCAGTACGGCGAGTGCTCCAGGAACTGCCCCTTCGCGGACAGGTAGCGCTTCGGCGGGCCGATGTGCCCGCGCGCCTCCAGCACGTACAGGCGGACCTCGCCGCGCGGCACCACACGGTAGGTGCACGACGTCGGGATCACCACGTAGTCGCCGTCCGCAGCCTCCAGTGCCCCGTAGATCGTCTCGAAGACAGCCGACCCGCCCTGGACGTAGAACAGCTCGTCGCCCGCCGCGTTGCGGTACAGGGGCGAAGGGGCGGTGGCGACGACGAAGCCGATGGTCACGTCGTTGTTGCCGAACAGCCGCCGCCGATCGGTCACGGCGTCGGCGGACGCGCCGAACTTCAGCTCCGGCGTCTTGAAGTGCCGCGGCTTCAGCGGGTGGTTGGGCACGAGGCCGCCGCGGTCTTCGGGCACGGCCACCGCGTCGACGATCGCCGTCGGCAGGCCGCGGTGGTACAGCAGCGCCGAGTCGGCGGAGAAGCCCTCGACGCCCATCAGTTCTTCGGCGTACAGGCCGCCGTCGGGCTTGCGGAAGGCCGTGTGCCGCTTGTGGGGGACCTCGCCTACTCGCCGGTAGAAGGGCATGGCTGACTCCTCCGGAGGTGTCCGCAGAACGAACGATTTTGTCCTGTTGTCGTACGCTACTAGCGTGTCATTCGTGTCAAGCGCTGTGGAACTCACGCCCCCCGGCCCCCGTGGAATTCCTCCCCTGTTCGCGCGGCTCGTCGACGACTCGGCGCTCTTTCCGCCCTCGGACGCGGCCATGCCCGAAGCCCTGCGAGCGCACTACGAGTCGCGGGCGGGTGAACACGCCGGTGTACTGGGCGTTTTCCTCTGCCAGGCCTCCCGGCTGCCGGAGCTGATCACCGAGTTGATCAAGATCAAGCCGAAGGAGCCGCTGCCCCTGTCACTGATCATCGACACCGGGCTCGGCGGCGTGCCCAAGGCCATCTCGATCGTCGAGTCGCGCAGCGAGCTACTGTCGCTGCGGATGGTCGAGATGCCGGCGCCGTCGGACGTCGACGAGGTGTGGCTGGAGCGCGTCTCGGAGTTCGTGCCCGAGGACGTGATCCGCGTGGTCGAGCCGCGCCGCGGCGTCGGCTGGCTCGACGGCGTGCGCAAGGTGATCGAGCACGGCAGCTGGCCGAAGATCCGCTGCGGCGGCCCGGCGGGGGAGAACTTCCCCAGCGTCGACGAGGTGGCCGACTTCATGTCGGTGGTCAGCGGCGCACCCGGCGCGTCGTTCAAGGCCACGAACAGCCTGCACCGCGCCGTCCGCCACACCGATCCGGAGTCGGGCTTCACGCACCACGGCTTCCTGAACCTGATCGTCGCGTCGGCCCGCTGCCTTTCGGGCGGCGACGTGCGCGAGGCGCTGGAGTCCACCGACGGCAAGGCGCTGGCCGACGAGGCCCGCGCGTTGTCCGAGCCGGCCGCGAAGGCCGTGCGGGAGCTCTTCGCGTCTTACGCGGCGGCGTCGTTCGCCGAGCCGGTGGCCGACCTGGGTGAGCTCGAGCTGCTGTGAGCAGGGAGGGGTCGCTGACCCTCGACCGCGGCCTGGCCCTGCTTCAGGCGGTGGCCGACGCGGGCGAGGAGGCGGCGACCATCTCCGAGCTGGCCGTGACGATCGGCGCGAGCCGCGCGGCCGTCTACCGGCTGCTGGTGCCGTTGTCCGAGCGCGGCCTGATCTGGCGCGACGGCACGAAGGTGCGCCTCGGCGTCGGCCTGCTGCGGCTGGCCGGGCAGGTGCTGCCGCAGCTGCGGGAAGCCGCGCGGCCGGTGCTGCGAGAGCTGGCGGAGAAGGTCGGGGCCACGGCGCACCTCACCGTGGCCCAGGGCGACCAGGCGCAGGCCGTGGCGGTGGTGGAGCCGTCGTGGACGAGCTACCACGTCGCATACCGCGTGGGCAGCCGTCATCCGCTCAGCGCGGGCGCGGCCGGCAGGGCGATGTCGCTGCGGCCCGGGGGCGACGGCTGGGTCGCGTCCACGGGTGAGCTGGAGGCCGGCGCGTCCGGCGTGGCCGCGCCGGTGCGCGGGGTGCCGGGGCTGCGGGCGAGCGTCGGGGTGGTGTCGCTGGAGCCGTTGGACGCGGCCGCGGTGGGGCCTCAGGTCGTCGCGGCGGCCGCAAAGCTGACCGAGGTGCTCCGAACCGACGCGTAGTGCGGCGTGGCGTGCTGGAATATGGTCTCGTGGGGCAAAAGGGGACGGCTTGCCGAGGAGCCGTCGCGGAGGTGCCCTGGTGAACGTTCCGAGTGAGCTCGTCGGCTGCGAGGTGCGCCGGACGTCGTTCGACTACCAGGTGCGCCTCTCGCTGGTCGACCAGCCGGACCCGGCCGACGAGCCGCGGGTGGACGCCGAGCTGGTGCTCGAGACATCGTTCGTGGTGCGTGGCGTCGAGGGCGTGAGCCACGAGCTGGAGCCCGGCAGCGGTGCGGCCCTGGCGCCGGTGCTCGCGCTGTTCGGCCAGCGCGTGACCGAGGTGGCGGTGCCCGAGGAAGGCACCCTGGCGGTGGTTTTCGACGGCGGCGCCGAGCTGCGCGTGTGGCCGGACCGGCAGTACGAGGCGTGGTGGCTCACCGGCCACGGCGTCGAGCCGATCCTGGTCGGCCCGGACGCCTGACAGCTTGGTGGCTCAGCGGCGCGCGGCCGCCAGCAGCGGTCGCACCATCGTGAGCAGCAGCGCCAGGTCCACGCAGAACAGCAGCCGCTCGAACAACCCCAGCGTCACTTCCTGCTGCGCGGGGCCGGTGATCAGCTCGAAGACGAACCCGCCGAGCACGATCAGCACGCTGGCCAGGCTCGCGACGGCCAGGCCGCGGATCGCGCTGCGTCGCGGTTCCCACGGGCACTTCGGCGTGCCGCGGCGCGTGAGCAGCCACGCGGCGGCCGGCAGGGCCAGGAACGCGGTGATTGCGGCGCCGTTGTGCAGCTGGCCGTCGAAGGTGCGGGCCTGGCCGTCGGGGTCGACGGGGACGGTCGCGCAGATCGTGAGACCCGCGCACCACACGCCGAGCAGCGCGACGACCGCGGGCGAGCGACGGGCCTTCACCAGCCCGGCCAGCAGCGCGACCGAACCGAGCGCCAGCGCCAGGCACATCGCGCTGAACAGCGGCGCGGCCGAGCGCCCGCCGAGGTGGCCGTAGACGTACTCCGACAGCGTCTGCCACACCGGGCTGACCTGCGCTGACAGTCGCAGGTGCAGGTCAGCCGCGATGGCCACCGCGAGCGCCATGCCGGCCAGCGCGAGCCGGCCGTGCACGGGGGACACGGCGGCGGGCACGGCCTTCGACACGGGGGCACTCCTCGGTGGTCATGGCGAAGGGCAAGGCTCCCCGCGTCATCGCGGATTCACCTTGCCCTCATCCACTGGTTCCGAAGAGGCTACCTCGTGTTCCTGTGAAGTCTCTGTGGTCAGCCGGCGCGGAAGGCGAGCTGGACCAGGGCGAACGCGGCGAATCCGGCGAACGCGAACCCTGCGACGCGTTGGATGAGCTTCGGGCGGATGCGGCTGCGGATCTTCGCGCCGATGAACACCGCGAGCCCGGCCACGGAGACCAGCGCGACGAACGCGCCGAGCCCGACCGCGAACGGGTTGCCGAGCCGCGCGACGAGTCCCGCCGTCGCAAGCTGCGACGCGTCGCCCCACTCGGCGGCGAAGAGCACGCCGAACGACGTCAGCGCGGAGCGTAGGAAGGACTTCGGCGCCGCGCCGAGGCGTGCGGCGTCGTCGGCCGCTTCGTCGGCTTCGTTGAATCCTTCGCGCAGGAGCATGAAGGCGCCGATACCGAACATCGCGGCCACCAGCAGTGAAACCACGGTTTCCGGAAGAAGGGTGAGCACGTGGCCGAAGGCCGCGGCGATAACACACTGGATGGCGAATGCCGCACACACCCCGACGAATACCGGCATCGCCCGGAAACGCGTGGTCAGCACCAGCGTCGCGACCAGGGTCTTGTCCGGCAGTTCCACTGCCAGGACCAGGCCGAACGCGCTGATGAGAGCGATGAGTGCGGGAGACATGAGCTTGTGGACACCCCTTTCACTTCAACGATAAAGGAGCTTTTCAGAAAGCCGCAAGTTGATCGGGTTTGCGAATTGCCCCGTGAGGTTTGTTGAATAGCTTCCGCCGTGGTCCCTGAATATAGTTTTCGGCGTGCCGAATTCTGTTTTGCGGATGCGGTACGGTTCGGGTCATGCCTGCTGACCACGTGGTCGTGACCACCACTGTCGACAAAGAAGCGACCGCTCGGAACATCGCCACGAGCGCCGTCGAGGCGCGGCTTGCCGCCTGCGCCCAGATTGTGGGGCCGATCACGAGCGTGTACCGCTGGGAGGGCAAGGTGCGCACCGACTCCGAGTGGCGCGTCGAGTGCAAGACGGCGGCCGACCGCGCGGGTGCGCTGGAGGAGTTCCTGAATGTGCGCCACACCTACGCCCTGCCGGAGATCGTGGTGACCCCGCTCGTCGGCGGCAGCCCGCGGTACCTGTCGTGGGTAGTGGAGCAGACCCGGTAGATCCCTTTCGGGTACACAGTGGACGGATGTGCCCGGGACGCCTGACGTGGGCGTTTCCCGGGTTCAGGACGTTGGTCCCCCGTCTTTCGGGACGTGTTGAACTGGTCGGTGCCGCGCGGGCGGAGTTAGCTCGGGTACGTGGATGTCCTTGAGCTAGCGCGGTGGCAGTTCGGCATCACCACCGTGTACCACTTCCTGATGGTCCCGCTGACCATCGGACTTTCGGTGCTCGTCGCGGGGATGCAGACCGCCTGGGTGCGTACCGGCAACGAGCGCTACTTCAAGATGACCAAGTTCTGGGGGAAGCTCCTCCTGGTCAACTTCGCCATGGGCGTGGTGACCGGGATCGTGCAGGAGTTCCAGTTCGGGATGACCTGGAGCGCCTACTCCCGCTTCGTCGGCGACGTGTTCGGCGCGCCGCTGGCGATGGAAGGGCTAATCGCGTTCTTCGTGGAGTCGACCTTCCTCGGCCTGTGGATCTTCGGCTGGGACCGGCTGCCGAAACGCGTGCACCTGGCGTGTGCCTGGGCCTTCGCGCTGGCGTCGATGGCGTCGGCCTACTTCATCCTGTCCGCGAACTCGTGGATGCAGCACCCGGTGGGTGTGGAGTTCGTGAACGGCAAGCCGACGATGAACTCGATCTTCGCGGTGCTGGCCAACAACACGGCGCTGGCGGCGATCCCGCACACGCTGGCCGGGGCGTTCTCGGTGGCGGCGGCGTTCCTCGTCGGGGTGGCGGGCTGGCACCTGTGGCGGCGGCGTTCGGACTCGGACTCGGACGCCGGGGTGCACCGGGACGTCTGGCGCGCGTCGCTGCGGCTCGGTGGCTGGGTCGGGATCGCCGCGTTCGCGGTCCTGGCCATCACGGGCGACACGCAGGGCAAGCTGATGTTCCAGCAGCAGCCGATGAAGATGGCGTCGGCGGAAGCGTTGTGCCACACGGAGAAGCCGGCGAGCTTCTCGATCCTGGCGATCGGCGATGTCGCGGGGGCCAACTGCGAGGACGTGAAGACGTTCACCGTGCCGGCGCTGCTGTCGTTCCTCGCGCACAACGACTTTTCCACCGAGGTGCCGGGTGTGGAAAACCTGATCGGCCAGTACCAGGCGAAGTACGGCACCAACTACCCGAACGACCCCGACCTGGGGCCGCTGGCGGGCAAGCCGATCGACTACGTGCCCAACCTGCCGGTGACCTACTGGGGATTCCGGGCCATGATCGGCTTCGGCGCGATCGGGGCGGGGATCGGTCTGCTGGCCCTGTGGCTCACGCGCCGCGGCCGGATCCCGAGCGGGCGCTGGTTCCCGTTGCTGCTGGGCGCGGGTATCGCGACGCCGTTCATCGGCAACAGTGCCGGCTGGATCTTCACGGAGATGGGGCGTCAGCCGTTCGTGGTCGCGCCGAACCCGACGGGCGTCGAGGGCATGTGGATGTTCACGGCGCAGGCGGTGTCGAAGCTGTCGGTGGGTGAGGTGTGGACATCGCTGATCTCGCTCACGGTGCTCTACCTGGGATTGGGCGTGGTGGAGCTGTTCTTGATGCGCAAGTACGTCCGCGGTGGGGTCGAAGGGGTTCTGCCGCCGCCTGCTCACGGTGGGGAGGCGGGTTCGGATGACACGTTGTCGTTCGCTTACTGACTCGGTGGGCCTTGCTTCGTTGGGTTGGACCCAGAGTGTTCACCCGATCACCCACGAGAGTTGTCCACAGCTGATCTGTGGACAACTCGATGGGTTGTGGATAACTCAGGGCGATCTTGGGGATGAGTTATGACAACGCTGCAGCTGGTGTGGTTCGGGATCATCGCGCTGTTCTGGCTCGGGTACCTGTTTCTCGAGGGCTTCGACTTCGGCGTCGGGATGCTGCTGCCCGTGCTCGGGCGCGACAACACCGAGCGGCGCGTCATGGTCAACACCATCGGGCCGGTGTGGGACGGCAACGAGGTGTGGCTGATCGTCGCGGCCGGCGCTACGTTCGCGGCGTTCCCCGACTGGTACGCGACGCTGTTTTCAGGCGCCTACCTGCCGTTGCTGCTCGTGCTGCTGGCACTGATCGGGCGCGGGGTCGCGTTCGAGTACCGCGGCAAGGTCGACTCCGAGCGCTGGCGGCGCACGTGGGACCGCGTGATCATGGTCGGCTCGTGGATCCCGCCGCTGGGCGTCGGGCTGCTGCTGGCGACGACGGTGCTCGGCCTGCCGCTCGACGCCGACGGCAACCGCATCGGCACGCCGTTCGAGGCCGTGCGGTGGGACACGCTGCTGGGCGCGCTCGCCGTGGTCGGGTTCTCGCTGGTGCACGGGGCGGCGTTCCTGGCGCTGAAGACGTCGGGTCAGTTGCGGGAACGGGCACGGGTGCTGGCATTGCGGCTGCTGCCGGTGGCGTTGCTGCCGCTGGTCGCGTTCCTCATCGTGGTGCAGGTGCGCGCGGGGCAGGCGTGGACGTTGGTCGCGCTTGTGGTCAGCGTGGTTGCCGCAATCGTCGCGTGGCTGCGGCTGCGCGCGGACCGCGACGGGCAGGCGTTCGCCGCGCTCGGCGTGGTGATCGCGGCCGCCGCGGTGACGATGTTCGGGGCGCTGTACCCGAACGTGCTGCCGTCGACGGGGGATCCGGCCCACTCGCTGACCATCGCGCAGGCCGCCGCGAGCCCGTACGCGCTGAAGGTGATCACGTGGGTCGCCGCGTTCGGCGCGCCGGCTGTGCTCATCTACCAAGGCTGGACCTACTGGGTTTTCCGCAGGCGCATCGGCGTCCAGCACATCCCGGCGGTGCACGCACCGTGATCACGCTTCCCGGCCGCACCACCCTTTCCGCCCCGAGGTCCACAGTGGACCAGGTGCGGCCGGGCAAGGGGCCGCTCGGCGCGCTCTCGGCTCTCGGGCCGGCCGCGCGCCGGGCGCTGCTCCTCGTGGCGGTGCTCTCGTTCATCAACGCTGTTTTCCTGGTGGCGCAAGCTTTTCTTCTGGCTGACGTGCTCGCGTCCATCGTCTCCACAGGGATCAGGGGCCGCACCGCTCAGCTGGCCGCTCTGTTCGCGCTCGTCGCGGGCCGGGCGTTCACCGGCTGGGCGGTGCGGGTGGTCTCCGCGCGCGCCGCGGCGACGGCGCAGCAGGACCTGCGCGCCCGCGCCGTCTCCCACGCTCTGCGGCTCGGCCCGGAGTGGCTGGCTCGCCGCGGCGACGGCTCGCTGACGGAGCTCGTGACCCGCGGCTTGGACGCGCTCGACGCCTACTTCCGCGAGTACTTGCCGGCCTTGGTGACGGCCGCGGTGGTCCCCCTCGCGGCGGGCGCGGCGATCCTGTGGATGGATTGGCCGTCGGCGGTGATCGTGCTGGTGACGGTGCCCTTGCTGCCGGTTTTCGCTGTGCTGGTCGGCAAGTTCACGGCCGACCGCGTGGCAGGCGCGACGGACGCCGTGCACCGCATGTCGGGGCTGCTGCTGGAATTGGTGCGCGCTCTGCCGGTGCTCACGGCGTTCCGCCGCGCCGACGCGCAGTCGGCGACCGTGGCCCGCGTCTCGGAACGCCACCGCCGCGCGACTTTGAAGACTTTGCGGGTCGCGTTCTCGTCGGCTTTCGTGCTCGAACTGGTCGCCACTTTGTCCGTGGCGCTGGTCGCCGTGGTGATCGGCGTGCGGCTGGTGTCGGGTTCGTTGCCCCTGGCCATCGGGCTCGGCGTGCTGATCCTCGTCCCCGAGTGCTACCAGCCTCTGCGCGCGGTGGGCGCGGCTTTCCATTCCAGCGAAGACGGCGTCGAGGCGGTTCGCCGCGTCACCGACGTCCTGGCCGAGCCGGCCCCGCACTTCGGCACGCGCGTTCCGCCCCGTGGACAACTCACTGTGGCCAACCTGAGCATCGCCCGTCGCGGCGGCTTCGCCCCTGCTGGTGCCTCGTTCTCCGTGCGCCGAGGCCAAACGACCTGGCTCCGCGCCCCCAGCGGCGGTGGCAAATCCACCACCCTCGCCGCCCTCCTCGGCTTCCTCCCCACCTACGACGGCACCGTCACCCTCGGCGACGTCCCTCTGGCCTCGGTGGATGTGGACCGCTGGCGCGCGGATGTCGCGTGGGTTCCTCAGTCGCCGGTGTTCAGCGGCGGGACCGTCCGTGCGGAGGTGGCCGGCGTTGGCTCCGGGCTCGGCGCAGCCTCGGCTTTCGTTGATTCGCCTGCGGGTGACTCCGTTGCCGGCTCGGGCGCGGTTGGGTCTGCGCTGCGTGCGGCTGGAGGTTTCGAAGCCGCCCAGGGTGGCTCTGAAGAAGCCGGCGCGGCCGGTGCTGCCTCGGTCGGCGCGGCTGATGTTGTCGATGAGGTACTGGCGGAGCTCGGGCTGTCGGGGTTGGGGGACCGGCCCGTCGGACAGCTGTCGTTGGGGCAGCGGCAGCGCGTGGCGGTCGCTCGGGCGTTGGTGAGGGTGCGGGCGGGCGCGTGGCTGCTGTTGCTCGACGAGCCGACGGCCCACCTCGACGAGGTCAACGCCCGGCGCGTGATGGGCGCCGTCGAGCGGGCCGTGGCGGGCGGGGCGGCGGCGATCATCGCGGCGCACGAGCGGTCGGCGGCGGTGGCGGTGGCGGATGAGAAGCCGTTGTCCGGCACCACGTCCGCCGGCACTGCGGGGTCCGGTCGGCCGCTGCCGTGGCGGCTTTTGCTCGACCGTCGGCTGTTTTCCGGAGCGGTGCTGGGTGCCTTGGCGCTGTTGGCGGGCGTTGCGTTGACGGCGACTTCGGGGTGGCTGATCGCGAAGGCGTCGTTGCAGCCGCCGATCTTGACGCTGACCGTGGCGGTCGTCGGCGTGCGCGCGTTCGGGCTCGGGCGTGCGGCTCTGCGCTACGCCGAACGTCTTGTCACGCACGACGCCGCGTTCCGCATCGCCGGGCGGCTGCGCGTCCGGCTGTGGGACTCGCTCGTCCGCCTCGGCCCGGCGCGCGCGTTGGCGGCCGGCGAGGGCCAGCGCCGCCTTGTCACCGACGTCGACAACATCCGCGACCTGCTGCCCCGCGTGGTCTCGCCGCCGGTCGTCGTCGGACTTGTCGCCGTGGGCGCGATCGCGGTGCAGACGGTCGTTCTTCCCTCCGCCGGCCTGCTCCTCGCTGGTGCGGTGGTGGTCAGTCTCGTCGCGCCCCGGCTCGCCCTCCTGGCCGAGCGCCACGCGACGGCCGCCCTTGCCGCCGGACGCCGCGACATCGCTGCGCGGGTCTTCGTGTTGTTCACCTCGGCGGCCGAGTTGATCGCTTACGGCACCGCGACCGCGCGCCGCCGTTCGCTGCTTGCGACCGACGCCCGGCTGACCGCCGCCACCCGCCGCCAAGCCTTCGGTGCCGGCGCGGCCGATGCCCTGATCGTCCTGGCCACCGGGGCCGCCGCCGTGGGCAGCACGCTGCTCGCCGCGCCGGCCGTCGCGTCCGGCCACTTGGCGGGGGTCATGGCTCCGCTGCTGGCGCTGGTCCCGTTGGCCCTTGCCGAGGTCCTCTCGCTGCTGCCGCCGGCCGCTACCCACTGGGACACGCTGCGCGCTGCCCGCTTCCGCCTGGGCGACCTCGACACAGCTGCCGGATCAGAGCCGGCGCTGCCGGGCGCAGCGGTGCAGCCGGCTGGATTGCACCTGGCGTCCGCCTCGACGCAGCCCGACTCCGTCGGCACGGCTGGTTTGGCGTCACTGCGAGCCGGCGAAGAACGGCAGCGCGGCAATGCCACGATCGCGTCGAAGCCGGCGCCGTTCGGCCGTGCGGCGCGCCCTGGCAAGGGGCCTGAGCTCGGCGGCGCGCCCGAGCAAGGACCGAGCGCCGTGCGGCTTCGTGGCGCCGACCTCGGCTGGCCCGGCGGCGAAACCGTGCTCACCGACGTCACGCTCGACATCGAGCCCGGAACCTACGTCGCCGTGGTGGGGCCGAGCGGGGCGGGGAAGTCGACGTTGGTGGCGGCCTTGCTGGGGTTCCTGGAGCCGCGCGCGGGGGAGGTCGCAGTGCCGGGGCGGGTGTCGTGGGCGCCGCAGGAGGCGATGCTGGTGTCGACGAGCGTGGCGGAGAACCTGCGCCTCGCGGATCCCCGGGCGACCGACGAGGACGTCCGGCGGGCGCTCGACCTGGCGCAGTTGCCGGAGCTCGACGCGGCGACCGTCCTCGACAGCGCCGGCACCGGGCTTTCCGGTGGCCAGGCTCAGCGCGTCGCGCTGGCACGGGCGTTGCTGGCGGCGCCGACCGCCGACCTCGTGCTGCTCGACGAGCCCACGGCGCACCTCGACGAACGGACCGCTCGCGCCTTGCGCGCCACGCTGCGTGCCGAGCTTGCCGGGCGCACCGTCGTGCACGTCACCCACAACCTCGACGAGCAGCTCGACGCCGACGTCGTCCTGGAGGTCCGCGGCGGCCAGGTGCTCGAGTCGCAAGCGGTACCAGCCGCGAGGGGTGATTGGTGACGGTCACGATTCCGGGTCCGGGCCGCAAGCACGCGCTAGGGTCGGTGTTGCTCATGGACCCGACACTTGCCGCGCGGGCGTTGTCCGCTGCCACCGAGATCACCAGCACCGCGTTGTCCGGGGACGACCCGGAGGCCGTGCTGGACACCGTCGTGATCCGCGCGGCCGAGCTGGCCGACGCCGACCTCGGCCTGGCCATGGTCAGCGCCGAGGACGGGCACGTCGTGGTCGAGGCCGCCGTCGACCCCAGCGGCGCCGGCCGCGCGCTGCAGGGCCTGACCTTGCCCGCCGACTCCGCCGCCGGCCGCGTCGCTCGCGGGGGCGAGCCGGTGGTCAGCGACAACTTCGTCGTCGACCCGCGCACCGCACCCTTCGTGCCCGACGAGCTCCGTGGCTTCGGCCCCTTCGCCGCCGCGCCGTTCGGCTCCGGCGGCCGGGTGCTGGGCGCGCTCACGGTCTACCGCCTGCAGGGCCGCGAGCCGTTCTCCGCGGGGACCGTCGAGATGCTCGTGGCGTTCGCCGCACAGGCTGGCGTGGTGCTCGCACTCGCCGAAGGAGCCAACGCACGACACCGCGTGACGCTCTACCAAGAGCGCGAACGCATCGCCCGCGAGCTGCACGACGTGATTGTGCAACGCCTCTACGGCGCCGGCATGCAACTGGACCGCGTGCGCCGCAACATGCGCAAGCGCTTCGCCCAAGCCGACGGCGCGCGCCTGTCCGACGCCATCGACCAGCTCGATCAGACCATCGAGGAAATCCGCGGCACCGTGCGAGCCCTGCGCTCACCCGAGCCGCGCCACGACATCGGCACACCGACCGACCTCGCCGAGTCCGCCCGCGGTGAAGTCCGCATCGCCGGCGAGCTCCTCGGCTACCCGCCGACCCTCGAGCTCTCCGGCGAGTTCGCCGACATCCCCGCCGAAAGCGCCGACCACATCCGCGCGGCACTGCGCGAAGCACTGTCCAATGTGGTCCGCCATTCCGGCGCGAGCGAGACGCGCGTGTCCCTGACCCGCGACCGCGACGGCGTGAAACTCCGCGTGCGCGACAACGGATCCGGCGTACCCCAAGGCGTCGCCACCCGGGGCCTGCGTCACCTCGCCGAACGCGCCGACACCGCCGGCGGGAAGTTCTTCATCAACTCCTCACCGAGCCTCGGCACACTCGTCGCCTTCGATCTCCCTCTGGACTAGTCGCACGTGCGCGACCGCCACCCACAGCGCGCTGATCCGGCTTCAGCCTTCACGCGTCATGTGAGCCGCTCCTTCCTCTCCGACGGGCACGTTCGGCTCCCCGTTCGACATCGACCAACACCCCAGAACCGCGAGTCGCCGCTCGCTTTCACCTGGTGACGAGTCTACCGGCGATCGAACACCCATTCGACTCACGATGGGGTGAATCCGAAAGATCCTTACCGAATCCGCCGTGGCCGACCGTGATCTCACGCGCGCGCGAAACCTCCGAACGGCCTAGTCGATTTCCGAGCGGCGGTACCGGATGGTCACTCGAAAATCGAGGTCACCAGTTCTGTCGGCGGTGGCTGTTAGGGTCGCCATGATCAGTCACGAGGGGGTCGCTTCATGTGGGAAACCGTGGCGGCGGAAGTCGTCAAAGCAATGGCTGTGGCCGCGCTCGGCGGGGTGAAACAGCTGGTGTCGCGCAAGCTCGAACAGCGCCGGACCGCCGCCGACGTCGAGGCGATCCTCAACGACAAAGCCCGCACCGCAACGGTGATCGCCGAGCTGCTCGCGACCGATCAGGAGTTCGTCGAACAGATCGAATCACTGCTGCCACGATCGAAGGGAACTGGCAGCAGCAGCGACTTTCCCGCGTCGGCCGAACCCTTTGTCGACCGCGAAAGTGAACGCGCGCTCGTCGCCGGCCCCGGCGCCCGCCTCGTCACCGGGCCGCGCGGCGCGGGCAAAACGGCGCTGCTGAGCCGGCTTGCCACCGACCTGCGCCCGCACCTCCCGAAACAGATCTACGTCGACCTCGCCGACTACCGGTCCGGTTCGCTGGTGCGCCGCACCGAGGTGGCCGCGCGCGTGGTGCGAGCGCTTGACGTCGGCAGTGACCTGACCGCCACAGAAACACCCCAGCTCTGGGAGCAGTACCGCTCCGTCACCGCACGCCACCGTTTCCTGCTCGCACTCGACAACGCCGAAGCGGCCACCGACCTGCACGGCCTCATCCCGCCGTCGCCGCACAGCGTCGTTCTCGTGACCGCGATCAAGGCCGGTGACGACCTGCGCAAGGAGTTTCCCGCCCCGCCGATCGAGGTCGGTCGGCTCGCGCTGCCGGACGCGCTCGCCCTGCTGAGCCGCCTCTCCCACCCGAGCGTGATCGCCGCCGAGCCCGCCGCGGCCGAGGAACTCGTGGACCTGTGCGACCACATGCCCTTCGCGGTCCGGCTCGCCGCCGTCCGCGTCGCGCGGAGGATGCAGCGCGGCCCCGGCGCTGTCACGTCCGTGTTGGAAGGCTTCCGGGCCACGGGCAAACTCGGCGGCGAGGACGTGATCGCCGCCGCATTCGAGGAGTCCTTTTCGGAGTTGACTCCCGAAGCGGCAGAGCTGTGCCGCCTCCTCGCCGCGCACCCCGGACCCGACTTCACCGCCGCCGGCGCGGCTGCGGTCTTCGGCCGCTCACCCGAAGACGCCCTCGACGAGTTGGCCGACGCCGGTTTCCTCACCCGCACAGGCACTTCCCGGCAGCGGCTGTACAACCTGATCCGCGAGGGAGCCCGCCGCGGCGGCTGGGCCGAGGTGGCTGTCGAACGCGCGCTCGAGTTCCACTGTGACCAAGCCGTGGCCGCGGATCTCCACAACGGCAAGGATCGCCTCCGGCTGTACGCGCCGCGCCCGGAGGCCGAAGCGAACGCGAACTTCGAAGGCCGCAAGCCACTCGACTGGGTCGAAGACGCCCGCGAGACGTACGGTGCACTCGCTCGGGAGGCCTACCTGCGCGAGCGCGACGTCGAGCTGGGCCAGATCTGCGGGGCGCTCGAAGTGCTCATGCTCAACCGCGGGTACCACCGGCTGTTCGCCGAGATCAACAACTGGGGCATCCGCGGTGCGCGCCGGCTCGGCGACCGGCCGCTGCTCACGCGCGTGCTGAGCCAACAGGGCCGCACTCACTTGCTGATGCACGAGTTCACCACGGCGAAGCCGTTCCTGGACGAGTCGCTCACGTTGGCGCGTGAGCTTGCGTCGCCGGGCCTGCTGTCGTCGGTGCTGGAGTTCTGCGGCCGTTTCCGCGAGGAAGAAGCCCGGCAGTACCCGCAACAGGCATCAGGGCTGACGGCCGAGGCAGTGACGTTGCTGGACGAAGCGATTCGCATCGACCGCGCCGCGGGGCCGGAAGCCGCACGAAGCCTGGGCATTCACACGCGGATGCTGGCCAACGTCCTCGTCGGGCTCGCACGATGGGACCAGGTGTTCGCGCTGCTCGGCGAGTCGGAGCAGCACACCACCGAGGACCGCAACCGCTCCCGGATCCTGCTGGTCAAGGGAAAGGCCGAGACGGCCCTGGGCTCTTTCGACGCCGCCGCCAGCACCCTGGGCCAGGCCTGGCAGCTCGCGAACACCTCAGGAGCCTCGCAGTACGCGGCCGAGTTCGACGCCGCCTTCGCGACGCTCGCCGAGGCCCGCGGCGACCTGCCGGCCGCACTTGAGGCGTGGCGACGGGCGTGGCAGGTCTATTTCGCTGCCGGGCACCCGCGGCAGGCGGAGTTCGCGGTGAAGTTCAGCGCCGTCGAAGAGCGGATACGGCGGCGCCATTGAGATCACCGGTCAACGGCCGGCTCGTCGCAAGCCGCACATAAGCAAAAGCGGCCAGCAGCACGGGATCCACGTCGGCCGTCAGCGCGTGCGTCTCGCCGGTCGAGTCGCGCACGAGACAGCCGCCGTCGGTCGGCGCGGCCGCGAGCCGAGCGGCGGGCCAGTGGGCGAGCAGGTCGTCGAGTCGTCCGGGCTCGTCCGCGTAGACGACGGTGGCAGCGTCGAGTTCGCGCAGCTCGGCGTTGTCGGCGTGGGCGAGTACATGCCGGTACTCGAGGTCCGGCGCCTTCTCCGCGACGAGCGGGAACCGCACGAGCTCACCCGACGCGTCGACGCCGGCCACGAACGCGGCCGCAGGCGAGGTCAGCGGCTCGGGATCCGCGACGGGCGGAAAAACCGGGTCGTCGGGCGGGTTCAGGCCGAGCAGTGCATAGAGCAGGCCGGCGAGCAGCGGTGCGCCCGGATCTTCCACGGCCTCTTGGATGATCGGCGCGTGCGAGCCAGGCCGGTGCCGAGCGATCGCGCCGTCGATCTGGTCGCGCAGGCCGAACTCCGTCCCGAGTTTCGGCACGCTCCGGGCGAGGGCGGCGAGCGGCGAGTCCGCGACCGTCGTCGGTGATCCCGGCGTCGTGAGCAGCACCGGTTTGTCGACGGCGGCCGCGTACAGCGCGGCGGATCCTTCGTCCGACAACACGCAATCCGCGGCGAGCACGGCCGCCTGCCAGCCGTGGTCAGGCGGGACGAGCGCGAGCCCGGCGGCGATGGCCGGCCGCAGCCACGACCGCACCTGCCACGGTCCGTGCGCCGCCCAGACGCCCGGGTGCAACGTCAGCACGACGCGGTAATCGTCGAACGGCAGGCATCCCAGCAGCTCGACAGGTAGCTCGGGGCGTCGGCCGAACAGGGAGTGCTTGCCCCAGGTCGACGCGAGCGTCACGACCGTGCGGCCGCCCGCGTCGAGCGCCTTGCGGTAGCGGGAAACGCGGTGCCGGCTCATCACCATGCGGTCGAGGCAGGGGTCGCCGATGACCACGGCCCGCTCGGCGGCGGGCGGACACGACCGGGTCAGCTGCGCACGCTGGCTTTCGTGCGAGAGCGCGATGGCCGCCGGCACCACTTCACCGTTGTGGACGAGCTTTTCCGGGTCGAGGCCCGACGTGACACGGCTGCCCGGATAGTACTTCTGGTAGCCGATTCCGTGGGGCACCAGCAAAATCGGGGCGTCGAGCTCCGTCAGCACGTCGTTTTCGCTGGCCGCGAGCGCGAGGTCGAACCGGGTCGCCGTGGCCTGGCCCCAGCCGATCACGGGCGGTCCGAGCCGGCGCAGCGCTTCCGGCACGCCGGCGGAGAGGATGCCGGGCCGTCGCTCGTCGTGCGTGAAGACGAGCTGGATCCGCCGGTCGCTGCCGAACAACGAGACGACGTCGAGCAGGCGCGTGAGCGTGGTCAGGGTGCGCACGACCACGAGCACCTTGCGGTCGAACTCCGTCGTCAGCCAGTGGTCATACGCCGGATCAGCCGGGACCTTCGGCCAAAACGACGGGGGGTATGCGTTTTCGGGCATCACTTGCCGCGGCGGGCGATCCAGGCGGCGGCTTGGGTGCGGCGTTGCATGCCGAGCTTGGCGAGGACCGAGGTGACGTAGTTCTTGACCGTTTTTTCGGCCAGGAAGAGGCGTTCCGCGATTTCGCGGTTGGACATGCCCTGGCCGATGAGCTCCAGGACGTCGCGCTCGCGGTCGGTGAGGGCGGCGAGGTCGTCGGTGGGCGGGTGGCGCAGTTTGTCGAGCACGCGGGCCGTGGAGACGGGGTCGAGCAGCGAGTGGCCGGCGGCGACCTCGCGGACCGCGTTGACCACGTCCTGGCCACGCACCTGCTTGAGCAGATAGCCCGAAGCGCCCGCCATGATCGCGCCGACCATGGCCTCCTCGTCGTCGAAAGCGGTGAGCATGAGGCAGGCCGGCGGGTTGGGCTTTGAGCGCAGCTCGCGGCACAGCGTGATGCCGTCCCCGTCGCCGAGCCGGACGTCGACCACCGCGACGTCCGGCTCCACGTGCATCGCGACGGCCAGCGCCTCCTCGACGCCCCCGGCCTCGGCGACCACCTCGATGTCCGCCTCGTCGCCCAGCAGGTCGCGCAGGCCGCGGCGGACCAGTTCGTGGTCGTCGACGAGCAGCACCTGGATCGGCATACCCCGAGGTTACGGCTTCGGGGCGGTCGTTGCCGGTGCTGGTGCCCGAGGACACGTTGGGGCGCGATGTCGACACGATGTCGGCGCGACGGCGGCGCGGCGGAAAATCACCGGATGCACCCGATCAGGTTGCCGCGGGAAATCGTTCGGAATTGATCCGTAACGGTTTCGGCGGCACGGCGATATGCCCGGCATCGCTTCGCCGGACTCTTCGGAAGGTTTTCCTGTTGGCTCTCTTTCGCCGTGTCATTGGTACGTTCGCCCTGATTGCGGGGCTCATCGTGGTCGGCTCTGCCGCGGCGCAGGCGGAACCGGGAAATCCGGTGGGCGCAATTCCGGAAACGTCGATATCCCCATTCGGTGGCTATCCGTTCCTGGTCGCCGCGGGTGCGTTGATCGCGGCCGCCGCGTCCGCCGGGCTGGTCCTCTACCTGCGCCGCCGGCCGGCCTGATGCGGATCGTCGTGGTCACGGCCCTGGTGGTGGCCGTCGCGGCTCTGCTGCTGGTCGCGTTCCTGCGCCCGCCCGAGACACTGCCGGCGCAGCAGGTGGTGACGACGAGCAAGCCGTCGACGAGCCGCGCCGGCTGATCAGCGCGGCACGGGCGGGAAACGGGTCTCGTTGCGGTCGACCTTCGCGTTGCCCACTTCGAGGAGGTCGATGTCCAGGGCGTCGGCCAGTTGGACCAGGTAGAGGAGGACGTCGGCGATTTCGTCGCGGACGTTGGCGGTCAGGGTGGGGTCGGAGCGGTATTCGCGGGCCTCTTCGGGCGTGAGCCATTGGAAGAGGGAGATGAGCTCGCCGACTTCGCCGGAGAGGGCCATGACGAGGTTCTTCGGGTGGTGGAACGGTTCCCAGTCGCGGGCGGAGGCGAAGTCGCGGAGGCGTTGGGTGAGCGCGTCGAGAGTCACGGGAGATTGCGTACCACGGCGGTCACGGTGGGCTAACGGCCGTATGGCGGACTTTCGTTGACCCTCGCGCCGCGGTTTCCCTAGCGTGGTTGGCCGGGTTGGGGAAAAGCGGAAGGAAAGGCCGTGGAGTACCTGCGCAGGCGCGTGGTCCTGATCGCGTTCGTGCCCGGTGCGGCGCTGGTGCTGGTGGCGTTGGTGATCGGGATTTTCCTGGTGCAGCAAGCGAATCACGTGCGAGGGCTGGCGGATGAGACAGCGCGGGCGTCGAACGACGTGACGCGGACCGTGGTGGGGTTGCAGGAGCGGCGGGGCAAAGCGCTGCTCGCGGGCGACCGGCTGGCTGAGTACACGGGTTTTACGCAGCGTATCGACGACGCGATCGCCGGCCTGCGAGAGCTCACCCGGGCGGCGCCGGATGCGGAGACGGCGTATCAGCAGAACACGGCGGTGGATCTGCTGGTGGCGACGGAAGGTTTGTACCGAGCGGATTCTCTCGCGCTGGCGGCGCTCGATGGGACCACGCGGCGGCTCTTCACGGACGCGGTGGGCGGGTACCGGACGACGCTCGCGAGCGCGGCGGGCAGGCTCACGCAGAGTGGTCGGGAGCGGTACGAAGCGCTTGTGCGGGGTGAGGACTGGAGCACGCTGACGGCGGTCGAGAACGCCTACGCCGACGCGGCGCCGCTGCCGGTCGCGATGCCGACGTGGCGCGCGGCGACGGCGGTCGCAGGGCGTGGGTTGGGGGAACTCTTCGCGCAGCAGAACAACTTCGCGGTGCAGATGACGGTTGATCACGCTCACCGCACTTTGGGCGGGGCGCTCGCCGGCGGGGTGGCGATCGTGGTGTTCGCCGGCGTGGTGATGGCGGTGGCGATTCGGCTCGCCGGCCAGCTCAAGGACCCGCGGCGGCTCGCGCTAGGGCGGGCGGCAGTGGCGCGGAAAGCCGCGGAGCTGCGGCGGGCCGAGGTCGAGCGGGGAACCGGGCAGGAGACGGAGTCGCGGCAACGCTCGGAGCCGCGGCGGAGCACGGTGGCGCAGCGATCCCCGGAGCCCGAGCGAAGCGCGGAGCTGCGGCAACGCTCAGCGCCGCGGCACAGGGCCACGGCAGCACGCAGCGGCGCGGCGTCCCGCTGAGGCCAGGCGAGGCATAGTCCTGGGTCGCAGCGTGGCATCTGTCCTGTGGTGACAGGGCACGCGCCGACGCCACGGCAATGGCAAGAGCGCTGGCAAGGGACGGCGCCGAAGCGATTCACGGGTGGTGCAGGCCCGGGCCGCGGCAGAGCAAGGCCGCGGCAGAGCAACAGCCGGCCCGGGACGGAGCCGAACCGATCCGCGTGGTGGCGCAGGCCGAGCCGCGACATCGGATCGAAGCGGCGTCGATCCGACTTGTGGTGGGGGTGTGGGAGAGGGGCCACGGGATGAGTCGCGATGGCGGCGATCCGATCTGCAGTGTGGCGTGGGAATGGCACCACGGGACGGGTCGCGGCCGCGATGGTCCGACCCGCGGTGAGAGGCAGGAGCGGGCTGGGGCATCGGGTCGAGACGGCACTGAACTGATGTGCGGGGTGACGCAAATCGGGCGGCGGCGGTGCCGGGCTGCGATGGAATCGATCCGATCCGCGGTGCGCATGGAACGGGCCGCGACACCAGCCGCGATGGTGTCGGTCAGATCCGCGGCGGGTGGCGGGACCGGTCGCGATGGCGCTCAACCAACCCGGGGGGCCGGTCGCGATGGTGCTCAGCCAACGCGGGGGTCGGTCGCGATGGTGCCCAGCCAACGCGGGGGTCGGTCGCGATGGCGCCCAGCCAACGCGGGGGTCGGTCGCGATGGTGCTCAATCGACCCGGGGGGTCGGTCGCGATGGTGCCCAGCCAACGCGGGGGTCGGTCGCGATGGTGCTCAATCGACCCGGGGGACTGGTCGCGATGGTGCCCAGCCAACCCACGAGACATCACCTCACCGAGCCCCCGAGCGATGGCCCGCCAGAGCCCCGCCCGACGAGAACCACAGGTCACCCCCGGTGCGCGGTTGGGCCGGAAAGAGCACGCCGTTGGCCCACACGCGCGGCGAACGGCATGCGGCAGACTGGTGCGCGTGAGTGCTCCCCCGGATCTGCGGTCCTACCTGCGTACGTTGGACGTGGAAACGCTGGTGGACCTGCTGTACGCCCAGGTGCGGCGTGACCCTGAGTTACGGCATTCGCTGGAACTGCGGTGCGCCACTCAATCGGGTGAGGTTGCGGAGGCGCATCGGCTGTTGGACACGGCGGTGCAGGACGGCAATGTCGAGTACACGGCCAAGGTGGGCGCCGTGCTGGACACCTTGGGGCGGTTGCTCGATGCGGGCAGTCCGGCGGACCTGGCGCCGCTCGCGCGGCGGACTGTGGATGACATCGGTGAGGTGCTGGAGCAGTCCGGGGATCCGTCCGGTGACCTCGGGGACAAGCTGGACTTCGCAGTCGAGCTGTACGCGCGGGCGTGTGTTGCGCGGCCGCCGGATCCCGAGCAGTTGGCCGAGTGGCTGCTGGAGGTGGAGTTCGACGGGCCCGGAAGGCCGACGATCGCGCTGGCGGATTTCGCTGAGGCGTTGGGGGAAAAGGGACTTGAGCGGATCAAGTCTACTGTGGACGAAATACTGACAGGCGGGCCGACGGGGTACCGCCGGGACGTCGCGGAGCGCATGCTGGAGGAGCTCGCCGAGGTGCGCGGGGACGTGGACGCGCTGGTCGCGATCCTGTCGGCCAAGCCGCCGCGCGTGGATGTGAGCCTGAAGATCGTGCGGGTGCTGCGGGCGGCCGGGCGGCACAGCGAGGCCATCGCGCACGCGGCCCGCGCGCTCACGCCGCACAAGACGCACCAAAACCCGCACCAAACCCTGCCCGAGCCGGAAGACGAGACAGTCACCTTGCGGCGCAAGGAGTTCGACGAGGCGCCGGGCAGCGTCACGTACACGACGTTGCGCGAGGCGGCTGTCGAAGCGGGCGTGTGGTCCGTGCAGCGCGTCGCGGCCCTCGCGCGGCTGAGGGAACGCGCGGCCGACAGTGAAGAAGGCGCCGAAGAGCTCGCCCGGGCGCTGGTCGCCGAGGATCGGCCCGACGAGGCGTGGCGCGCGTGCGTGCGCTTCGGTGGGTCGCTGGCGTTGCGCGTGGAGCTGGCCGCGTCGCGCGAGGTTGCGCACCCGGCCGAGACGATCCCGGTCTACCGCAGCCAGGTCGAGCAGCTCATCGAGCAGAAGGACCCGCAGGCCTACCGCGAAGCGGCGAAGCACCTGAAGAAGCTGCGCACGCTGCACAAACGCGCCGGCACGGCGGAGGAGTTCACGGGGTACCTGGCCGACTTGGTGAGCGTTCACCGGCGCAAGACACGGCTGATCGCGGAAGTGCGCGCGGCTCGGATCGCGTTGCCGAAACCGCGTAACCTTCCGGCGTCTGACTCGTTGACCAGCTGAAACACCTCGCACGTAGCTCTTTTCCGCGTCGTCGCGGTGGTCCCTCTTCGCAGCCGGCTCCCTGGCCGGTCGCGGATACCGCGCCCGGGGCCACCGCGGCCGCGCGTCCCGCGGATCCGCGCCCGCACCAGCGATGCAACGATGTTCCGCATGAGTCCGGTGAGCCGCGCCCGCAAGAAGAGCCCCCAGCCCGCCACGCCCAGCGTGAACGGCCTGTTCAAGGACGTCCTCCGGGACTTCTCCGCCGTCGCGGCGGAGCCCGGCCCGTTCGACGTCGAGCTCCTCGCCTCCGAGGTGCTCGGACAGTGGTGGGACCTCGCGATCGAGGGCGAGCCCGACGGCGGCGAGCAGCTGGGCTTGGAGCTCATCGCGTTCGCGCAGCGCAAGATCACGCCCGGCGCGGCGGCGCTGCTCGCCGCGCTGAAGGTGCTGGCCGAGACCGAGGAGGAGCGCACGGCGGCCGCCGAGGCGCTCGCCGTGGTGCTCTCGCGCGGCATCCCCGAGCCCGAGTGGGCCGGTGAGGTCGGCCGCGTGACGGTCGGTGAGATCTGGCGGACCGGCGACGTCTACGGCGACGAGTCCTCGCTGCTGTGCACATTCTCCCGCGGCGACGCGACGCTCGGCCTGCTGGCGCTGCTCGACTTCACCGAGCTCGGCCGAGTGCGCGACCTCGTGGTGATCGACGAGCCGCACGAGGTTCTGGCCGAGATGCGCACGCAGATCGCCGACGACGGCGAGCTCGTGGTCCTCGAGAAGGTCGCGCCGGCCGACGCGCACCGCCTGCTGCTCGACGGCATCGCCGCGACCGACGGCATGGACGAGCCCGACGTCGGCGAGGACTACACGCGCTTCCACGCCGTGGCGATGGCGTGGCTGCGGGCGTTGCCGGAGCCGTCAGCCGGCCGGGGTGTCGAGGAGTGGCCGGACGCGCGGCGCGGCGCGATCGTGGAGGAGTTCCTCGGGAAGGTTTCGTTCGCCGACGTCGAGGCGGCGCGGTCGGTGGCGCGGCTGCTGGTGGACCACGGGTGCCGGACCGAGCCGGCGGATCCGCTGCGCGTCGGGCCGGAGAAGCTGGCGCGATTCCTGGAGTCGTTGCTGGGTGGGGAGTACGAGGTCGAGGACGAGGATCTCGTGCCGCCGGTGGTGCTGGCATGGGCTTCTTGGGCCGCGGCTCGGGGCGGGTTGTCGGAGGTTGCTTCGGCTGCTCTTGTCGAAGACGTGAAGGAGTATTTGGCGGAATACCTGTCCGACGAAGATGAGTCCGAAGAGGATGAGGTTTCGGATTATCTGGATGGGACGGAGTCTGCCGAAGAGGTTTTGGGGGTCGTGGAGCGGCGACGGTTTGCCGTGCCGGAGTTGTCCACGGTGATCGGGGATGAGGAGCTGACGGATCTGGATCCGTCGGATCCGGAGCAGCGGCGGATGCTGGTCATCGGGGGGCATCCGGAGTATCACGAGTCGTTGGCGAATGACGAGTTCGATGGTGCTGATGGGCTGAGGCTGGCGTTGGAGACGTCGGTGGTGGATCAGCTTTGGGAGGACTCGCCTGAAGAGGTTTGGGTGGCGGCCCAGAAGTTGATCGAGAAGGGGTTGACGAGGGAAGAGGTTTTGGGGGAGTTGGTCTCTGTGCTGGAGGGGCAGTTGGAAGAGGCTGAGGATGAGGATCGGTTGGATTATGATTTGGAAGGGTATCGGGAGGCGTTGACTGCGGTTGAATAGCCGTTGTCACGGCTCGATCCGCTGGCGCGGATCATTGCGCTTGGATTAGCGCATGTTGGCACCCCGATTTTTTAGTGTCCCTACGGCCTGGACTATTTGTCAAGGCGGGAAAGAGTACCTTGACAAATAGTCCAGGCCGCGTGGAAGGCGGGGATCGAGGTGCAGGGCCGGGTCTGGGTGCGCTGGTGAGTTTGTGGAACTGGTGCGGTTGTGTGATGGGGGAAAGCGAAAAGCATAAAAGAAAGCCCCGGCCGGGTGTGGCTGGGGCTTTTGTTGGTTATGCCGTTGGGGTTTGGCTGGGGACTACGGGGATGGTGGCGGCTGCGGTGGCGGCCTTGCGGCGGCGTTCGCGGATGGCTTCGTCCAGGTCGACCAGGAAGGTGCTGGCGGCCATGGCGACGAAGAGGGCCAGTCCGAGTACCGCGCCGATCCAGGTGAGGACGATGGAGAACACCGGGGGCCTCCTTCCCAGGTCAGATGCGAATTTCCCTTCTGTTCAGGGTCGCTTTCACGAGGCTCGCCCGGTATCGGCCAACTGGTTACGAAGCCGCCCCCCGAACTGGCCGATCGGCCGAGGTCGGGGGGCGGAGGGTGAGGATGCGGGGCAGCCGAGGGCTATGTGGGTGACAAAGCCGCCAACAAGGCCGCCGACGAAGCTGACGACAGAGCCGCCGAACAAGCCATCGCCGCGCCGGAGGACAGGCCACCGCAGGGCCGGCCAGGAAGCGGTCAGAGCTTGCGCAGGCGCACGCGGTTGATGGAGTGGTCGGCGTCCTTGCGGAGCACCAGCGTGGCCCGTGGGCGCGTCGGCTTGATGTTCTCCATGAGGTTCGGTTCGTTGATCGTGCGCCAGAGGTGGCGGGCTTCCTCACGGGCCTCGTCGTCGTCGAGGCCGGCGAAGTGGTGGAAGTGCGAAGCCGGGTCGGAGAACGCGGTGTGGCGGAGCTTGAGGAAGCGCTCGACGTACCAGCGTTCGATGTCGTCGGTGTGCGCGTCGACGTAGATGGAGAAGTCGAACAGGTCCGAGACGGTCAGGCGCGGGCCGGGTTGCAGGACGTTCAGGCCCTCGATGATGAGGATGTCCGGGCGCTCCACGACCTGTTCCTCGCCGGGCAGGATGTCGTACGCGAGGTGCGAGTACACGGGCGCCGACACGCGTTCGGCGCCGGACTTCACCTCGGTGACGAAGCGCAGCAGGGCGCGCCGGTCGTAGCTTTCCGGGAAGCCCTTGCGGTGCATGATGCCGCGGCGGGTCAGTTCGTCGCGGGAGTACAGGAACCCGTCGGTGGTCACGAGGTCCACGCGCGGGTGGTCCGGCCAGCGGGCGAGCAGCGTGCGCAGGATGCGGGCCGTGGTCGACTTGCCGACCGCGACGCTGCCGGCGACGCCGATCACGTACGGCACCTTCGTGCTGACGCACTCTTCGCCGAGGAACGTCGTGGTGGCCTCGTACAGCTGTTGACGGGCTTTGACCTGCAGGTTGATCAGTCTCGACAGCGGCAGGTAGACGTCGGCCACCTCGGCGAGGTCGATCTGCTCGCCGAGACCTCGCAGCCGAACCAGCTCATCGGCGGTCAGGGGCAGTGGGGTCGAGCTGCGCAGCTCCCGCCACTGTTCCCGGTGAAGCTCGACGTAGGGACTGAGTTCACGGACCCGTGGCATCGCACACTCCTCGGCCGTCGCCTGCGCTGGCTCCGTACTGGGCACTACCTTGCGAGTAACGCTCCATCAACGGTAGGGCCTACCGCGCGTGAACGCGCTGTGATGTGCTGCACGCGGTCCGAACCGTTGCCTGACGCGATCACCGAGGGTTACGGCGGCGGCCGAAAACTTCCTCCCACGCGGCGGCCACCTGGCGTGCGCACGTGACCGGATCGACGCCGCCGACGCCGGTGCCCAAGCCGGGCATCGCGATGGTCTCCACGAGTTCGCGCACGGGCCCTTCGTCGAGCATCCCGTGCCGCCACTGCAGGAACACCGCGCGCGCCGCGAGGTACGGGTGCACGGTGTCGGCGGGCAGCCGCTCGCCGGGCTCGCGCATGGTCGGCGCGCTGATCAACCACGCCGGCTCGGCCTCGCCCGTCGGCACGATCACCGACTCGCCGAGCGGCAGTTCTCCGCCGTACGAAGCCAAGATGGCGCTGCGCACGTTCTGCTCGACGTCCGGGAACGCCCGCGCATACACGGCGTCGATCCCGCCGCGCATCCAGCCGTAGGAGTTGGCGGGACTCACGACCGCCTGGGCGACGACGTCCAGCACCGAACCACGGTGCACCCGAACCATCTCGACCTCGGTCCTGAGGGTGGAGACGGCGCCGGTCCACGCGGCGGCGAGCGGTTCGTCGACGGCACACAGCACCAGTTCCGGCGTCGCGGACGAAACCGGCGGGTCGACGTCCTCGTGCCCGGTGTGTGTGCCCGATTCGGCGGTCACGGTTCCAGCATGGCAAAAAAAGCCACGTGGCGTAACCGGTTTGAGTTGTGGCTGTCCGAGTGAAAACCGCCACGTCCGTCCGAAGTAGCCTGGCGGTCGTGTTGCGGATCGCGTATTTCGGCCCTCAGGGCACGTTCACCGAACAGGCCGCCCGTGCGCTCGCGCCGGGTGAGGACCTGAGCCCCTACGAGACCGTCCGGCTGGCGCTCACTGCCGTTCGCGAAGGCGCTGCTGACGCGGCGTGCGTGCCGATCGAGAACTCCGTCGAGGGCGTCGTGCCGACGACGCTCGACGGTCTCAGCGACGGAGCCCCGCTGGTCGCCGTCGCGGAGACCATCCTGCCCATCCACTTCAGCGTCCTGACGCGTCCTGGTGGTGGCGAGATCCGCACCGTCGCGAGCCACCCGCACGCCCTCGCCCAGGTGCGGGAGTGGCTCGAGGCGAACCTGCCCGGTGCGACCGTGGTGGCCTCCTCGTCCACGGCGTCGGCCGCCGTCGGCGTGGTCGAGGGCACCTACGACGCGGCCGTGTCCGCGCCGGTCGCCATCGAGCACTACGCGCTGGAGGAGCTGGCCACGGGCGTCGCCGACGTCCACGATGCGCAGACGCGCTTCCTGCTGGTCCGCCGCCCCGGCGAGCTACCCGAGCCCACGGGCGCCGACCGCACGTCGATCGTCGCGGCGGCCGTGAACCGCACCGGCACGCTGGCCGAGCTGCTCGCCGAGCTCGCGAGCCGCGGCATCAACCTCACGCGCCTCGACGCGCGCCCGACCCGCAACAACTTCGGCGAGTACCGCTTTTTCATCGACTTCGAGGGGCACGTGGCCGAGCCGCGGATCGTCGACGCGATGGCCGCGCTGCGCCGCCGCTGCCACCTGCGCTTCCTCGGCTCGCACCCGCGGGCCGACGACGTCGCCGCCACCGTCGAGGCCGGCGCGGGCAACCAGGACTTCGTCGACGCCCAGGCCTGGGTCGACGCCGTGTTGAAGGGAGAAGGCGCGTGAGACTGTTCCTCGTCCGCCACGGCCAGACCGACGGCAACGTGCGGGGCGCGCTCGACACGGCGCTGCCCGGTCCGCCGCTCACCGAGCTGGGGCAGGAGCAGGCGAAGGCGCTCGCGGACCGGCTCGCCGCGGAGCCGATCGTGGCCGTGTACGCGTCGCAGGCCACGCGCGCGCAGCAGACGGCCGCGCCGCTGGCCGAGGTGCTCGGCCTCGAGGTGCAGGTGATCGAGGGCGTGAAGGAGGTCGACGCGGGCGACCTGGAGGGCGCCACCGACGCCGAGTCGATCCGGACCTACCTCGAGACGGCCAAGCGCTGGACGGAAGGCGACCTCGACGCCGTCATCCCCGGCGGCGAGTCGGGCGCCCAGGTGCGGGCCCGCATGGTCGGCGCCGCTGACGACCTGCGGGCGAAGCACGAGCAGACCGACCCGGACGGCATCGTCGTGCTGGTCAGCCACGGCGGCGCGATCCGGCTCGGCGCGGAGTTCCTGGCGTCGAACGTACCCGCCGACCTGGCGAGCAGCGCGCTCATCCCCAACACCGGCGTCGTGGAGCTCCTCGCGGAACCGGACGGCACCTGGACCTGCCTCACCTGGGTCGATACGGCCCTATAAGCAACCACACCGCGAGATCGCTTGAGGCGATCTCGCCGCCTAGGCGGAGCCTAGGCAGAAAACACAGGCCAGCCCTCCTGGCGGTAGGCGCTGTCCCAGAACATCCACTCGTACTCACACGCCCGGGTGAAAGCGGCGAGCATTTTTTCGCGCGTCGCCTCACCCGCGGCGTCGGCGGCGCGGTCGAGGGCGTCGCGGCCCTTGCGGACGGTCGCTTCGAACTCGTCGCCCGCGTACGTGTCGATCCACGGCCGGTACGGATTGTCGTTTTCCGGCGACTGCCGCGTGAGGATTCCGGCGCCCACGCTCTCGTACACCCAGAAGCACGGCAGCAGCGCCGCGAGGAGCTCGCCGTAGCTGCCCGTGTGGGCCGTGGCCAGCAGGAATGACGAGTACGCGACGCACGTCGGCGATGTCTCGATGTCGGCCAGATCGGTCTCCGAGAGCCGGAACCACTTGAAGTAGCTCTCGTGCATCTCGCGCTCGATCACGATGGCGTCGCGCGCCGCTCCGGCCAGGAAGGCGACGTCGTCGACCTCCGGCGCCTTGGCCGCCGCGGCGGCCAGCGCGCGGCCGAAGCCGACGAGGTACCGCGCGTCCTGGACCAGGTAGAACTGGAACCGCTCGCGCGACAAAGTGCCGGTCGCGAGCTCTTCGTTGAACGGGTGGACCGACATGGCGTGTTGTAGTTTCACCGTGTGTTGCCATGCCTGGTGAGAAAAGCCCGTCATGATCGCCTTCCGTCTGGTGAAGAGTTCACGATGCCGGCGCAACCCGGTGCGGAGGTCGCACGTCCACTGAACGGTGGTTACCCAGCACGGGGAGGCAACTGAGATGGTAAGCACGACAAAATCACGAATTCCCTTGGTCTTTCTTGCTGCGCTGGGCGCGTCCGGCGCCCTGCTGTTGTCGGCTTGTGGTGGCGGAACCACGCCGACCGCGAGCAACACGCCAAGTTCCGACACTTCGGCCAGCACGTCCGACACGTCACCGGCGCCCACGGCCAGCTCGTCCGAGTCCTCTTCGGACAGCACGCCGGCATCCGGCCAGCCGGTGAACAACGGGCTGTGCAAGGCCGGCGACGTCACGCTGTCGCTCGGCCAAGGCGACGCGGGCGCGGGTTCGGTGTACCGGCCGATCCTGATCAAGAACTCCAGCGGCAAGGCCTGCACGATCCAGGGCTTCCCCGGCGTCTCGTACGTGACCGGCGACGACGGGCACCAGGTCGGCCCGGCCGCCTTCCGCGAGGGCACCAAGGGCGACGCGATCAAGCTGCAGCCGGGCCAGTCGGCCGCCGCGGACGTGCAGTTCGCGCAGGCCGCGAACTTCGACCCGGCGGTGTGCAAGCCGACCGCGGTGAAGGGCCTGCGCGTGTACCTGCCGCAGGAGACGGCGTCGAAGTTCCTGCCGGACCCGGGGACCGGGTGCGCCGGGGACAAGCTGCCGGGCTTTCAGCTCGCGGTGAAGACGGTCCGGCGGGCTTGAGTTCCTAGCCCCTGGCGCAGAGTTGCTGGACGCGGATGATGTCGTCCTGTCCGGATTGGTTGTCGAAGCGGCCGGACAGGACCATTCCGTTGACGCCGGCGAGGCTTTGGGCCAGGGGTTGGTACTGGCCGTCGAAGGCGGCTGCGGCCTGGGCCAGCTCGTAGGCCGCGGTGATGCGGTGGGCGGCGTCGTCGGCCAGGCGCGTGAAGGCGGTGGGGTCGTAGCCGCTCGTCGTGTCAGGGAGGTGGCCGGCGCGGTTGAAGGCGTCGCAGGCGGCTGCCGCGTCGACGTTCGCGCCGCCGCGTTGGCCGGAGAGGCCCCAGAGGAGGCCGGTGATCAGGATTCCGATGGCGAATCCCGCGGTCGCGGCCAGGACCAGGGGTCTTCGGGATTTTCCGCCCGGGGCCGAGTCGTTCGGGGTGTCGGCGGTGTCGGTCGTGTCGGCGGCTGGGTTTTGCCGGTCGTCGTCCGGTAGGGGCGGGGTGTCGAGCGCGGTCATTCACGTCCTCCCGGCGGCCGGGTGATGTGCTATTTCAGCACCAAAACCGCCGGTGGGCACTGCTCTCGATGGAGTACTTCGGGTGTTGACGCCGATTCGTCATCTGGCGCCGCCGGGACGCGAGCGCTCAGCCCCAGCCGAGTTCGTGGAGGCGGTCGTCGTCGAGGCCGAAGTGGTGGCCCAGTTCGTGCATGACGGTGATGAGGACCTGTTCGACGACCTCGGCCTCCGTGGAGCACATCCAGAGGATGGGGCGGCGGTAGATGGAGATGCGGTCGGGCAGGACGCCGCCGTAGTTCGTGGTGCGGCGGGTGAGGGCGACGCCGTGGTAGAGGCCCAGGATGGTGGGAGACTCGTCGTTGAACTCCTCGACCAGGACGACCACGTTGTCCATCGCCTCGGCGAACTTGGGCGGGACCTGGTCCAAAGCCTCGGACACGAGCTCCTCGAAGCGCGCGCGGGTCATCTCCACCGGCATGTCAGCGGGACCCGGTGGTGCTGGGCGGGGAGCTGCTCTGGCCGCCGCCGTTGTCGGAGGGTGGGCCCGCTGCGTCGGGCTGGCCGGCGTTGTCCTTGACGCTGCCGGTGACGGCCACGAAGCCGCTGTTGTCGCTGAGGGGGGCGGCGACCTTGCAGTTGACCTTGGTGGAGCCGGCGTCCCAGCTTTCCTGTTCGCGCAGGTCCCAGCCGAGGACGAGTTTCTTGGCGCTGAGGTCGGCCTTGCCGGTGTAGTCGTCAGCGGCCTTGTTGCACTCGGTGTCGAGCCACTTGTCCTGCTTGTCCTGGTCCGGGTAGCCGTCCTTGAACTGCGTGGCCAGGTCGAGCGTCGCGATGATCTCGTACGAGTGGGGGCGGCTGCAGTCGATCGGGTCGCCCACGCCCTTGCCCGCAAGCGCCAGGCAGGTGCCGGGCGCCCACACGGCCGACTGGTCCTGCGTCTTCGCCGGGCCGGTGGTGGGCTGCAGGCCGCCGCCGGGGCCGGCCCACTGGAGGCCGCAGCGGAGCTGGCGGTCGCCGTCGGCCCACTGGTCAGCGCTCGGGCGCAGCAAGTTGGTGGTGAGCTTGCCGTACGGGTCGAGCGGGTGGCCCAGGTACGGCGTGACATCGCCGTTGCACTTCGTCTGCGCGATCTGCTGCCACTGGTCGAGGTTCGGGAAGGGCGCCTCGGCGTTGTACTGCGCGCCGATGTCGGCCAGGCTCGTCACCTCGAACAGGTGCGACTGGGCGCAGGAGACCTTGCGCACGTCGGACGCGTCCGGTGCGCTCCAGGTCAGGCAGCTGCCCGGGGGTGACTGGAACG
Source organism: Amycolatopsis sp. NPDC051373 (assembly GCF_040689465.1). Taxonomy (NCBI): domain Bacteria; kingdom Bacillati; phylum Actinomycetota; class Actinomycetes; order Pseudonocardiales; family Pseudonocardiaceae; genus Amycolatopsis; species Amycolatopsis sp. NPDC051373. The sequence goes on along the minus strand of NZ_JBFBAE010000001.1, from coordinate 121,673 downwards.
CCTCCTGGGCCGCGGCCGACAGCTTGCCCTCACCACCGCCGGCCCCTCCCGCGAAGGAGGCCGTCCACGAGAACGCGACGGACAGCCCCAGCGCGATCACGGCGCCCAGGAACACCCCGGCCATCACCGCGCGGGTGGTCAGGGTCTGCAGGGGCGAGCGGAACCGCTCGGCGTCGGGAGACATCGATACCCATGATGCCCGCGCCGCACGAGCCGTGCGCGTCCCGGGTCGTTAGTGTGGGAAGAGACTTCGCGGTGCCGGGGGATTACGGAGCGCAGATGACGCAGGACGACAACAACGGGGCCCAGCCACCCCAAGAGCCGCCAACGGAGCCGACTCCGCGCGGATCGATGCGGTTCCAGGACGAGAGCACGACGCCGAGGGAGCCCTCGCTCGCCGAGCAGCGCGCCCGCCGGCAGGCGATCGCCGACCAGGAACGCCAGGAGGCCGAGGCCGCCGAGGCCGCGCGCAAGGCCGACCAGAAGGCCGCGACCAAGCGCAAGATCCTCATCGGCAGCGGTGTGACCGTCGGCCTGGCCGGCCTGGTCGCGACGTTCTACACGGTCGCCAAGCCGACCAACGAGACCGCCGTCTGCACGGACGCCAGCGGCGTGATCCAGAACGACCAGTTCTGCGACGAGAGCTACGCCACCTCGCACGGCGGCTACCAAAGCGGCGGCTTCTGGTTCATCCCGATCGTCGGCGGTGGCTTCCAGCAGTACCGCTACAACTACGGCGGCACCGGCACGATCGGCCAGCGCGTGTCCGGTGGCACGTTCACCGCGCCTTCGGGGAACACGAACGTCTCGACGAAGTCGGGCAAATCGGTGCAACGCGGTGGCTTCGGCATCAGCGGCAAGACGGGCACGTCCGGCGGCACGGGCGGCACCGGCAAGAGCGGGGGCTCGTAGGTGTACCGGGACCGGAGCGAGCCGCGGCGCGACTGGCAGCGGATCGTGGAGGAGCAGGGTCTCGCCTACGGCACGCCGGCGCGCGACGGCGCCGGCAAGGCCCGCCCGTACTGGGACGAGTCGGTGCACTACGTCTTCGACATGGACGAGGTCCTCTCGCTCGAAGCCGACGTCGAGCTGCTGCACTCGATGTGCCTCGAGGCCGTGGACAACGTCGTGACCACCGAGGGCTACCGGCGGTTCGGCATCCCGGAGTGGGTGTGGCCGCACATCGCCGAATCGTGGAAGCGGCAGGACCCGCACGTCTACGGCCGCTTCGACCTGCGCTACGACGGCAAGTCGCCGGCCAAGCTGCTGGAGTACAACGCGGACACACCCACCACGCTGCTCGAGGCGTCGGTGCTGCAGTGGTACTGGAAGACGACCGTCTTCGAGAACGACGACCAGTGGAACTCCATCCACGAGAAGCTCGTCGAGCGCTGGCGCGAGATCGGCGACAAGCTGCCGTCGAACGAGCTGCACTTCACCTGGTCCTCGGCCGATCCTTCCGGCGAAGACCACGTGACCACCGCGTATCTGCAGGAGACGGCCGCGGAGGCCGGGCTCGACACCGTGGGGCTCTCGATCGAGGAGATCGGCTGGGACCCGGTGCTCAAGCGGTTCGTGGACCTCGAAGAATCCCAGATGTCCACGGTCGTGAAGCTCTATCCGTGGGAGTGGGTGGTCGACGAGGAGTTCGGCCGCTTCGCCGTGGAGACGATGCCGCGCACGCTGTGGGTCGAGCCGCTGTGGAAGATGCTGCTCTCGAACAAGGCGCTGCTGGCCGTGCTGTGGGAGAACTACCCCGGGCACCCGAACCTGCTGCCCGCGTTCACCGACGACCCGGGCCTGCTCACGGAGTACGTGCGCAAGCCGAAGCTGGGTCGTGAGGGCGCCAACGTGCAGATCGTCGCCACTGGCTACGAGACGCAGACCGACGGCGTCTACGGCGCCGAGGGCTACGTCTACCAGGCGTTCGACCCGTTGCCCGAGTTCGACGGCTACCGGCCGGCGCTCGGCGCGTGGATCGTCGGGGACTCGTCCGCGGGGCTGGGGATCCGCGAGACGAGCGGGCTGGTCACCGACGACGGTGCGGCGTTCGTCCCGCACCGCATCCCCGAGTCGTGATACAACCTCCCCGCCTGATCTGCACGGTTCGCTCTGATCGTTCTGGGAGACCCCTGTGACCTCGACCCTTGCGCTGTCCGACACGTTCGGCTCCGACCTCCTGCGGGGGATCGGGGCGATCCTCTTGTACGGCGTGGTCGGCCTGCTGCTGATGTTCGCCGGGTTCTACGCGATCGACTGGACGACCCCGGGCAAGCTCTCGCAGCTCGTGCACCGCGGCCTGCCGAACGCGGTGATCGTGACCGCGTCCGGGCTGCTGTCGATGGCGTTCATCGTGGTCGTGGCGATCTTCAATTCGGCGAGCGACCTCACCGAGGGCCTGATCACGTCGCTGGTCTACGGCCTGCTCGGCATCGTTGTCCAGGTGATCGCCGTGCGGCTGCTAGAGTGGGCCACCCGCATCGACGTCGGCTCCACGATCGAGAGCGAGAAGTTCGCGCCGGCGAGCATCGTCGTCGCCGCCGCGCACCTCGCTCTGGGCTTCGTGGTGGCGGTCGGTATTTCCTGAGTACTGCTTTGCGGTCCGGTTCCCACTAGCGTGGAACCGTGCGACTGCTCAGGACGCCGGAAGACCGGTTCGCGGACCTGCCCGAGTTCCCCTACGAGCCGCAGTACGCGGAGCTCGCCGATCCCGACGGTGGCCTGATCAGAGTCGGGTACGTCGAGGCCGGCCCGGCCGATGGACCGCCCGTGCTGCTCCTGCACGGCGAGCCCAGCTGGTCGTATCTGTACCGCAAGATGCTGCCGGTTCTCGCTTCCGCGGGCCTGCGTGCGATCGCGCCGGACCTCGTCGGGTTCGGCCGCTCGGACAAACCGGGCGACATCGTGGACCACACGTATGCGCGGCACGTGTCGTGGATGCGCGGGTTCGCCTTCGACGCGCTCGACTTGCGTGACGTGACCCTGGTCGGCCAGGACTGGGGCGGGCTGATCGGGCTGCGGCTGGTGGCGGAGAACCCTTCGCGGTTCGCCGGGGTTGTCGCGGCGAACACCGGGCTGCCGACGGGTGATCAGGACATGCCTGAGGTGTGGCACCAGTTCCGGTCGGCGGTGGAGAACGCGCAGGTGCTGGACATCGCGCGGTTCATCCAGTCGGGGTGCCGGTCTGTGTTGTCGGATTCGGTCCGCGCGGCGTACGACGCGCCGTTCCCGAACGAGATGTACAAGGCCGGGCCGCGGGCCATGCCGGGTTTGGTGCCGTATCGGCCGGACAACCCGGCTTCGGACGCGAACCGGGCGGCCTGGAAGACGTTGACGGCGCTGGACTTGCCCTTCCTGGTCGCGTTCTCCGACGGCGACCCCATCACGGGGGCGATGGGGCCGATCCTGCAGCGGACAATGCCGGGGGCTGTTGGTCGGACGCATCCGGTGATCGCGGGGGCGGGGCATTTTCTGCAGGAAGACGCGGGTGAGGAGCTGGCGGAGCAGGTGGCTCGGTTCGTGCGCGGCCGAGCCGGGATCTGAGCAGCCCCCGTTTTTCACGCTACCGGCGAGGGACGACGGGTTCGGGTGTGAGCATCGGGAAAGCGGGCAGGTTGTCCACAGCCTGCCCGCTTGTCCACAGCCCTTGTGTCAGGAAAGTGCGGCGTGGGTGGCCGCCAGCGCGTCCACCAGGATGGCCAGGCCTTCTTGCGCCTCGGCTTCCGTCAGGGTCATCGGCGGACCCAGGCGGAGGACGTTGTTGTGCAGCCCGCCCTTGCCGATGAGGAGGCCGCGGGCGCGGGTTTCCTCCAGCATCTGCTTGGCGGCCGCCGGATGCGGCGTCGTGGTGCCCGGCTGGACGAGTTCGATGCCGACCATCAGGCCCTTGCCACGGACCTCGCCGATCAAGGGATTCTCGGCGGCGCGCAGGCCGGACAAGAGCTGCGAACCCCGAGCGGCGCAATTGGCCTGCAGGTCGTGGTCCTTGATGTAGTCCAGCACCGCGGTCGCGCCGGCCATGGCGACAGGGTTGCCGCCGAAGGTGGAGATGGACTGGGCGTTGATGGCGTCCACGATGTCGCCGCGGCCGACGACGCCACCGATGGCCAAGCCGTTGCCGAGGCCCTTCGCGAAGGTCATGAGGTCGGGCACGACGTCGTGGGACTGGATGCCCCAGAAGTGCGAGCCCGTGCGGCCCCAGCCGGTCTGGACCTCGTCGGAGACGAACAGGATCCCGTACGCGTCGAGGACCTCCTTCATGGCCTTGAACAGGCCGTCCGGCGGGAGCGAGAAGCCGCCGACGCCCTGGATCGGCTCGGCGACCAGGCAGGCGACGTCGCCGGAGGTGGCGGTTTCGAGGATGTCGACGAGGTCGGCCACGCAGGCGTCGATGTAGGCCGCATCGGACAGGTCGCGGAACGGGCTGCGGTAGCGGTACCCGCCGTGCACGTAGTTGACCTTCACCGGCGAAAGCGATGAAGCGGACCACCCGCGGTTGCCCGTGATGGCGATCGTGCCGAAGGAACGGCCGTGGTACGAGTTGCGCATCGCCAGGACCTGGTTGCTGCCGCGGTACTGCGTGGCGAGCATCAGCGCGGTGTCGTTGGCTTCGCTGCCGGAGTTGGTGAAGAAGACCTTCGCGTCCGGGATGCCCGACAGCGCGGCGATCCGCTCGGCGAGCTCCACCTGCGAACGGATCAGGTACAGCGTGGAGGTGTGCAGCACGCCGGTGTCGAGCTGCTTGCGCACGGCGTCGCTGATCTCGGCGACGTCGTAGCCCATCGAGTTGGTGAGCACGCCGGCGAAGAAGTCGAGGTAGGTGCGGCCGCTGGAGTCGGTGACGCGCCGGTCCTGCGCGTGGACGATCTCGATCGGCTCGTCGTAGAACAGCGCCATCCAGGACGGCAACACCGCTCGGTGCCGGGCGAGCAGCTCGTCGGTCATGTCGTTCTCCATCCGTCTCGGCCTCATCGGAGTATGGGCAGCGCCGGAAACGGGCGACAACGATCAGACTGCTCCGTCCTCGGACGAGGGCCGCACAGTTTGTCCGTGGACGGCCGGCAGGCCGCGCAATCCCCAAACCGCTTCGAGGGACCTGCTGGCCTGCGACTACCCTTTCTTCCGTGATTGACCCCAGGACTCTGCGCGAAGACCCGGAAGCCGTGCGCGCGTCGCAGCGTGCCCGTGGTGAGGACGAAGGAGTGGTCGACAAGCTGCTCGGCTTCGACTCCCGCCGCCGCTCCGCGATCGCCAACGCCGACAAGCTGCGGGCCGAGCAGAAGTCCGTGAGCAAGCTCGTCCCGAAGGCCGCTCCCGAAGAGAAGGCTTCGTTGCTCACGCGCGCCAAGGAGCTGTCCGCCCAGGTCAAGGCCGCCGAGGTCGAGCAGACGGAGGCGTCGGAGGAGTTCGACACGCTCTTCCGCACCGTGCCCAACCTGGTGCACCCCGACGCGCCCGTCGGCGGCGAAGACGACTTCACCGTGCTCAAGACCGTCGGCGAGCCGACGAAGTTCGACTTCGAGCCGCGTGACCACCTGGACCTCATGGAGGGCCTCGGCGCCGTCGACATGGAGCGCGGCGCGAAGGTGTCGGGCTCGCGGTTCTACTTCCTGAGCGGCGTCGGCGCGCAGCTGCAGCTCGGGCTGCTCAACATGGCCATCGCGCAGGCGCTGGAAAACGGCTTCACGCCGATGATCACGCCCTCGCTCGTGCGCCCGGAGATCATGGCCGGTACCGGTTTCCTCGGCGCCCACGCGTCGGAGATCTACCGGCTGGCCGACGACGACCTGTACCTCGTCGGCACCTCCGAGGTCCCCCTCGCCGGCTTCCACGCCGACGAGATCCTCGAACTCGGCGACGGCGCGCGCCGCTACGCCGGCTGGTCCTCGTGCTACCGCCGCGAGGCCGGCTCGTACGGCAAGGACACCCGCGGCATCATCCGCGTGCACCAGTTCGACAAGGTCGAGATGTTCGTCTACACGACGCCCGCCGAGGCCGAGGCCGAACACCAGCGCCTGCTCGGCTGGGAAGAGCAGATGCTCGCCAAGATCGAGGTGCCCTACCGCGTCATCGACACGGCGACCGGCGACCTTGGCACGTCCGCCCACCGCAAGTTCGACTGCGAGGCCTGGGTGCCCACGCAGGAGACCTACCGCGAGCTGACGTCCACGTCCAACTGCACCACCTTCCAGGCCCGCCGCCTGTCCGTGCGCTACCGCGACCCCAACGGCAAGCCCCAGATCGCCGCCACCCTCAACGGCACGCTGGCCACCACGCGCTGGATCGTCGCGATCATGGAGAACCACCAGCAGGCCGACGGCTCGGTGCGCGTCCCGGAGGCCCTGCGCCCCTTCGTCGGCGGGCGCGAGGTGCTGGAGCCGAAGAAGAAGCGCTGATCGGCGGTTTTGGGCGGCCGGGGCCCTGCGGGGTTCCGGCCGTCGTCGTTTCCGTGGATAGCCGGTGCGAGCCCGGTGCGCCCGGCCGGGGCGGCGAACGGACCACTCATCGCCGCCGCCCGAGCTCATCGGCACGCCACTGCGATCTTGCCCGCCTCGAAGTTCACGCAGCGCCTGGGATCGCGCGTCGAGCCGGAAAGCCCGGCTCGACGGGCCGGGTTCGGCGGTCCGGGCAGCACGTGGGGACTGCAGCTCCCGGTGCGCAACCGCGTCGCGCACCATGAGCCGAGAAGAAGCGCTGATCGGCGGTTTTGCGCAGCCGGGGCCCTGCGGGGTCCCGGCCGTCGTCGTTTCCGCGGATAGCCGGTGCGAGCCCGGTGCGCCCGCTAGGGTTCGGGCGCGAGGAGGAGACGCCGATGGGGTTCAGGGGAGTGCGCGCGGCCGTGGCCTTGGCCGGGGTGGCCGTGGTGGTGGCCGGGTGCACGGTGCGCGTCGGGGGCGTCGCGGCGCCGGTGCCGGGGCAGGGGCCCGTGCAGCAGGTCGTGGACGCGTGTTCGCTGGTCGACCAGCAGCAGGCCGACGCGCTCGGCTATCGCGCGCCCGGCAAGGGGCAGGCGGCGAGCGAGAAGCTGCGCACGCCCGCGATGTGCCTGTGGAACAGCAAGGACGACAGCGCGGCGCTGACCATCCTCACCGTCGGCTGGTCGGTGGACCAGTCGCTCGACGACTACCTGCAGGGCGCCGTCGTCAAGGCGCCGCCCTTCTCCGATGGCGGGTTCCAGTGGACCCGCTACGGCTCGTTCATCCCCGGCAGCTGCGACCTCTACACCACGCTCGGCCCGAAGTCCTACGCGTTCGTGAGTGTGTCCAACCCGGACGAGACCAAGGCGTGCGACGCGGCGAAGCAGGCGGTGCCGCAGGTCGCCGCGCACCTGCCGGGTGGGCAGCCCGCGCCGCAGATCATGCCGACGGCGCCGAGCAGTGCGGCGCCGCCGAGTGGGCCGCTCGTGGGCCTGGACCCGTGCACGCTGCTGAAGCCCGAGCAGGCCGCGTCGCTGCACGTGGCGCCGCAGGGCGAGAAGCAGAACTCGAGCGTCGTGCCCAACGCGGTGTTCTGCCTGTGGGACGACACCGACGGCGACCGCGGCCAGAAGGCCTTCGAGGTCTGGCTCGGTCCCGACCTGCCGATGACGCAGTGGCCCGGCATGGACGTGCCGCCGGTCTCGACCATCGACGCCAACGGTCACCACTGGTCGATCTTCGCCAACTTCAACGACTCCGGCGGCGTCAACTGCGGCGCCGGCCTCGCCGTCACGCCGAAGTCGTCCATCCAGATCGTGTCCGGTTATCTCGACGACCCCTCGAAGGCGTGCGACGCCGTCAAGGCGGGAGTTCCCCTGGTTTCGGGGAACCTCCCGGCCTGAAAGTCCTGAGTGGACTGTCGCGTCAGGACACGCCGGCGGGACGGCGCGGCCCGGCCGGGGCGGTGCGCGCCGCCGGGATGTTGCGCGCCGCCGGGATGTTGCGCGACGCGGGGCGGGCCGGCCGCTGGGGCGACGGGGCGCGGCGCGTCGGCTCCGAGGCGCTGGTGTCGGCGGGTGCCACCTCGATGTTCACCGCCACCTCGTCGCCGCCGATCTCGCGGGTGATCCAGGCACCGGACTCGACCATCACGCCCAGTGTCTTCACGTCGAGCGAGTTGATGCGCGAGCGGTACCAAGCGTCGTCGGCCAGCGTGCCCATGCGGCCTTCGAGCCGGGACTTCACGGCGAGGAGCCGCTTGTACAGCGTGTCGGCCAGCGCCTGGCGGTCTTCCTTGCTGGTGAGGCCGGCGCGGATGCGGTCCTCGATGCCGCGCGGCAGGCCGTTCTCGTCGGGAATCAGCATCGTCGTCCAGGCGCGCGACTTCTCGCGGTACTGCAGCTGCTGCATCAGGCCCTCGTGCGGCGCGAAGTCGGCGGCGCGGAACGCCCGCCCGGCCCAGCGAGACGCGAGGTTCGCGGCGAGCGACTGCACACTCTTCACGCCGGTGTTGAGGCCGCGGCCCGGCCAGAAGTGCAGTGAGTTGGCGGCGTCGCCGAGCAGGAACGCGTACGTGGACGGCGCGAGCTGCGCGGTGAACTTCGGGTTCTGCTGCATGCCCAGCTTGAACGACGTGATGCCCACGATGTCGGCCATCGTGGCACCGAAGAACTTGACGCCGTCGGCGATGCGCGGCCACAGGAACGACAGCTTGTCCACCGAGGGCTTGAACACCGAGCGGTGGCGGTCGCACACGAACTTGTCGCTGTCCGGGCGCATGGTGCAGCCGAACTTGCCGATGCACGGAACCGGGCCGTTTTCGCCGTAGGCCAGGACTTCCGAGGCCTCCTCGGCGGTGAGGCGCATGTTGATGAAGCCGCCGCCGAGGGAGTTGAACAGGAAGCGGTTCTGGCACACGGTGAGCGGCACGGTGTGCTCGTCGGGCACCTTGCCCTTGATGCGGATGCCGAGCACGGTCTCGTCGAGCGGCGTGCCGCCCACGGAGTACAGGTCGCGGCTCGACGAGCCGAACGCCTCCTTGAGGTCCTCCCGCGTCTTCGATCGGGCGCCGTCGCAGATGGCGAGCACGTCGAGGCCGTCCCAGGACTTCGGCTGCGCGTACGGCTCGGGGATGAGCTCGATGCCGTAGAAGTCCTGCGCCATCTCCAGCAGGCAGTCTTCGATCCAGCGGACCTTGATGTTGCGCGGGCGCCCGCGGTGCGTGGGGGAGTCGGGGCCGAGCGGCCACATCTCCGAGTAGTTGCCGGCGGTGAACAGGCGGCGCCGCACGAGCATCGGCAGCTGGCCCCAGACGTTGCTCTGCAGCGTGACGACCTGCTCGCGCCGGTTGTTGCCCTCCGCCGTGCCCTGCCAGGCGATCCGGCCGTCGCGCCGCATCCAGCGGCGGTCGAACACGCGGATCTTGACCTTGTCGCCCAGCATCGAACGCAGCGTGCACGCGAAGATCAGCCCGACCGGGCCACCGCCGGCCACGTCGACCCGCAGCGGCCGGGGTGCACCGGGGCGAGCAACCGCCTGAACCACCCGGCCCAGGTTCGCCGGCTCCTGGCCGCTGTTCGGCTTCAGGAACGTCGTGGCCGGCTCACCGAAGTGCGAGGCGTTGTGGTTCATGGCTTCCGGGACCTCCAGCGTGATCTTCCGCGTGCGGCCAACACACGGAACGAGAGGGCCGGACGGTTCACGGAAATTTCAAAAACTTTCCGCGTACGCGTTTGCGCTGGTTACGCCGCTACCTGGTCGGCGATGTGCTTCGCGATCTCCAGCGCGCTCGTCGCCGCGGGGCTCGGAGCGTTGAGCACGTGGACCTGGTCGCGGGCGGTCTCGATGAGGAAGTCGTCCACGAGTGAGCCGTCCGGGCGCAGTGCCTGGGCCCGCACACCGGAGCCGTGACGGACGATGTCGTCCTCCGTCACGGCGGGCACGAGCCGGGCAAGGCTGGCGGCGAAGCGCTTCTTCGAGAACGAGCGCAGCACCTCTTCCAGCCCGGTCGGGAACGCGTACTTGCGTGCGAGCCGCCACGCGCCGGGGAAGCGGGCGACGTCGGCGAGGTCTTTCACGGACACGTCGGCCCAGCGGTAGCCCTCGCGGCGCAGCGCGAGCACGGCGTTGGGGCCGGCGTGCACGCTGCCGTCGAGCATGCGGGTGAGGTGCACGCCGAGGAACGGCAGCGTCGGGTCGGGCACGGGGTAGATCAGGCCGCGCACGAGGTGGCGGCGCTCGGGCTTGAGCTCGTAGTACTCGCCGCGGAAGGGCACGATGCGCGCGCTCGGTGTCACGCCGGCCAGCTCGGCCACGCGGTCGGACTGCAGGCCGGCGCAGTTCACGAGCGCGTCGGCGTGGATGACCTCCGTGCCGGTGGCGACCTCCACGCCACCGTGGGCGCCGGGGCGGATGCCGACGACCTCGGTGTCGAGCCGCAGGTCGGCGTCGGCCTCGTCGAGCAGTCGCACGAGCGCGGCGCAGACGGCCGGGAAGTCGATGATGCCCGTCGATTCCACGCGCAGCGCGCCGACGCACGCCACCTCGGGTTCGTACTCGCGCGCCTCGGCGGCGGTGACCTTCTTGGCCGGCACGCCGTTGGCCTCGGCGCGCTCGGCGAGGGTGTTCAGGGCCGGCAGCTCCGACTCGCTCGTGGCCACCACGAGCTTCCCGCACACCTCCACGGGCACGCCGTACTGCCGCGCGAAGTCCACAATGGACCGATTACCGGCCACGGACATCCGCGCCTTGAACGAGCCCGGTTTGTAGTAGAGGCCGGCGTGGACCACGTTGGAGTTGTGCCCCGTCTGGTGTGCCGCCCAGCGGCTCTCCTTCTCGAGCACCGTGACGTCCTGCCCCCGCTGCGACAGCTCCCAGGCCACGGCCAGGCCGACGATTCCGCCACCGATCACCACCACGTTACGCACGGACAGACAGGCTACGCGACCTCGCGGTCGTGTGAGTAGCCCAAGTGGTCTGAAATGCGGTTCTTCACGCATCAGGTGACCCATTGGCGAACCCCGGTCCGAAGTGGACCTCCGCCCACCTCGGACCGGAGCGCGCTCACTCGGCCGGGTCTTCCAGCACCTTCGGCACCCCGCGCAGCGCGACCCACGCCACGCCCGCTACCAGCACCATCAGGCCCGCGGCGCCGAGCATCGTCACCTGCAGGCCGCCGATGAACGCGTGCTGCCCGGTGTGCAGCAGCTGCGCCCCGGGACCGGCCGGGAGCTGCGCGGACACCTGCGCGGCGCCGGCCAGCGTCTCCCGAGCCGGCTCCGGGACGTCCGCGGGCAGGCCGTGGCGGTAGAGCGAGCCGAGCACGCTGCCGAGCACCGCGATGCCCAGCGCGCCGCCGAGCTCCGTGGCCGTCTCGGAGATGGCCGACGCGGCGCCCGCGCGGTGCTTCGGGACGACGCCGAGCACGGTGTCCGTCGCGACGGTGAGGATCAGCGCGAGACCGATGCCGAAGACCACCATCGTCACCACGAGGTACCCATACGCGGTGCCGACGTCCGTTCGGCTGTAGAGGGCGAACCCGATCGCCGAGGACAGGCAGCCGAGCGTGACCGTGCCGGCGCGGCCGAGCGACTTGATCAGCACGGCGCCGAGGGTGCCGCCGATCAGCGCGCCGCCCATGCCCGGCAGGCCCGCCAGCCCCGACTTCAGCGGCGACCACCCGTTGACGAGCTGGAAGTACTGCGTGGAGATCACGTTCACGGCCAGTTGCGCGAACATCGCGAGCACGGTGGTCACGACCGTCGCCGAGAAGGCGCGGTTGCGGAACAGCCGCAGGTCCATCAGTGGCTCGGCCAGGCGCGGTTGGCGCAGCACGAACGCGAGCAGGCTGCCGACGCCGAGGATCGCCGCCGCGTAGACGTCCCAGTGGTTCAGACCCTCGTACGCGATCTCCTTAATGGTGTAGACCATCCCGAGGATGCCCACGAGCGACAGCGCGACACTGACTCCGTCCAGCCGCCCGGGCGCAGGGTTGCGCGACTCCGGCAGCACGAAGATGCCGACGGCGATCAGCACGACGACCACGGGCACATTGATCAGGAACACCGAACCCCACCAGAAGTGGGACAGCAGCGCGCCGCCGATGAGCGGGCCGAGGCCGAACCCGAGGATCGTCAGCCCGCTCGACACGCCGATCGCCGCGGTGCGCTCCTTGCCGGTGAAAGTGTTGCGCAGGATCGACAGCGTCGACGGCATGAGCGTTGCCGCGCTGGCCCCGAGCAGGATTCGCAGCACGATGAGCAGCTCGGCACTCGGCGCGTACGCCGTGGCCACCGAGACCAGCCCGAACACCGCCGCCCCGACGAGCAACAGCTTCTTGCGCCCGATGCGGTCGCCGATGTTGCCCGCCGTGATGAGCAGCCCGGCCAGCGCGAACCCGTACCCGTCGGCGATCCAGAGCGCCTGCGTGGTGGTCGGCCGCAGCGACTCGGACAACGCCGGGATCGCCAGGTGGAGCACCGTCATGTCGACGGCCGTGAGGATCTGCACGAGCACGCAGACGCCGATGATGGCGGCTTTGCGCGCCGGCGTCAGCGTTCTGCCCGGACTGGTGGACGCTGCGGTGATGGTCATGGTGGGCCTCCGTGGTTCGCTCCGGGCCCTCACGCTGCCGGGCCCCGCTGACGACCCACGCACGAACGACGCACGATGGCTGACAGTGCAGGTCAGCGGGGTGTGGGTCCTCGAATCGCCGACCATGTCCGTGGTCGCCCACTCAACGCGCACCCGGTGACCTGCCGGCTCGAAGGTGTCCGACGGAGGCGCGGTCTGGTAACGGGGGTCGAAGATTTCGAATTCTTCACGCATCCCGCAAAGCCAGATTGGGCGTGCGCGGACCGAGAAGGGTTGACGCACAGAGCTTCTGAAGTCGATCAAGTTCTCCGGTGCGAACTCGCGTGGGCGTATCCCGAGCGTGAGTTACGGAGCGATCCCCGCCGCCGTCAATGCCTTCTGCACCGTCAGCTCCCGTCCGCCGGCGTAGTACCGGTCGTAACCCGGACCAAGCTGAGCGCGGGCGCGGTCGGCCACCTCGGCGACGTCCGGTTGGCCCGCGACGTCCGTGCCGCGCGCGGCGACGGCGGCGCCGAGGAGCATGGCGGCCTCCTCCGCGTGGCCCTCCAGCAGAGCGGCGCCCGCGACGCACTCCAGGGCTGAGGCCAGCACGGTGCTGTCCTGCCACCGGTGCGCCGCCTCCACGGCTTCGCGCATGAGCGCGCGGGCTTCCGAGGCGTGGCCCGCCGCGACGGCAACCCAGCCCAGCGCGATCGTCGCCGCTCCGCGGACCGCGGCGACCGAGAAGGAGCCGCTGGTGCACTCCGCCAACGCGCGCTCCGCCAGTGAACGAGCCCCCGCCAAGTCGCCGTCCCGGCGTGCCAGAGCCGCCAAGCCGACGTAACCCGAAGCGCGCGTCTCCGGCATTCCGGAGCGGCGCGCCAGCGCGATCACCTTCGAGTAGTCCTCGCGTGCGCCCGCGACGTCGCCGCGGAGGGTGCGGCTGTCGGCGCGGCGGCAGAGCAGGTCGGCGTAGTCGTCGGCCGCGCCGAGTTGCTGCATGAGGTCCATGGACTCGGTCATGGCGGCCATGGCCTCGTCCCAGCGGCCGCGCCAGGTGAGCAGTTGCGACAGGTGGTCGAGCGACATCGACAGGCCCCAGCGTTCGCCGAGGGCCCGGTAGCGGGACTCGCCCTCGCGCAGCTTCGTCTCGGCCTCGTCGAGGTCGCCGGTGAGCATCGCGCGCAGACCCGTGCCCATGGGGACGAGCGCGCTGCTCCACGGGTCGCCGCCGGCCATGATGCTGCTGCGGGTGAAGAGCGTCTCCTCGTCGGCGGGCGGGCCGATCACCACGCCCAGCAGCAGGCTCAACGTCGGATGCCTTGGCGCCCAGGACATGTCTCGCGCGTAATGCTCCACTGTGGACTGGTACGGCAGCGTCGCGTCGTGGCCCGGGGCGCCGGACATCGCGTTGAGCACGCACATCAGGAACTGCTCCTCGTACCCCTCGGGAGCGACCGGACCACAGCGTTTCACGACTTCCAGCGACAGCATCGCGCCCTCGTAGCGTCGGCCGCGCATCCACCAGTATGTGGCCAGCGCGGCCGTCAGCCGCAACGCCGTGGGCAGGTCCGCGTCCGTCGACCAGCGCAGCGCGGCGACGAGGTTGTCGTACTCCGCGTCGAGCCGGTCGAGCCAGCGCAGCTGGTCGGCGGTGCGCAGCAACGGGTCGGCTTTTTCGGCCAGCTGCAGGAAAGCCGAAGCGTGCGCCGCCTCGAACCGCGCCGTTTCACCCGCGCCCGAAAGCTTCTCCGCGCAGAACGCGCGGATCGTCTCCAACATGCGGTAGCGCTCGCCCGTGGTCTCGACCAGCGATTTGTCCGCCAGGCCCGGCAACAGGTCGACGGTGTCCGGCACCTCGCACACCTGCTCGGCAAGACCCAGCGTCGCCCCGCCGGAAAACACGGTGAGCCGCCGCGCGAGCCGGCGTTCGTCGTCGTCCAGCAGCTCCCAGCTCCATTCGACGACGCCGCGCAGCGAACGGTGCCGCGCCTCCGCCGTGCGGCTGCCACGCGCGAGCAGGTGGAAGCGGTTGTCCAGCCGGGCGGCGATCTCGCCGACGGGCAGCGTCCGCACGCGCGCCGCCGCGAGCTCCAGCGCGAGCGGCAGTCCGTCGAGCGCGGCGCAGATGTGCTGGACGTCGCCGATCGTGTCCTCGTCCACGCGGAACGCCGGGTCGCTCGCGGCGGCGCGGTCCGCGAACAGCCAAACGGCCGAGAACCCCAGCGCCGCGGCCGCGGGCGTGCCCGGCGGCGGCACCGCGAGCCGCGGCACCGGCGCCAGCTGCTCACCGGTGATGCCGAGCGGCTCCCGGCTCGTCGCGAGCACGCGCAGGCCGGGACACGCGGGAAGCAGGCGCGCGAGCAGCTGCGCGGCCGCGTCGACCACGTGCTCGCAGTTGTCCAGCACCAGCAACGTCGATTGGTCGCGCAACGCCGACACCAGCCGTTCGACGGGGTCCTGCACACCCGAACCCCGCAACGGCGACGCGCCTTCGCGCAGGCCCAGCGCGCTCAGCACGGCCTGCCCGACATCGTCGGCGACGTGCGGCGCCAGCTCCACGAATGCCGCAGACCCGGTATGAGCCGTCGCGACTTCCACGGCCAGCCGGGTCTTCCCGGTGCCGCCGGGACCCAGCAACGTCACCAGCCGCGCGTGCCGCAGCATCTCACCGACTTGCCGCAGCTCGCCGTCTCGGCCGACGAAGCTGGTCAGCTGCGCGGGCAACGGCGACGACGCGGCCGCCGGCTCACTGCGCAACGCGGCCAGATGCGCCTCGGCCAGCTCGGGCCCGGGGTCGGCGCCGAGCTCGTCGGCCAGCGTGCGGCGCGCGTCCTCGAACGCCGCCAGCGCCTCGGCCGAGCGGCCCGCCGCGTGCAGCGCGCGCACGAGCTGGGTGCGCGACCGTTCGCGCAGGGGTGCGGCGACGACTGCCGCCCGCAGCTCGTCGAGCACCTCCGCCGCACGGCCCAGCGTGATCTCGGCGTCGATGCGGTCGCTCGCCGCGTCCGAGCGCAGCTCCTCGAGACGGGTCGCCTGCGTCGCCGCGAAGGGCGCTTCGGTCACGTCGGCGAACGCCGGTCCTCGCCACAACGCCAAAGCTTCACCGAGCAGGTCGCTGGCACGCGTGGCGTCGGCGGCCGCGAGCTCGCGCCGCCCGTCGCCCGCCAGCCGCTCGAACCGGTGCACGTCGACCTCGTCGGGCTCCACGACGAGCCGGTAGCCCGCGCCCGTGAACTCCACCGGCGCCACAGCTTTCAACGCGCTGCGCAGCCGTGACACCTGTGACTGCAGCGCATTGGCCGCGCCGTCCGGCGGTTCCTCGCCGTACAAGCCGTCGATCAGCCGCTCCGCCGGCACGAACCGGCCCGCCTCCAGCGCGAGCTGCGCCAGCAGCGCCCGCACCCGGGGACCCCCGACGACGACCGGCTCCCCCGCCGCGCCCCACGCCGTGACCGCCCCCAGAACCCCGATCCGCATGCGGCAAGACTAGGCGCACCGCCCGCCCGTTACCGGCACGTTTCGTCCCCACGCCCGGCTCGGCGGAGCGCGTATATACACTTCGGGGCGAGCTAGCGCAACGTTGTTCGAGGAACAAACTGGAGTGGGGATGTCTGGACAACCGGCCGAGGGCCAGGTGCTGCTCGGACGGCCGACGGTCGGCGAGGAGGAACTGGCGGCCGTCGCCGAGGTGTTCCGCTCGGGCTGGCTCGCCGGCGCCGGACCCGCGTGCCGCCGCTTCGAGGAGCGGTTCGCGCAGGCCACGGGCACCGCGCACGCCCTGACCACGAGCAGCTGCGGCGCCGCGCTGTTCCTCGGCCTCAAGGTGCTGGGCGTGAAGCCGGGCGATGAGGTCATCGTCGGCGACTACACCTTCCCCGCCACCGGCCACGCCGTGCTGCAGGCCGGCGCGAAGCCCGTGTTCGCCGACATCCGGCCCGACATCTTCAGCGCCGACCCGGCCGCGATCGAAGCCCTGATCACGCCGCGCACGGTCGGGATCCTCGCCGTCGATGTCGCGGGTCTACCGGGTGACTTCGACGAGTACCGCGCCATTGCCGACAAACATGGCCTGTGGCTGTTCGAGGACGCCGCCTGCTCGGCCGGCGCCACGTACAAGACGCGCCCGGCCGGCAGCCTCGCCGACCTCGCGGCGTTCTCCTTCCACGGCCGCAAGGGCATCACCGCGGGTGAGGGCGGCGCGCTCGTGTCGAACCGCGAAGACCTCATCGCCCACGCGCGCAAGGTGCACACCTACGGCATCGAGCCCGCCATCAGCCGCGAGGGCTCGGGCACGCTGCCGATCCCGGAGTTCCACGAGCTGGGCTGGAACTTCCGCCTGTCGGACATCCAGGCCGCGATCATGGGCGTGCAGCTCGACCGGCTGCCCGACCTGCTCGCCGCTCGCCGTTCCGTGGCGAAGCGCTACCACGAGGCCTTCGCCGACGTCGAACAGCTCACCGCGCCCGTCGAGCTGCCCGACCGCGAGCACCCGTGGCAGGCCTACCTCCTCACCGTCGCGTCCGGCCTCAGCCGCGACACGCTGGCGCTGCGCATCCGTGAACAGGGCGTGCAGTGCAACTTCGGGACGTACGCTTCGCACCTGCAGCCGGTGTACGGCGAGCAGCAGCCGCTGCCCATCTCGGCCGACGCGTTCCGCCGGCAGCTGGCGATCCCGATGCACGCGGAGCTGACCGAAGCCGAAGTGGACCGCGTGGTGACCACGGTGCGCGAAGCAGTCCACGCGCTCAGCTGAAGAACAAGATCGTCGACCGAGGAGAAGCAGCGACCATGTCCGAGAAGAAGGTGTTCTTCACCGGCGGTGGTGGGTTCATCGCCGCCCACGTCATCCCGCTGCTGCTCGATGGTGGCTACACCGTCCGCATCTTCGACAACATGACCCGCGGCGACCGTGCTCGCGTGAACGAATTCGTGGCCACCGGCAAGGTCGAGCTGGTCGAGAAGGACGTGCGCTACGGCGGTGCGGTGCGCGAGGCCATCCGCGGCTGCTCGCACGTGATCCACTTCGCCACGGTCTCGATCAACAAGTCGATCGCCGACCCGCACGAGTCGATCGACATCAACATGACCGGCAACCACAACGTTTTCGCCGCGGCCGCCGACGAGGGTGTCGAGCGCCTGGTGTTCGCGTCCACGGCGTCGGTGTACGGCGAGCCCAAGCGTCTCCCGATGCACGAGGACGACGAGCTGCGCCCGCTCACGCCGTACTGCATCTCCAAGCGTGCCGGCGAGGACCTGCTGGGCTTCTACGAGCGCACCAAGGGCCTGTCGTGGAACGCGCTGCGCTTCTTCAACGTGTACGGGCCGGGCCAGAAGATCGAGGCCTACTACACGTCGGTGATCAACCACTTCATCCAGCGCCTGCGCGCCGGCCGGCCGCCGATCATCGACGGCCGCGGCGACCAGTCGATGGACTTCGTGCACGTGTCGGACCTGGCCCGTTCGGTCGTCGCCGCGCTGGAGTCGGAGCAGTCGAACCTGCCGATCAACATCGGCACCGGCGTCGACACGTCCATCGCCACGCTGGCGAAGATCCTCATCGAGGCCGTGGGGGTCGACGTGCAGCCGCAGTTCAACGAGCGTGACGTGCTCGTGTCGCGCCGGGCCGCGGACATCACGCGGGCGCGGGAGATGCTCGGCTGGGAGCCGACCATCTCGGTTGAAGAGGGCATGCGGGCTCTCGTGCAGGATTCCGAGTGAATGCCACCGCGGGCCCGGCTCAAGGACGCGCCATGCGCATCGCGGTGGTGAACAACTTCTTCCCGCCCCGGGTGGGCGGCAGCGCCCACATGTCGGCGTCGCTCGCGGGTGAGTACGCGGCGGCCGGCCACGAGGTCCTGGCGATCACGGCGGCCTACGGCGACGCGCCGGCCGACGAACAGCGCGACGGCTACCGCGTCGTGCGGCTGCCGGCGGTGAAGATGCCGCAGCTCGGCCTGTCGATCGACTTCGACATGAGCTTCGCGTCGCTCAAGCCGGGCAACTGGCGGCGGCTGTGGAAGCTGCTGGACGAGTTCAGGCCCGACGCGGTGCACCTGCACGGCCAGTTCTTCGATCTGTCGTGGCTGGCCGGGTTCTACGCGCGGCGCCACAAGCTGCCCGTGCTGCTGACCATTCACACGCTCCTGATCAGCGAGAACAAGCTGTACTCGCGCGTGTTCCGGATGCTCGACGCGGTGCTGGTCAAGCCGGTGCTTTCCTACATCCGGCCGCGCTACGTCCTCCTCGACAAGCTCGGCGTGGACTACTGCGTCGAGCGGTACGGCACGAGCGACGCGAACTCCGAGTACTTCCCGATCGCCGTGGACACGGGGCACTTCGAAAAGCCGGTGACCAAGGACGTGCGCGCGGAGCTGGAGCTGGGCGACGCGCCGCTGATCGTCTCGCTCGGCCACGTGATCCCGCTGCGCAACCGGCTGCCGCTGATCGAGTCGCTGCCCGCGATCCTCGACCGGCACCCGGGCGTGCGCGTGGTGATCGTCGGGCGCGTGTACCACGACGCGTTCCTCAAGCGCGCCGAAGAGCTCGGCGTGGCCGAAGCCCTGGTCGTGACGGGCGCGGTGCCGAAGGAAGACGTGCCGGCGTACTTCGCCGCGGCCGACATCGTGACCCACGACCTCAACGGCGGCTGCGGCACCGCGTCGCTGGAGGCGATGCTGTCCGGCACGGCCACCATCGCGTCGGTCACGGAGGACAACTACCCCGGCATCGAGCTGCGCAACGGCGAGAACATCCTGCTGGTGCGCCCGGACGACGCCGAGGCCGTGGAGACGACCGTGCTGTCGCTGCTCGACGACCCCTCGCTGAGGGAGCGGATCGCACAGCGGGAAAGCGCCATGGTCCGGGCCAATTTCGGCCTCGACGTGGTGGCCGAGGAACACCTGCGCGTGTTCACGAAGATGGTGGCGGACGACGATGTTCTTCGATGACGACCGCAGCAACCGCCTGCGGCCGATGATCCTGAACGACCTCGTTTCGCAGTATCTGAACGACGCCGAGCGGGCGGCGTTCTACGGGCTGCCTTCGACGTGCCGCGTGCGCGAGCGCGTGAAGATCATCAGCCCGGAGAACCTGACCATGGGCGAGCACTGCTGGATCGGCGAAGGCGCGGCGCTCGACGCGAGCGGCGGCCTGGAGATCGGCGAGCACACCAGCATCGGCCTCAACACGCTCATCTTCACGCACTCGAGCTGGCTCGCGAACATGACGCTGCAGAACCACTCCGGCAGCGACCTCATCGAACGCAAACCCGTGAAGATCGGCAAGGGCTGCTTCATCGGCGGCCTGGTCGTCATCATGGCCGGCGTGACGATCGGCGACTTCGCCACCGTGCAGCCCAACTCGGTGGTGGCCAAGGACGTCCCGCCGCGCACCCTGGTCGCCGGCAACCCCGCGCGCGTGTTCCAGCGCTACGACGAGGAGTACATCCAGTCCGAAGTGGAACGGGTGCGCGCGGAGAACGCCCGCCGCCGCGGCCTGTCGGACGATGCCTCCGGCTGGGGTTCCCCGGCGGGCGATTTCCGCGAATGAGTACGCCGACCTGCCTCGCGAGCTGGTCACACTCGAATACTGGGAAGCCCTGCCGGAGACTTCGGAGTGGCACATCGAGGTGGTCGAGGGGGCGTTGCTGACAACGCCACCGCCACCGTTCTGGCGCCAGCGGGTGGCTTATCGAGCCGCTCATCTCATCGATGAACAGTTCGGCGGGCACGGTGCGTTCGCACGAGGCGAGATGTTGCTGGAACATCGGCCGCTGACGGTCCGGGTGCCCGATGTGGTGGTCGTTCCCTGGGAAATTCTCGAAACGAACCCTCAGCGGGTGCAGGCCGAGGATGTTCTTTTGGTCGTCGAGGTCCTGTCCGAGGGCACGAAGCGCACAGACCAGATCACCAAGCATTCCGAGTACGCCGCTGCCGGGATGAGGCAGTACTGGATCATCGACGTCGAAGCACCGGTCAGCATGATCACCTATCGTCTCCTCGACGGTCGCTACGAAACCGCCGGCGAGTATTCCGGCAAGGTGAAGCTCGGCGTCTCGGGTCATCCCATCGTGCTCGACCTCGACAAGCTCATCGCCCCGCGGCCGTCGCGTCTGTAGCGTGAATCCGGGCGAGCCGACGTCGGGACAACCTCCGCTGCGCCCAGCCGTCCCGTAGAGGTGGAGATCGGGGGTACGCGGGTGGCGCGCAGTGACGACGAGTTCGTCGATTTCGTGCAGGCCTCGTCGAACCGGCTCACGCACGCGGCGTACCTGCTGACCGGCGACCGCCACCAGGCCGAGGACGCTGCCCAGACCGCCTTCACCCGCACCTACGCCGCCTGGTCGCGCGTGCGCCGCAAGGACGCCTACGCGTACGCCCGGACGGTGCTGGTCAACCACGTGATCGACGGCTGGCGGCGCCCGTTGCGCGAGTACGCCTCCGAGGAAGTGCCCGAGCGGCCGACGAGCCAGGACGTCGCGCAGGCCGTGACGCAGCGCGAGTGGCTGACGTCCGCGCTGGCGCGGCTGACGGGCCGCGAACGGGCCGTGGTGGTGCTCAGGCACTTCTTCGACCTGCCGGAACAGGCGGTCGCCGATGAATTGGGCGTGTCGGTGGGTACCGTCAAGAGCACGAACTCGCGGGCGCTCGCGAAGCTGCGGGTGGATGCCGGGCCGGAAGACGTGCTGATCGGAGGGAGCGGGCGGTGACCGACCTCGACAAGCTGCGCTCCGCGTTGCGCGAAGAGCCCGACCAGCCGTTCGCCGCGCCCGACCTGGGCCGGATCATCACCGAGGGCCGGCGCATCCGTCGACGGCGCAGGATCGCCACGGGCGCGGGAGCGGCCGCCGCGGTGGCCGCCGTCGTCGGGATCGTGTTCGGCGCCGTCGCTCTGCGTACGCCGGCGGAGCCGACGCAGGTGCCTGCCGCCGCGCCGCCGGCCCCGGCGACCAGTGGCCCGGTCGCGTCGGACGGCGCCGTGCCGACCACCTCGCCACCGCCGACGTCGGCGATCGACCAGCTGCCGGAGTCGGTGACCCAGCCCTACGGCGATGTCATCCACACCGGCATCAAGACCGCCGCCGGCGGCGAGCTCGTCTTCTACGCGACCAAGATCGACGACAACGCGGCCCTGCCCGACGTCCACTTCGGCATCATGGTCGCGGTCCAGACCAAAACCGGTCACCTGTCGCTCTACGCCAGCAACGAGATCCGCGGCGCCGACCGGTCGTTCGGCTTCCATGCCACCGCGGGCGGCATGGCAGCCGGCGGCACCTGGGTGCCTGTGTACGGCTACTTCTCCGGACCCGCCGTGAAGATCGTCAGCACCGTGCACGGCAAGCCGGTGCAGGCGCGGACGGCGTCGTGGAGCGTGGACCCCCGCGTGGTCGTGTTCTGGTTCGACCAGCGCGAAGTGCCCGACCCCGCCGTACTGACCCCGTTGGTCGCGTACGGCAAGGACGGCACCCGCCTCACCAAATGACTCCGCCTCGCCGAAAACCTAAGCGGCGGCCTGCGTGAGCACCTGCGCCACCACGTGGTGCGACGGCAGGATCAGGTCGCGCTCCACGGCGGCGTCGATCTTGCCCTCGAGCAGGTCCAGGAACCGGTCCAGCTGAGTGGCCAGCGGCTCGCGCGCGGTGACCAGCTCCGGGATCTCGATCACGGTCTGCTGCCGGTAGCCGAGGCCGTCGGGCGTCACGGAGTCGTGCGACACGTGGCGGTAGATCGTCACGTCGCGGCGCAGCAGGTCGATCTCGATCAGCCGGTCCAGTTCGGACACGACCAGCGAACGCACCTTCTTCTGCCCCAGCCGCGAAGCCGACACCGTGGCCAGGCCGGTCGGGAACGACAGCACCGTCTCGATGGTGTCCTCAGCGCCCTCGACCGAGTTCGGGTGGAAGTAGCCGGCACCCGAGGTGACGCGGGCCGGCGTGGCGCCACCGAAGAACTGGATCGCCAGGTCGACGTCGTGCACCAGCAGGTCCCACGCGACGCCGGTCTTGATGCGCGGCGCGTACGGGCCGTGGCGCCGTGCCATGAAGTGCACCGGCTCGTTGACCAGCGCCCGCGCCGTCATCACGGCGGGGTTGTAGCGCTCGAGCAGGCCGCACATCAGCGGCACGTCCTTCTGCTCCGAGAGCGCCACGATCTCCTGCGACTTCTCGAAGCTGTTGCACACCGGCTTCTCGACGAGCATCGGCTTGCCCTGGCCCAGGATCTCCTGCGCCAGGTCGTAGTGCACCTCGGTGGCCGACGCGAGCACCACGGCGTCCACATCGGACAGTGAGCCGAGCTCCGGCGTCCACTGCGTCTCGTAGCGCTCGGCGACAGCGCGGCCGGCTTCCTCGCGCGGGTCGATCACGCGGACGAGGTCCACGCGCTCGTTGGCCGTCAGCACGCGCGCGTGCAGCGAGCCCATGTTGCCCGTGCCGATCAGGGCGATGCGGTGGGTCATGCGCCGAGCACCTCGCGAACCGTTTCGATGATCTTGTCGAGCTGTGCGTCGGTCAGGTGCGGGTGTACCGGCAGCGAAAGCGCCTGCGCCGCGACGGCCGTGGCCACCGGGAAGTCGTTCACATCGGCGCCCGGGATCAGCGGGTGGCCGCGGTAGCAGTCGTAGTCGAACACGATCTTGGGGTAGTAGATCCCGTTGCCGATGCCGCGCTCGGTGAGCGAGGCGGCCAGCTCGTCGCGCGAGAGCATCGCGTGCGGACCCACGAGCACGGTGTACTGGTGCCACACGTGCTCCCGGCCCGGCAGCACCTGCGGGATGTCGAGGCCCGGCGTGCCCGCCAGCCCCTCCGACAGCCGCTTCGCGTTGGCCTGGCGGGCCGCGGTGAGCTGGTCGAGCTTCTCCAGCTGCGGGATGCCGACGGCCGCGTGCAGGTCCGTCATGCGGTAGTTGTGGCCGGCCATCTCGTACTGGTAGCGGGCGCGCATGCCCTGGTTGCGCAGTACGCGCAGCTTGTCGGCCAGTACGTCGTCGTCGGTGGTGATCACGCCGCCCTCGGCGGTCGTCACGTTCTTGGTCGCGTACAGCGAGAAGCAGCCGATGCCGTACGAGCCGGCGGCGCGGCCCTCGAACGACGCGCCGACCGCCTGCGCCGAGTCCTCGATGACCTGCAGCCCGTGCTCGGCGGCGAGCGGGGCGAGCTTGCCCATGTCCGCCGTCTGGCCGTACAAGTGCACCGGCATCAGGACCTTGGTGCGGTCGGTGACGGCGGCGCCCACGGCGTCGGGGTCGATCGCGAAGTCGTCGCGCCGGATGTCGGCGAACCGGACGGTGGCGCCGGCCTCGAGGATGGCGTTCAACGTCGCGACGAACGTGAACGGCGTGGTGATCACCTCGTCACCCGGTGCCAGGTCCAGCGCCTGCAGCGAGGCGACCAACGCGGTGGTGCCGTTGTTCACGGCGATGGCGTGCTTCGTGCCCGCGACGTGCGCGAAGGCGTCCTCGAAGCGCTTGACCATCGGCCCCTGTGCGATGGCGCCGGATCGCAGCACCTCGACGACGAGGTCTTCCGCGTCACGGACGTCGACCACGGTAATGGGGATCATCGGCAGTCTCTCTCGGCAGGCGATTTCGATGCGTCCGGTACAGTGCAGTGCGCTCAGGCCGCGAGGCCGGCGAGCCGCCGGTTCTGCGCCCGGCCGCGCCTTGCGTGAACGCGGGCCACACGTTACCGGGCGCCGCCGCCTGCCCCAGACCCCAGGCCGCTCGGACCCGACAGCGGTAAAACGAAACGGAACGGATCACCAGCGTGGCCAACCGAATCCACCCCACCGCGATCATCGGCGAAGGCGTCGAGCTCGGCGACGACAACGTGATCGGACCGTACACGGTGATCGTCGGCCCGACCAGGATCGGCGACGGCAACTGGATCGGCCCGCACGTGACCATCGGCACGCCGGGCGAGGACCGTGGCCGTGAACACCCCGCTGCGTGGGACACCGCCCCGACCGGCGACGCGGACGCCGACGGCCACGGCGTGGTGATCGGCAGCCGCAACCGCATCCGCGAGTACGCGACCGTCCACCAGGGCACCTGGCGCACCACCACGCTCGGCAGCGACGGTTACTACCTGCGCGGCTCCCACATCGCCCACGACTGCCTGGTCGGCTCCGGCGTCACCATCGCGTCCAACGTGCTCACCGGCGGCCACTGCCACATCTGGGACGGCGCCAACCTCGGCATGGGCGCGATCCTGCACCAGAAGGTGGTGGTCGGCCCCGGCGCGATGGTCGGCATGGCCTCGGCCGTGCGGCGCGAGGTGGGCGCGTTCACGATCGCCGTGGGCAACCCGGCGCGCGTCACCGGCGTGAACGTCGTGGGCCTGTCCCGCCGAGGTCTGGACGAGGCCACGATCGAGGCACTGGGTCCGTGGCTGAAGGGCAAGGAGGGCCTCCCGGAGGATGGGCTGGCCGACCGCCTGCCCGGCGACCTCTCTACCTTGGTCAAGGCGTGGGACGCCCGCCCGCGTGACGAGCACTAGGAGCTGTGAAATGAGTGTCGCCCCCAAGCTGCGCGAGGTCTTCGTCGAGGCGCTTGACCTCGACGGAGATGTGGACGTCGAGAACCTGAAGTACCGCGACATCGAGGCGTGGGACTCGGTCGGCCACATGGCGCTGGTCGCGGCCATCGAGGACGAGTTCGACGTCGAGTTCGACACCGACCAGGTCATCGACATGTCGAGCTTCAAGGCCGCCGTGGACATGGTGACCGAGCTGAAGTCGAAGAATGACTGATCTCACCGGACGCGTCGCGCTGGTGACCGGCGGTACGCGCGGGATCGGCTTGGCCACCGCGCGCGCCCTGGTCGAGGCCGGCGCGACGGTGGTCCTGACCAGCCGCGACGAGGGCCGCGCGAAGGAAGCCGCGGAAGCCGCGGGTGCCGCCGCCGGTCTCGCGCTCGACGTCACCGACGCCAAGGCCGTGTCGACGGTCGTCCGCGGGGTTGCGAAGGAGCACGGCAGGCTCGACGTCGTGGTCGCCAACGCCGGGATCATGGAGGACGCGCTCCTCGGCATGATCCGCGAGGAGCTCGTCGACACCACGCTGGCCACCAACGTCGCCGGCACGCTGCACACCGTGCAGGCCGCGGCGCGGGCGATGATGCGCAAGAAAACCGGTGCGATCGTGGTGCTCGCCTCCGTGGTGGGCCAGTACGGAAGCGCAGGTCAGACCGTGTACGCGGCGTCGAAGGCGGCGGTGGCCAACATCGCGCGCTCGGCCGCGAAGGAG
Source organism: Amycolatopsis sp. NPDC051373 (assembly GCF_040689465.1). NCBI lineage: Bacteria > Bacillati > Actinomycetota > Actinomycetes > Pseudonocardiales > Pseudonocardiaceae > Amycolatopsis > Amycolatopsis sp. NPDC051373. Next base: position 95,940 of record NZ_JBFBAE010000001.1, on the reverse strand, counting down.
CTTGGCCGCTCGGGTATCCGCGTGAACGCGGTGGCGCCCGGCGTGATCGAGACGGACCTCACCTCGGCGCTGTCCGAGGACGCGAAGGCGGACAACGTCGCGAAGACACCGCTGGGCCGGCTCGGGACCGCCGAGGACGTGGCGAAGGCGATCCGGTTCCTGGTGAGCGACGACGCCGCGTTCATCACCGGACAGGTGCTGGGGATCGACGGAGGCTTGGTGCTGTGACGCTGTGGGGTGCGGGTGCCCGGCTGGTCGACGCGGCCGGGGGCCGCACGCTGGCGGGCGACGAGCTGGACGCGGAGGTCGCGCGCGTCGCGGCCGCGCTCGGTGAGCTGCCGGCGGGTGTGCTGTTCGCGCGGATGTCCGTCGACCTGGCGAGCGTGCTGCGGTACCTCGGCGCCGTCGAGGCCCACCGCGCGGTGGCGCTGATCGACCCGGCGCTCGACGCCGACGTGCTCGCGGGCCTGATCACGCGGTTCCGGCCCGCCGCCGTGCTGGCCGCGCCGGACGCCCCGGCGCCCGAGGGCTACACGGCGTCCGGTGAAAACTGGCTGCGCGAGTCGGCCGACGGCGTGAAGCCGCACCCTGACCTCGCCGTGCTGCTGCCGACCAGTGGCTCCACCGGCAACCCCAAGCTCGTGCGCCTGTCGCGCAACGGTTTGCTCGCCAACGCCGAGGCCATCGCCGAGGTGCTGCACGTCGACGCCGACGAGATCGCCCCCACCTGCCTGCCGCTGCACTACAGCTACGGCCTTTCGGTGCTGAATTCGCACCTCGTGCGTGGTGCGACCGTGGTGATCGAAGCGTCCGGCGTGCTCGGCCGCGGATTCTGGGACGCGGTGAACGAGTACGGCATCACGTCGCTGTCGGGCGTGCCGTACCACTACGAAATGCTGCGGCGCCTCAAGTTCGACCCCGCGAAGTACCCGACGCTGCGCACGCTCACGCAGGCGGGCGGCAAGCTGCGCGACGAGCTCGTGGTGGAGTTCAACGACAAGATGCGCGCGGTCGGCGGCCGGATGTACGTGATGTACGGCCAGACCGAGGCCTCACCGCGCATGACCACCGTGCCCGCCGAGCGCCTCGCCGACAAGATCGGCTCCGCCGGCCCCGCGCTGCCCGGCGGTGTGTTCTCCGTCCGCCGCGACGACGGGATCGAGACCAAGCACCCCAAGATCGTCGGCGAGGTCGTCTACCGGGGACCCAACGTGATGATGGGCTACGCCGACGACGAGGCCGCCCTGGCCGCGGGCGACGAATGCGGCGGGCTGCTCGCCACCGGTGACCTCGGGTACCTCGACGAAGAGGGGTACCTGTTCATCACCGGGCGGCTCAAGCGCATCGGCAAGGTGTTCGGCAACCGCGTGAGCCTCGATGACCTGGAGCACGCCGTGCGCCAGGCCGCGGTGGGCATCGACGTGGTGGCGGCCGTGCCTGCGGGCGACAAGGTCGTGCTGTGGGCCGAGCTGCCCGAGGGCGACGGCGCCAAGGCGATCTGCAAGGACGCGTCGCGCGCGTTGTCGGAGCGGCTGCACCTGCACACCAGCGGGTTCGACGTGCGGCCGATCGACACGGTGCCGCTGCTGGCCAGCGGGAAGATCGACTACCGGTCGTTGGAAGGACGGGTATGAGTGTGTTCACGCGCTCGCAGGCCGAGCGGGAGGCGCAGCTGCTTCCCGAGCTCGCGGAGCTGACCGCGCACCACCGCGCGAGCTCCGAAGGCTACGACCGGATCCTGACGTCGCTCGGAATCGCGCCGAACGCGCCGTTCGCCACGATCGCGGACCTGCCGTGGCTGCCGGTGCGCATGTTCAAGACGCACGACCTCAAGTCGATTCCCGACGCCGAGGTGTTCAAGACGCTCACGTCTTCGGGCACCACCGGCGCCGGCGCGTCGCGCATCTACCTGGACAAGGACGCGGCGGGCGCGCAGACCAAGCAGCTCGGCGCGACGCTGCAGGAAGTCCTCGGCGGCGAGCGGCTCCCGATGCTGATGGTCGACACCATCGGCATCATCAAGAACCGCCGCTCGTTCTCCGCGCGCGGCGCCGGCGTGCTGGGCATGGCCAACTTCGGCCGCAAGCACACGTACGTGCTCGACGAGAACGACCAGCCCGACGTCGAGGCCGTGAAGAAGTTCCTCGCCGAGTACGGGGACAAGCCGTTCCTGATCTTCGGGTTCACGTTCATGGTGTGGCTCTACCTGTACGAGGTGGCGCGCGACCACGGGCTTGATCTCTCCAACGGCATCCTGATCCACTCCGGTGGCTGGAAGAAGCTGATCGACCGCGCCGTGGACAACACCGAGTTCCGCCGTCGGTTCAAAGAGGACACCGGCCTCACGCGGATCCACAACTACTACGGGATGATCGAGCAGATCGGCACCGTGTTCCTCGAAGGACCGTCGGGGAACTCCCTGTACTGCCCGGATTTCGCCGACGTCGTGATCCGGGACCCGGAGACGTGGCGCGAGCAGCCGGTGGGCAAGCCAGGCGTGATCGAGGTCGTCTCGACGCTGCCACGCTCGTACCCGGGACATGTGCTGCTGACCGAGGACCTCGGTGTGTACAACGGCATCGACGACGGTGACTGGCCCGGCAAGCACTTCTCCGTGCTGGGGCGGCTGCCGAAGGCCGAGGCGCGGGGTTGTTCGGACACGTTCTCGGCGGAAAACAGCAGCGTGGCGGAGCCACTCCGTTGAGGGCGGTGGAGGGGAGGAAGGCGGAGATGACGTCTCTGGAGCAGCGGTTCCCCGTTGCGGAGCCGGTTGAGGTTGGTTCGCTGCTGGCCGAGGTGCGCGCCGAACCGCCCGGTGGCCGGTTGACCGTCGGCGACCCGCGCGTGGTCGAGTTCGTCACGAAGTTCGCGCGCAAGCTCCTCGCGCCCGCCCTCGCGCGGCGTTACCCGGAGCTGGCCTCGCTGGGTTTCTTTCTGCGCAAGGGAGAGCTCGCGAAGGCACTGTCCACTTTGGAAACCTCCGGCGACGCGCTGCGCTTCCCGCGCGGTCTTGTGTTCCACGTGCCGCCGGCCAACGTCGACACGATCTTCGTGTACTCGTGGGCCCTCTCGGCGCTGGCGGGCAACCCGAACGTCGTGCGCGTGTCGTCGCGTTCGGCGGGGGCGGCGGAGGCCGTGCTGGAGGCGTTGAACGCGGCGCTGGACGACGTGTCGCCGGAGACCGCGGCGACCATCCGCGCGACCCAGCGCATGGTCACCTACGACCGCAGCGACGAGATCAGCGGCGCCCTGTCGCTGGCCGCCGACCTGCGCGTGATCTGGGGCGGCGACGGTTCCGTCGCCGCGCTGCGCAAGTACCCGCTGGCGCCACACGCGCGTGACCTCACGTTCCCGGACCGCTCGTCGTTCGCCGTCGCGTCGGTGCGCGGCTGGCAGGAGGCCACGCCGCAGCAGCGGCGAGCAGCGGCCGAGGGCTTCTACAACGACTCGTACTGGTTCGACCAGGCCGCGTGCTCGTCGCCGCGGGCGGTGTTCTGGGTCGGCGACGCCGACGGTGCGCGCGCGGCGGGCGAAGAATTCCGGGCGCTGCTCGCGTCGGTGCTCGAGGCCAAGCAGCACGTGACCGAGCCGGCGATGGCCGTGCAGAAGCGCGTGTCGGCCTACGGCGCGGCGGTCGACGGGCTCGTGTCGGCGGTCTCTTTCGACGGAAATTCCCTGGCCACACTCGAGCTCACCGACGTGACCGTGATGCCGCGCGAGTGGCTCGGCGCGGGCACTTTCGCCAACGCGCACCTCGCCTCGTTGGGTGAACTTGTGCCGCTGGTTCTGCGCAAGGACCAGACCGTGGCGCAGTTCGGGTTTACCCGCGACGAGCTGGTGGAATTCGTGACGGAGCTCGCCGGGCGCGGCGTCGATCGGGTGGTGCCGTTCGGGTCGGCGTTGACGTTCGCGGGCGTCTGGGACGGTTACGATCTGCTTGCCGAGTTCAGCCGCCTGGTCACGGTGCAGGCCTGACTCGCGGTGACGAGTCTGTGTTGCGTTGTGAGGAGACTGGTCAGTGACGACCGTTCGAACGCCTGAGGAGGACTCCCCGGCTCCTTCGAAGCCGAAGACGGGGAAGTCCACCAAGGCCAAGATCCTCGACGCGGTGCGCTGGCTCGCGATCGTGCTCGTGGTGGCCTTCGCGGCCAAGGCGCTCACCGACAACTGGACCGAGTTCTGGCGCACGCTGTCCGATGTGGCCTGGCAGTCCTCAGTGCTGAGCCTCGTCGCGCTCGTGCTGGCGATCATGGTGTCGACCTGGGGCTGGCAGGTGCTGGTCGATGACCTCGGCAAACCCATCGGCTACATCCGCGGCGCGCAGATCTGCCTGGTCGGCTCGCTCGGCAAGTACGTGCCGGGTTCGGTGTGGGCGTACCTGCTGCAGATGGAGCTCGGCCGCAAAGCCGGCCTCGCGCGCGCCCGGATTTTCACCGGCTCGCTGATCCAGCTCGGCGTCGGCGTGGTCTCGGCGCTCGTCGTGTCGCTGCTCGCCGCGCCGGCCGTGTTCAGCCACAGCCCGCGTGCGATGTGGCTGTTCGTGCTGATCCCGGTCGGCCTCGCGCTGCTGCACCCGCGCGTGCTGACCTGGGGCACCTCGCTCGTGCTTCGCCTGCTTCGCCGCCCGCCGCTGGAACGCCCTTTGACCTGGGGTGTCGTGCTCAAGACCTTCGGCGCGTCGACGCTGGCCTGGGTCCTGCAGGGCGTGCACCTGTGGCTGCTCGCCAACTCCGTCGGCGCCCCGGGCTTCAACGGGCTCGTGCTCTGCGTCGGCGCCATGGCCGTCGCGATGACCGTGGGCACCTTCGCCTTCATCCTGCCCAGCGGCATCGGCGTGCGCGAAGTAGCCCAGGTCGCCGTGCTCACGGCCAGTGGCCTCACCGTCGGCCAGGCCACCGCGTTCGCCGTGGCGTCCCGCGTGATGTTCACCGTCGCGGACCTGCTCACGGCGGGCTTCGCGGCGGGCGCCGCCTGGGCCACGAATCGCCGCACGGTCGCCGCTGCCTGACGCGCCAGAGGTTCGCGGTCCGGACCTCAGCCGTTTGAAAAACCCGCCGCCTCAGCTCTTCAGCCGGTAAATCACGGCGTCCGAGTTCCGGTACACCTGCTGCAAGAACGGCAACCCGTCCAGCCCTACCAGCCCCGGCGAGGCGTACGGGGGGCTGGGCGGCGCCATCGGCCGGCCCAGGATCACCCAGTGGATGTTCAGCCGCTTGACCGCGTCGCGCACCACCGGGTCCGTCTCGTAGTCGCGGAACTGCCAGGCCAGGTACAGGGCGTCCGTGGGGGGTGCGGTGCCGTCGTCGTGCGCGGCGACGGTGCGGACGCCCGTGAGGGCATACGTCCAGACCGTGCCGTCGAGGCGGTCGTTCATGGCCCATTCGCCGGGGGCCGCGAGGTGGCCGAGCTGGACCATCGCGGCTTCCTCGCCGGGCGTGATGGTCTGGTCGTGCGGGTTGGCGGAGCGGTAGCCGGGGGCGAGGCGGTCGCCGTTGGACACCGCGTACAGGCCCCTCGTGGCACCCGCGAAGCCGACCAGCACCAGCACCGCCAGGATCACCGCCGGCACCCGCGGCGGCAGGTGCTCTCCGAGCCACTGCTGCAGCGACGCCAGGCCGTGGCCCGCGATGAACGACAGCGGCACGATGGCCATCGAGATGAACCGGTACGGGTCGTCCCACCAGGGCCGGGAGAACGCCATCACCAGCGGCGAGTTCGACGACGACACGGCCGCGTACGCGATGCCGGTGATCAGCGCTGTGACGCCGATCCACCGCAGGTCGCCGAGCCGGCGGAAGAAGATGAAGCCCAGCAGCAGCGCGGCGGAAAGCCACAGCTGCGGGTGCGGTTCCCAATGCTGGAAGCCCAGCAGCGCACCGATCGCGCTGGTCGCGCGCCACTCGATCGGCCAGCCGAGGTAGGGCAGGGTGCCGTTGGCCAGGCCGAGCGCGCCGAACAGCTGCAGCCACGCCACCAGCACCGACACCACGGCGATCGGCAGCAGCGCGAGCAGGTCGTGGCCGAAGCGGCGCCAGCGCCGGCCCGGGGAGAACCAGCGTTGCAGCAGCAGCGGCCCGGCGAACAGGATCCCGCCGAACAGCGTCGACGAGTGGATGCACAGCAGCCCGACCGCGGCCACGACCAGCAGAAACCCGGTATCGGGCGCCACGCGTTCCAGGTAGCGCTTCAGCACCACGGCCGCCAACGGTGTCAGGGCCAGCCCCAGCAGGAACGGGAACAGCGGCCCGCGGCTCATCGACTCGTACGTGCTCATCACCGGCGCCGCCGACGCGAGCGCCACCGCGCCGGCCAGCACCGCGCGGCCGCGGAACTCGCGCACCAGCACGACCAGCGACAGCGCCAGCAGACCGGGCAGCACCACGGTGTTCACGTCGAGCGTCAGCGGGATCGACGTCGAACCGGTCAGCGAGTACTGGATGGCGGCGAGCAGGTGGTAGGCGTTGGGGTAGAAGGGCGGGTGGGCGTCGCCGTACCAGTTGAGCGTGCCCATGCCGAACAGGCTGCCGTCGCCCGTGGTGGCGATGTAGCGCACGCCGTTGGCCGCGTATGGCGCGTCGCCGCCCTGCGCGATCGCGCCGAGGTGGCCCATGCCGCGCACGGCGGCGTAGAACCCGAACCCGGTGGCCAGCAGCAGGCACCCGACCACGCCCCACTGCCCGCGCGCCGACCACACCCGCGGTTCGGCCACCGGCGGCCACCGCCGCACCGTCAGCCGCCTCAGTCCGAACGCGACAGCCACGAAGACCACAGTGGTCACGCAGAACGTGACCGTGTTGAACGGCAGCCCCATCGCCGCGGTCCACGGCCCCGCCAGGCCGCCGATCGCGTAGCTCAGGAGCGGCGTCAGGCCGGCCAGCACCCAGCCGCGCAGGCCGGCGGCGAGGCCGGTGAGCACCCCCGGCAGGCCGAGTACGAGCACGAGGACGGCGAGACTCGCCACATCGGACAGCAGTGTGGGTTCGCTCGGCAACAGACTTCCTCGGCTGTGACGGATCCGCTCGGTACCCCCGGGTGGCGGATCGGAATCGGAGTCACAGATTAGCGGGCCCGATATACACCCGAACGGCTTATGTCCGGGAAGCATAGTGAAGCGATTGACTGGACTGCGTGAAGTGACGGCCGGAACCGCCCGACAACGCTGCGCATTCCGGCCAATCGCTCACCCGAAAGCGAGGTTTCGTCGCGGGGATTCACCGTGACAACGGGTGACGGCGGGTGGCGTCGGGGTGGCGGCCGGTGGGGACCGGCCGGGGGCTGGAGGCAGGGGGTCCGCGTGGTCTACGCGGTCGTGGGGGGCTGGCTGGTGCTGGGCGCGCTCGTCGTCGCGACCTGGCGCCGGATCGCCACCGACGCAGGGTGGCGGGCGTTCGTGGTGGTGCTCGTGCTCGCGTTTTCGCTGGTGCACCAGCTGTTGTTCGCCACCGTGACCGAAGACGCGCTCGTCACCTTCCGTTATGCGCAGAACATCGCCGACGGCAACGGGCCCGTGTTCAATCCCGGCGACCGGAACGAGGGTTACGCGAATTTCCTGTGGCTGGTGGTGATCGCGTTGCCGCGCGCGGCATTCGGCGCGGATATCCCGACGTCGGCCGTTGTACTGGGTGTCGTCGCGGTGTTGGGGTGCGTTCTTCTCGCGTACTTCCTCACCAATCGCATCGTGCGTCTCGCGCTGCCGGAAGGCGCGGAACCGCAGCCCGCGATCGGTGTCGCGGCGGCCGTGCTGACGGCCGGCGCGAGCGGCCTCGCCGTGTATGGGCCGTCGGGCACCGAGCTGCCAATGTTCGTGCTGCTGGTGCTGGCCGTGGCCAACGCGCTGGTCGCCCGCCGGTCCGTGGTGGCGGGGGTTCTCGTGGCCGGCGCGGTGATGACCCGGCCGGAAGGTCTGGTGCTCGCCGTCGTGGCGGGGCTGTGGCTGGCGCTCGGCGCTGCGCGCGGCCGGCACAACTGGTGGACGCCGGCGGGCTACGTGCTGGGCGCGCTGGTGTTCCTCGTGCCGTGGACGGCCTGGCGCGCAACCTACTACCACCACTTCCTGCCCGACTCCGCCGTGCGCGTGCTCGGCCCCGACTGGCGCTACCTCGCGGGCTTTTCCTTGGCGCACCTGGGGTTCCTGGTGCTTGCCGTTGCCGCTGTGGTGGGGTTGCTCGCGCTGCGCACGCCCGAACGCGCGGCCGAACCGCGCGCGGCGCTGTGGCTGCTGTTCACGTTGGCCTTGTGCTTCACGGTTTTCGTGGTTGTGCTCGACGGTGACACCGGCCCGTCTTGGCGGCTGCTCGTGCCCGTGCCGCCACTGCTGGCCGTGGCTTCGGTGGGCGCGTACGGCGTGCTGACGGCCGCGAACCCGTCACCGAAGCCGCGCACGGTGTCGCATCTGGTGCCAGTGGTCGCGGCCGTGCTGACCGGGTTCGCGGTGCTCGTGTCGGTGGTGAGCCCGGACGTGCTCACGAGCGTGCGGGCGTGGCACACCGACAGTGCGCAGCTCGCGGAAGTCGGCGACTGGCTGGCTTCGTACCTGCCGCCGGGCTCCGTGGTGAGCGCCGCCGCGCCGGGCGCCATCGCCAGCCGCGCGGGCTCGCGGCTGCTGGTGGGCACCAACCTGATGCGCGCAACAGTGGCCGTCCCCGAGGAAACCGGCTACGCCAAACGCCAGCACTGCGCCGACGACACCCGGGCCTGGTACCGCGTCGCCACGTTCCGCCGCACCGGCACGCCGTTCTGGATCTCCGTGTACCCGCGCGCCGACGAGGCCGGCCTGCTCATCGAGTACCTCGATCGAGCACCGGACTTCCAGTACGTATCGTGCCCGGGATGACGGTGGCGCGCAGGTCCACGGCCCTCGGGTTCGGGGTCTTCGGCGTGTCCCTGGCCGTGTTGCTGGTGCGCTTTCTCGTGCCGCGCCCGGTGTCCATGTCCGACAACGGCGACGGCTTCCGCGTGCTGTGCGGCGCCGGGATCACCTGGACCAGCAAGCCGGAGCAGTACGTCCACCTGGTGTACGAGGCCACACCCGGCGGCTGCGACCCGACGTACCAGCTGAGCCAGAGCTGGCTCGCCCGGCTGGCGGTGGCGTTCGGGTCGCGGTCGGAGCTGAGCCTGGTCGTGCTCGGCGTGATTTCTTCGGTTGTCGCCGCGGCAGCGGTGGCCGTGGTGGTGGTCGGATTGCCGTACGGGCCGCGGGTGCGCTTGCCCGTGGCCGTCGGTTTGCTACTGGTGGTGGCGGATTCGGCGTTCTTCGGCTATTTCTCGTCGACTTTGGGCGAGGGGACGGCTTTTCTCGGCATTTTGCTGGCCGTCGGCGGCCTGCTGCTGATGGGGCGACGGTGGCTTTGGATCGGCGGCGCGGTGACCGTCGTCGGCGGGTTGATGGCGGTGAACGCCAAGGTGCAGACGTTGATGGTCTTGCCGTTTCTGGTCATCGCGGTGCTGCTGGTGACGCGTTCTCGTTGGGTGCCGGGGGTTCTCGTGATTCTCGCTCTGGCCGGCGGGACCTGGTGGGCTCAGACGGCCGTCACCCCGGCGGTCGCTCCCGACGGCACGGCGTCTGCCCGACCCGGCGACGACTCGCGCGACATCAACATGGTGAACACGGTGTTCCTCAACATCATCGACGGCCACCACGACACCGCCGCGGACCTGGCGGCTCTCGGCCTGCCGGCGTCGTTCGGGCAATACGCGGGCAACGGCTGGTGGCACCCGCATCCGGTGACGTTGGATCCGCAGTACGCGCAGTACCGCGACCGCTTGAGCCGGCGCAACGTCGTGGAGTGGTTCGCCACGCACCCGGACCGCACCCTGGGCGTTCTGAACCGCGCGGCCGGCGACCTGCTCACAGCGCGCCCTCCGTACCTGGCCTCCTTCGACGCTTCGGCCGGCTTGCCGCCGGCGGCGCAGGAGTACCGGGTGCCACTGTGGTCGGGGCTGACGGGGTTGCTGGCGCCCCTGGGCTTGTTCGCCTTGCTGCCCGTGTGGCTCCTCGTCGGCTGGCGCGCGTGGCGACATCGGCGGGCTGCGCTGGGCGTCACCCTCGCGCTCCTCCTGACGACTGCGGTGGGTCAGTTCGTCGTGGCCGCTCTGGGCGACGGGATCGAGAACGTGAAGCACCAGGTCGTCGCGTTGTTCTGCACGCTGGTGGCGGTGGTGCTCGGCTGTTGCCCGGCCGTGGCGAAAGTTCCCGAATGACGGGTTTCGTGCCGACGATCACTTTGAGTAGCCGCAAGAAACTTACGGTCCCGTAGCCTCGCGGTATGGCTGACTTCGTGTACCCGCCCGTGCTGGTTGCCGCGCGGACGATGTTCCGGGTGCTGGACAACCGCATCCGCATCGAGGGCGCGCAGCACGTGCCGGCGCACGGCGGGGCGGTGATCGCGTGCACGCACGTCAGCTACCTGGACTTCATTTATTGCGGCCTGGGCGCGCGGCCGGCCAAGCGGCTGGTGCGCTTCATGGCCAAGCACGAGATCTTCGCGAACCGCGTGGCGGGACCGTTGATGCGCGGGATGCACCACATCCCCGTCGACAGGTCGGCCGGCCAGGCTTCGTACGACGAGGCCGTCGCGCGGCTGCGTGCGGGGGAGGTCGTCGGCGTGTTTCCTGAAGCGACGATCAGCCGGTCTTTCACGGTGAAGGCCTTGAAGACGGGCGCCGTGCGGATGGCCGCGGAGGCCGGGGTGCCCATCGTGCCGATGGCACTGTGGGGCACGCAGCGCCTGTGGACGAAGGGGCACCCGAAGGACCTCACGCGCCGCCACGTGCCCATCTCGATCCTGCTCGGCGCCCCGATGCACCCGGGGCTCGCGGACGACTGCGAGGCGGGAACCGCCGAACTGCGCTCCCGACTGTCGGAGCTCCTCGACCGCGCCCAGGCGGACTACCCGGAATCCCCCACGCCCTCCGAACGCTGGTGGCTCCCCGCCCACCTCGGCGGCACCGCGCCCACCCCGGAGGACGCCGCAGCTTTGGACGCCCGCCCCGCCACCCGCGACTGACTTGCCACTGCGGCCGGCAAGTCGCCACGTGGATTGGCAACCACTCCATGTCGACGGCAATCGGCCACGTCGATCGGCAAGTACGCCACGTCAACGGCAATCCGCCACTCGCTTGGCAATCCGGACGCCCGGCAAGTTGCCACTCGAGCTGGAAGTTTGCCCAACGAACGGCAAGCCTCCGTCTGACCTGGCATGCCTGAGCAGCTTGCGGCAAGCCAGACCACCGAGTGGCAGGCACATCCGTGAATGGCAAGTCACCGTCACATCGGCAAGGTCGGCAACTCCTGCTCGCGAACGGCAAGCTCGCCACTTGATGGCAAGTTGCCATGTCGATGGGCAAGCAGCTGCCCAGGCGACAAGGCCGCAACCCAGCTCGCGCCCGGCGCCCTTGCCACTTCCGCTGGCAAGTCGCCATGTCGGTTGGCAAGTGGGAGCGGCAAGCGGCAACTAGCCGGTGAAGTGGCGAGCCAGGCCCCGAGTGGCGAGCTCCGTGCCATGGCAAGTGCGCCGGTGAGCGGCAAGTCGTCCAGCCCCTTGGCAAGACAGATCGCCAAGTGGCAAGGCGCCGTCCCCACACGCAAGTGCCGAAGCCAGCGGCAAGATCCCACGCCGAGTGGCAAGACCGTCTAAAACCACCGCTCCAAAACCTGCGCCACGCCATCCTCCGCGGCCGGCCCCGTCACCTCCTCCGCCACGTCCAGCACTGCGCGGTGACCGTTCGCCATCGCCACCCCGTGCCCGGCCCACTGCAGCATCTCCACGTCGTTCGGCATGTCACCGAAAGCGATCACCCGCTCAGCCGGCACCGAAAACCGCTCAGCCACATCCGCCAACCCCGTCGCCTTCGTGACCCCGTGCGCCGACAGCTCGATCAGCCCGCCCGAAGACGAGTACGTGATGTCCACTGCCCCGTCCAGCACCGCCCGCGCCGCCGTCGCCATTTCCTCCGACCCCAGGCCCCGGTGGCTGATCAGCAGCTTGATCGCCGAATGCCCCAGCACCTCGGCGCGCGGAGCTGTCCGGCCCTCGCCATCACCCCACGGGTTCCGGTACTCCGGCTCGATCACAAAACTCCGGACATCCGTGCTGATCCGCTCCGCGGCCAGCCGGCATCCCGGAAGCGCCTTGTCCAGCGCCGAAGCCAGATCGTTCAGCAGCACAGGCGAAAGCAGCCCGTGCACAGCCACCACCTCCGAAGAAGCGATATCCAGCAGCACCGCACCGTTCGCACACACCGCAAATCCCGTCAGCCCCAACGGCCCGGCGATCGGCGGGATCCACCGCGGCGGCCGGCCGGTGCACAGGACGAACGGCACGCCGTCGGCGCGTACCCGACGCACGACCTCGATGGTGCGAGCGGAAAGTACCTCGGTGGGGCCGAGCAGGGTGCCGTCGACGTCGGACGCGATCAAGCGGGGTTTCTCCACTCGCCCATTGTCCCCGAACCGGGCACGGGCACCGCCCGTTCGAGCGAATGTCGGTGGTTGCCGATACCGTCCACCCTCGTGCGAGCAGGCATCGTGATCCTTCCGGAAGATCGTTGGTGGGCGGCCGAGCCCAAGTGGCGGGCCGCCGAGGAGTACGGCTTCGACCACGCGTGGACCTACGACCACCTGGGCTGGAGATCCCTGGTCGACGGCCCGTGGTTCTCGGCGGTGCCCACCCTCACGGCCGCCGCCATGGTCACGTCCACCATCCGGCTGGGCACGTTCGTCGCGTCGCCCGTGGCGCGGCACCCGGTGCCGTTCGCGCGCGAGCTGATCACCCTCGACGACGTGTCCGACGGCCGCTTCGTGCTGGGCGTCGGCGCGGGCGTGGACGCGAAGAACTACGACGTGCAGGTGCTCGGCGCGCCCGATCTCACGCCGAAGCAGCGCGCCGACCGCTTCACGGAGTTCGTCGAATCGCTCGACGGCCTGCTGATGACCGACCGCTTCGACTTCGAGGGCGAGTACTACCAGGCCCGCGGCGCCCGCAACCTCCCCGGCACCGTGCAGCGCCCGCGGCTGCCGTTCGTCGTCGCGGCCAACGGACCGCGCACGATGACGCTGGCCGCCCGTTTCGGCGCCGGCTGGGCCACCACCGGCCGCGGCGGCGCGACCACCGACGAGTGGTGGCAGGGCATCGCCGAGCTCAGCCGCGTGTTCGACGAGCGCCTCGACGCCGCCGGCCGCGAGCGCGACTCCGTGCACCGCTACCTGAGCCTCGACGCGGCGCCCGTCTTCTCGCTGAGCAGTGTCGACGCGTTCCGCGAAGCCGTCGAACGCTCGCGGGAGCTGGGCTTCACCGACGTCATCGCGCACTGGCCGCGTTCGAGCGGCCCGTACGAGGGCCACGAGTCCGTGCTGGAGCAGGTCGTGGAGAACGTCCTGCCCACGCTCAAGGACAGCTAGTCCGTTCAGGTGACTTCACCCCCGCCGGGAAACCGATTTCCCGACCCGGGCGTCAAGCAGGTGAGAAGAGGGGGAGACGGCCCTTCACCGGGCCGCTCTTCTCACCCGTGAGCACCCCGGGGGTGCTGGGGAATGGGAGGTCCTCGTGGCCGCGGCCGGGGCAGCCGCGGCCACGAGGCTCCAAACCTCCGAAAAACTCACTTCACGATCGTGTAGATCACCGCACCGGGATTCCGGTAGTCGACCCGCAGGAAATCGAGCCCGTCCAGCCTCTGCAGCCCGGGCGCGATCGGCGTGTCCTTGCGGATCGTGCCGCTGCCCACCAGCACGTGGCGCACGTCGAGCCGCCGCACGGCGTCGCGCACGCGCGGGTCCGTGTCGTAGTCGCGGAAGTGCAGGGCCAGGTACACGGCGTCCGGATCGACGCGGCCGCCGCCGTCGTAGTGGCCGGCCACCGGGTGCACACCGGCGATCGCGTACATCCACGCGGTGCCGTCCATGCGGTCGTTGAGCACCTTCTCCTGCGCAGGGATCCCCATCGTGCCGAGGTGCTCCATGGCGGCGATCTCGTCGGCGCTCACCGGTGGCGTCACCTCGCCCTCGGGCCCGTTGTAGTACAGGTACGAGACGGCCGTCGCGTTCGCGTTGCGGTAGAAGCCGCCGGTCAGCACGGCCATCGCGGCCACCACGACCACGGCCGTCACCAGGCCGAGTCGCGCCAGCACCTGCGGCCGCGAGCGCACCCACGAGCCGCTGCGGGCCAGGCGCGCGATCCACCGCTGCAGCTCCGCCATGCCGTGGCCCGCGAGCAGGCACAGCGGGATCGCGGCCAGCGCCATCAGCCGGTACCGGTCGTTCCACCACGGCCGTGACAGCGACACCACCCACGGCAGGTAGCCGTAGCAGGTGACCAGCACGAAGAAGCCCGAAAGCCCGATCGCCGAGAGCAGCACCCAGCGCATCCGCCGCAGTGTGAAAAACATGAGCGTGCCCAGCGCGAGCAGCACCGTCAGCCAGATCTGCGGCCGGCTGAGCACCTGCTGGAACGTCACGAGCAGCTTCAGCGCCAGCGGGATCGGCAGGTTCGAGTTCCACGAGTAATACGGGTACGCGCCGGAGGTGAACCCGATCGCGCCCAGGATCTGCGGCGCCGCCAGCACGCCGCTGACCACCAGCACCGGCAGCATCCGCAGCACGTCGCCCAGGATCACGCGCCACGCCGGCGTCTCGAGAGCCACGCCGTCCACGCGCTTGCGCCGCAACGACCGGTACCAGCGCTGCACCACCAGCGGCATCGCGAACAGCACCGCGCCGAACAGTGCGCTCGAGTGCGCCGCGAGCAGCCCGTCGGCGGTCAGCGCCAGGATCAGGCCCGTGTCGACGCCCGGGCGCACCAGGAACCGCTGCAGCGCCGCCACGGCCAGCGGCGTGAGCACGATGCCCAGCGCGTACGGCAGCAGCCCGCTCGACACCGACTCGTACGCACCCGTCGTGGCGGCCGCCGCGACCAGCGCCGTGCAGCCCGCGTACACCGCGCGCCCGCCGAGCTGGCGGATCAGCGCCACCATCGACAGCGCGAACAGGCCCGCGACCGGCATGGTGATGGCGTTGAGCGTGACCGGGACGCTCGTGCCCGAGATCTGGTAGACCAGCGCGCCGACCAGGTGGTACGCGTTCGGGTAGAACGAGCCGTCGGGGTACCAGTTGATGGTGCCCATGCCGGTGAGTGAGCCGTCGCCGGTGTCGGCGATGTAGCGGATGCCGTTCGCGTGGAACACGGTGTCCCAGCGCTGGAAGACGGCCGTCGTGCCGCCGCGCGCCGAGAGCACCACGGCGATCGACAGGCCCACGGCAACGACCAGGCACCCGGCCACGGCCCAGTGCGCCCGTTTGCTCCACTCGATCGGCGGCTCCTCCGCACCCGGCCTCAGCCAGCCGCGGGCCATCAGCAGCCGCCGGACGCCGTACATGAGGGCCGCCAGACCCACGGTGCACAGGGCGGCGGATCCGACGTTGTACGGGAGCCCGGCGTCGGCGAGCCACGGGCCGGCCAGACCCGTCACGGCGTAGCTGACCAGCGGCGCGAGGCCGGCCAGTGCCCAGCCGCGCACTCCGGCGGCCCAGCCCACCAGGCCGCCGGGTATCGCCAGCACGGTCAGGTAGGTGACGACCGCTACCAAGTAGCTTCCCAAGGTGTCCGGTGCAGGCATGCTTCTCACGTGTGTCGGTGCGGTACGGCCGGCGGTATGCCGAGGTCGGTTCGGGCCACGGTGTCAGGACTGCGTACCCTGGGCGCCCGTGAGCGAGCACACGAACCCCGCCAAGATTACTGAACACGAGTTCGCCGGCTACGACCTCGTCGTCGTCGGGTCCGGTTTCTTCGGGCTGACCGTCGCCGAGCGGGCCGCGGCCGAGCTCGGCAAGAAGGTTCTGGTGCTCGAGCGCCGGAGCCACCTCGGCGGCAACGCCTACTCCGAGGCCGAGCCCGAGACCGGCATCGAGGTGCACAAGTACGGTGCGCACCTGTTCCACACCTCGAACAAGCGCGTGTGGGAGTACGTCAACCGCTTCACCGAGTTCACCGGCTACCAGCACCGGGTGTTCGCCAAGGTCAAGGACCAGGTCTACTCGTTCCCGATGAACCTGGGCCTGATCAACCAGTTCTTCGGCAAGTCCCACACCCCGGACGAGGCCCGCGAGCTCATCGCCAAGCAGGCGTCCGAGTTCCAGACCGACGCCGCCGAGAACCTCGAGGAAAAGGCCATCTCGCTGGTCGGCCGTCCGCTGTACGAGGCCTTCATCCGCGGGTACACCGCGAAGCAGTGGGAGAACGACCCCAAGAACCTGGGCGCGAACATCATCACGCGCCTGCCGGTGCGGTACACGTTCGACAACCGGTATTTCAACGACACCTACGAGGGCCTGCCCGTCGACGGGTACACCGCGTGGCTCGAGAAGATGGCCGAGCACGAGAACATCGAGATCCGCCTGAACGTCGACTACTTCGACGTGCGCGACCAGATCCCCGCGGGCACGCCGACCGTCTACACCGGGCCGCTGGACCGCTACTTCGACTACTCGGCGGGCCGGTTCACCTGGCGCACCGTCGACTTCGAGTCCGAGGTCGCGCCCACCGGTGACTTCCAGGGCGCCCCGGTCGTGAACTACAACGACCAGGAAGTCCCCTACACCCGCATCATCGAGTTCCGCCACTTCCACCCGGAGCGGGACTACCCGAAGGACAAGACGGTCATCTTCCGGGAGTTCTCGCGCTTCGCGACGGATGACGACGAGCCGTACTACCCGATCAACACGCCGGAGAACCGCGAGAAGCTCGAGAGCTACCGCGAGCTGGCGAAGGCCGAGGCGCGTGAGAAGAACGTGCTGTTCGGCGGCCGCCTGGGCACGTACAAGTACCTCGACATGCACATGGCGATCGGCTCGGCGCTGTCGATGTTCGACAACAAGATCGCGCCGCACCTCACCGAGGGCAAGCCCCTCGACGGGTCGATCGATGCTTGAGCAGCGTGCTGTTCCGGCCGAGGCCGGAACTCCCGTCGTCACGCCGGCGGCCGAACCGAATGGTGAGGTCGCCGTGTTGTCCCAGGCCCAGCGCTTCCTGAAGAAGCCGGGCACGGTGCAGGTCGCGCGTGGGATGTCGCTGTTCGGCGAGCACAGCGCGGGCTGGTTCGCGTTGGGTCTGATCGGCGCCGCGGTGGACAAGCCGCGGCGCAAGGACTGGCTCGTCGCGTCCGTCGGCGTCGTCGGCGCGCACGCCGCCTCGATCGCGGTGAAACGCGTGGTCAGGCGGCGTCGTCCGGACCACCCGAGTGTCGAGGTCCTGGTCGGTACGCCGAGCAAGCTGAGCTTCCCGTCTTCGCACGCGACGTCCACGACGGCCGCGGCAGTGCTCTACTCGGGACTCACCGGGCGTAACCTGGTCCCCGCCCTCGTACCGCCGATGCTGGCCTCGCGGCTGCTGCTCGGCGTCCACTATCCGACCGACGTACTGGCCGGTGCGGCCCTGGGAGGCCTCGTCGGTGGTCTGATCCGACGGAAGCTGAAACGACGATGAGCGAAACGACCGACGAGCGTGCCGAGAACTCGACCGACCCGGCTGAATCCGCGAAGGCGGACGAAGCTGTGAAGGTCGAGACGGAGGAGGCCGCCGCGGACGCGGCCGCGTCTTCGGCTGCCGTTTCGGAGCCGGCGACCCCGGCTGCCGCTTCGGCCGGCACGAACCCCGTGGCGCTGCTGCTGGGCGTGATCAAGACTGCGCGCCCGAAGCAGTGGGTGAAGAACGTGCTGGTTTTCGCCGCGCCGTTCTTCGCGTTCTCGAAGGCGACCAACCGCACCGAGCTGGTCATCGACGCGCTGATCGCGTTCGTGGCCTTCTCGCTGACGGCCTCGTCGGTCTACCTCATCAACGACGCGGTCGACGTCGAAGCCGACCGCGCCCACCCGACGAAGCGCAACCGGCCCATCGCGGCCGGGATCGTGCCGGTGCCGGTGGCCTACGCCGCCGCGGTGGTGTTCTTCCTGGCCGGTCTCGCGGTGTCGTTCACCGCGAGCTGGGAGCTGGCTGTGGTGCTCGGCGTGTACGAAGCCGTGCAGCTCGGGTACTGCTTCGGGCTCAAGCACCAGCCGGTGGTGGACCTCGCGATCGTCGGCTCGGGCTTCCTGATGCGCTCGATCGCCGGTGGTGTCGCCGGCGGGATCGCCATGTCGCAGTGGTTCCTGCTGGTCACGGCGTTCGGCTCGCTGTTCATGGTGGCGGGCAAGCGCTACGCGGAGATCATGCTGTTCGAACGCACGGGCGCGAAGATCCGGTCGTCGCTGAAGAAGTACTCGGCGAGTTACCTGCGGTTCGTGTGGGCGACGTCGGCGGCCATTCTGATCATGTCTTACTGCCTGTGGGCGTTCGAGATCCGGCAGGCGGAGCACGATTCGCTGTGGGCTGTCGTGTCGATGGTGCCGTTCGTGATCGCTGTGCTGCGGTACGCGGTGGACGTCGATGGTGGCAACGCCGGGGCGCCGGATGAGATCGCGTTGCGGGACCGGGTGTTGCAGGTGCTCGGGTTGGCGTGGGTTGTGACGTTGTTCTTGTCGTTCTACCTGTGAGTCGTTTTACCTGTGAATTGCGCTGCAATTTAGACAGCTGAGTTTCAGGCTGCGCACAGAAATACCGGTCATCCTCGGACGTGGGGGCGGGCAGGCCGCCCGTTCCCACTTCAGCCGGAGGAGCCGAAGATGAGTGACCAGGTCCCGCCGGAGCGGTCCGGTGATGGTGGTTCGCCGCAGGATGCGACGGCGGAGAGTTCGCAGCCCGGTGTTGGTGGCGCGGCTGCCGGTAGTGGTTCTGGGGATGACACGCCGGTGACGGCGGAGAACCAGCAGCAGGGGTTGGCGCCGGCGGGCAGCAGGCGCCTGGGCCGCAACAGGTCCCGCCCGGACAGCAGCAATCGGGGGCGCCACAGCCCGGAACGCAGCAGCCCGGCGCTCAGCAGCCTCAAATGCCGCAGCCTCAAATGCCGCAGCCTGGAATGCCGCAGCCTGGAATGCCGCAGCCTGGAATGCAGCAGCCTGGAATGCAGCAGCCTGGAATGCAGCAGCCGTACGGGCAGCAGCCGCCGCCTGGTGCGTGGGGCGCACCGCAGCCGGTTCGCAGGCCCGGCGGGTTCCGCCGGTTCGTGGGCAATCGGGTGACCCAGCTGGTCGGCGTCGGCGTCCTGGGGCTGCTCGTCGGCGGCGGCATCGTCGGCGGCGTCATGGCCGCGACTCAGCACGACGGGCGGCCGGGGATGTCGCACTTCCGTGACGGCGGTGGCGGCGGGTACCGCGAGTTCCGTGGTGGGCCCGGGTTCGGCCAGGGTGGGCCGGGTGGTCCCGGTGGTACTGGAACCAGCAACGGGACGGGAACCGGGACTGGGACTGGGACTGGGACTGGTGACGGAATCTGACCGCTCGGCCCCGCGTGAGTTCGTGCGCGGCCTGAAGGGGCCGAAGCCCCGGGAGTAGGTCACAGGAAGATCACGGTCGTTGTGTACGGTGTCGCGTGATGCGAAGCGACACCGTTGTCCGGCCGGCCATCGACAGGTGGCTGCCGTTCGGTGTCGCGGCCGTGTCAGCCGCCGTGTTCCTGCTGGCCAGCCGGCATTTGGTCGACGACGTGTACGTCACGCTGTCCTACGCCCGCAACCTCGCCCTGCACGGCCACTGGGGCCTCGTCGAGCAAGGCATGGCCAACACGGCCACCTCACCGCTGCACGTGGCCGCCGTGGCCGCCGTGACGGTCGGCGTGCGCGATGCGGTGGTGGGGGCCGGCGTGGTGTTCGTGGCCGCGCAGGTGCTGCTCGCGACAGGACTCAACAGGCTCGCCGAAAAAACCGGCCTCCCGCGCCAGTTCGTGCTGCTCGCCTTCACCGCCTTGCTGCTCAACCCGCTGCTCGTGTCGGCGGTCGGGCTGGAGGTGTTGCCTGCCGCGGCCGGTGCGGTGTGGGTGCTGGTGTTCGCGACGGAACGGCGCCCCGCCGCACTCGGGTTTGCCGCCGGGGCCTTGATTCTCGTGCGGGTTGATCTTCTGGTGGTCGCGCTGGTGGTGTTCGTGGCGCGGCCGAGGTTTTGGGACGGTGTCTGGCGGACGACGTTCGCGGCCCTTGTCGTCGCGGTGCCGTGGTTTGCGTTCAGCTGGTTCGTGCTCGGGTCGGCGGTGCCGGACACCGTCGTCTTTCAGCAGCCGACGGTGCCGTGGCTCGACTTTCCCGCCGCCACGCTGATTTCGTTTCTTCCGGTGCCGCTCTCGGCCATCGTGGCGCTGGTCCGCCGGGACGAAGCCAGTCGACCGTTCGCCGTACTCGCGGGGGCCGGGATCGTGCACTCGGTGGTCGTCGCGTCGCCTGATCCGTGGTCGTACGCGCCCGCGATCGTTGGTGCGACGGTGTTTCTCGCGGCGTGGATTTGTGTGACACCGCACCGCATCCCGGCGGCGGCCGCGGCCGGGCTGGCGCTCGCCGCCGCGGTCGGCGTGTATGTGGCGCCCGGTCTGCCGCGACGGTTCGCGCCGATCACAGGCAACCTCGCCGCGACGGATGAGTACCGCGAAATCGGCACGCAGCTGGCCATGCTGGCGAAGGGGCGCGCCGTGAAGAGTCCCGGTGAAGCGGGTGCGCTCGCGTACGCGTGCGATTGTCACCTCGTCGGCGAGTTCTCCGACCGCGGTGCCGTCGACCCCGCGATCACCGAGACGAAGCTGCACAGCACCGAGCTCGGCCGGGCCCTGATCGAAGCCAACTTCCACCACTTCGACCACGGCGTCGCGCCCACGACCCCGGACCTGGTGCTCGAAACGACGCCGCGCGCGCCTCCGCCGACGGCGCTGGCGGCCTGGACCATCGACTCACCCCGCGCCGGCACGCAGCACCTCTACCTGGCGCCGGCGCGCCGGCAGTGACCGGTCAGCGCACGGGCGCCGGCCGCCGCCACACCGTGCGCATCGAGCCCTCGCGCACGAGCAGCACCTGCGTCACCACCTGCAGGAGCACGAAGAACGCGATCGACACCACCGTGTCCAGCGCGGGCACGTCGTCGATGGGCAGCGTGTACGCCATGGCGATGCTCACGCCGCTGTGCAGTAGTCCGCCGACGCCCCAGACCACGGCGAGCACCCGCCACAGGCGCCGGAACGACAGCCGCTGCTCCCACGCGTCGTCGAGCTGCTCGCTCTTGCCCGGCAGCAGCGCGCGGGCGGCCTCGTAGGTGAGCGGCTGACGGCCGATGACCAGGCTCGCCAGCAGCCAGACGCCGGCGAGCGAGCTGAACCACGCGTTTCGCACCAGCAGCAACCGCGCGTCGCCGGTGAGCAGCGTCGTCACCACGCTCACGGCGACGATCGCCAGCACGAACAAGCCCATCCCGTCCACGCGCCGCCGCGTGACGGCCGTGTAGAGCACGCGCAACGCCGGCGGCAGGCCGCTCAGCAGCAGCGCCCACACGGGCACCACGCCGAACGCCCGCAGCAGGTAGTAGCCCCCGACGGGTGCGCCGACGTCGATGAGCAGGGCGAACGCGGACGAACGGAAGTCTTTACCCATACGTCCGAGTCTTCGGGGAACACCGGCCCGGAACCATCGTCGGTCCGGTCACCCGACATCCACCGATCGGTTGATGCCCGTTACTGGCCCGGCCAAAAGTAGGCCGACCCCCACGCGGCACGTAACCGTTGCCACGAAGCCATTCGGCCGTGACTGTGGTCCGATTAGTAACGATCGGCACAGTGGCGGCGCGAGAGGGCCCTTCGCACTTTCATCGGCGCCAGCAGGTCACGCTGGGTCAGCGTGGAGCCGTCGGCGAAGGTGAACCGGATGCCCGGCTCGGGCGGGAAGCTGCGGCCGGGTGTCACGGCGTCGAGCCGCGCCACGACGTCGGCCGGGAACTCCTCGGCCGTCACGAAGAAGTCCTTCGTGTCCGGCTCGGCCACGAACTTCGTCGGGTACACGAGCGCGAGCCGCCGATCGGTCCAGGTCAGGCGGGCGGCCCCGGCGGAGAACGCCAGGTGGTCGGCGATCCGCACGGCAACGGCCGTAGGCGCCGCGGCTTCCACGCGGTAGGCCAGTGACGGGTCGTCGGTCCAGTCTTCGTCGGGCAGCCCGGCGGGCGTCGGCCAGCGGCCTGGCGCCGTCGTGACCTTCACCGGCTCGCGCGCCGGCGCATACGGCAGGTGCAGCGCGCCGCCGACCCACGCGGCGACGTGGCCGTGCGCCGGCGGACAGCCCAGCAGCAGCCGTTCCTTCTTGCGCAGCCACACCTTCGCGTAGTCGCGCTCGATGATCTCGTCGACATCACCGGCCTGCTTCAGCTCCTGCGCGCGCATCACGCGGCTCCGTTCGTGCGGGCCAGCAGCCAGTCGAACGCCTCGGGCTCTTCGGCGCCGAACCGGAGGTCGAGTCCGGAACCGTCCACAAGCGACATTCGCAGACCCGGTCTGCGGTCGCGGGCAGCCACCGCGAACCCGGCGATCTGTTCACGCGGCAGCGAAGCCGCCACCTCGAACTCCCGCAACGCCACCGGCTCACCCTCGCGGTTGGCGCCGTACGTCTTGCGCCGGTCCGTGACGATCTCCGCCACGTCCTTGCCGAACTTCGCCATCCCTCGCCCGAAGCCCATCGCCTTGCCCAGCAACGACTTCTCCGGCTCCTCCACGGGCTCCGGCGCCACCACGACCCGCAACAACACCAGCCGCGCCGACGTCAGCACCCACAACGACGCCCGCGACCCGCGCACGAGCCCCTCGGCCGCCATACCCGTCCGATCGCCGAACACCACGACCGCCGGCTCCCGGGGCGCGGAACCAGCGCTGCCACTGTCCTCACTGGACAGTGCCGCGTCCATGACCCCGCCCGCGAAGTCGGCCACGCCGGATCCGACCTTGCGCAGCAGGCTCTTCGCAGGCTGCCCGAATTCATCGAGGCCCCGCACGGCATACCCGACAACACCGCCATACGCGGCCCACAGCAACCGCTCGTCAGCACGCAGGTGCGGCCGCGCCTGCGTGGCGGCACCCAGGGGATCGGCGAGATTCATTCTTCGAGTGAGAACCCTCGGTCGGTCGCCTCGCGGCGCTCGTCTTCACCTTCGGTCTGAGACTGGTTGTAACCGTACTTCACACCTTGCTCGATGCCCTGCTCGGCGACGTTGCCCGCGCTGCCCCGCCACGCCGCCTTGCCGACGCTCGACGTCCCGCTCATGCCCGCGAGCCGCAGCCCCGTCTCGGTCAGGTTGGTGGTCAGCGCGTTCGCGCCGTTCTCGCCGACCCCCAGCGCGTTGGCGAACCGGTTGCCCGTGCGCGAAGCCCCGGTGGCCGCGTCGGCCTTGGTCAGGATCTTCGCGAGCGGGTTCTTGTCGATCATGTCCGCCACGCGCTTCTCGAGGAAGTTGCCGTTGCGCAGGCCTTCCACGCGCTCCACGACCTTCTTCAACGGCCCCGTCCGCAGCTTCTGCAGGATCTTCTCCAGCTCCTCGATGAGCGGCCGAAGCTTGCCCATCAGCTGCTTGACCTTCATCCCGAGTCGCCCGCCGGTCACCGCGACCTCGCCAGTCCGGTTCCGAGCGTTCTGCGGCGGTTGTGGCATTTGCGCGGGCGACTGAGCCTGCCCTGGCGCGGCCAGCGTGCTGGCGGGCGGCGGCGCACTCGGCCAGGCGGCTCGACGTGCGCGTTGAACGCCTCGCGGAACTGCTCCGCGCGCTCACCCAGCACGGGCTCCACGGTCTGGTTCAGCGCGGCCGCGGCCTGCTGCGTCGCCGAGCGGATGGCGCCGAGGATCTCCTGCTGCAACGCGGTGTGCGAGCGCCGCATCGCCTGCGGGCTGACGACGTCGGTGAGCACGAGCGCAAGCGCGCGGACCTCACGAAGGAGCCGTGGGAAGGCTCCGGCGGCGACGCGTTCCGCAAGCAGATGGGCGAATTCTCCGAGGGCGCCTCGGCTTTCGCGGACGAGGTGCGCGGGCTTCAGCCGGTCCTGGAGCTGGCCGCGGGACCTGTTCGACGCGTTCGTGGAGATCGTGATCGACATCCTGCAAGAGCTGGTGATGGGCCTGATCATCGAGTGGCTCGCGACGCTGGCGGCGTCGTGGATCACGGCCGGCGCGTCGGTGGGGGCCGCGGGTGCGGCGACCACGCGTGCTCCAGCGGTTCCAGGAGCAGGCAGCCCGCGCCGCCGAGCTCAAGGACCAGATCGCGAACCTGCGCGGGCACGGGCGCAACGCCGACGGGTCGGTGACGGTCACCGTCGCCCCGTCGGGTGCCGTGCTCGGGCTGGAGCACGGCGTCGAGCCGCGCTGCCTGGGCAGGCGCTGCTTGGTCAGACATGGTGGAACCCCCAGAAAGGTGAAAGACCTTCAATCACCATATGCGACGAAGGTCCCGCCTCGGGAGTTCCCGGTCAGATCGGCAGTTTCCGGAAAATCGGACGCGGCACGTGCCGCAGCACCGACATCACCAGCCGGAACTGCGCCGGCGCCCACACCAGGTCCTTGCCGGTGCGCGCCGCGGCCACGGCGATGTCGGCCACCTGCTCAGCGGTCTGGGCCAGGGGAGCGTCCTTCAGCCCGGCCGTCATCTTGGTCTTCACGTGACCCGGACGGACCACGGTGACCTGCACGCCGTGGTCGGCGAGCGCCTCGCCGAGGCCCAGATAGAAGCCGTCGAACCCGGCCTTGGTCGAGCCGTACACGAAGTTCGAGCGCCGCACGCGCTCGCCGGCCACCGAGGACAGCGCGATGATCGTGCCGTGGCCCTGGGCCTTGAGCTTCTCCGACAGCGCCACGCCCACCGATACCGCGGCCGCGTAGTTCACCGTCGCCAGCTCCACGGCCTTGGCGTGGTCCTGCCAGACCTCCTCGGGGTCGCCGAGCAGGCCGAACGCGACCACGGCCACGTCGATGTCGCCACCGGCGAACGCGCGGTCGAGCACGGCGGGGTGCGAAGCCGTGTCCTTGGCGTCGAAGTCCACAGTGGACACCTCGGCGCCGCGATCCTTCAGGCGCTGCGCCGCGGCGTCGAGCCGGGGCGACGGACGCGCGGCCAGCACGACCCGCAGCGGCTTCTCCGCGAGGTACTTCTCCGCGATGGCCAGCGCGATGTCGGACGTGCCGCCGAGCAGCAGCAGGGACTGGGGGTTGCCAACGGCGTCGATCACAGTGCGAGCCTCCGGCTCATGTCAGAGGCGAAAACGCCTTCGGGGTCAACGGCGGCGCGGACCTTGCGCCACTCCTCGAGCCGCGGGTACATCTTCGCGAACGTCTCGGCGCCGGTCCGCGAGTCCTTCGCGGTGTACAGGCGGCCGCCCGCGGCGAGCACCTCGTCGTCGAGCTCGAGGCAGAACCGGCTCAGGCCGGTCTTGATCGGGAAGTCCACGCTCAGCATCCAGCCGGGCGAGGGCCACGACATGGGCGCCGGGTTGGCGTCGCCCATGCGCTTGAACACGTTGAGGAAGGAGTAGTGCCCCGAGGTCGCGATCCGTCGGCAGATGGCCTTGAGCTGGTCCTCCGCGCCGAAGGGCACCGAGAACTGGTACTGCAGGAAGCCCTTGGAGCCGTACGCGCGGTTCCACTCCGAGATCATGTCCAGCGGGTGGTAGAACTGCGTCAGGTTCTGGACCTTGCCGCGCACACCCTTCTTGGGCACGGTCTTCTGCCACAGCTCGTTGATCAGGCCGAAGGTGAGCTTGTTGCCCAGGCCGTTGGGGAACACGTCAGGCAGCGTCGCGAGCTTCGGCGCGTCGAACTTCAGCGGTTCGCTGCGCAGCTTCGCGGGCAGCTGGTCCAGCGTGGCGAGTGAGCCGCGCGAGAACGTGGCGCGGCCCAGGCGCGAGTCGGACGAGATCAGGTCCGGGACCGACATCGAGTAGTCGTAGTTCAGGTCCGAACCATCGGTGAACAGCGCGAGCGTCTCGTCGAGGCTCGACGTGCGGTCGGCGTCGACGTAGAAATAAGCCGACTCCGTCTTTTTCATCCGGACCGTGGCGCGCGTGACGATGCCGGTGAGGCCGATGCCGGCCACGGTCGCCCAGAACAGCTCCGCCTCGTCGCCGTCCGGCGTGAGCGTGCGGACGCGACCGTCGGCCGTGAGCAGGTCCATCGACACCACGTGGTTGCCGAAGCTGCCGGCCGAGTGGTGGTTCTTGCCGTGGATGTCGTTGGCGATCGCGCCGCCGATCGTCACCTGGCGCGTGCCCGGCAGCACCGGCACCCAGAGACCGTGGGGCAGCGCCTCGCGCATGAGCTTGTCGAGACTCACGCCGGCGTCGAGGTCGACCAGACCGGAGTCGGGGTCGATCGAGTGGATGCGGTCGAGCGCGGTCATGTCGACCACCAGGCCGCCGGCGTTCTGCGCCGGGTCGCCGTAGGAGCGGCCGAGGCCGCGCGCGATGACCCCGCGGGGCCCGGCCGATGTGACCGCCTCGGCGATGGCTTCGATGTCGGGTGTGCTCAGGACGTCGGCGACCGTCCCGGCGGTGCGGCCCCAACCGGTGAGCGTGCGTCGCTGTGTCTCGGGTGAATGGGTCACTCGACCAGAGTAGACACGCGCAAGGACGCCCGGAACGTGGCCCTGAAGTGACCGCTTCTACACTTTGCGCATCAAGGCACAAGCGTCCGCGCGTCAAAGTCGACACGGACTAGACATGTCTGCATGTATCCAGAGACGACGACGCATCGAGCCGAGAAGGTATTCCAGTGGTGGCTACGGAACCGCAGAGTGAGACGACGGTGACAGCACCGACGGGCCCCGGTCTGCTCGGTCAGCTCATCCGCTTCGGGCTGATCGGCGGGTTCTGCGCGCTGCTCGATCTGGGTACATACTCGCTGCTCAGGGCTATCGGCATGGACGCGGTGCCGTGGGTCGACATCGCTCGCGCGATCAGCTTCGTCGTGGGTACGACCACGGCGTTCTTCCTGAATCGCCGGTTCACGTTCGCCGGCGGCCGTCGCGATGGCGGCACGCAGGTCGGCAGCTTCATCCTGCTCTACGCCGTGACCTTCCTCGTGGCGGTCGGTGTGAACCAGTGGATGCTGCACCTGCTCCCGGAGTCGACGTGGAAGGCCACGTTCGGCTGGGTCGTGTCACAGGCGACGGCGACCGTGATCAATTTCGTCATGCTCAAGTGGGTCGTGTTTCGTGAGCGGCCGGTAAAGGAGAACTGAGTTCGATGCCCGGTAAAGCAGCCCCGGTCGCGGAGGCGGCCCCCGAAGGCGAGACCCGGTTCGCGGAGCACGCGCCCGAAGGGAGGCTGACGGCCCAGCGCGGGCTGTACGCCGGCCCGGCGCCGATCGTCAGCAAGGACCTCTACGCCGAGCTCGAATGGGGTTCCGCGGTGCGTGACCGCGACGCGCTCACCGTCGAACCGTCGTCGAAGGTCACCGGCAACACCTACTTCGGCCGCTTCCCGGCCAGCTACTGGCAGCGCTGGACCACGGTCACCTCGGTCACCGTGGAAGCCGTGGTCAGCGGTGACGGTCTGCTCTCGGTCGGCGCGTCGGACCTCCAGGGCGACGCCCGCGTGGTCAACGCCGAGCAGGTCTCCGGCGCCAAGGCCCGCAAGGTCACGATGTCCGCGAGCCTCGACAAGTTCTACGACGGCGGCGCGCTCTGGCTCGACCTCGAAACCGAAGGCGGCCAGACGCTGCGCGTCGAGCAGGTCCGCTGGACAGTTGAAGCACCGGCCGTGATCCGCCCGACCGCGGTGACCATCTGCACGATGAACCGCGCGGACGACTGCCTGAAGAACCTGCAGGCGCTCGCCGCCGACGTGTCGTCGCTGCACACGCTCGACGCCATCTACGTCGCCGACCAGGGCACCGACCTCGTCGAGTCGCGCGACGGCTTTGAGCAGGTCGCGAAGGACCTCGGCGACAAGCTGCACTACATCAAGCAGCCCAACCTCGGCGGCGCCGGCGGCTTCACCCGCGGCCTGTACGAGGTGGCCGGCCACACCGCCACCGAGCACGCGAACGTGCTGTTCATGGACGACGACGTGCTCCTGGAGCCGGACCTCGTCGTGCGAATGACGGCGTTCTCCAACCGCGCGGCCAACCCGATCATCGTCGGCGGCCAGATGCTCAACCTGCTGCACCCGAACCAGCTGCACGTCGGCGCCGAGTACGCGCGCCTGAACACTCTGGAGCCGGGCCAGCCGGTCACGCACTCGCTGTCCACGGCCGACCTGCTGGGCGTCGACGAGGACACCCTCAAGCCCAACCGCCAGGAGCGCCGCCTCGACGCCGGGTACAACGGCTGGTGGTCGTGCCTGATCCCCTACGAGGTCGTGAAGGCCATCGGTTACCCGATGCCGTTCTTCTTCCAGTGGGACGACGCGGAGTACTCCTACCGGGCCCGCGAATACGGCTTCCCGACCGTGACGCTGCCGGGCGCCGGCGTGTGGCACGCGGACTTCCACTGGAAGGACTGGGACGAGTGGCACCGGTACTTCAACCTGCGCAACTCGATCATCACCGCCGCCCTGCACTCGCCGTTCAACCTGAACCTGCTTTCGCGGGTGCTGCTCGCGCAGCTGGTGCGCTACCTGCTGGGCATGCAGTACGGCCTGTCGGCCACGCTGATCAAGGCCGTCGAGGACTTCCTCGAGGGCCCGGAGGTCCTGCGTGACGGCGGTGTCGCCGCGATGAAGGAGATCCGCCGGATCCGCGGGGAGTACCCGGAGACCAAGCGGCACAAGGCCACCGACGTCCCGGGCATCGCGTCCAACGACATCGGCATCATCAACAGCGCGCCGCGGCCCAGCATGCAGCGCCTGGTGCTGATCAAGCGCGTCATCGACCGCGTGCTCGGCCGCAGCCGCTTCGGCCTCGGTGCGGTGCCGATCGACGAGGCGCACTGGTGGCACATCGCGCTGTTCGACACGGCCGTGGTCACCGACGCTTCGCAGGAAGGCGTGCGCGTGCGCACGTACGACAAGGTGAAGATGTTCGACCTCGCCCGGCGCGGCGCGAAGGTGATCCAGCGGCTGCGCAAGGAAGGCGCGGGCGTGCAGGAGCAGTACAAGCGCGCGATGCCGGAGCTCACCTCGCGGGAGAACTGGAAGCGTCTCTACGAGCTCTGATGCTCTGAACACCGAAAGCCACCACGGTTGCCTCCGTGGTGGCTTTCGGTGCATTCGGGGGATTGTTTCCGGCCGGGTTAGGGTAGCCTAACTCTCGTGTCGAACCTCGTCGCCCGAGCGCGGGCACTCGCCGATGACGTGCTGTTCCCCGCTGCCGCGCAGGTCGACCTGCGTGGCGAGGTGCCGCGGTCGCACTTCGACGCGCTGGCCGAGGCCGGCCTCTACGGCCTCGCCGCACCCCCCGACGCCGGTGGCCCCGGCGCGGGCCTGGCCGAGCTCGTCGAGGTGATCGAGACGCTGGCCGGCGGGTGCCTGAGCACCACGTTCACCTGGATCCAGCACCACGGTCTCGTCGCCGGCCTGTCCGGTTCGGCCAACGAGGCGTTGCGCTCCGAATACCTCGCCGACCTGGTCAAAGGCACTGTCCGGGCCGGAGTTGCCTACGCGGGGGTGATCCCGACACCGCCGCGCACCCGGGCCAGGCGGGTCAGCGACGGGTTCCGCTTCGACGGCGAGGCACCGTTCGTGAGCGGCTGGGGTGGGATCGACTTGCTGATGCTCTCGGGTCGAACCCCTCAGGACACTGTCGTCACCACCGTGGTCGCTCCGGTGGCCGGACACGGACTCGACGTCAGTCCGCTGCACTTGATTGCCGCGCAAGGCACCTCGACCGTCCGCATCGGACTGGACGACTACTTGGTGCCCGCCGAACGCGTGCTCGCCGAGGTCTCACACGCCGACTTCATCGCGGGGAACACCTTCGCGTCGCGGCTCAACGGCTGCGCCCCCCTCGGCCTGGCCGAACGCTGTGCCCGCCTGCTCGACGACCTGGGCCAGACCGGAACGGCCGCGGCCCTGCGTGCCGAGCAGGAACAGATCCGCATCCGCCTCGACTCGGGCCTCACCGACCCGGCCTCACTGCCTGCCGCCCGCGCGGCGGGCGCTGAGCTGGCCTACCGCAGCGCCGGGGCCCTCGTGGCCGCCACCGGCAGCCGCTCCGTGCTCGTCGGCGAGCACGCGGGCCGGCTGGTGCGGGAAGCCACGTTCCTGCTGGTGGCCGCCAGCCGCCCCGAAATCCGTGACGGCCTGCTGGCTTTGGCGCGTCGCTAGTCCTGGTCCCAGGTGACCGGCAGGCTCTGCACGCCGTAGATGTTCTGGTGCCCGGGCCGCAGCGCCACGTCCTCGGGCGCGACGGCCAACCTCAGCGTCGGGAACCGGCTGACCAGCGCCGGCAGCGCGACGCGCATCTCGACCCGGGCCAATTGCTGGCCGAGGCACTGGTGGATGCCGTGGCCGAACGTCAGGTGCCCAGGCACGCCCCGGCTGAGGTCGAGCGTGTCGGGCTCGGCGAACCGCTCCGGATCGCGGTTGCCGGCCTGCACGGAGACGGTGACCGACTCGCCCGCCTTGATCAGCTGCCCGTCGAGCTCGACGTCCTCCAGCGCCGCCCGCACCCCGGTGTGCGTGATGCTCAGGTACCGCAGCAGTTCCTCGACCGCCTTGTCGGCGAGGTCCGGGTCGGCGCGCAACGCGTCGAGCTGCTCGGGGTTTTGAAGCAGGGCGAAAGTGCCCAGCGCCAGCATGTTCGCGGTCGTGTCGAGACCGGCACCCAGCAGGAAGGTCGCGAGGCCGGCCAGCTCCTCGTCGGTCAGGTCGCTGGTGGTCAGCTCGCTGAGGATGTCGTCGGTCGGCTCGGCGCGTTTCGCCGGGACCAGCCGGCCGACGTACTCCTGCAGCTTGCCGTACGCGGCGAAGCGTTCCTCGGGAGCGGCGTCCACATCGGACACCGCGGCGGCGTGGCCCTGGAAGGACTCGCGGTCGGCGTAGGGCACCCCCAGCAGCTCGCAGATCATCACGGCGGGCACCGGGTGCGCGAAGGCCTGGACCAGGTCCACCACAGGACCCTGCCGGGCCATCGCGTCCAGGTGCTCGGCGGTGACCTGCTCGACGCGTTCGGTCAGCTGCCGCATCCGCCGGACGGTGAACCGGCCGGTCAGCAGCTTGCGGTAGCGGGCGTGCTCCGGGTCGTCGACGCCGGTCAGGTCGCCGGGCGCCGCGGCCGGCACCTCGATGCCTTCCAGGCCGGGCATCGGGTAGTGCGCGAGCTCGTAGCGGGAGCTGAAGCGCTGGTCGGCCAGCACCGCGCGGACCTGCGCGTAGCCGGTGACGAGCCAGCCCTCGTGGCCGTCGGGGTAGGTCAGGCGGACCACCGGGTGCCGCTCGCGAATCGGGCCCAGCTCCGCGGGCGGGTCGAAGGGACAGCCGACGGGACGGTCGACAGGCAGCTCGGGAAGGTGCGTCATTTCGGGCCTCTTTCGACTGCAGGTCAGTGGGCGTATTCGCGGTTGAACAGGCGCTTCGACCACAGGTAGCCACCCAGCGCGATCACGGCGCACCAGCCGAGGGCGAACCACATGTTGCTGCCGAGCGGCTTGTCCATCAGCAGCCCGCGCAGGGTCTCGATGATCGGCGTGAACGGCTGGTACTCGGCGAACCAGCGCAGCCCGGCCGGCATGGAGTCGGTGGGCACGAAGCCGCTGCCGAGGAAGGGCAGCAGGATCAGCGGCATCGGCAGGTTGCTCGCCGTCTCGACGCTCTTGCTCACCTGGCCGAGCGCGACCGACAGCCACACGAGCGCAAACGTCACCACCAGCAGGAACCCGGCCGTGGCCAGCCACCCGCCGAGCCCGGCCGAGGGCCGGAAACCGACCAGCAGAGCCACGCCGATCACGATCGCCAGGGTGAACGCCGCCTGGATCACGCTGCCCAGCACGTGCCCGGTCAGCACCGAGACGCGGGCGATGTGCATGGTCCGGAACCGCGCGATCACGCCTTCGGTCATGTCCATGGCGACCGAGATCGCGGTGCCCTGGACAGTGGCCGTCACGGTCATCAGGATGATCGCCGGCGCCACGTAGTTCACGTACGTCTCTCTGCCGCCGCCTCCGCCGAGCCCGGCGCCCATCGTGCCGCCGAAGACGTAGACGAACAGCAGCAGGAAGACCACTGGCATCCCGACGAGCATCAGCGTCATCGACGGGTAGCGCAGCATGTGCTTGAGGTTGCGACGCAGCATCGTCGCCGAGTCGCGCAGCGGCTGGAACTTGAGGCCGGTGGGGGCCGGCGCGGTGAGAGTGCTCATCGGGTCGTCACCTTCTCGAGTGTGGTGTTCTCGGTCGCGGGGTTGCCGGTGAGGGCGAGGAAGACGTCGTCGAGGTCGGGGGTGTGCACGGACAGCTCGTCGACCTCGATGGCCTGGTCGTCGAGGCGGCCGATGAGGGCCTTGAGCGAGCGCAGGCTGCCGTCACTGGGCACGCGCAAGGTGAGCGAGTCGTTGTCGCGCGCCGCGTCGTCGAGCGTGGTCATGGCGGTGTCGAGGCCGCGCGGGTCGGCGAAGCGCAGCCGGACGTGCCCGCCGGGGATGCGGCGCTTGAGCTCGTCGGCGGTGCCCTCGGCCACGATCCGGCCGTGGTCGAGCACCGCGATGCGGTCGGCCAGCTCGTCGGCCTCGTCGAGGTACTGCGTGGTCAGGAAGATCGTGACGCCGTCGGCCACCAGGTCGCGGACGATCTGCCACATGTTGCGGCGGCTGCGCGGGTCGAGACCGGTGGTCGGCTCGTCGAGGAAGATCAGCCGCGGGCTGCCGACGAGTGTCATCGCCAGGTCGAGCCGTCGCCGCATACCGCCGGAGTACGTCGACGCCGGCTTCTTGCCCGCTTCGGCGAGGTCGAACTGCTCCAGCAGCTGCGCGGTGCGGCGGCGCCGGTCGGCCCGGCCGAGGTGGTTGAGATCCGCCATCAGCAGCAGGTTCTCCTCACCGGTGAGCAGGTTGTCCACGGCGGAGAACTGGCCGGTGACGCCGATCGCGGCACGCACCGCGTCGGGTTCGCGGACGAGGTCGTACCCGGCCACCCGCACGTCGCCGGCGTCGGCATTGATCAGCGTGGACAGGATCTTCACGGCGGTGGTCTTGCCGGCGCCGTTCGCGCCGAGGAGCGAGAACACCGTGCCCTCGGCGACGGTGAGGTCGAGCCCGTCGAGCACGACGTGGTCGCCGTAGGACTTGCGCAGGCCGGTCGCGGCGATCGCCGGCCGGGAGTGGTTGCTGGTCATGGTTTCCCCTTCGCTGGAAAGAAAAAGTCAGGCGCGGCGGATGATCACGTCGCCGTAGGAGGTGCGGCCGCGCACCTCGACGGTCTCGTCGGCTTCCTCGGGGCGGGTGGCGTTCTCCATCAGGTTGCGCACGTGGCCGAAGCCGGTCGTCACGGAAAGCCAGGCCGCGGTGCCCTCGGCGACGCCGATTTCCAGGTCCCCCATGGAGGTTTCGAGCGTCACCGCGCCGCGCACGATCTCGCCGAGGCGGATCAGCCCGGCCGAGGTCTTCGCGTCGACGCCGGCGCCCGCGTGCTCGACGGTGATGTCGCCGTTGGCCGAACGCACCCGCGCGTCGCCGCCGACGGAGGCGATCGTGGTCTCGCCGTTGGAGTTCTTGACCACCGCGGTGCCCTCGATCTCGCCGATCCGGATCTTGCCGGTGCCGGTGGAGATCTCGGCGTTGCCCGCCACGCCGTCGACGGTCACGTGACCGGCCGAAGTGGACAGGTGCAGCGAGCCGGTGCGGTCGACCCGCGCGTTGCCGGCGGCGGTCTTGAACCGGCTCTCGCCGAGCACACCGGCGGTGCGGAAGTCGCCCGCCTGCAGCTCGGCGTTGACCGCGGACCCGGTGGGCAGCTCGATGGTGACGTCGACCGCGCGGGTCTTGCGGGAGAAGTCGAACGTGCGCTTCGGGCCGGTGACCGTCAGCGTGCCGTTGCGGTAGTCGACGCGGACCTGCTGTGCGGCCTTCACGTCGGACTCGTCGTTTTCGTCGCTCGGACGGACGTCGACGACGGTGGTCTGACGCTCGCTCGCGGTGATCTGCACGTCGCCGACGCTCAGGTCGACGGTGACGGAGATGGGGTCGGGCGTCTCGAATTTTGGCATGGCTGTCTCCAGAACTTGTGTCGGTGAACCGTCCCCGCAGGTCAGGGACGTGAGGTGAAGGTGGTGCGGAAAGGTGTTAGCGGACCCACCCGGTGAAGCTCTGCTTCGTCCGCTTGCCGCTGCTGGGCGGCTCGACGCGCTGGTCGCGGTCGGTGCGCTGCAAGGCCGTGGCGGCCGCCCGGACGAGCCAGGCGTTGACGGAGCGCCCCTCCTTGCCCGCGGCCTCCTCGACGGCGGCCTTGAGCTGTTCGGGCAGGCGCACGTTGATGCGCGCGGCGGGACCGTCTTCGGAGATGAGCAGCTCGCTCTCCGGAGCGGTGGCCGTGGTCGTGTCTTCGGCCGCGAGCTCGAGCGGCTCGGCCGGCGGCGTGGTCACGACGAACTGCGGATCGCGGCCACGCAGGCGCAGCTCCACCGAACCCGGAGCCAGGTCGCGGGTGATCTCGTCGGCGGCGGCCGACAGCGCGTCCAGCAGTGTCATCCGGATCGCCGACTCGAGCGAACCGGTCAGCCGCTCGACCAGCTCACGAGATTCCTCGCCACCGGCCTCGGCCAGCGTGGCGAACTCTCGCCCGAGGTTGCTGACGTACGTGGTCAAGTCCATGGCACAACTATGGCACACGAGTGGCACCATACCAATGCCGATTTGGCTCAGACGTGTGCCGCCGATGGCACCTGGATGGCCCCGTGTGGCACCAAGATGGAAAAGTGTAGGTCAGGGCCATTTCGACCCTGACCTGGATGTGGCACGTCCCCCAGAACGGCGGGCTAAGCCGACAGCCCGAACTTCCCCTTCCGGCTCAGATCGTCGACATACGCCGCGGCCACGTGAGCGAAGTTCACCGACACGGTGTTGCCGTCGCGCGTCCGCACGGAGTGGACCCCGCCGTGCTTGAGCAGGTCGGGGATCTTCTCCTCAACGCCGGCGGATTCGTCGTTCGTGATGGGGAAGATCAGCGGTTCGCCGCCGGAGGTCAGGTGCAGGACGAGCGCGAGTTTCGGATCAGCCATGACTCCATGCCACCAGCGCTCGATCACCGGCGGCAAGCGGGTTCGCGCACAGCAGAGCACTTCACCGGTCCGGGTGCGGCGCCCGTGCGGCGTCGGCTAGCGTTTCGTCGCGGAAACCCGACCTAGGGACGGACGATGCCGTATTCGTTCACGTTGTCACCCGCGGCGGTGGACCTGCT
Source organism: Amycolatopsis sp. NPDC051373 (assembly GCF_040689465.1). Lineage (NCBI taxonomy): Bacteria > Bacillati > Actinomycetota > Actinomycetes > Pseudonocardiales > Pseudonocardiaceae > Amycolatopsis > Amycolatopsis sp. NPDC051373. The sequence continues at coordinate 60,755 of NZ_JBFBAE010000001.1, read as the reverse complement.
GCTGGAGCGGCAGGGTCTCGGCCGCACGCCGGCGCCGTTTTCGGTGGCGCACATCGGTATCACCGGCCAGGAACGCGCGGGCGTGCGCGACGCCGTGCTGCGCGACCTCGACAACCGGGGCCTCGCGCACCGCGGTTACCTCGACGACGACCTGGAGCTGGCGCTCACCACGTTCGTTCGAAGCCGCCTCGTCGTCACCGCGACGGCGCAGTTGGACAGTCGGCAACAGGGCGCGGGGCAGCTGTTCGCGCGCGTCGCGTCCACCGGTGACCAGGCCGTGCTGGTGAAGCAGGACAACGGCATGTTGGTCTTCGAGCAGATCCGCCCGACCGGTCTCGTACCGGCGCTGGTCGACCTGCTGCCGCCCGGGACCGCGGCGCCCGGCCAGTCCGTGACGATCACGCGCCCGGCGAAGCAGCCCCGCCGGGACGGGTACGACCCGTTCGCGGCGTCGAACGCCCCGCGAAACCCGCAGCTCAGGTCCGTCGAGCGGATCTTCGAGAAGCCGCGGCTGCGGGTCGGGCAGTTCACGATCGGCGCGCAGCCGCCGCTCGTCTGGTTCGACACGGAACTCGGCCGCTACCTGCTCAGCACCCGCGTCGCCGACGACGGGCAACGCTGGCTCACTTACGCGCCGGCCGACAACAACCGCCTCGCCCAGCAGCTGTTCGCGCAGCTGGAGGCGTATTCCGCAAACGCCTGACCGCGGCCGTCGTCGTCAGTAGACTTCGGGTCATGACCTTGGTGGAGCCGGGACAGGTCGCCGGCCTGGACCCGAAGGCCGTCGCTGCTGCCGCGGCCGAGATGACGAAACTCGTGAACGCCGCGAAGTCGGGCAGCTTCACCATCTCCGGTGAAGCGCTCGAGGACCTGCGCCAGGCACTGTCCGACATGGTGACGCGAGTGGACCGGCTGACCGGTTCCACGGCCGCGCTGGATCAGGCCCCGCAGCTCGGGAGCCACCCGTACGGGCACGCGGTGGCGGCCCACGACCTCAAGGCCGCGTCGCAGGACGTCGGGTCCGTGCGGTCGGTGCTGGGGCAGTTCCGTGCCGTGCTGACGCAGGCCGACGAGGCGCTGGCCCGCGCCGGCGGCGTCTACCGCACCGGTGAGGACAGCGCCGTCGACGCGCACGCCGCCCACAAGACGGGGGACCTCGCATGACCGCGCCGCAGCCGGGGCTCGAGCCGTCCGACGCCGACTATCTCGGCCACACCCACGAGCAGCTCCAGCAGTTCGTGACCACGAACCTCGACGTGAACCAGGTTTCCGGCGTCTCCGCCGCGTACACCGACGTCACGAAGGCTTTCGACGATTTCGCGACGCAGCTGACCGAGGCCGTGAACAAGTCCAAGGGCTCGTGGGAGGGCAGCGCGGCCGAGAGCGCGCAGGCCTACTTCGCCACGCTGGGCACCTGGGCCGACGCCACGGCGCAGAACGCGAAGCTCGCCGCGCAGACCGTCGACGACCAGGGTGCGGCCGCGCAGCACGCGCGCAACGCGATGACCGAGCCGATCCCGTTCGACTGGACCGACGAGATGGCGCACTGGACCGCCGCCGGCCCGTTCGACCTCGGCGACACCGTCGAAAAGTCGCTGAAGAAGCAGCAGGACAGCCAGTCGGCTCACGAGCAGGCCGCGCAGGTGATGTCGGACTACGACCACTCGCTGTACTCGGCCGCGTCGAAGCAGCCGGTGTTCGCGGACCCGCCGAAGTTCGGCACGGGCAGCGTGACCACCGCTTCGGCCGTGCTGCCCACCGGCTCCGGTTCCACCGACCACCAGTCCGGTGGCGGCGGTGCCGACTCGGGTGGGCAGGTTTCGGCTGCGCCGAGCCAGATCACCGGTTCCGGCCACGTGCCCCCGCCTGCCCCGAACTCGGCCACCACCGCGGCGGGCGTCGCGCCGGCGGCCGCTCAGCAGCAGGGTGCCGGCGCGGGTGCCGCGGGCGGCGCCATGCCGATGGGCGGGATGCCGATGGGCGGCATGGGCGGCATGGGCGGCGGTGGCGGCGGTTTCGGTGCCGACGAGGAGTACCAGTCGAAGTTCAGCCGCGGCGGCAGCTTCGGCCCGGGTGAAGGTGCGGCGCCGGGTGGCGCCGCGTCCGGCCTGAGCGGCGCGCCCGCGCGGGCCGGGATGGGCATGGGGATGGGCGGCGGTGCCGCTCGCTACGAAGAGGACGAAGCGGACGGCTCGCGCTTCTTCTCCCATGTGGACGAAGACGACGAATACGGCGCCGACCTGCGTGCCGCTCCGCCGGTGATCGGGGAGTAGCTCTGGCCGTACGAAAAGGGCCCCTCGGCGTTCGAGGGGCCCTTTTTCGTGCTGAGTCTCAGTAGCGGTAGAACTTCTCCGCCCGGCCTTGCCGCACCAGCTTCAGCCACTGCAGGAATGCCTTCGGGTCGCGCTTCACACCCACGAAGTACAGGCCGAAGCGGATCACTTCCAAAGCGCCGATCTTGCGCATGCCCGGCTGCGAGAGCAGGTAGCCGCGGTTGCGGTAGGTGTAGTAACGCTTGACCTCGTTCTCGGGGTCCTGCGCGTGGAACTTCCCGCCCAGCATGGGTTTGAACTCGTCCGAGCCGTCGGGGTGCAGGTAGGTCGTGCGCAGCGAGGTGCCGAACGGCAAACCCGAGCGCACGAGCCGGCGGTGCAGCTCCACCTCGTCGCCGCGGAAGAACAGGCGCAGGTCCGGCACGCCGGTGACGTCCAAAGTGGACGCACGGAACAGCGCGCCGTTCATGAGCGAAGCGATGCCCGGCAGGAAGTCCGTGCCCAGCTCCGCCGACGAGCGCTTCCACGTGAGCCCGCGCCGCAACGGGAACGCGAGCTTGGCCGGGGCGTTGATGTTCGCCACCACCGGCGAGATCTCCGCGAGGCCGCGCTTTTCGGCTTCCTCCAACAGGATCTGCAGCACGTGCTCGTCGGCGGGACGGCCGTCGTCGTCGGCGAGCCAGACCCACTCGGCGCCGAGGGCGAGCGCGTGGAGCATGCCGAGCGCGAACCCGCCCGCGCCGCCGAGGTTCCGGTGCGAAGGCAGGTACGTGTAAGGCAGCGGGTACGCCTCGACGACGTCCCGTGCCGACTGGTCCGGACCGTTGTCGACCACGACGAGGTGGTCGACCGGCCGCGTCTGCGCGGCGATGATCTTCAGCGAGTCCGCGAGCAGCTCACGACGGTGGCGCGTCACCACCACGCCGACGACGGCGCCCTCGGGCAGCTGCTGGGTCTCGCTGGTCATCATTCCCCGCCGTTCTTCGTGCCCACGGGCTCGATGCCGAGCCGCTCCAGGCCTTCCTGGCTCATGTTCTCGAACGGGTCTCGGCCCTTGTAGCCGGTGAGGACCTCACGCAGCGAACCCTGCTGCTTGACGTTGCCCTCGTCCATCCAGATCGCGGAGTCGCAGAGCTCGAAGAGGAACTCGTCGGAGTGGCTCGCGAAAACCAGGATGCCGGAGCGCTTCACCAGGTCCTTGAGGCGGTCGCGGGCCTTGTTGAGGAACGCCGCGTCGACCGCGCCGATGCCCTCGTCGAGGATCAGGATCTCGGGGTCGATCGAGGTCACGACACCCAGCGCCAGGCGCACGCGCATACCCGTGGAGTACGTGCGCAGCGGCATCTGCAGGTAGTCGCCGAGCTCGGTGAACTCCGCGATGTCGTCGACCCGCTTCTCCATCTCCTTGGCGGTCATGCCGAGGAAGAGGCCGCGGATGATGATGTTCTCGACGCCGGAGATCTCCGGGTCCATGCCGATGCCGAGGTCGAAGACCGGGGCGATCTTGCCGGAAATCCGGGCCGCGCCGCGGGTGGGCTCGTAGATGCCGGCGAGCAGGCGCAGCAGCGTGGACTTCCCGGCGCCGTTGTGGCCGACCAGGCCCACGCGGTCGCCTTCGCGCAGCTTCAGGGTCACGTCGTGCAGCGCCTCGATGATCGGCACCTTTTGGTCCGTGCCGATCTTGCCGCCGACCTTGCCCAGCACGCGCTTCTTCATCGACCGCGTCTTGGCGTCGAAGATCGGGAAGTCGACGTACGCGTTGTGAACGTCAATGCTGACCATGTGTCACACCCAATACGAGACGCGAGAGCGGTAATTGCGCATGGCGACGAGCGCGAGCGCCCAGCCGACGATCGTGAGTGACCCGACCACGACCCAGCTGGTCCAGCTCACGGCCTCCCCGAGCAGCGGGGCCCTGGTCACCTGCATGTAGTGGTACAGCGGGTTCGCCTTGATGAACGGCAGCGCCCAGGACACACTGTCGCGCGCGCCACCGGACTCCAGCTGGTCGACCGGCCACACGATCGGCGTGCCGTAGAACAGCAGCTGGATCAGGGAGTTAATCACCTGCGGGATGTCGCGGAAGCGCGTCGAGATGATCCCGAGCAGCAGCGCGGCCCAGCACGCGGTGAGTCCCAGCAGCAGGAAACCCGGAATGGCGAGGAAGATGTTCCAGCTCAGGCCCGGGTGGCAGAACTTGTCCGGGACGCAGGCGCCGGTCTTCGTGCCGAGCGAGTACGGCCCGTCGAGTGAGCTGAAGAAGATGATCAGCAGCACGAAGTACACGATCATGTTGTGCGCGAGCAACAGCGTCTGACGCCACACGGTGCGCAGCACGTAGACACTCAGCGGCGCGGGGAGCTGCTTGATCATCCCCTCGTTCGCGATGAACGTCTCCATGCCCTCGGACAGGCAACCCTGGATGAAGCCCCAGATGATGAACCCGGTGGAGATGTAGGGCAGGAACACCTGGATGGGCAGGTTGAACAGCTGTGAGTACAGCAAACCCAGCCCCAGCGCGATGACCGCCTGGCTGATCGTGATCCAGAAAGGACCGATCACCGACCGGCGGTAGCGCTGTTTGATGTCCTGCCAGCCAAGGTGGGTCCACAGCTGGCGAGCTGCGAGACCCTCCTTGATGTCGGCGATCGCCCTGGAGAACGTCTTGCGGTCCGACGCAGGTGGTAACGGCATCGAGACCTCGGGTTCGGCTACGTGAACCGTGCTGGTGGCATGCACGTGGACGAGGGTACCGATCGGAGGTCTCGTCCTCGGGACGCCCCGGCCCAGGCGTGCGCCCGACCTGTCGATGACCTGTCGATGCCGCACCGGACACGCGGTGTGTCCTGGTAGTTTCTTGCCCCATGACTGCTGCTCTCGGTGCGGCGAGCCTGATGGTCGATCTCCTCGCGGCGTACGCCGATCGTCCCGACCCCAAGTCGGTCGCGGTCGTCGGCAACCAGCCCCTGGACCCGGACTCGGCTCGGGCCAAGGCCGTGGACGACTGCGATCTCGTGATCCGCGTCAACGGTTTCGTCGTCGACGAGCCGGAAGGCCCGGAGGTGACCGGGCGCAAGGTCCACGCCGTGGTCTTCAACCGCGCCGTGCGGGCCACTCGCCACGTTTTCCGCGACTACCGCAGCAGGCTGTATCTGCTGGTGGAGCCGGGCCGGCTGCACTGGGAACCGGAGGCGCTGCCGGGCTGGTGGCCCGCCGACCTGGGGTTCGTGCCGGTGCCCAACCGCGAGGTCGTGCTGCCGCTGTCCGACGCGCTCGGCCTGCCGACTCGCACGGAGTCGACCTGGTCGACCACGGGCACGCTCGCGGCGTGGATCGCGCGCACGTCGTTCCCCAATGCGCAGCTGGTCCTCACCGGGTTCTCCTTCATCGACAACCCGAACCAAACTTCGTGGGAGCACGCCGCCGGCGATTCCTGCATCGTGGGTCCCGAGCACCAGATCGCCGCCGAGGGCAGGCTGCTGGACTCGTGGACCCGGACCGGCGACACTGTTCTGCTGCGCTGACCCAGTTTCCGAATCCCGAAGGAACCGTTCCCCATGGCAGTCCAGAAACTCCGCTCCGGCCTGTTCAACCGGATCGCCCGGCTCATCGACTTCCGCATCGAAGAGCGGATGCGCGACACCGTCCGCGACCTGAACCACCGCGTCAACGACCTCGAGCACGCGACCGCCGACCACCGGCGCCGGCTCGACGCCGCGGAGTCGAGCCTCGAGCGCGCCCGCGGCGACCTGCTCTGGACCCGCGCCGAGCTCGACCGGATCATCCCGCACATCGCCGCGCAGGAGGCGCAGCTGGAGACGCTGCGGGAGTCGATGGCACTCGTGCCGCGCGCCGACAGCGCCGAGATTGCCGAGTCGCGGTCGCTGATCGAGGAGATCCAGCGCCAGCACGCGCAGATCCGCGTCCGGCTCGCCGGAATCGCGCGGTACGAGGACCGGCTGCGCCGCCTCGAGGACAACCGCCTGGCGCCCTCGGCCCAGTGAGCCGGCTCGCGGCTCGCGAGGCCACCGAGGCCGACGCCGAGCTGCTGCTGGCCTGGCGCAACGACCCGCGAACGCGGGAGGCGTCGCGGTCCAGTGGCGTGATCGAGCTCGCCGAACACCTGCGGTGGCTGCGCGGCGTGCTGGCTTCGCCGGACCGGCTGCTGCTGGTCGTTTCCGACGACGACGGGCCCGTGGGTACCGTGCGGTTCGACCGGGAACGGCCGGGGGAATGGGAAGTCAGCATCACGCTCGCTCCGGCGAGCCGTGGGCGGGGACTTTCACGCGCCGTGCTCACGCTCGGCGAACGCGTGCTCATCGAGCGTGAGATGGTGAGCGCGATCCTCGCCGCCGTGCACCAGGACAACGCGGCTTCGGCGGCGTTGTTCGAGCGCGCCGGGTACGTCGAGTCGGCGCCCGCCGAGGAGGGCTTCCGGTGGCTGCGCAAGACTCGGGGGTGACCCGCACGCGCATCACCGGGAGGACGCCACCCATGTCCGAAGTCCGCATCGGCGCCCACACGCTCGGCCCGGACCGGCCGCCGTTCGTCATCGCCGAGATGTCCGGCAACCACAACGGCGACCTCGACCGCGCGCTCGCGATCGTCGACGCCATCGCCGACACCGGCGCGCAGGCGGTGAAGCTCCAGACCTACCGCCCCGACACGATCACGATCGACGTCGACGGCCCCGCCTTCCGCATCGGCGACGGACATTCCTTGTGGGGCGGGGAAAACCTGTACAAGCTGTACGAAAAGGCCCACACCCCGTGGGAATGGCACGAACCCATTTTCGAGCGCGCCCGCTCGCGCGGCCTGGAGGCGTTCTCCAGCCCGTTCGACCCGACGGCCGTGGAGCTGCTGGAATCGCTCGACGTACCCGCGTACAAGATCGCGTCTTCCGAGATCGTCGATCTGCCGCTGGTCGACTTGTGCGCCCGCACCGGCAAGCCGCTCATCATCTCGACGGGCATGGCGAGCATCGCGGAGATCGACGCCGCCGTCCGCACCGCCCGCGACGCCGGCAACGACCAGCTCATCGTGCTCGGCTGCACCGCCAGCTACCCGGCCTCGCCGTCCGAAAGCAACCTGCGCGGCCTGCCGGTGCTCGCCGGCGTCACGGGCACGCTCGTCGGCCTGTCCGACCACACGCCGGGCATCGGCGCGCCGCTGGCCGCCGTCGCGCTGGGCGCGGTGGCGATCGAGAAGCACGTGACGCTCGCTCGCGCCGACGGTGGTGTGGACTCGGAGTTCTCGCTGGAGCCCGCCGAGCTGGCCGCGCTGGTGACGGAGAGCCACCGCGCGTGGGAGGCCCTCGGCCGCCCGGTGATCGGCCCGCGCGAGAGTGAGAAGGAAGGCCTTCGCCTGCGCCGCTCGCTGTACGTCGTGGCGGACGTCCGCGCGGGCGACGAGGTGACGTCGTCGAACGTCCGGTCCATCCGCCCGGCCGGCGGCCTGGCGCCGGCCGAGATCACGACGGTGCTGGGCCGCACCTTCCGCGTCGACGCCGCAAAAGGCACGGCTTTGACCTGGGACCTGATCTAGTCTCGGCCGCATGGCACGAGCGAAGTCGCGCAAGGCGTTGCTGACCGTCCTCGGCGTCCTCGGGGCGATCCCCGTCGCCAGCGGCCTGACCGGGATTTTGGGCGGCCCCGAACGCGCCCCCGGCGGCGCCCCCGCCGCGCCCAGCGTCGACAGCGAATACCGCTTCGTCAACACGTTCTGGACCGCGGCGGGCCTCGCGCTCTGGTGGTCGCTCCGCCACCCGGAAAAACGTGCGGCAACCACGCGTGTTGTCCTCGGCACCGCCGCTGTCGGCGGGGTGCCGCGGCTGATCTCGGCCCGGCGGGTGGGCGCGCCGCATCCGGTGTTCCGCGCGGCGATCGTGCTGGAGCTGGTGGTGGTGCCGTTGGTGCTGGTGTGGCACGCGGTGGTGGTGCGCGGTGACGGTCAGTCTGAGGAACCCGGCACCTCGGACCGGTGACCGCGGCGCGGCCTCACCGCGCCCAACCGGCTCGCAGGAGCGGGCCGTGCGCGCCCGTAGCGGCGCAAACGCGAACCGCTGTTACGTTCGCTGGAAAAGCCGCGATCACATACCCATGGACGAGGCATACCGCTTCATTTCCCGACGGAAGAATGGCGACCGGCTGATCGGCATCGCGGGTCCGCTTGGCGAAGACTTGTATGCCGCCGGCACACCACCAGTGTGGGGACTTGCTACGAGGCCGGCCCCATCGTCACGACTCGGTGCGGTCAGGATCGGCGATCGGCTTCACGTTGCACGGGAAGGTGACCGGTGGGTCGTGCGGGACATCCACGGAATCCTGGGGAACCTGCGGTGGCTGCCGGGAAATGACGGCAAGATCGCTGCCGACACCGGCGCTTTGCTCCGCCTGCCAGTTTCGGGCATTCTGCACGTTCAGCGCCTGGTCATCGATCCGAACGGCCTCGTCAAGGACGTCGGCGGTTATGTAGAGCCGAACTAACCGGCGAAGCGATGATGCAAGTTTCCCGGCCGTCTGATTGAGGGTCAGACCCCGAAGAAGCTCCGCACTCCGTCCACAACCCGGTCCACATCCGCGTCCGTCAGGGACGGGAAGAGCGGCAGCGACAGCTCCTGCTCGTAGTACGCCTCGGCGTTCGGGCACAGGCCGCGGCGGTAGCCGAGGTCCTCGAAGACCGGGTGCCAGTAGGCGGGGATGTAGTTGACCTGCACGCCGATGCCCAGCCCGCGCAGGTGGTCGAACAGTGCGCGGCGGTGGCCGTCGAGGACGCGCAGCGGGTAGAGGTGCCAGACGGGGTCGGCGCCGGGCCGCGACGGCGGGGTGAGTACTCCGTCGACGTCGGCCAGAGCCGCGTTGTAGCGCGCGTGGATTTCGGCGCGGCGCTTCTTGAACTCGGCCAAGCGCGTGAGCTGGCTGCTGCCCAGGGCACACAGGACGTCGGGCAGGCGGTAGTTCAGGCCGAACTCGTGCACCTCCTGGTGCCAGCCGCCCTCGTCCGGGTAGCGCTGCAAGGCCTTGTCGCGCACGAGGCCGTGGTTGCGGAAGGCCTGGGCGCGGCCGAGCAGCTCCGGCGACGCGGTGACGACGGCGCCGCCCTCGGCCGTCGTGAGGTTCTTGGTCGGGAAGAACGAGAACGTGGTCAGGTCGGCGAGCGAGCCGACCGGGCGGCCCTGCCAGCTGCCGCCCACGGAGTGCGCCGCGTCTTCCAGCAGCAGTGCGCCCGCGTTGTGCGCGACCTCGGCCAGCGCGTCGAGTTCGGCGGGGTGGCCGGCGTAGTCGACGGCGGCCACGACCTTCGTGCGGTCGGTCACGAGAGCCGCCGCGGCCTCGACGGCGAGGTTGCCGGTGTCCGGCTCGACGTCGGCGAAGACCACCTTTGCGCCGTGCAGCGCGGCGGTGGCGGCGGTGGCGACGAACGTCATCGGCGACGCCACGACCTCGTCACCAGGCTTGATCGCGGCGGCCGCGTACGCGACGTGCAGCGCCGCCGTGCCCGAAGTGACGACAACGGCCGGGGTCGCGCCGGTGTGCAGAGCGAGGTCGGCCTCGAACCGCGCGACGGCGGGACCGGTCGTGAGCCAGTCGCCGCGCAGGACCTCGGTGACGGCGGCGATGTCCTCGTCGGTCACGGACTGGCGGCCGTACGGGAGAAACTCCGCCGACGTGCTCTTTCCCGCGGAGGCGGCGTCGGACTCAGCCATACTGCTCGACCAGCTTGCGCAGTTCGTCCGCTTCGAGCCACAGGTCGTTGGTGTCCGAGCGGTACGCGAACCCTTCGGGCATCGGCTTGCCGTCGGCGGGCGCCTCGTAGCCCCAGCCCGCCAGGTGCGGCTGCACGACGTACCGGTCGGGCAGCTGAACGGTCCGGCGCGCGTCGTCGGGCGCGATCATCTCCTCGTGCAGCTTCTCGCCCGGCCGCACGCCCACCTCGTGCATCGGCGAACCCGGCGCGATGGCCTGCGCGAGGTCGACGAGCCGCATGCTCGGGATCCGCGGCACGTACAGCTCACCGCCGTGCATCTGGTCGAACGAGTCGACCACGAACTGCACGGCCTGCGGCAGCGTGATCCAGAACCGCGTCATGTCCTTGTGCGTGATCGGCAGCGACTCGCCCTGCTCGGCGAGCTTGCGGAAGAACGGGATCACGCTGCCGCGGGAGCCCATCACGTTGCCGTAGCGCACCACGGAGAACCGCGTGACGTGCGCGGCGGCATAGTGGTTGCCGCTGATGAACATCCGGTCGGCGCACAGCTTGGTGGCGCCGTAAAGGTTGATCGGGCTCGACGCCTTGTCGGTCGACAGCGCGACGACCTTCTTCACGCCGGTGTCGATCGTGGCCTCGATGACGTTCTGGGAGCCCATCACGTTGGTCTGGACGAACTCGAACGGGTTGTACTCACCCGTGTCCACCTGCTTGAGCGCCGCGGCGTGCACGACGTAGTCGACGCCGTGCATGGCGCGCTCGAGACGGCGGCGGTCGCGGACGTCGCCGATGAACCAGCGCAGCCGCGGGTCGTCGTTGAACAGTTGGCGCGCTTCGTACTGCTTGAGCTCATCGCGGGAGAGCACGACCAGGCGGCTGGGGTTCAGCTCCGCCAGGGCGTAGGTGATGAACGCCTTGCCAAATGAGCCGGTCCCGCCGGTGAGCAGGATGCTGGAGCCATCCAGCTCGGACATCGACGACCTCCGCGGTTGGGGTTCTTGGTTCTGGCGCGTTGCCGCAGGCCATCATGTCACCCATGCGTGAAGGCCTCGGCGTCAACGCCGTGATCCAGGCCCGGTCCTCCTCGACGCGACTGCCGGGCAAGGTGCTGCGGCCCCTGGCCGGGCGCAGTGTCCTCGGCTGGGTCGTCCGCGCGGCGGCCGCCGCTCCCGGTGTGGACCAGGTCGTCGTCGCCACCTCGGACGCGCCCGACGACGACGCGGTCGCCGAGGAGGCCGCGCGCTGCGGCGCCCTGGTCGCCCGCGGCCCGCTCGACGACGTCGTGGCGCGCTTCGGCGTGGCCCTGGCCGCCTACCCGGCCGACGCCGTGATCCGTCTCACCGCCGACTGCCCGCTGCTCGACCCCGCTTTGATCGGCAGGCTGGCGGCGGTGTGGCGCGCGGAGCCCTCACTGGACTACGTGAGCACCACGCTCGTGCGGTCGCTGCCACGCGGCTTCGACGCGGAGCTGGTGCGGGCCTCGGTCCTCGCGGAGCAGGTCGAGACTGCCGAGGGCCCGGACCGCGAGCACGTGACCTCGGCGATCTACCGGCAGCCCTCGCGGTACTCGTGCACGGGCATCGTGGTGAGCCCGGCCGCCGACGACCTGCGCGTCACCCTCGACACCCCGGAGGACTGGGACCTGATCTCGGCGGTTGTTTCGGTTCTGGGTGATCAGCCCGCGTCCTGGCGTTCGGTGGTTTCGCTGCTGCGCTCCCGGCCGGATCTGGTGGCTTTGAACGCGCACGTCGAGCAGAAGAAGCTCGGCCAGTGAAGCTCCTGCTGCGCGCCGACGCGTCCGCGGTGATCGGCGCGGGCCACATCGCGCGCGTCGTGGCCTACGCCGAGCGCGCCGTCGCCCGCGGCTGGGATGTCTCCTTCGCGGGCGCGACCGACAACGCGGAATGGCTCGCCTCCCGTTTCGACGCGCTTTCGGTGCCCGTTTTGCCGGTCTCTGACTGGGCTTCTCTGGCCTCCGGCTTCGACGCGGTCCTCGTGGACCACTACGCGCTGGGCGACGTGCGCGCCGAGGTCAACGCCGCGGGCGCGCTGCTCGTGTCCCTTGAGGACGACACCTTCGGCCGCCGGCCCGCGGATGTCGTGGTGGACGCCGGGTTCGCGCCTTCGCCCCGCCCTTCGGACGGTTCGGGCGTGCTGCTGCGGGGCGTCGAGTACACGGCGTTGCGCTCGGGGGTCTTGGCTGCTCGGGCCCGTCGCTCCGCTGACGCTTCCCCTTCGCCCCACGTCGCGGTCGTCTTGGGCGGCGGCGCCGAATGGTCGGGGACGGTCAGCCTGCTGCTCCGTGCCCTCGCTGCCACCAGGCTGCCGTTCTCCGCCGACGCTCTCGTCCGCGGCGAGCCTGCTCTGCCGGATCTGTCGGACGACCAGTCCATCCGAGTCGCCGCCCCGCACCCGGGCCTGCTCGACCTCCTGGCCACCACCGACGTCGCCATCAGCGCCACCGGCGTCACCTTCCTGGAACTCTGCTGCCTCGGCATCCCGACGGCGGCGGTGCAGCTCGTGGACAACCAGGCGCCGGGCTACCGGGCCGCCGTGGACCTCGGCCTGGCAGTGGGCCTGGGCGACGCCGGTTCTCTGTCGGATCGGCTGCCCGCGGTGGTTTCCGCACTGGGTTCGCTGCTGTCGGACGCCGGCTTGCGGTCCTCTTTGTCCTCCGCTGCCGCGTCCAGTGTGGATGGACTCGGCGCGGACCGGGTCCTGGATGTCATCGCTTCGAGCCAAGGGGGATTCGATGGATTTCTCAGCCGTTTTCGGCACTGAGCACGCCTCGCCACAGGACATCGACTGGGCGGCGGTGGAAGCCGCCTTGGGCACCGCGCTGCCCGCCGACTACCGTACGTACGCCGACACCTATCCCGCCCTGTACCTGGACAAGCTGATCACCATCCGGCACCCGCTGGCCGTGAGCGAGTGGGCGAAACTCGTCGAGGGCGCGAAGCCGGTGCTCGAGTCGTTCGCCTACGGACGCAGCCAGGTTCCCGACGCCGTGCCGTACCCGCTGTTCCCCGAACCGGGCGGCCTGCTGCCTTGGGGGTACGACGACGACGGCGCCGACTACTTCTGGCGGACCGCCGGCTCGCCCGACGAGTGGACCGTGCTCGTCTTCGACAGCGGCGAGTGGTGGGAGTTCCCGCGCGGCTTCGGCGCGTTGTGGACGGAATGGGCCGGTGGGCGGATCACCACTGCGCCGCTGGGCCGGGAAGACGTCCTGCTGCCCGGATTCTCCGTCGAGCGCGTGGGTGATTGAGGAACGAACCTGTCCTCAAGGGATTCTAGCGTTTTCGGCATGACTCTCACCCCGTTCCGCGTCGACATCCCGCAAGCCGACCTCGACGACCTGCACGAACGGCTTGCCCGGACGCGCTGGCCGGACCAGCCCGAGGGCGTCGGGTGGGAGCTGGGGATTCCGGTGGACGAGGTGAAGGACCTGGCCGAGCACTGGCGCCTGCGGTTCGACTGGCGGGCGGCCGAGGAGCGGATCAACGCGTTTCCGCAGTTCACCACGACGATCGACGGCGAGAACGTGCACTTCCTCCACGTCCGCTCGCCCGAGGAAGGGGCTACGCCGCTTCTGTTGACGCACGGCTGGCCGGGGTCGATCGTGGAGTTCCTGGACGTGATCGGACCGCTCGCCGACCCCCGCGCGTACGGCGGGGACCCCCGCGACGCTTTCCACGTGGTCGTCCCGTCGATCCCCGGCTTCGGCTTCTCCGGCCCGACGCGCGACCGCGCCTGGGGCCCGGCCCGCAGGGCGCGCGCGTGGGCTTCGCTGATGACCACCCTCGGCTACGACCGCTTCAGCACCCACGGCGGCGACTGGGGCGCGCTGATCTCCCGCGAGCTCGGCGTCCAGTTCCCTGCGCGCGTGCTCGGGGTGCACGTCACCATGCTGCCCACCGCCGTCGCCCGCTCGGAGTCGGACCTGGAGGGCTTGACCGGCACCGACCTGTCGTTGGCTGAACGTTCATTGGCGAAATCCCGCGCCTTCCAACACACCGGAACCGGCTACGCGATCATCCAGTCCACCAAGTCGCAAACGCTTGCCTACGGCCTCACCGACTCACCCGCCGGCCAACTCGCGTGGATCGCGGAAAAGTTCCGCTCCTTCTCCAACACCACCCACGACCTCATCGACCGCGACGACCTCCTCACCGACGTCGCCCTCTACTGGTTCACCGCCACGGCCAACTCATCCGCCCGCATCTACGCCGCATTGGAGGGTCCGTGGGGCGCGCCCCTCCCCGTTTCCACGGTCCCCACCGGCGTCGCGGTGTTTCCCGACGACATCGGCCTGCCCCTCCGCCCCCTCGCCGAACGCACCGACAACATCGCCCGTTGGTCCGAGTTCTCGGCCGGCGGCCACTTCCCGGCCCTCGAACAACCGGACGCGCTGATCGGTGACATCCGGAAGTTCTTCGGGAGCTTGTGAACTGGGGGTGTGAAGGGTCCCTTCGTGCTCGGTCGCCGGCGCGAGGGGACCGTTCGGACTCAGTCGGCGGTGCGAGGGGACTGTTCGTCCGGTGCCGCGGCGCGAGGGGACCGTTCGCGCCGGTGCCGCTGGGCGAGGGGACCTTTCGCGCCGGTGCCGCGGGGCGAGGGGACCTTTCGCGTCTACGTGGCGGCGCGCTGGGACCGTTCGCGCACCCGGCGTGAACGGTCGTTTCACACTCGCCCGCCGGCGCGAAAGGACGGTTCGCACGAAGGCGGCGGCGCGAAGGGACGGTTCGCACTCAGTCGGCGGTGCGAGGGGACTGTTCGCGCCGGTGCCGCGGTGCGAGGGGACCCTTCGCGTCTACGTGGCGGCGCGCTGGGACCGTTCGCGCTCGCCGGCGTGAACGGTCGCTTCGCGCTCGCCCGCCGGCGCGAAGGGACGGTCTGCACCCACCCGGCGGCGTGAAGGGACGGTTCGCGCTCGGGTCACGGCGCGGAAGGACCGTTTGCGCTGCGGCGCCGGTTCGAGCGGACCGTTCGCAGCCGCCCACACGGTATGAGAGGACCGTTCGTGCTCCGGCAGCGGAGCGAGGGGATCTTTCGCGGCCACGCGGCGGCGCGCTGGGACCGTTCGCGCCCACCGGCATGAACGGTCCCTTCGCGCTCGGTCGACGGCTCGACTGGACCGTTCGCACTCAGTCGGCGGCGCGAAAGGCGCGTTTGCACCGAGTTGACTAGGCGAGGGGACCGCTCGCGGCCGCCCGCGCGGCATGAGGGGACCGTTCGCGCTCAGGCAGTGGCGCGTGAGGACCGCTCTCGCGGGAGCGATGGGACGAAGGGATCGCTCGCGACCACCAACCGACCGACCGCCAACCGACCGACCGCGAAAAGCCCACTCACCCCGAAACAGCAAGAAGGGACCGTTCACACGCCACCCAGCGCACGAACGATCCCCTCATCACCGACGACTCACCGCGTCGAACAAGACCTCAGGACCTCAAGACCTCACAAATCAAGACCTCACAAATACTGCCCAGTCCCACTGATCCCAGGCCTCTGCCCCTCAGCACCGGGGCCACCCGGCATCACCGCACCCGAGGACCCCGCCGGCAACCCCCGGCGCATCTGCTCCAGCTGGACCCGCGCCGCCATCTGCTGGGCGAACAGGGCCGTCTGGATGCCGTGGAACAGCCCCTCCAGCCACCCCACCAGCTGGGCCTGCGCGATCCGCAGCTCGGCGTCCGACGGAGTCGAGTCGTCCGCGAACGGGTGCACCAGGCGCTCCAGCTCTTCGCGCAGCTCGGGCGCCAGGGCCTCCTGCAGTTCGAGCACCGAGTTCTGGTGGATCTCGCGCACCCGGTTCCGGCTGGCGTCGTCCAGCGGTGCGGCGCGGACCTCCTCCAGGAGCTGCTTGATCATCGTCCCGATGCGCATCACCTTGGCGGGCTCTTCGACCAGCTCGCCGACGGCCTCCTCGCCCTCGGGTGCAGCCGAGGAAACACCCCTGACCGGGGCCCCGTCGGGGCCGACGACCACCACGTGGGGGGTCGACTCGGCGTCGGAAGTCTGCCGGAAGTTCGGCTCGCTCATGTGCTCCATCCCATCAGAAACGCCAGCGTCGCGTCCGAGCGTAGTCGCATGAGCCAACCCCGCGGTAACCGCTAAACCGCACGTCCGTACGGTGTCACCATGGCGTTCGACGTCGCTCGTATCCGTGGGTTGTTCCCCGCGCTGGGTGACGGCTGGATTCACTTCGACGGCGCCGCCGGAATGCTGGTCCCGGAACAGGTCGCTTCGGCCGTTTCGACGGCCATGCGTGCCCCGGTGTCCGGGCCGGGGGGAGCGTTTCCGGCCTCACAGCGTGCGGAGAGCATTGTCACCGCGGCCAGGCGAGCCGTGGCAGATCTGGTCGGGGCGGACCCGGCTGCCGTCGTGCTCGGGCCGAGTGCGCCGGTGATGCTGCGGCGCCTCGTGGACGCGCTGGCGGAGCGCTGGACGATCGGCGACGAGGTCGTCGTGTCCCGGCTCGACGAGGAAGCGAACCTCGCGCCGTGGCAGCGCGCCGCGAAGCGCGTGGGCGCGGTCGTGCGCTGGGGCGAGATCGACATCGAGACGTGCGAGCTGCCTGCATGGCAGTACGAGAACCTCGTGTCCGCCCGCACCAAAGCCGTCACGGTCACGCTCGCGTCCGGCTCGGTCGGCACGCGGCCCGACGTCCCCACGGTGATCGAGTTCGCCAAGCGCGTCGGCGCGCTCGTGGTGGTGGACGCGACGTACGCGGCCCCCTTCGTGCCCCTCGACCTCGCCGAGCTGGGCGCAGACGTCATGGTCGTCTCCGCGCAGGCGTGGGGCGGCCCGTCGGTGGGCGCGCTCGTGTTCCGCGACCCCGAGATGCTGGAACGCATCCCGTCCGCCTCGCTCGACCCGGCCGCCCGCGGCGCCGCGCGCCTCGAGCTCGGCCCCCACGCGTACCCGCTGCTCGCCGGACTCGTCGCCTCGATCGACTACCTCGCCGGCCTCGACGACGCCGCGTCCGGCTCGCGCCGCGAAAGACTCGTGACGTCCCTCGGCTCCGCCAAGTCGTACCACGCTGGCCTGCTCGCCCAGCTGTCCACGGAGCTCCGCTCGCTGCGGCACGTGATGGTGATCGGCGACGCGATGCGCCGCATCCCCGCGCTCGCGTTCGCCGTGCAGGGCAAGAAATCGCCGGAAGTCGCGGAGTACCTGGCGTCGCAAGGCCTCTGCGCCTTCGCCGACGACGGATCGGCCGGCGTGTTCGCGTCGCTCGGCGTCGGCGAGGTGGGTGGCGCGGTGCGCATCGGGCTCGCGCACTACTCCAACGTCTTCGAGATCAACCAGCTCGTGCGCGTCCTGGAAGAGCTGCGCTGACGCCCAGCGCAGCTCCCCGGCTCAGGACTTCGCGGTCAGCAGGATCTTCCCGAACACGTCGCCCTCTTCCAGCATCCGGTGCGCGGAAGCGGCCTCGGCCATCGGCACGACCTGGCCGATGATCGGCTTCACGGACCCGTTTGCCACCAGCGGCCACAGGCGTTCGCGCACGTCGGCGACGATCGCGGCCTTCTGGTCGAGCGGACGGAACCGCAACCCGGCGGCGAAGACGCTCGCACGCTTGCCCAGCAGGCTGCCGATGTTCAGCTCGCCCTTGATCCCGCCCTGCATGCCGATGATCACGAGCCGGCCGTCGGTGCGCAGCGCGTCGACGTTGCGCTGCAGGTACTTCGCGCCCATGTTGTCGAGGATGACGTCGGCGCCCTTGGCCTCGGCGCGCAGCACCTCGACGAAGTCCTGCTCCTTGTAGTTGATCGTGATGTCGGCGCCGAGCTGGCGGCAGCGTTCCAGCCGCTCGGGCGAACCGGCGGTGACGGCCACGGTCGCGCCCAGCGCCTTGCCGACCTGGATCGCGTGGGTGCCGATGCCGCCCGCGCCGCCGTGGACCAGCAGCGTCTCGCCTTCGGCGAGCTTCGCGTGCATCACGACGTTGGCCCACACCGTGCAAGCGACCTCCGGCAGCCCGGCCGCCGCGAGCAGCTCGACCTCACCGGGCACGGGCAGGAGCTGGCCGGCGGGCACGACCACGCGCTCGGCGTAGCCGCCGCCCGCGAGCAGTGCGCACACCTCGTCGCCGACTTGCCAGCCTTCGACGCCCTCGCCCAGCTCCGCGATCGTGCCGGAGCACTCGAGGCCGATGGTCTCGCTCGACCCGGGCGGTGGCGGGTAGTTGCCCTGGCGCTGCAGCAGGTCCGCCCGGTTGACCGCGCCGGCGGCCACGTCGAGCAGCACTTCACCGGGGCCGGGGCTGGGGCCGGGGACTTCGGTCCACTCGAGAACTTCGGGACCGCCGGGTTCGCGGATCGTGATCGCGTACATGTGCCCGACTGTATCCCCCACCTCGCAGTCTCCGCCGAATGCCGCATTGACGTTCCGGACATCGGGCACAAAGGTGAGCAACCATGTCATTAACCCGTAAAAGACTCATCCCGCCGGTGATCCTGGCGGCCTGCGCGACCCTGGCGATGGGCACCACCCCGGCCGTGGCCGCGAAGAGCAACGACCTCGCCAAGCAGCTGACGAAGAAGGTGACCCTCGACGGCGTCAACCGCCACCTGATCGCGCTGCAGCGCATGACCGACGCCAACGGCGGCACCCGAGCCGCGAGCACCGACGGGCACAAGAAGTCCGCCGAGTACATCGCGGGTAAGCTCGAAGCCGCGGGCTTCAGCGTCACGCGGCAGGAGTTTCCCTTCACCTACAACGAAACCCTCGCCGAGACGCTCACCGTCGACGGCGCCGGCGTGCCGGTGATCGCGATGGAGTACACGCCCTCGACGCCGGTCGGCGGCATCACCGCACCCCTGGCCGTCGTTCCCGCCGACGCCACTCCGGGCTGCGAAGCGAGCGACTACACCGGCGTGACCGGCAAGATCGTGCTCGTGCCGCGCGGCGCGTGCCCGTTCGCGCAGAAGCAGCAGGCCGCGGCCGACGCGGGGGCGATCGGCGCGCTCATCTCCAACAACGAACCCGGCCCGCTCAACGGGACACTCGGCACCCCCGCCGACGCGCGCATCCCCACCGGCGGCCTGTCGCAGGCCGACGGCCAGGCGCTCGCCGCGAAGGACGGCGCCACCGTGCAGCTGGAGCTGCGCACCTTCCAGGAAGCGCGGATCAGCTACAACGTGATCGCCGAGACGAAGACCGGCCGCAAGGACAACGTCGTGATGCTCGGCTCGCACCTCGACAGCGTCCCGGCGGGCCCCGGCATCAACGACAACGGCACGGGCTCCGCGGCCCTGCTCGAGACCGCGCTGCAGCTGGGCGCGAAGCCGAAGGTGAACAACGCCGTGCGCTTCGGCTTCTGGAGCGCGGAGGAGTTCGGGCTCGTCGGGTCCACGTACTACGTCGATTCGCTGAGCTTCGAGCAGCAGCTCGACCTCGCGCTGTACCTGAACTTCGACATGATCGGCTCGCCCAACGCCGGCTACTTCGCCTACGACGGCGACGATTCCGACCACGTCGGCGCCGGCGCCGGCCCGTATGGCTCCGCCCAGATCGAGAAGACGTTCGTCGACTACCTGACCGGCCGCGGTGTCGCCGTCGAGGGCACCGACTTCACGGGCCGCTCGGACTATGGCGAGTTCATCGCCGTCGGCATCCCGGCGGGCGGCCTCGACACGGGCGCCGAGGTGCTCAAGACCGAGGCCCAGGCCGCGAAGTGGGGCGGCACGGCGGGTATCGCGTTCGACCCGTGTTACCACCAGGCGTGCGACAACCTGGGCAACGTCGACCGCGTCGCCCTGGACCGCAACGCCGACGGCCTCGCGTGGACGCTGGGCGTCTACGCGACCAGCACGGAGTCGGTGAACGGCGTCGCGCCGGGCAAGCCGGGCAAGGCGGCGAAGAAGCACTCCGCGCACAAGCTCGCCGCCACCGGGGACACGGCGGCCGCGTAGTTTCCCGAAACAAGGAAGGGCACCTTGAGGGACTGAGAGTCCCTCAAGGTGCCCTTCCTTGTGTGTGCGGGTCAGCCCAGGTTGTTGGTGCTGAACGTGTTGCAGCGCGCCGGCTGCCCCGACGTGAAGCCGGTGGTGAACCACTTCTCCCGCTGCGCCGACGTGCCGTGGGTGAAGCTCGACGGGTCCGCCTGCCCGCTGCCGAGCTTGGTCTGGATGTAGTCGTCGCCGATGCGCGACGCCGTGTCGAGGGCGCTGGTGATGTCGTCCTGCGTGATGTTCTGCACCAGCGGTTTGCCGGATTCCGTCGGCGTCGTGGAGGCGTGGTTGGCCCAGACACCGGCGTAGCAGTCGGCCTGCAGCTCCAGCCGGACGGAGCCCGACGTCGGCCCGGTGCCGGTGCCGCGCTTGGACGTGCCGGTGAGGTTTTGCACGTGGTGGCCGTATTCGTGGGCCAGCACGTACGCCTCGGTGAACAGCCCGCCCTGCGCGCCGAAGCGGGTCTTGAGCTCGTCGAAGAACGAGAGGTCGATGTACACGTCGGAGTCGGCCGGGCAGTAGAACGGGCCCGTGTCCGACGTCGCGCTGCCGCAGCCCGTGCGCACGCCGCCGGTGAAGAAGCGCGTCGGCGCCTTGCGGTAGGTCTGGCCGCTGCGCGCGAACTCCTGCGACCAGTAGTCCTGCACGGAGTTGATGATCGCGACGATCGCGCAGTCGTGGTCGCGGTTCGCGTCCGCGCCGGTGTGGCACTTCTGCGAGAGCGTGGTGCTCTCCAGTTGCTGGCCGGAGCCCACGTTGTCGAGCCCCAGCCCGCTCGACGCGCTGTTGGTTCCGAGGCTCGCTCCGCCGAACTGGGAGATCAGGAAGTAGATGATCAGACCGACCACCCCGATCCCGCCACCCCCGATCGCCACGCGGCCGCCGATGCCACCGCCGCCACCACCGCTGCCGCGGAGGTCCTGGACCTCCGAGGTGTCCAGCCCCGCGTCGTCGTCGAATTGCACAGCGGCAGCGTAACGGGCGAGCCGGACACAAGCCGTCCTGCGGGCCGTACCCCGGACACAAGCCTGGGTGCGGCCCATGCGCTGCGGACCGCACCCAGGAACTACCGAGGTTCTTCTGTTGACGGCGGTTGGCCACCGGCCGGGCCGGCGTCCGGCGGAGCCGTCGCGGTGCCGAGGCCGCGAGGAGAGAACAACGCCAGATCGACGCCGGATGCGCGAGAAGAATGCCGAGCGCACCGTAGATGCCCACTCGTGCTGTTCACAGTCGCGACCGGTCCGTATTCAGGCCGTGCCGGCCGCGGGGACACAGCGGGCGGTCAACCGCGGGAATCACCTGCCATGCAACCACCTGGCCTTCCCGGTGGGAGGTCGGTCCGGCGGCGCCCTGACGGCCCGCCTGTTACCTGATCAGCCCATCCGTTGACAAGAAGAATGCGCTTTTTCGGCTCAAGTCTCAACCGTTTCGTAACCCACCTTCGGGGGAAGCTTCCCGAGTTTTTCACCTGACTCCTCGGTTGGGTCTCGACCTGGTGCCGGGGCGCGCAGCGCGTCGGCCTGCCTTCTACCCTTTTGCGATGACCGACGAGCAGGCCGTGCGCTGGCTGACCGGCGTCGAGCAGCACGCGTGGCAGATGTACATCGTCGCCTCGCTCCGGCTGCGCCAGCGCCTGCACCGCGAGCTCACCGAGGCCCACGGGGTTTCGCTCGCCGACTACGAGGTGCTCGTCTGCCTCGCCATCTACCCCGACAAGCGCGTCCGCATGTCCGAGCTCGCCTACCAGCTGGGCTCCACGAAGAGCCGCCTGTCGCACCAGATCAGCAAGCTGGAGGTCGGCGGCCTCGTCCGGCGCTGCCCCGACCCGGACGACAGGCGCGGCGTCATCACCGAGCTCACCGGAGCCGGCCAGGCCCTGCTCGACGCCGCCGCGCCCACCCACGTGCGCGGCGCCCGTGAACACCTCATCGACCTGCTCACCCCGGAGGAACAGGCCACGGTCGGCGCGGTCTTCGGCCGCGTCCTCGAACACCTGGACGACCTGGACAACCGGCGCGATACCCTGACCGACAGGGAAGCGTGGCAGAGCGGCCGAATGCAGACGCCTTGAAAGCGTCCGTAGGGAAACCTACCGGGGGTTCAAATCCCTCCGCTTCCGCAAGTGCGCGTCGAAAAAGCCGCTGAGGGCGGCTTTTTCCTTGCGCAGCATGGTCTCCGGGTCCACGTCGCCGATCACGGCGCGCACCTTCGCCGGGTCGGCGCCGAGCTGCGGCAGCCATGCCTGGTAGTCCGTGAACGAGCCGTGCTCGCCTGCCGGCTCGTGGAGGTCGGCGAGCGGCCCGCGCTGATGGCTGACGAACGAAGCCCAAGACGGATCGGTCGCGCTGCTGTGGTCACCCGCGCTCATCAGCAGGAACGGCCGGTCCAGCCCCTCGGTCGCGGCTCGGCCGAACCGGCTCGCGGGCGCGTTGAAGACCATGCTGCCGTCGAGGTTCGCGCCGGCCACCACGCGCGGGTCGGCGGCCATGACCTCGGCCGCGGTGAAGCCGCCGGCGGAGTGGCCGAACATGCCGACGCGGTCGAGCCCCAGCCGGTCCAGCACGAGCTCCACGTCGGCCACTCGGGCGGCGATGAGCTTCCGGTTCACCGCCTCCGATGAAGGCGGCAGCGTGCTCGGTTCGACGCGTCCGCCGGGCAGGTCCACCGCGAGCGCGTCGTGCGTGTGGTCGAGGCTGACCACGACGTAACCCTCACTGGCCAGCTGCTCGACCAGTACGGTGCCGAGCAGGCGCGAGCTCTGCGCGCCGGGGGAGTAGAGGAGCACCGGGTGCCGGCCGGGCAGCATCGGCGCGCCGGCGCGGGCGGGCGTGGTGAAGCCGAAGTCGAACGGTCCGGCGCCGAGAGCGGCGTGGGCCTGCGCGTTCACGGCCGCGGCGATGCCGTCGGGCAGGTACTGCGCCGGCCCGCCGCCGGGTCGCGCCGGGTAGGTGAGCGTGATCATCAGCTCGCGCGACCCGCCGGTCCACGGGTCTTCGCGCGTCCGGTCCACGAGGTAGCGGTCCTGCGTGCCGACGGCGTGACACCCGGTCGGCGCGGGCAGGTGCAGCTGCGGCGTGGCCGTCGCGGGGACGGAGGCGAGCAAGCACAGCGCGGCGGTGAAAACGGCGATCAGGGATCTTTTACGCATGCCACCGACGCTAGTGAGACAGCCCTTCGGCGCGGATCGGGAACGTCCCCGAGCCCGACCCTGAACCTGTCACTCCGGCGGACCCCCAGGTCGCACCGCGAACGCCTGACTCGTTCCCAGGCAGCGTCAGGGCTTCTTCAGTTCCTTCAGCGCCATCCGCGCCCGCACTTCCGGCCGGCGCAACGGCGGCACGGTCGCCGGGGGCTGACGGCGGTCCGGGAGCTCGTCCAGCAACCGCGCGGTGATCGCCGCGATTTCCGCCACCGCCGCCTCGAACGGGTCGCGCGTGGCGTCCGAAAGCGACTGCACGCCGGTCACCTTGCGGACGTACTGGCGTGCTGCCGCTTCGATCTCTTCGGTTGTCGCGGACGGTTGGAGCCCGCGCAGCGTCGTGATGTTTCGGCACATGCGTGACAGGGTACGTCCCTTCGGGAGCCCTCATCACACTGTCGGGCCATCCTCGTTGACGCCGCCAGACGCGCTTGGGCAGTCTCGATGAAGTGCCCCTCAGACCACGTTCGCTGCGTCCCGCTCGCTCCGCCGTCGCTCAAGAAGTCCCTGAAGACACACCGATTCCCGAACAGGTCTGGCAGCGCGTGCCGGCCGATGAACTGGTCACGCTCGTTTCCCTGATCCTTGTGGCACATGATTTTCCCGACGATCGCGCGCGCATGGCCGCGGAAGCCTTGTGCCACGGCGATCTCACGGGTTCGCCCGACACCGGCGTCGTGGAGCTGCTGCGAATTCACCTGCCCGCTCTGGAAAACGGTGAGGTCGCACCGCGCGCCGAGCCGTTGATGATCGCCGACCGCGGTGCCGCCGCGCTCATCGACTACCGGCGCGCCACCGGCCTGTGGGCCGTCGGCGACGCGATGGACCGCGCCGTCACGCGGGCCGGGCGCTTCGGCGTCGGGCTGATTTCGATGCGGGGCGTCGGGCCGTTCGGCCGCGTCGGGCACCACGCCGCGCGCGCGTTGCCCCACGGGATGATCGGCCTGGTGATGGCCGCCGGCGAGGTCGGTGCCGGCCACCCGCTCGGCATGGCCGCGCCCGCCGGCGCGTACCCGGAGTTCGTCCTCGACGTCGACTTGGGCGACGCCTCGCGCAACCCGCAGTTCGCGGGCTTCGCGTTGCTCGTGGACGTGCTGGCGGGCGTGCTCTCCGGCGTCGCCGACCACGAGAACGACACGGGCCTGCTCGTGCTCGCCATCGCGCCCACCACGCTGCGCAGCGCCGACGGCTTCTACCGCGCGGCCAGCGCGTTGTTCGGCAGCATGCTCGGGTGGGAAGGCGGCACGCCCATCCGCTACCCGGGCTGGCGCGAAGCCCAGTACCTCGAACAATGCCGGGCGGTGGGCGTGGCGCTGAGCGCGCCGGTGCGGCGTCAGCTCGATTCGCTGGCGCTCGGACTGGGGCTACCGCCGCTGACCAGCATGGGTTAGCGCGCGAGCGTCACCCGTCCGCGGTCGCCACCGACGGCCACCACGTCGCCGTCGGAGAGCTGGCGGCCGCGGCGGGTCTCGACCTCGTCGTTCACGGTGACCTCTTCGTTCTCGATGAGGTCCTTGGCGTGGCCGCCGTCCTCGGCGAGACCGGCCAGCTTCAGGAACTGGCCGAGCCGGATCGGTTCGCCGGTGATGGGCACGTCACGCACGGGCTCGCTCATACGCCGCATCATCCGCCATCGGCGCTCACGGGCGCGAGGTGGCTTGTCGGTACAACGCGGTGACGTCGTCGTCGAAGTAGCTGTTGTACGACACGTCGTCGGTGTCGCCGCCGGTCTCGAAGCCGCCGACCACACCGATGACGGTGCCGAGCTTCGTGCGCGGGTCGGCGTCGGCCACGAACGGGCCGCCGCTGGTGCCGGTGGCGAAGCCGGAGCAGTCCACGCGCAGCTGGAAGGTGTCCTCCTTCGAGGTCGTCGTGCTGCAGACGGTGGGGACATCGGAGCCGTCGGGGTAGCCGGTGACCGTCACGGATCGCGCGAACGGACCGTTCGCGCCGAGGCGGTTCGCGCCCGTCACGGTCTCGAGCGGTCCTCTCGCGCCGGTCTGGTGGGCGGTGGCGAAGCCGACGTCGAGGTTCGGGTCGGAGTCGTCGGCCCAGCCCCGCGCCACGAGCTCGTCGCCGACGTCCCAGAAGCCGAACGGAGCCACGCCGTCGTGGAAGCCGGGCGCGAAGGTGACGCCGGTGAGGTACGTGCCGCCCGCGCCGTCGTGAAGGCAGTGGGCGGCGGTGAGCAGCTCGTCGCCGCGGTCGCTGTGGACGACGCTCGCGGTGCAGTAGTGGGAGCCGTTGAGGAACAGCGCGCCGACGGCCGCGTTGTCGGGCCGTGCGGGCGTTTGCGCTGGTGACGCACGGTGTCCGGTGACGGCCACGACGGTCCCCGTCGCGCCGAGCACCACCACCGCGCCCAGCGCGAGCACCACCCGTGCCCGTCGCATCCATCCTCCCGAAGATCGCTTCCGCCACTAGTATCCAAAACCTGGAGCACCGGACGAGGGGGAGCGGCGATGAAGGAGTTCACCGACAAGGTCGCGGTCATCACCGGAGCGGGTTCGGGCATCGGCCGCGCACTCGCGCTTGGGCTGGGCCTGCGCGGCGCGCGGCTGGCACTGTCCGATGTGGACGCCGAGGGCCTCGAGGGCACGGTCGAGGCGGCGAAGGCGCAGGGTGCGGACGTGCGGGGCTACTCGCTCGACGTCTCCGACCGCGCCGCCGTGCTGGCACACGCGGACGAGGTGGCCAATGCGTTCGGCCGGGTCAACGTCGTGGTCAACAACGCCGGCGTCGCGCTGGGCGCCACGGTGGAGGACATGACGTTCGAGGACTACGACTGGCTCATGGGGATCAACCTCGGTGGCGTCGTGAACGGCACCAAGGCGTTCCTGCCGCACCTCGTCGGCTCCGGCGATGGACACCTCGTGAACATTTCGAGCGTGTTCGGATTCGTCGGAGTGCCCACTCAGAGTGCTTACAACGCGGCCAAGTTCGCCGTTCGCGGATTCACCGAGGCGTTGCGTGAAGAAATGCTCGCGGCGCGTCATCCGGTGGCCGTGAGCTGCGTGCACCCGGGCGGCATCAAGACCAACATCGCCCGCCACGCGCGCGGCGGCAACGACGGCGACCAGGAGGCCGCGGCCGCGGGCTTCGAGAAAATTGCCCTGACCACACCGAAGAAAGCCGCCGAAACGATCATCCGCGGGGTGGAACGGCGGTCCGCCAGGATCCTCATCGGACCCGACGCGTACGTCATCGACGCCATCCCGCGCGTGCTCGGGTCGGCGTATCAGCGGCCGCTCGCGACTATGGCGCGGCTCGGCTTCAAACGGATGGGGAAGAACTGAATCCCGTCCGACGTGCGGGAGTTCGGTTGCCCCGGAAAGTCACCGTCACCCAATGGAGTTGCCTTTCTGACAAACCCGTCGGAAATGCACCAGAATGCTGACGTCCATCCGAGTGCCCGTACCCCGGAGGTACCTTCCATGCTGCGCACCGCCGAGCGACGC
This sequence comes from Amycolatopsis sp. NPDC051373, assembly GCF_040689465.1. Taxonomy (NCBI): domain Bacteria; kingdom Bacillati; phylum Actinomycetota; class Actinomycetes; order Pseudonocardiales; family Pseudonocardiaceae; genus Amycolatopsis; species Amycolatopsis sp. NPDC051373. The sequence goes on along the minus strand of NZ_JBFBAE010000001.1, from coordinate 34,159 downwards.
GCCACTTCGCCCGCCGATGAGCTGCTCGACCGCACGGGCATCCTCGCGGCGAGCGTGCCGCGCGGGCGCCGCAGTCCGGAGGACACCCAGCCGATCCCCGTGGTGCCCGCGCTCCTGCCCATCGCCGGAGACGGGGCCAGCGCCACCGTGCTCGCGCCTCTCGCGCCGCGCCCGCGCGTCGTCGCCCGCCGCCGCACGCGGGGCTGGGTCGCCGGCACCGCCGCCCTGGCCCTGCTCGCCCTCGGCTGGTTCGCCGGCGGCCTCTTCTCGGGCTCCTTCACCGGCCGCACCACCACCGACGACGTCGCCGTGCCGGCCGACCAGCACGAGCTCGTCGCCCCGGCCGCTCCGCTTCCGGCTCGCGCCTCGACGCCTGCCGCCCCCGCCGCGCCCCCGGCCGCCCCGGTGACCGTGTACGTCCCGGTCCCCGACCACAAGGCCGCCACACCCGCGAAACAGCACGTCCCCAGTCGCCCCACCACCCCCCGCACCTCCGCCGGCGGTTCCGACCACCGCCCCACCTCCACCCCGGACGACGACGACCTCCGCTCCGACACGAAGTCCACCCCGGCCAAGTCACCGGCCGCCACGCAGTTCGGCGAGTACATGTCGCAGTGGCAGCCGTGGATCGACTTGGCGGACCGGATGTCGCGTCGCTGACCAGCGGTTCAGCCAACCAAGACGCTCGGCGCGCAATCGCTGACCGGCGGCCGGCCTGCTTCGCGCGACACGGCGTGCCCGCGCGTCGAGGCCCCGCGCTGACGGCAGGCCTGTGCCATTGTCGGCGGACGATTGCCGCGAGTCCGGTTCCGAACCCCGGCTCCGGAGCAAGGCGCGGTTGGACCGCTGACCAGCGGTTCAGTCCAGCTCGGCGCGTGACCCGAAGCCCCAGCCCGGCCAGGGTCAGCCGATCCAGACGTACTCGTGTTCCGGGCGTCCGGTCGCCCCGTAGCGGAGGCGCATTTCCACCGCGCCCGAGTCGGCCAGGGCGGTGAGGTAGCGCTGGGCCGTGGCGCGCGCCATGCCCAGCTCGCCGGCGACCTCCGCCGCCGACAGTGGGGCGCCCGACGTGCGCAGCCGCTCCGACACGAGCCGGGCCGTCGCGGTGGACTGGCCCTTCGGGGTGGTCGCGCGGTCCTGGTCGTGCAGTGCGCGGTAGGCGCGGTCGACGTCGTCCTGGGTGAACGGGCGGTCGGTGGTCACCTGGGTCCGGAAGCGGGCGTACGCGGTGAGCCGCTGGGCCAGCTGGCGGGTCGTGAAGGGCTTGATCAGGTAGTTCAGGGCGCCGGCGCGGATGGCGGCGGTGATGGACGCCGCGTCGGTCGCGGCGGAGAGGACGATCGTGTCCGTCGCGAGGTCCGGCAGCACGGAGAGGCCGGGCTCGTCGGGCAGGTAGATGTCGAGCAGCACGAGGTCCGGCGTCAGCTCGCGCACGCGGGCGCGCGCCTCCGCTGCGGTGTGCGCGATGCCCGCGACGGTGAAGCCCGGCACCTCCGCCACGAACCCCGCGTGGACGCCCGCCACGCGGAAGTCGTCGTCGACGATGAGCGTGCGGATCATGAAAGAGCCTCCACGAGCAGATCAGGCAGTTTCGCGACGAACAGCGCGCCGGCCGCCTCGCCGCCGGCGTCGGCGAGCCAGACGTCCCCGCCGCGAGCGCGGGCCGCCTGCCGCGCGAGGGCGAGCCCCAGCCCGTGGCCGGGCGTGAGTTTCGTCGAGACGCCTTCGTCGAACAGTTTGTCACGCAACGGCTCCGGCACGCCGAGCCCACTGTCCACAACGGACATGTGCAGCGTCGAGCCCTCCGCGAACAGCCCGACCTCCACCGTCGCCGGCCGGCGCGGGCCCATGCGCGCCGCGTGCAGTGCGTTGTCCACGAGGTTGCCGATCACGGTCCCCGTCGCGACGGGATCGGTCACCGAACCGCGCACGAACGAGTCGTCCGCCAGCTTCAGTTCCACGCCCTTTTCCAGCCCCTGCTCGGATTTCGCCACCAGCAACGCCTGCAGGTACGGGTCGCGCACCGCGTCTCCACCCAGCGGCGCCGAGCGCGCCGCCGTCGTCTCGGTCAGCGTCTGCAGGTACTCCTCCGCCTCGGCGTGGTGCCCGAGCTGCAACAGCCCCGACAACGTGTGCAGCCGGTTCGCGAACTCGTGCCGCTGCGCGCGCAGGCCGTCGGACAGCGAGCGGATGCCGTCCAGCTCTCGGCTGAGCGTGTCGAGGTCGGTGCGGTCGCGGAACGTCAGCACGGTGCCGAGCGCGCGGTCCTCTCGCTGCACTGCGCGCGAGTTCATCACCAGCACGCGGTTTCCCGCGACTGCAAGGAGATTGTCCACGGGCTGACCGTCGGCCACGGCCTTGCGCACCCGCGGTGACAGGTCCAGCTCGTCCAAAGTGGCCCCCACCGGCAGGTCGATTCCGAGCAGCCGCTCGGCTTCGTCGTTGCGCACGGACACCCGCCGTGACCCGTCGACGGCCAGCATCCCCTCGCCGATCCCGTGCAGCACGGCTTCGCGTTCGTAGAGCACCTCGGTCAGCTCGTGCGGTTCGAGGCCGTGGGTGACGCGGCGGAGCCGGCGGTTGAGCAGCGCCGACGCGCCGGCGCCGAGCAGCAATGCGAAACCGGCGAACGCCAGCGTCAGGAGAAGTAGCCGGTTGAAGTCGCTGGTCAGCTCGCTCACGTCAAAGCCGACGCTCACCTCGCCGACTACTCGCGAGTCCTGCCAGATCGGCGTCTTGCTCCGCACCGACACGCCGAGTCTGCCAAGCTGGACCGCGCTGACCACGTCGTTGCCGGCCAATGCCTCATCGGCCGGGGTACTGACCTTTTGCCCGATCAGGTCCGGTGTCGGATGGGCTAGCCGGATCCCGTGGTCGTCGGTGATCACCACGAACAGGGCTTCGTTGGCATGGGTGGTGTTCAGCACCAATTGTTCCAGCGGTCCGCCTTGATTTCGGGCAGCGGCCGCTTGGATCACATCCGGGTCCACAGCGACCGATTTCGCGATCGCGAGCGCCCGTTGGCCGTACGCCTCGGCGGTCGTCTCGCGCAGGAGCCAGGCCACCAGCGCCACGCCAAGACCTACCACGAGCACCACCACCCCGATCTGCAACAGCAGGACCTGGCGGGTGAACCGCATGCGTTCGAACAACGCCCACTTCGGCATGCGAGGCAACATACCCCCAGCTCAGGGCCGTGCGCGAAATGAGCAAAACGTGGAGAACGAGCAGAGCGCACGCAGAACGTCGACAAGCTTCCCGGGCTCTTGATGCGCTCTTAACCTCCGTCGCAGTCCCCACCGTGACGAAGGAGTCACCACGATGGCGCCACCCCTCATCGAACTCGAGCACGCGACCAAAAGGTTCCCCAGCGGCTCGGGATCCGTCCACACCGCGGTCCGCGACCTGACCATGACCGTGCAGCCGGGCGAGTTCGTCGCGGTCGTCGGTCCCACCGGCTGCGGCAAGTCGACCACGTTGTCCCTGGTCAGCGGTCTGCAGCCCGCCTCGGCCGGCAGTGTCCGCGTGAACGGCACCGAGGTGAAGTCCATTCCGGACGGTGTGGGCTACATGTTCCAGACCGACGCCGTGATGCCGTGGCGTTCGGTGCTCGACAACGTCGCGTCCGGCCCGCGCTTCCGCGGCGTGTCCAAAGCGGACGCTCGCGAAAAGGCCCGTGACTGGATCGGCCGCGTTGGACTCGAAGGCTTCGAGAAGTACTACCCGCACCAGCTTTCCGGCGGCATGCGCAAGCGCGTCGCCCTGGCGCAGACGCTGGTCACCGACCCGAAGATCCTGCTAATGGACGAGCCGTTCTCCGCGCTCGACGTGCAGACCCGCGCCCTCATGCAGGACGAGCTGCTGCGCCTGTGGTCCGGGTCCGGTGCCGCGGTGATCTTCGTGACGCACGACCTCGACGAGGCCATCGCGCTCGCCGACAAGGTCGTGGTCCTGACCACGAGCCCGGCGACGGTGAAGGACGTCTTCGAGATTCCGCTGGAGCGTCCGCGCAAGGTCGAGGACCTTCGCCTCACCGAGAAGTTCCGGTCGATCTACTCCGACATCTGGGAATCGCTGCGCGGCGAGGTCGACAAGGCCCGCCAGAAGGGGGCGACCAGTGTCGCTTGATCTGATCGTCCCGCCGTCCAACCCGAACCCGCGGATCGAAGACGAAGCGAGTCTCATCGCGCGCCAGAAGCTCAAGACCAACGCGCGCCGGCGCGACATCTGGTTGCTGCGCCTGGCGATCGTCGTGGTGTGGCTCGGCAGCTGGGAACTCGCGGGCCGCTACTGGATCGACCCGTTCTTCTACTCGATGCCGTCGAAGATCTGGGAACGGCTCGTGGAGTGGTTCACGACCGGCACCGATTTCGGCTCCATCTGGTACCAGATCCTGGTGACGGTGGAGGAAGCCGTGCTCGGGTTCGTGCTCGGCGCGATCCTCGGCGTGGTGTTCGGCGTGGTGCTGGGCCGCAGCCAGTATCTCGCCGACGTGCTGGCGCCGTTCATCAAGGCCGCCAACGCTTTGCCGCGCATCGTGCTCGCCGCGTTGTTCGTGATCTGGTTCGGCCTCGGCATGTCGTCGAAGGTCGCGACGGTTGTGGTGCTCGTGTTCTTCGCGGTGTTCTTCAACGCCTTCACCGGTGCTCGTGAGGTGGACCGCAACCTGATCGACAACGCGCGGATCCTGGGTGCGTCGCGCTGGGCCGTGCTGCGCTCGATCGTGCTGCCGAGCGCGACGTCGTGGATCCTGTCGTCGCTGCACGTGGCGTTCGGGTTCGCGCTGATCGGCGCGGTCGTCGGCGAGTACACCGGCGCGAAGGCCGGCATGGGCTTCCTGATCGCCAATGCGCAGGGCACCTTCGACACCGCCGGCGTCTACGCGGGCATGCTGATCGTCACCGTCGTCGCGCTGCTGGCGGAATGGGGCATCGGCACGGCCGAGTCGCGGCTGCTGCGCTGGCGGCCGCAGATGATCACCCAGGCCGGCGCGGTGATCTGATGCGTCTGAAAAGGACACTCGCGGTAGCCACCGCGTTGCTCACCCTCGCCGGCGTCACGGCCTGTCGCGATTCGCGGAACATCGACCTCGGCAACGGCGGCAAACCGCACCTGAAGATCATGATCGGCGGCATCTCCAAGGTCATCTACCTGCCGGGCCAGCTTGCCCAGCAGCTCGGCGAGTACGAGAAGCAGGGCTTCGACGTCGAGCTGTTCGACCAGCCGTCGGGCGCGAACGCGGAGACGTCGTTGCTGGCCGGTGAGGTGCAGGCCGTGGTCGGGTTCTACGACCACACGATCGACCTGCAGGCCAAGGAGCAGTGCCTCACGAGCGTGGTGCAGTTCTCGAACGTGCCGGGCGAGGCCGAGATGGTCGCGTCGGCCAAGGCGCCGGAGATCCGGTCCGGAAAGGACTTCCGCGGCAAGAACCTCGGCGTGACGTCGCTGGGTTCGTCCACGGACTTCCTCACCAAGGCGCTCGCGAGCCGCGGCGGTGTGGACGGCAAGGACTACACGCCGGTGAAGGTCGGCGCCGGGCAGACGTTCATCTCCGCGATGCAGCAGGGTTCCATCGACGCGGGCATGACCACGGACCCGACGATCGCGCAGCTCACCAACACCGGCCAGGCCAAGATCCTCTACGACATGCGCACGGTCGAGGGAACGCGCGCCGCGCTCGGTGGGCTGTACCCGGCCAGCTCGCTCTACATGAGCTGCGAGATCGTGAGGCGCTACCCGGACATCGTGCAGAAGCTGGCCAACGCGTACGTGGATTCTTTGCGGTGGTTGAAGAACCACACGGCGGAGCAGGTCGCCGACGTGATGCCGCCGTCGTTCGCGGGCGGGGACAAGGCGTTGTACGTGAAGTCGCTGGAGGACAGCCTGCCGATGTTCACCGCCGACGGCCGCATGGATCCGGCCGGGGCGCAGAACGTGCTCAACGTGCTCGGCGCGTCGTCGAGCAACGTGAAGCCGAAGAAGGACCAGATCGACCTCTCGAAGACCTACACCACCCAGTTCGTGGACGCCGCGCTCACGCGCTCGGCGCGGTAGTCCACCCGTGTCCGTCCTTCCGCGCGGAGGACGGGCGCACCGTGGCGGCCGCCTCGCCTTCCCGGGGCGGCCGTCACGGACTTCGGCGTACAGAAGGGAGATTCGGGACATATTGGTGAAGTTTTCCCGAAATGTGAAGACCCTTCGAAAGTAGCTACCCACCTGCTCACGCGGATCCAACACTTGTTACCGGTGCGCACCGCCTGTAACACCCCGAGTCCCCATCGGTGATCAGATTGGATCCGCATGAACTCCCCCCTCTCCTCACGGACCGCGCGGGTGCTGGCCGTCACGGCGGCCGCCGCGGCGAGCATCGCGGCCGCGGCCGGCGTCGCCACGGTCAGCACGCCGTCGTTCGGCTCCTTCCACGGCCAGAGCTTCTCGGGCGGCAACTGGGGCGGCTACGTGAGCTTCGGCAGCTTCACGACCGCGACCGCGAGCTGGACGGAACCGTCGGTGACCTGCCGGTCCAGCAACGACCTGTTCGCCCCGTGGGTCGGCATCGACGGTGACGGATCGTCCACTGTGGAGCAGACCGGCGTGGCCACGGACTGCTCCAGCGGCCGCCCCGTCTACCAGGCCTGGTACGAGATGTACCCGGCGGCGCCGGTGTACTACTCGTCCTCGTCCGCCCCGGTCAGCGCCGGTGACCACATCTCCGCGACGGTCACGCGCACCGGGACGAACACCTACAAGCTGGACATCAGCGACACCACCAAGGGCTGGTCGAAGACGATCAGCAAGTCGCTGACCTCCAAGCACTCCTCGGCCGAGGCGATCATCGAGTCGCCGACGGACTCGTACCCGACGATCTCGGGCGGGATCTCGTTCACCGGCGTGAAGTTCAACGGGCAGAGCCTCGCGTCGACCAGCCCCGAAGGCCTCGACGCGGACGACCGCGGCTCCGGCACCTTCAGCCCGGGCGCCATCGGCTCGGACGGCCAGAGCTTCACGATGACGCGCCACTGAAGTTTCGGTCCGCGGGGCTCCGGCTCCGCGGACCGGCTTCAGCGCGTGAAGCCGTACGACCGCTCGACGCGCGCCACCCGCACTTCGAACTCCTCGTACCACTCCGCCCGGCCCCGTCGGCGACTCTCGGTGTGTTCGAGGTTCTTGCGCCAGCCGGCGATGGCTTCCTCGTCCCGCCAGTACGACACGGTGATGCCGAGAGCTTCGTCCCGTGCCGACTCCTCTCCCAGGTAGCCGTCCTGCTCCGCCGCGAGCGCCGACATCCGGGCGGCTCGCTCGGCGTAGCCGTTGTCGCTTTCGGTGCGGCGGGACGTGAAGATCACCGCGTAGTACGGGGGTTCAGGTCTGGGCATGCTCGGTGTATACCCCCTCGGGTCTGAGCCGCGCGAGTGCTTATCCCTGCAACGCCCCGACCGCCCACGCGAACACCATGACGGCGAGCAACAACGACACCGCGGCCTGCACCATCATCGTCAGCTTCGCCCAGATCCGCAGCGGCATGACGTCGGTGGGGCTGAAGGCCGTGGAGTTGGTGAACGAGAGGTACAGGTAGTCGGCGTAGCGCGGTTCCCAGTCCTCGCTGGTGAGCTCGGGGCTGTCCATCTGGGGGAACTGCAGGTCGGGGAACTCCGCCCGCCCCTTCGCCCGCCGCGCCGGCCCGCCGCGGTCGAACTCCCAGTACCAGAGTGAGAAGACGACGATGTTCGTCCAGTAGACGATCGCGCCACTTACGAGCACCTGCGGCGCGTGCCCACTGAACGGCCCCTGCACGATCCCCAGCACCAGCCGCACCGCCGACGCCGCCGTGGTCGCGCTCACCACGGCCAGCAGCACCAACGACACGATCCGTTCGACTCTGCTGAACTCGCCCATCCGGCCGGGGTTGATCAACAACAACGCGACGAGCAACAGCACCGACACCGCGGGCAACAGCCACCACGGCCTCAACACCACCCGGTCCGGCAACGCCAACTGCAACGCGAGCGTCCCCACCACCACCCCGGCAGCCGGCCACCGCGTCTCCCCAGCGGTCACCCTCCGCCACGCCGGCAGGGCGCCGGCTTCACCTGAGTCCACGTGCGTCACGGTAGGGCGGTTGCGCGCACGCTGCTACAACACCGCCGCGAACGCGTCATACGCCCGCTGATCGAACAACACAAACCGCACGAAATCGAACGCCGACGTATCCGCATCCCGAACCGTCGACACCGCGATCCGCGCCGCGTCCTCAATCGGCCATCGGTACACACCCGTCGAGATCGCCGGGAACGCCACGGTCCGGGCGCCGAGCGAGGCAGCCACCGCAAGTGAGTTGCGGTGGCAGTCCACCAGGAGCGAAGACCGGTCTTCCGAAGAAGACCACACCGGCCCCACCGTGTGCACCACCCAGCGAGCCGGCAGCCGGCCCGCCGTGGTGGCCACGGCCTGGCCCGTCCGGAGCCCCTTCCCGTAGTGGCCGGCGCGTAGTGCCCGGCACTCGGCCAGGATCTCCGGGCCGCCCTTGCGGTGGATGGCGCCGTCGACTCCGCCGCCGCCGAGGAGGGAGGAGTTGGCGGCGTTGACGATGGCGTCGACGTGTTGTTCGGTGAGGTCGCCGAGGGCCAGTTCGATGGGTGCCATCCCTGCACCCTGTCACGAAACCGCCGCGTCTCCCGACGGGAGGTGGCGGCCGACGTCCGCCCGTCCCCGTGCCCCCAGCTTGCGCAGCACCTTCGCCACGTGTTGTTCCACCGTGCGCGGCGACAAGAACAGCCCGTCGGCGATCTCGCGGTTCGTGCGGCCCTCGGCGAGCATGCGGGCGACCTCGCGTTCGCGCGGGGACAGCTCGCGGCCGTAGCCGCGGCGGCCGCGTTGCGAAGGGGCCCACGCGCCGTGCTCGCGGAGCAGGTGGTGGCAGCGGCCGGCGTCGCGCGTGGCGCCGAGGCGTTCGTAGGCGCGAGCCGCGGCGGACAGCGCGTCGACGGCCGGGCGTTGGCCCGCCAGCAGGCGCAGGCAGGCGGCGCGCTCGACCATCGACGTTGCCAGGTACGGCATCGGCAGGCGTGCGTACGCGGCGGCCGCCGCGTCGAAGCCCGCGGCCGCGGCCAGGTGTTTGCCGCGGGCGCCCGTCAACACCGCGCGGCCCGCGGACAACGCGGCCACGGCCAGGGGCGCGTCGCGGCCGGTGATGCCGCGCGCGAACTCCTCGACGAACGCGTCGGCGTCCGACCAGCGGCCCGCACGCGCGAACGCCTCGGCCGCCGCCGGCACCAGCGACGCCGCCCACACCCAGACGCCCTTGCGTCGCGCCGCGTCCACGGCGACGTCGGCGACGGCGCAAGCACCCGTCACATCGTCACCCGCCAGCAGGATCCCGATCCGTACCGACGTGGCCGAAAGCGCCACGGGGATCGGGCCGTCAGCGGGGACCGAAGCACGTGCCAAATGTTCAGCAGCCGCGGCGAATTCGCCCCGAACCGCCGCCAAACCGCCGAGCACCAGCGAAGTCTCCATCACGATCGGCCCCAGCTCCGGGTACCGCGAGCGCACGTCCTCCGCCGTCTCCGCGAGCCCGTCCCACTCGCCGCGGAACCACGCCAGCCGCGCGTGTGTGCCCTGGATCAGGCCGATCGCGTACAACGCCCCCGCGTCTGAAGCGCGCCGCGCGCCCTCCTCGACGAGCTGCGTGGCCCGGTCGAGGTGTCCGGCCCACGACTGCGCGTCGGCCAGGTTGCACCACAGCCGCGCGAGCTGCACGCGCTCGGCCACGCTGTCGCCGACGTCCGGCAGCGCCTCGAACTCCGTCCACGCCGAGCCGTCGCCGATGTGCGAAGCGTTGATGATCCGGTCGACGGTCAGCGCCAGCCGCAATTCCGGGTCCGTCAGTCCGGAATGGACTTCCCGCGCCCGTCGCATCCAGCCTTCGTGCCACGAAAGGGGAGTGAGCCCGTCGATGGGTTGCGCCAGCAGGTTGATGCCGCGCGCGGCCAGCTCCGGCCGGTCCACGAGCTCGGCGACGGCACGCTCCACCTCCTCGCGCCCGCGTTCCAGTCGTCCGATCGTGCGCACCAGCAGCATGCCGAGCGACAGCCGGATCGTCCCCCGCACGGTCGGCGGCAGCGGCCGGTCCTCCAGCACGCGTTCCAGCGTCTCGATCACGTCCGGGCGAAAACCGCGTAGCGCCACCTGACTCAGCTTCGTGGCGAGCCGTCCGACATCGTCCGAAGCCGGCAGCACGGCCTGGAGCAGGTCGATCGCGCGCGAGGTCTCGCCGTGGACGATGGCCTCGTCGGCCGCCGCCTCCGCGTAACGGAGCCATTTCTCCGTGCGCCCCGCCGCATACGCGTGCTGCGCCAGCAACAACGAAGGCGGCGAAGGCAACGCGCCCAGCGCCCGCATCGATTCCGTGTGCAGCAACGTCCGCTCCGGGCCGCTCACGGTGTCGTAGACGGCCTTGCGCGCCAGTGGATGCCGGAAGCCGTACCGGTTTTCACCCAGCTCAGCCACCAAACCCCCGGCCAACGCGGCCAGCAGCGCCGAGCGCAGCGACTCCTCACCGAGCCCCGCCACCTCGGCCAGCGTCGCCGGCTCCGCGGGCACCGCCAGCACCGCCGCGGCCCGCGTGAGCTGCGCCGCCTCCGCGGGCAACACGGCCAGCCGCTCCGTCACGGACTCCCGCAACGGCGCCGGCACCTCCAGGTTCTCCAGCAGTCGATCCGACAGTCCCTCACCCGCCGGCAACGGCACGTTCCGCACGGCCCGCAACGTTTCCTCGACCACGAACGGGATCCCACCCGTGCACTCGTGCAGCTTCGTCGCGAACTCGTCACTCACGCGCGGCACCTCGAGCACGTGCACGGCCATCGCCCGCACCGCCGCGACGTCGAGCGGCCCGAGCGTGACGCGTGCGGTGTGGACACTCGGCGCCGCCCGCACCGGCGCACCCAACGGCCCCGGCCACGGCTGGGCGCCCGTGCGGTAAGCGGCCACCACGGCCAGCTCGGGCGGCAGGTCGGCGGCGAGGAACCGCATCAGGTCACACGTGCCCTCGTCGGCCCACTGCAGGTCGTCGACCAGCAGGATCGTCGGTCCACAAGCGACGAACAGCTCCCGCACGGCGCGGAACACGCGGTGCCGCTGCGCGCCCGGGTCGTCCAGTGGCTCGGTTGTCGGCGGCAGCCGGTCGGCCAGCTCCGGCAGCAGCGGCCGCAACACGCCGGCCACGGGGCTCAACGGTCCCAGCGGACGCTCGCCCGCCGCGTGCAACGCCTCCAGCACCGGCCCGTACGGGAACGGCTCGCGCAACGGCTGGCAAATCCCACGCAGCACGCGGCCATCGGCGAACTCGGGCCGTCGGGCCAGCTCGGCCAGCAGGCGCGAGCGGCCCATCCCCGGTTCACCCTCCACGAGCACGGCGGCCGGTCGGTGGGTGAGTACCTCGGCCATCGCGGCGAGCTCCTCGTCCCGGCCCGCGAAAGCCGTCGGCCCGGTGCGCACGGTGACCGACGTCGGACGGGAGACGGCCTGCCACATGTCGACCTCCCTGCACGCTTGTCCGTTTCGTCGGGAGCCTAAGCAGCGTTCGGCCACTCGTAAACCAGCTGACGACCTGCGTCTCGGCACCCGGCTCACACGTCTGCGTACACAGCGTCACCGGTTGGCAGACGGATCTTCGGCCCAGGATCACCATGTGTACGAAACTTCGGGCATCTCCTCGCTCCAGAGGCGCATACCACGTTCCGGCCGTTGAAAGAGCTACGCAAAGTAGTTGCCGGAATCCCTACTTATGGACGGTGCCGCGAGAGAAAATGGTGCCGATACGGCGCTTGGAGCAGGGCGTTCGGCCAAGGGGATTGCGTATACCTATCCGCGCCGAGCCCTTATTGCAGTGGACTGGACCACGCTGCACGCTCTCATCCCGGGGGAAGGGATGCGCCGCGTGGCCGGACCGGTGCCGCGCGTAATCACGAGGGAGAAGCATGAAGATCATCAGATTCCTCGGTATCGCCGCCGTCGCCGCCGCGACGGCGGGCACGATGGCCGCGGTCACGAGCCCGGTCGCGGGTGCCACCTTGTTGAACCCCGACATGGTGCCGGCGATGCAGCGCGACCTCGGTCTCACCCACGACCAGGCCATCGCGCGGCTCGCCGCCGAGGACTCCGCCACGAAGGTGGGCCAGGCGCTGGAAACCGCGCTCGGCGACAGCTTCGGCGGTGCGAGCTACGACGCGGCCACGGGCAAGGCGCGCGTCGGCGTGACCGACGCTTCACTCGTGGAGAAGGTGCGCGCGGCGGGCGCGGAGGCGCAGGTCGTGCGCTTCAGCGAGCGTCAGCTCGACTCCAGCGTGGCCAAGCTCAACGCGGGTGAGAAGACGGCGCCGCAGTCGGTCACGGCGTGGGGCGTGGACGCGGCGTCGAACCGCGTGACGATCACCGTCCTCAAGGGACAGCGGGCGGCGGCGGAGAAGTTCGCCCGCCAGTCCGGTGTGGACACTTCCTCGCTGGAGGTCACGGAGACCACCGCCAAGCCGCAGCTGCACTACAACGTGCTCGGGGGTGACGCGTACTACATCGGCGGTTCGTCGCGCTGCTCCGTCGGCTTCTCCGTGAACGGTGGGTTCCTCACGGCCGGCCACTGCGCCGCGCTCACCGGTGCGGGCCCGCTGACCGGCTACAACCGCGTGTCCATGGGTTCGTTTTCCAGCTACCGCTTCCCTGGCAGCGACTACGCGTACGCACGGGTGAACAGCAACTGGACCCCGGTCGGCCAGATCAACAACGGCACCCGCGTGGCCGGCTCGACGGCCGCGGCTGTGGGCGCGTCCGTCTGCAAGTCGGGCTCCACCACGGGCTGGACCTGCGGCACGATCCGCGCCAAGAACCAGACCGTGCGCTACCCCGAAGGCACCGTCAGCGGCATGGTGCTCACCAACGCCCGCTCCGACCACGGCGACTCGGGCGGCTCGTTCATCTCGGGCAACCAGGCGCAGGGCCTGCTTTCCGGCGGTGACACCGTGAACACCTACTTCTACCCGATCGCCAACGCCCTCTCGGCAACCGGCACGACGCTCGTGCGCGGCTGATTTCCCGCGAACAGAAGAAGGGCGGATCGAGTGCCTCCAGAGCACTCGAGCCGCCCTTCTCCCTTATGCCGCCGCGGGATCGGCAGTCTGGGGGGTCAGACGTTGCTGATCTCCTCGATCAACCCGTCGATGTCGAAGCTCTCGCTCTCGGTGCCGAGCGGAACCAGTTCGTAGGAGGACTCCAGGAACGTCTCGACGTCCTCGCGCTCCAGCTCGAACGACGCGTACCCGTCGGGTGACTCGATTTCCAGCGTGAGCATCGCCGGGTCCTCGGACAGGTCGGGGCGGATGCGCACGTCGCCCAGCCCGGACGGCTCCTCGAGCCCGGTCACGAGCAGGTCACGTGCGAACGTCCACTCGATCCACCGGCCGCGCTCGGTCCGGAACGCCACGGTGACCGCGAACGGCTCCGCGCAGTGGTAGGACAGGCGGGACAGCACCGGCGTGGTGCTCTCGTTCAGCAACACGAACTGGGTCTGGTGTACGGCGTCGGTGTGCACGGCTGCTCCTGGGGTTTCCTCCGGTGGTTCGCGCCCTGCGAACTGGTCGGCAAGGAGATGATCAGCTTCGGCTCTCGTGACGCCGTTTTCCCGCCATTCACGCGATCGGCTGCATCCGTCCTCTGTGGCGTAACACGGACCACATACCCCTTGCGTTCGACCGTTGACCATCCGTCACCCGGGAGGGCAGGGGGTGGGGGACTTTCGTGCACCGTCACGGATGTGTCACGGTCCGAAGTAGACCGTGGCTTTTCCGGGGCTTTCCGTGGGGGTTCAGTCCAGTGGAAGCGTGAGCCCCACCTTCACCCGGTCCATGGCCACGCTCGTGGTGAAGTGCCGGACGTTGGGGTTGTCGAAGAACATCCGCCGCGTGAACGCCTCGAACCCCGCCATGTCGGGACAGGTCACGATCAACACGAAATCCGCCGTGCCCGTGACGTAGTAACACTGCTGCACGCAGTCGTCGCCCAGCACCTGCCGGCGGAACGCGTCCAGCACGGCCAGATTCTCCCGCTCCATCTCCACCATGACGACGAACGTCATCGACAGCCCGAGGGCGCCGGGGGACAGCACGGCGACCTCCTTCTCGATCACGCCCGTCTCGCGCAGGCGCTTGATGCGGCGCTGCACGGCGGCGGCCGAGAGACCCACCTTCGCGCCGATGACCTCTGCGATCGTGCGCGAGTCGGCCTGCAGGCAGGCGAGGATGGCGAGGTCCAGCCGGTCGAGGTCGGGAGTGAGCACGCTTCAGGCTAACCGGGTGCACCGACTCGACGCCTCGTCTTTACCGAGGCTCACCCACTGATCAAGACCGGGTTCGCCCAATACCTCCTATCGAGCGAACGTGAAAGAGGAGGATTAGTGACGTGCACCACAACTGACCGGTCTACCCAGGGGTAGCCCATAGAAGTGGAGCGAGCCGGTGGAACCGCCGTCCACCGGCCGGGGAGGTAATAGCTGTGAGTCCTGTCGGGTTCCCACCTGGTCGTACCGCTGTCGTGACCGCGCTCGGCCGCGCGCTGCCCGAACGGGTTGTGACCAACGAGGAGATCGCGCAGACACTCGACACCTCCGACGAGTGGATCCGCACTCGCACCGGCATCCGTGAGCGCCGCATGGCCGCGCCCGGTGAGTCCACAGTGGATCTCGCCGTCGCCGCCGGCCGCGAAGCGCTCGGCGACAGCTCTGTCGACGCAGTGGTGCTCGCCACCTCCACCGCCGACCAGCTCTGCCCCGCCAGCGCGCCCCAGGTGGCCGCGCGGCTCGGGCTCGGCACGGTCGCCGCGTTCGACGTGAACGCCGTGTGCAGCGGCTTCGTCTACGCCCTGGCCACCGCGCAGGGCTTCATCGCCGGCGGCATCGCCAAGCGCGTGCTGGTGATCGGCGCCGACGTCTTCACCTCACTGGTGGACCCGACGGACCGCACCACCGTGCCCATCTTCGGCGACGGCGCGGGCGCGGTCGTCCTGCGCGCCGGCGACTCGAACGAGCCGGGCGCGATCGGCCCGTTCGACCTCCACAGCGAGGGCGAGCTGGCCGACCTGCTGTGGGTCGAGGCGGGCGGCTCGAAGCACCGGTTCTCCGAGGACCCGCGTGACCACCACCTCGTCATGCAGGGCACGGCGGTGTTCCGCCACGCGTGCGCGCGCATGGCGGAATCGTCGCGGGCCGTGCTGGAGCAGGCCGGCTGGATGGTCGGCGACGTCGACCGGTTCGTGGGCCACCAGGCGAACATCCGCATCCTCCAGGCGACGGCGAAACACCTCGGGCTGCCCGCGGACGCCGTGGTGGCGAACATCGACCGCGTCGGCAACACCAGCGCCGCCTCGATCCCGCTCGCTTTGGCGGACGCCGTGGACGACGGGACCTTGGTGCCGGGTCACCGGGTGCTGCTGACCGCGTTCGGGGCGGGGCTGACCTGGGGTTCGACGTTGCTGACCTGGCCTGAGCTGGGCTAGTTCGTCCAGGCCCTAGTTCGTCCAAGCCTCAGTCGCTTGCTGGCGGCCGCGCAGCAGGAGTGAGCCGTGCGGCTGCCACAACTCGCGCTCGCCGCCGAGCGCGGC
This sequence comes from Amycolatopsis sp. NPDC051373, assembly GCF_040689465.1. Taxonomy (NCBI): domain Bacteria; kingdom Bacillati; phylum Actinomycetota; class Actinomycetes; order Pseudonocardiales; family Pseudonocardiaceae; genus Amycolatopsis; species Amycolatopsis sp. NPDC051373. The sequence goes on along the minus strand of NZ_JBFBAE010000001.1, from coordinate 18,511 downwards.
CTTCACGGCGCCCTCGCTGGCCAGGATGCGTGACGGCACGGACTTCGCGTGCTCCGTCAGCCGCGCGGCTTCGTTCACGGCGTCGCCGATCACGGTGTACTCCAGCCGGCTCGACGTGCCCAGCTGGCCCGCGAACACCTGCCCGCACGCGACGCCGATGCCCAGGTCGAGCTCGCCGTCGGCCACCACGGCGTCGCGGATCGCGCGGGCGGCGGCCAGCGCCATGGTCGGGGCGTCGGACAGGCGCGTGGGCGCGCCGAAGATGCACAGGGCCGCGTCGCCCTGGAACTTGTTGACCAGGCCGCCGCGCGCGTCGACGGCCGAGACCACGCTGGCGAAGAAGCGGTTCAGCTTGGCCACGAGCTCCTCCGGCGGCGTGCGCGACGCGAGCGCCGTGGAGTCGACGACGTCCACGAACAGCGCCGTCACCTCGCGCACGTCGCCGGACAGCGAGGCGCCGTATTCGAGGGCGTGCCGCGCGACGTCCGTGCCGACGTGCCGGCCGAACAGGTCCCGCATCCGCTCCTGCTCGCGCAGACCGGCGGCGAGCTCGTTCACGGAGGTCTGGAGCATGCCGATCTCGCTGGAGTCGTCGACGTCCACGGACACGTCGGTGGTCCCGCGCGCGATCCGGTCCAGAGCCACGCGCAGGCGGTGCAGCGGCGCGGCGACGGCGCGGGCCAGCAGCGCGGTGCCGATGGCGCCCGTGGTGAGGCCGATCACGGACAGCGTGATCAGGCTCGCCGTCGGGTTGGCCCGGCTGACGTCGGGCGGCGTCGCGACCAGCAGCACGCCGACGAGCGGCACGCCGCTGGCCAGCGCCCACGTGACGATCAGCCTGGTCAGCACGGTCACCGGGAGCGAGCCGTGGGGCGGCGTCACGTCGAGGGCGATCGTCATCACCGGCCGCGCCACCCACTCCGCGGCGAGGTACATCAGGCCGACGGTGGTCAGCCCGCCGAGGCCGATCGTCAGCGCCATGCCGGACGCGTCCTCGAACGAGCCGAGCGCGCCGGCCAGCGTGCCGAGCGCGATGGTGCCGATGAGCCACAGCGTGCCGCTGACCACGGCCATGTCCACGGGCAGCCGCAGCGCGCGCTTGGCCTCGTCCTCGGTCGGCGGGCGGCCGATCGTGAACCACACCACGGTGCGTCGCTGCAGGTAGGCGGTCCAGAGCGTGCCCACGAGCAGGCTCACCGCCACGATCCCGCCCGCCGTCAGGCCGAGGATCCACCCGCGGTCGCCGACGTCGCCGGGCAGCCCCTGCAGGAACAACAGCAACGCGACGACGGCCGACCCGGCGACACTCGACCCGATGCCGAGCGCGGCGAAGCCCAGACTCGTGCGCAGAACCAGCCGGAACCGCCCCGCCGTTCGCTTGCGCACGCCGCCGATCGTACGGGCTGGCGCTCGCGTCCGGCTCGGCGAGAAAAGGCGTGGCAGCGCTCGCGGCCGCGTCGCTACCGTGCTGCCCATGCAACCCCTCGACGCCGACGCGATCCGCGCCTCCTTCGTGAACTGCTCCCGCGGCGAGGCCAAGTCCGTCACCCTCCCCGCCGACGTCGCCTGGGCCACGCGCGACTTCCTCGGCTGGCGCGACCCGAAGGCCCCCGGCCGTGCGTACCTCGTGGTGCCCCACGACGGCGGCGTCGTGGGGCTGTCCCTGCGCGCCGCGCCCCCCGCTACGTCGCGCTTGCGCAGCAACATGTGCGCCTTCTGCTCCACCACCCACGCCACGTCCGACATCACCCTCTTCACCGGTCGCCGCGCCGGCAAGTCCGGCCGCGAGGGCAACACCCTGGGCACGTACGTCTGCGCCAACCTGTTTTGCAGCGCGTACGTCCGCGGGGAGCTCAAGCCGGCCGTCCCGCAGCCCGTGGAGACTCTGACCCTGGACGAACGCGTGGCGCGCATGGAGGACAAGGTGCGGCGGTTCGTGGACCGGATCCTGGAACCGCACTAGTGCGGGTGCTCGTCACGGGCATGTCGGGGGTGGGCAAGAGCGCCCTGTTGGCCGAGCTGGGTGCCCGCGGGTTCCCGACCGTTGACACCGACTACGGCTCGTATACCGAGGTGGTTGACGGGGAACGGTTGTGGCGTGAGGACGTCATGGCGGAGTTGCTGGCTTCGTCTGTGACGCTGTTCGTTTCGGGAACGGTGCGGAACCAGGTGCGGTTCCGTCGGTTCTTCTCTCATGTGGTGCTGTTGAGCGCCGCTGGGGATGTGCTCGCGGCGCGGCTGGCTACGCGCACGTCGAACTCATACGGGAAGGACCCGGCAGAACTCGCGGAGACGTTGGGGTATCTGGAAACTGTGGAACCTCTGCTACGCGCGTCGGCGACCCTTGAGGTCGTGACGACGGTTCCGGTCGCGGAGGTCGCGGACCTCGTTCTGGCGCATGTGTTGTGAGGTCTTGGTTTTAGGGATGCTTCCACCGAATCTCGACGGCGTTGTGGGAACTTGAGGTTCTGACCCCCTCCACGAGCGGTTGACACCGGGCGCCGCCCGTGCAGATCCGAGGCAGCGGCGAAGGAATGCCAACGCACAGGATCCCGGCGATGCGCGCAGAAGCTCAAACAACAGCCCAAGCCCAGCGTGCTCGGAGTTCCCCGATGTACTTCAGCCGGCCCCGAATCGGCTACATCGCAGAGTCGTTGCCCGCCGCGTAATTGTGAGCATAAGACTTCGCATCCAACAAATGCTTCAGCGTGATCTCCCGTGCGGCAGGTCCGTCGGAGGCCTTCAAAGCCGACAGGATCGCCCGGTGCTCGTCCACCGCCTTGCGGATCTGGCCCGGCAGCCGCAGCGCTGCCCGGCGCTCCTCGCCCACCAGGGCCAGGACGGAACGCAGGAGGTCGGCGACGTCGTCGTTGCCGGCGTTGCCCGCCATGACGCGGTGGAACTCGGCGTCCGTCGCGATGACGCGCAGCATGTCGCCCTCGGCGGCCGCGGCTTCCATCTCGGCGACGTTGTCCTCGAGCTTCTGGATCGTCCGCGGCGAGTGGTTGCCGGCGAGCCGCTCGGCGAGGGTGGGCTCGACCGTCGCGCGCAGGTCGAACAGCTTCTCCACCAGCTGTTCGTGCTCGGAGAACCAGCTGCTCAGCGGCGCTTCGGTCTGCTCGCGGACGTAGGTGCCGGAGCCCGCGCGGATCTGGACGTAGCCGATCGAGTCCAGCACCCGTAGCGCCTGCCGCAGCGACCCGCGGCTGATGCCCAGCTGCTCGCACAGGGCGCGTTCCGCGGGCAGCCTCGAGCCCGGCGGGAGCTCGCCACTGTCGATCATCGCGCGCAGGCGGTCGACGGTGGCGCTCCAGACCTGTTCGGATTCGTGGGCCACCCGCCCATCCTGGCAGGTCGTGGCGGGCGGCGGAAAATGTCGGTGGTGCGTGCCACTCTGAGAGCGTGACTGCGAAGTTCAAGGACTTGGCCCTCGACGCCCAGGACCACCAGAAGCTGGCCGACTGGTGGTGCGTCGCGCTGGGCTACGTTTGGCGCGGCGAGGCCCGCTCAGCCGACGATCCGGTGCCGATCGTCGACGCCGCCGGGGTGGGGCCGTTGATCTGGGTGAATCCGGTGTCTGAGGCGAAGACGGTGAAGAACCGGATGCACCTCGACGTGTTCGGTGACGTGGGGGAGCTGGTTTCGTTGGGGGCGGTGCTGGTGAGGAACAAGGGCGTAGATATCGATTGATGGGTGATGGCGGATCCGGAGGGGAATGAGTTTTGTGTGTTCGAACCACGGGATTGAGGCAGCTGGTTGATGTTTCGGCCAGGCGGGTAGTTCTTCAGGAGCAGGAGGTTTCACGCCGCTGGTTTTGATCATGGAGTGTCCATGAAGCCGATGAAAGGTTGGTTCGGCCAGGGGAGGATGCCGCCAAAGGTCGCGCTTTCTTTCGCGATCCTTTACACGCTGATGAGTTTCGCCTGGCTGGTGCTGGCTCTTTTCGGCGGTCTCGCCGGCTGGAGGGTGTGGGGCATGGTGAGTGTTGCTGTGCTCAACGTGCCGCTCACGGCCTACTGGTGGATGGGGTTCGCGCACTCCCTCAACCGGTCGGGTTGATGCGGCGTCCGGCCGTGTCAGCTCTTGACCTCGGGCAGGCTGTTTCCCAGTTGCTGTTGCCAATTCGCACCGGCGTCCGGGTGATCCGTCGAACGGCTCAGTTCCGCCCATTTCTCGTCCACAGCCAAGCGGTTGCGCCAGACTTCGCGGCCGTATTCGTACGCGTCGCTGCCGGCCAGCAACCGCAGTGGTGGGTCCGGAAGCTCCGCGACGCGAAGCACCAGGTCGGCGACGAGCGCCGGGTCGCTGTTCGCGGTCTTCTCGAACCCAGCCATGGCGCGGGCGGAAGCGCCGACCGTCGGCTCCTAGGGCGCGCTGATCGGCGGCGTCGCCATCGACGAGCCGGCCCAGTCGGTGCGCACGCCACCCGGCTCGAGCACGGTGACCTTGATGCCAAGCGGCGCGACCTCCGCAGCAAGCGCCTCGCTGAACCCGCCGACAGCCCACTTCGCCGACTGGTACGCCGTCATCCCCGGGCTCCCGATCCGGCCGCCCACCGAGGAAATCTGGATGATCCGTCCGCCGCCCTGCCGGCGAAGCACCGGAACCGCGGCCTTCGTGACATAGACCGTGCCCAGGAAATTGGTCTCGACCTGGCGCCGGAAGGCCTCCAGCGACGTGTCCTCAAGGGCGGCTCGATCCCCCTGGCCGGCGTTGTTCACGACGACGTCGAGGCGCCCGAAAGCCCGAACGCCACCCGCGACAGCGGCCTCCGCAGCGGCAGGATCGGTCACGTCCAACGCCTCGACGTGCACCTGCGACCCGAAGCGTTCCCGCAGGTCATCGAGCGAACGCGGGTCACGGGCGGTCGTCCGATATAACGCAAGTTGATTGCGTTACTTCGACGGTAGCACTCCGAGGCGGGGTAACGCAGCCGGCTTGCGTTAAAGTGTGGTGTGCATCGCCGGGCGCGTTCCGAGGAAGCCAAGCTGCAGCGCGCCGAGGACCTCCTCGCCGCGGCCCGCCGGCTGGCCGTCGAGCTGGGCGGGGTGCGGCACGTGACGCTCGCGGCCGTCACCGAGGCGGCGGGGCTGCACGCGTCGGCCGTGCGGCGGTACTTCGCCAGCCGCGAGGAGCTGTTCCTCGAGCTCGCCGAACGCGGCTGGGAGGAATGGCGCGACGTCCTCACCGCCCGCCTCGCCGGCGCCCGCGGCCTGCCGCCGGGCGAGCTCGCCGAGGCGCTGAGCACGACGATCGTCACGCTCCCGCTCTTCTGCGACCTACTCACGCACGTGTCGCTAAGCCTCGAAGGCGACGTCTCCGTCGAGCGGGCGCGCCAATACAAGACGAGGTCCTTCAGGGCCTACGACGTGATCGTCGAGACCCTCGTCAACGCGGGAACCCTTACGGCACACCAGGTCCACGACGTCATCGCCACGCTGCTCGGCACCACGTCGTACTTCTGGCAGCTCTCCCACCCGACGGCCACCCTCGCCGAGCTCTACCGCCAGGAACCCCGCTGGTCCCACACAGCGCTCGACTTCGAGCCCCGTCTCACGCGGCTGCTGACAGCCACCGCGGAAGGCCTGGCCAAGCGTTAAACGAGCGCGTTCGACGCCAGGTGCAGCGCTTCGATCAGGTGCGCACGGTGTCCGGGGTGGACGTTGATGCGGGCCTCGCCGTGGGTGTTGCCGATGAACGTCAGCACGCGGCCGCGGTCGGTGAGGTCGAGGACGGACATCGGGGTGCTGCGCGTCCGCCGGCCCGCGTCGTCGCGCGTCGCGACATACAGCTGGTGCGCGGCATCGCGACCGGCGCGCATGAGGCGGCGGAGCTCGTCGGCTTCGTGGGACATCTCGGTCAGTGGATTGTCGGACTCGTAATCGCGCCCCGCGTCCTCGAAATGGGCCTTCGGCACGCTCATCGGCGCCAGCCGCGCCGGCGGGCGCGTGGGCAGCGCGTCCACCAGGTGCTCCGCGGCCTCGCGCGCCGGGATCGGGTCGAGCTGCACCACGCGGTGGTCGGTGATCAGGCGCACCGCGTCACGGCCCGACTCGGCCACGAGGATCGCGCCGTCGTCCGCGCCGTCGCGGAAGTTGCTCCACGAGTACATCTCGCGCGCAGGGTTGGCGAGCACGTCCAGCGTCGCGCGCCACGGCCGGGCGAGCTCACCGGCCGACGTGGCCAGCCCCAGGTCGTACAACGCGTCCAGCGCACGTCGGCGCAGCGTCGCCTCGGCTTCGTCGGTGCGGTACGTCTGGTCGGGCCCCACGACAATCGGCGGCTCACCGAGCTCGGCGACGGTCCAGGCAACCAGGAACACCGGCCGGGGCAACCGCACCGGCCTGTCGATGATCGTCATCGGTCTGCTCAGGCTCCGATGGTCGGGGGCGTCGGCGGAAGGCCGGTGTGGGGATCGAGGAGCCTGCCGTCTTCGTCGTCGAGGAGCGAGAAGGCGGAGTCGTCGTCGATGCCGTACTTGCGCTGGTGCTCGGCGTCTTCCTCGCCCTTGCCCTTGTTGCCGGCCGCGCCCATGCCGCCCATTCCGGGCGTGCCCTTGGCGCCGGCCGCACCGGCTGCCGCGCCTCGGCCGGCCAGCGCACCACCACGGCCGCCTTCTTCGCCGAACGCCCCTGTGCCGGCGCCACCACCGAGCCGCGACCCGGTTCCGGTCCCTGCCCCGCCGCGTCCGCCGAACGCCCCCGACCCACCTGCACCGGCGCCTACGCCTACGCCGAAGCCGCCAGGCCCGAAGCCGTCCCCTCCACCCGTCGCCGACCACGACGGATTCCCACTGCCGATGGGGAACCTCTGCCCTGGCGGCGTGACCCGCGGATCGTCGAGATCACTGGACGTGTGCGTGTCGTCATCGTCACCGGGCCGCCTACCCGGCCGATCCTCGTCCCGCGGCGGCCTCTGCTCCGGCGGCACCACGGGCCGTCCGGTCGGCGGCGGCAACACCGTCGGCGGCGGAATGTTGGGCGGCGGCGTGGTCGGCGGAGGTGTCGTCGGCGGAGGCGTCGTGATGTGCCGGGTGTCGACCTCGGACTGCGAGGTGGACGTCTTGTCGTCACCGGTCGTGTTCTTGGTCGTGCGGGTCAGCTTCTCGCGCTTGACCTTGCCGGGCTGGGTGATCGTGACGGTGCCGTCGAACTCGTTCAGCTTGCCGTAGTCGGTCTTGAGGCTCTGACCGCTGTTCTGCGCCTGCTGGGCGTAGCCGTTGTACCGGTCGAGGTTCTGCTGGGCGAGCTGGTTGTACTGGTTGATCTTGTCTTCGGTATCCGTGTCCCACGGCGTCGCCACATCGATGAAGTCCTTGTGCGGCGGGGTTCCCGGCATCGGCTGCAGGGCGGCTTTCATCTCGTCGAACCCGTGCGCGAGACCGGTGAGGTTCTGCCCGTTGGTCGTATACGTCTGGGACGCCGCGGCCGTCGTGTCTGAGAAGACCTTGATTCGCTGCTGCGCGGCCTCGGCCCCGCCGCCGGTCCAGACGGACTCGAGGCCGGTGCTGAGGTTCTGGATGTCGGCACTGATGGTGTGGTGATCCGCCGCGAGTTGCGTGGCTTGCCCAGCCCCCTCGTGCCAACCGCCGGCGCCCTTGCTGTTGAGCACCTTCTGCACCAACTCGGGTGCCGGCACGGCCTGCTGGCCGACGTTCCCGTGCCCGACGTCGTCGACCCACTGCTCGGCGTCGTTGATGCGGTCGCCCGCCCACTTCGCGGCGTCACCGATCTTGCTGAAGAAGCTCATCAGCCACCAGCTTTCTGGCGCAGGTTGGTGACGACCATGTCGGCCACCCTCGCGGCGAGCTCGCAGGGGTCGGCGACTCCGATCTTGGCTTGACTCAGGTAGAGCGAGGCGTCGAAGGAAAGGTCATCTCGGATACCGACACTCACCTGGCAAAACTCCTGCGGAGCGCCTTGCTTTTCCGAAGAATGCGCGGCTGCGGGGAAGCCTTGGATGGGCTTGAGTTCGTGCCATACGCTGGCCTGCGGTTTCGTGTTCGCGTACACGCCGCTGAGACCTTCATGCGTCTGCGTGTCGTAGCCGACTCCGACGCCGGCATCGGCGTCCCAGTTGCACGCCTGTCCGAGAGCGGCGTTGTCGTCGCGCTTTCCCTGCGGCGCTGAGCCCAGGATTTGCTTGAGCTGGTCCGAGGTCAACGCATCCTGGCACGGGTCACCCGAGAGCACCGAAGTGGGCAACGGGTGCTCCACCTTCGGAGCGCCGTCGTGCGGCAAACTGGCCGCAGATGGTGCCGAGGCCGGGATGCTTGCCGGGGCGGCGGCGTTCCCACTCGAGCATCCTGCGACGGCAGCAACGGTGGCTGCTGTGCCGGATAGAAGCAGTAGCAGTCGCTTGGTTGTCACGCGAACCCCTTATCCTGGTCGCCGGCCGCGGCCTTCACGTCGGCGCCAGCATTCTCGTCAGCCGCGACGGTGATACCCAGTGCCAGTTCGAGCTTGCTTACCAACTGCCCGGCGTACTTGAGCTCGCGACCGACCTGATCGGCGCCTTCACCGAACGCGCCCCCGCCGCGGCCATCGCCGACGAGGAGTGTGTTGTAGCTGGTGCTACCCGGATCGTCCGTCGGAGGCCGGATCTTTCGCAGTGCCTCGGCTTGGGTGTTCATGTGCCGGAGGTTGTCGCGGACGCGTTTGGCCACCGTCAGCATGCTCTGCGCCTCGTCACGACTCAGGCTGAAGCCGCCGCCACCACCGGGGCTGGGCACGGCCGCTCCGCCGGACGCACCACCGCCGGCCGGTTGGTCGCCGGTGATGGTGAAGTTCATGCCAGTGAGCCAGTTCGACTCCGGCGCAGGTAGAGCCACTGCGTTCCCCCTCATGACGCTTCAGTCCCGTGGCGGACCGTCCCCTGCGGCAACGGTAATGGACTGATCACCCTCGGGTGGGCATTTTGCCGAAGTCGGGCGAAAGGCGCTAGAGAGCTGTCGCCGATCGGGTGGAGGTTATTCATCACACGCCGGCCTTGTGGCGGAGGTTGGTGACGACCATGTCGGCCACCCGGGCCGCCAGGTCGCAGGGGTCGGCTCTGCCGACTCTGGACGAGCTCAGCACCAGCGAGGCGTCGAACTCCAGCTCGTCGCTGATGCCGACGCTCACCTGGCAGAAGTCGTTCGGAGTGTCGAGGCTGTACGTGGAGTGGGCTACCGCTGGGAGGCCTTGGATGGGTAAGAGTTCTCGCCACACTTTGGCCTGGGGCTTTGTTCCTGCGTAGACGGCGCTGAGTCCATGCTGTTGTTTGGTTGCATAGCTCACCGATGCCAGGGCGTTGGCGCTCCAATTACACGCTGGGCCCAGAGCCGAGTCGTCGCGTTTGCCGATGGGCGTGGTGCCCAGGATCAATTCCAGCTGGTCCGAGGTCAGCCCCTCCTGGCAAGGGTCGCCGGACAGAACCGATGCCGGCAGAGGGTGTTCCACCTTCGGAGCGCCGCTGTGGGGCAGAGGCCTGGTAGTGAGCGACGGAGGCGGGGTCGTCGGTGCGCCGGCCCGTGCATGCCCAGAGCAGCCGGAGGTCGTGGCGACAACCACCACAACCCCACACAAAGCGACAAGCCGCCAAAAGATACGCACTGCCATCCCCCTCGGATGAGCCGGCCGGAGGCGGCCGGTTACTCCAGGTTACCGAGACAAAGGGGACAGAGCGTCACCTACTAGGGGCCAACCGGCACTGTTCCTCCTGACACATCGCGTCGCGGGGGTGGGCGAGGGTGCTTAGGGTGCCGGGGTGGGTGCGTTATGACGTGGTGGCATGCGGTGATCATCTTCGTCGCCGGGGTTTGGGCGGGGACGATCAACGCGGTGGTCGGGTCGGGGACGTTGGTGACGTTTCCGGTGCTCGTGGCGTTGGGATACCCGCCGATCACCGCGACGACGTCCAACGCCGTGGGGCTCGCGCCCGGCACGATCAGTGGGGCGTACGGCTACCGCGCCGAGCTGGAGGGGTACTGGCCGCAGGTGCTGAGGTTCTCGGTGGCGTCGTTCTTCGGCGCGATCGGGGGGACGATTCTGCTGCTGACGTTGCCCAAGGACGCCTTCGAGACGATCGTGCCGGTGCTCGTGGGGCTGGCGGTGGTGCTGGTGATCGTGCAACCGAGGGTGTCGAAGTGGGTGCAGAAGCGCCGTGACGCCAACGGGACCGAGCACAAACCCGGGCCGCTGCTTCTCGGGTTGCTGTTCCTCATCGGCATTTACGGCGGCTATTTCACCGCCGCGCAGGGCGTGATGATGATGGCCGTGATGGGGATGCTGCTGTCGGAGCCACTGCAACGGCTCAACGGAGTCAAGAACGTCCTCGCGGCCGTCGTCAATGTCATCGCCGGCCTCATCTACGCCGTCGTCGCCCCGGTGAGCTGGCCGGTGATCGGGCTGCTGGCCGTCGGGTCGACGATCGGGGGGCAGATCGGGGCGAAGGTCGGTCGCAAGTTGTCGCCGACGGTGTTGAGGGCCGTGATCGTGGTGATCGGTGTTGCGGCTGTGGTGGAACTGGTCCTGAAGTGAGTGCTGCCAACGTTGTGCGGGCCCGATGGCTGCGGTGAAACGCTGACTCACCCGCGACCCGTTGGTGCCGAGGGCCACCGCACGGTCTGCAGAAGGCCTGGAATGACCTGTCCCAATGCGACGCGGCAGGATCAGCGGAACGGAGGCCGTCCCGCCGACCCATGCCGCCCTGTCACGCCAGGAACTCCTGGGCGGCCGCCAGGAACAGGTCGTTCTCCTCTGGCGTCCCGATGGTCACGCGCGCGCCGTCGCCCGGGAAGGGGCGCACGATCAGCTTGCGGTCCAGCATGTGTTCAGAGAATTCGACCGTGCGCTCGCCCAGTGGGAACCACACGAAATTGGCCTGGGTAACCGGAATCTCGTAGCCCATGGAAACCAGCGCCGTACGCACGCGGTCGCGTTCGGAGATGATTTCGGCGCAGCGTTCCATCAGCTCGTCGGCGGCATCCAGCGAAGCCATGGCGGCGACCTGGGCGATGGTGTTCACCGAGAAGGCCACGTACACCTGCCGAAGCGCCTCCGCGATTGAAGCGCAAGCCACGGCGTAACCCACCCGCAGGCCGGCCAGCCCGTAAGCCTTGGAGAAAGTCCGCAGCACCGCAACGTTGTCCCGAGTACGCGCGAATTCCACGCCGTCGGGGACGTCCGCATCGGTGACGAATTCTGTGTACGCCTCATCCAGCACCACGAGCACGTGGGACGGGACGGCGTCGAGGAACCGCGCGATTTCGTCATGCGTCAGCACGGTGCCGGTGGGGTTGTTGGGGTTGCAGACGAAGATGAGCTTCGTGCGGTCGGTGATGGCCGCGAGCATGGCGTCGAGGTCCAACCCGTGCTCGGGCGTCAAGGCGACCTTCACCGAAGTCGCGTGCGCGACCTGCGTGACGATCGGGTACGCCTCGAACGAGCGCCAAGCGAACATCACCTCGTCGCCGGGACCGCAGACGGCCTGGATGAGCTGCTGGCACAGGGAAACCGAGCCGCAGCCGACGGCGAGGTGGTCGAGGGGAACGTTCAACTCACGAGCGAGGCGTTCGCGCAGGGCGTGGGAACCGCTGTCGGGGTAGCGGTTGACGTCGGCCATCGCGTCGGTGATGGCGGCGCGCACGCTGGGCAGCGGGCCGCCTGGCACCTCGTTGCTCGCGAGCTTGATCGCGCCTTGGATCGTCCGGCCGGGGACGTACTTCGGCAACGAATCGAGGTCGGGGCGCGGTGCGAGGGACGGCATCGTCGGTACTCCTCGGGTCAAACGGGACGGCCTGGCCACCGTATCTCGCGACGTCGGATCCACAAAGTTCCCAATGTTCACCTGGAGGTGATTGCATGAGGTGATGACGTCGACGAGCACCGTGGATTACCAGCGTACCGACGGTCGCGCCCTGCGCCTCACCTTCGCGGAGCCCGACGGTGCCATCCGCGGCGGCCTCGTTGTCCTGCATGAAGGTGACGGGGTCACCGACGGTGTGGTGCTGCTCGTCGCGAGCCTGGCGAACGAAGGCTGGCTCACCGTCACGCCCCACATCGCCGGCGGCGAGAAGCTCACGCAGCAGGACCTGCTCGACGCGACGGACATCACACTCGAATGGCTGGTCGAGCACGGTGTGGAGGCCGATCTGCGCGGCGTCGTCGGGTTCGACCTGGGTGGCACGGCGGCGCTCGTGGTCGCGTCGCACCGCCGGCTCGGCGCGGCGGTAAGCGTGGGCGGCCAGCGCGTGACGGAGCTGCCGCGGCTGCTCGACATCGCGGGCCACGTGACCAGCCCGTGGCTCGGCATGTACGGCGACGCCGGTGACGAAGCCGGCGGCGCCGAGGTGGAGCAGCTGCGCGAAGCGGCGGCGTCGGCGAAGGTGGCCACGAACGTCGTGCGCTACGCGGGCGCCAACCACCGCTTCGACGCCGACCCCAGCGCGGCCGAGGAAGCCTGGCAGCGCACGTTGGACTGGTTCGACGCGCACCTGCGGTAAGCCGGAGACAAGCCAGAGACAAGCCGGAGACAAGACGGTGGCCGGGGTGGTTAGCCGCAGTTAACATCGGCGGGTGACCCAGACTGCCGATGTTCCCGAAGTGCTCTGGCGACCCGACCCGAGCCGCGTGTCCGACACTCGCATCGAAGCGTTCCGCAGGTGGCTGCGGGAAGAACGCGGCGTGGAGGTCGACGACTACGACTCGCTCTGGCGCTACTCCGTGGAGCACGTGCCCGAATTCTGGGCGGCCGTCGCCGAGTTCTCTGGTGTGCGCTGGCACGAGAAGCCGCGAGAGGTCCTCTCGGGCGCGATGCCGAACGCGAAGTGGTTCGACGGCGGCACGCTGAACTACGCGGAACACGCGCTCAGCCCGGGCGTCGCGGGCGCGGCGAAGGGCGACGACGAGCTCGCCGTGATCTTCCATCGCGAAGACGGTTTCGCCGAGCAGCTCACGTACGGCGACCTTCGCGCGCAGGTCGCCGCGGCACGCGGAGCGCTGAAGGCGTTGGGCGTCGCGAAGGGCGACCGGGTGGTGGCGCTGGCGCCGAACTGCCCGCAGACGCTCGTCGCGTTCCTGGCGGCGGCGTCGCTGGGGGCGATCTGGTCGTCGTGCTCACCGGACTTCGGTGTGCGCGCGATTTCCGACCGTTTCACGCAGATCGAGCCGAAGGTGCTCATCGCGGTGAACGGCTACGCCTACAACGGCCGCCAGTTCGACGTCACTCCCACGGTCGAGCGGTTGCGCGCGGAGATCCCGTCGCTGAGCGCGACCGTGTTGGTGAAGTACGTGGGCGAGGGGACCGTTGACGGCACTTGCGACTGGAACGCGATGCTCGCCGAACACGCCGGCACACAGCTGGCGTACGAGCCGGTGGAGTTCGGGCACCCGCTGTGGGTGCTGTACTCGTCCGGCACGACGGGCCTGCCGAAGGGGATCGTGCAGGGGCACGGCGGGATTGTCGTCGAGCACCTCAAAGCCCTTTCCCTGCAAGCGGATCTCGGGCCGGGCGAGCGGTTCTTCTGGTTCACCACCACCGGCTGGATGATGTGGAACTTCCTCATCTCGGGCCTGCTGGTCGGTTCGACGATCGTCCTTTACGACGGCAGCCCCGGCCATCCGGACCTCAACGTGCTGTGGCACCTGGCCGAGCAGCACCGCATCACGTACTTCGGCACGTCGGCGCCGTTCATCCAGAGCTGCCTCAAGGCGGGGCTGGAACCGTCGGCGCGTTACGACCTGAGTGCGTTGCGCGCCTTGGGTTCCACGGGTGCGCCGCTGTCGGTCGAGGGCTTCCGGTGGATCGCCGACAAGATCGGGAAGTCGGTGCAGATCTGCTCGGTCTCCGGCGGCACGGACCTGTGCGCGGCGTTCGTGGCGGCGTCGCCGGACGTACCGGTGTGGCTGGGCGAGCTGTCGTGCCGGGCGCTGGGCGCGGCTGTCGCGTCGTACGACGAGGCCGGCAACCCGCTGGTCGACCAGGTCGGCGAGCTGGTGATCACGGAGCCCATGCCGTCGATGCCGGTGTTCTTCTGGAACGACCCCGACGGCACGCGGCTGCACGAGGCGTACTTCGACATGTACCCCGGCGTCTGGCGCCACGGCGACTGGATCCGTGTGACCCGGCGCGGCTCCGCGGTGATCTACGGCCGCAGCGACTCCACGCTCAACCGCGGCGGCGTGCGCATGGGCACGGCCGAGTTCTACCGCGTGGTGGAGGGCTTCGAAGAGGTCGCCGACTCCCTCGTCGTGGACACCTCCGCGGCCGGAAACGACGACGGGCAGCTGCTGTGTTTCCTCGTGCTGGCGCCGGGTACGCGGCTGGAGGAGCTCGAGCCGAAGCTGCGGAAGGAGCTTCGTAGCGCTCTGTCACCACGACATGTTCCCGACCGGTTCGTGGTGGTCGGTGAAATCCCCCGTACCTTGAACGGTAAGAAGTGTGAGGTACCGGTGAAGAAGATACTCTCCGGAGTCGCGCCGGAGAGGGCTGTGAGCAGGGACGCGCTGGCCAACCCGGCCGCGTTGGCCCCGTTCACGGAGCTCGCGGGGGAGCTCGCCGGGCGGTGACGAAGCAGGGGGAAGCATGGCTGGGCCGTACGTGTTGCACGCGTGGTGACTGGCACACGCGCGCAGCACAGCTGGCAGGTGGCGGGCGTGACGACCGTCAAGGCGATCACCTGGGTGACCAGGCTCGCCGGCCTGCTGACGCTACTTTCCGTGGTGGTTCCCTCCGGCCGTAACCTGCGTGGCCACCTGGCCGAGTGGCTGGAGTTGCCACAGGGGGCGACCGTCGCGGCGGCGACCGTGGCCGTGGTCACGGGCGTGCTGCTGATCATGCTCGCGGCCGGGCTGCGGCGGCGGAAGCGCCGGGCGTGGCAGCTCGCGGTCGGCTTCGCGGTGTTGTTGACCTTGTCACACCTGGGGCTGCGACACGTGTTCGGCGCGGGCGTGGTGTCGGTGGTGCTGCTGATCGGGCTGATCGTGAACCGCCGCTACTTCGTCGCGGAGCCGGACCCGACGACGGGCCGTTGGCGCGCGGTGCGGGTGTTCCTGCAGCTGGTGCTGGCGGGGTTCGTGATCAACGTGGTGCTGCTTTCGGTGGCGTCCGGGCGGATGCTCGAGCCGTTGAGCTTCCCCGGCCGGCTTTCACAGTCCGGGCTGGCGCTGGTGGGCGTGAGCGGTCCCGCCGTGTTCCGCGGTCTGTGGCTGGGGGACCTGTCGGCGGCGATCGGGCTGCTGTTCAGCATCGCGGCGGTGCTCGTGTCCGCGTACTTCCTGCTGCGCTCGGCGGAGCCCGCGCCGCGGCTGTCGGACGACGAGCTGGCGCGCCTGCAGGCCCTGCTGGCCGAGCACGGCGACCGCGACTCGCTGGGCTACTTCGCGCTGCGGCGCGACAAGTTCGCGGTGTTCTCGAAAACGGGCAAGGCAGCCGTGACGTACCGCGTGATCGCCGGCGTCGCGCTGACCTCGGCCGACCCGCTGGGCGACCACGAGGCCTGGCCGGGCGCGATCGAGGAGTACCTGGAGATCTGCAAGCGCAACGCGTGGGTGCCGGCGGCGATGGGCGCGTCGGAGCTCGGGGCGACGGTGTGGGCGCGCTTCGGGCTGGAGGTGCTGGAGATCGGCGACGAGGCCATCGTCGACACGGCCGGCTTCACGCTGGAGGGCCGCATCATGCGTGGCGTCCGCCAGGCGGCTTCGCGGACTCGCCGGGCGGGGTACAAGGTGCTGGTGCGGCGGGCGGAGGATCTGCGGCCGGGCGAGCTGGACGAGCTGGTGCTGTTGGCCGCTGCGTGGCGGGGCACCGAGACGGAACGCGGCTTCTCGATGGCGCTGGGCCGCATGGGCGACCCCGGCGCGGTGATCGTGACGGCCGAACAGGGCGGACGCGTACGCGGCGTCCTGCAGTTCGTGCCCTGGGGCGCGCGGGGCCTGTCGCTCGACGTGATGCGGCGGGACCGTTCGGCCGACAACGGCGTGAACGAGCTGATGATCTCGGAGCTGCTGGTTTATTCGCACGAGCACGACATCGACCACGTCTCGCTGAACTTCGCCGCGTTCCGCTCCTTGATGGAACAGGGACAACGCATCGGAGCGGGTCCTGTGGCACGTATCTCGGCGAAAGTCCTGCACTTCTTCTCGCGCTGGATCCAGATCGAGAGCCTGTACCGCTTCAACGCCAAGTTCCAGCCACGGTGGGTCCCGCGGTACCTCGTGTACCCCGGCGTGCGCGAACTCCCGCGCGTCGGCGTGGCCACCTTCGAAGCCGAGGGCCTCGGCGGCCGTTCCCCCTGGTTACGGCGCCTGCTGCAACGCTGATCTTCACTTTCGGGGGGTGCCTTCGCGGGGTAATGGGGGGTGTGTAAGCTATCTGGGCAGTGGTCGACAAGGCCCAGGAGGCTTCGCCTAGTCTGGTCTATGGCGCCGCACTGCTAATGCGGTTGGGGGTAACCCCCCCTCCCGGGTTCAAATCCCGGAGCCTCCGCTGGTGCCTGTTTCGGCAGGTGCTAGGTTAACAACTGAACAAGCGCCCGTAGCTCAGCTGGATAGAGCATCTGACTACGGATCAGAAGGTCAGGGGTTCGAATCCCTTCGGGCGCACGTCTGGTTGAGACAGCAGTACCAAGAAGCCCGCCGGAGACGGCGGGCTTCTTGCTATCCGGGCTTTGTTCGGCAGCCACAGCAGGGACGCGGGGACCCCGCGCACGGAGCAGACCCCGCCCGGGGCCGTGTCCAGGCGGGGTCTGCTCGGGGTGGTCCGCAGACCACCGCGGGTGGGCGGCGAAGAGTCACGCCCGCCCGGGGTCACTCAGGTCAGCACCGGGCGGCCCAGCGGCAGTCCCTTGCCGCCCGTCGCGGCGGACATCGCGCCGAGGTACAGGTAGACGCCGACCGCGGCGAAGACGAAGCAGACGTAACCGCCGGCGGTGGAGGCGCCCGGGGCGTCGCCCACCGTGCCGTAGAGCACGAGGGCCACGGCGAGGTCGATCAGCACGAACAGCACGGTGAACATGGCAGGCAGTCGCAGCGTGCCGAGGGTCAGCAGGACGATCGTGATCAGCCAGGCGATCAGGAAGATGCCCTGCGTGGCGATGGCCGCGTCCGAGGTGATGCCGAACCAGTTGTGGGTCAGGCCGAGCACCAGCGCCGAGTAGCTCCACCAGAACCCGGCGAAGATGCCGAACACCGAGGCGACGGCGTTCTGGCCCAGCGACAGCGCCCACACCGCGGCGACGAACTGGCCAAGGCCCGTCGCGGGCAGGATGATGGCGATCGAGGCGCCGACGGCACTGGCCGGGACGTACCCGGTCAGAACCAGGCCGAGCGCGATCGTGCCGACGATGAAGGTGGGCAGCCCGATCATGCCGGGGTCGCCCACGGGTGCGGTTTGGACAGGGGCTTCGACTTCGGTGGCAACATCAGTGGACATCGTGTACTCCTCGTTGAGCTGCGAATGATCCTCGAGTGCGGTCAGGCTGGGCGGTGGTCCTCGATCGGCTGGAGTGGGAGACGTGGTTGCGCTACCTGCTTTTCGTGCCGAGTTCGGTCACCGGCGCGGGTTGAAGTGGCGGTCCAGCTGGAGTGCGGGACGCGGTGGCGCCACCCGCTTCTCGCGCCGACCTGGGCCGCCGGCTTCGGTTCGAAGCGGCCCGCCAGATGGAGCGGGGCCTGGTTGCGTTACCGGCCTTCTCCGTCGAACCCGGTGGCCGGCAACGGCCTGAAGCGGCAGGCCCGGTGGCGATCGGGTTGATGGGGAGACGTGGTGGCACCACGGCCTTCCCTGCCGAGTTGGATCGCCGGCTTCGGGTCGAAGCGGCGGACCAGCCGGAGCGAGAGACGTGGTTGCACCACCCGCTTTCTCCGCCGAGCCTGATCACCGACGCCAGGGCGAAGCGGCGGACTGGCCGACTCGAACCACGCCGTGGCGAGCGCGCGGGACCGGGCGGGGAGAACCGCTTCACTGGGTTCTGGGCCACATTCCTGACAGCTCAGGGTGGTCGTCGTCGATCAGGCGGTGCGCCAAGGCGATCGCCTCCTTGGGATCGATCTGGTCGAAGTCGGGATGCCCCTTGGCGATTCCCTCGAAGACGGCGGCCAGCTCGGTCGCCGCGGTCGGGGACAGGCCGGTGTCCTGGCTGCACTGCACGTAGCGCAGCCGCAGCACGCCCGCGGCCTGCATCAGCAAGGCACAGTAAGTATTGTGCGCGGCTGGTGCCCGATCGGATCGTGCAGCTGACTCTTTGCCTTTCACGCGGACTCCTTTGTCTCGTCAAGTCTCCCGACGCGGCCGGTCAGGCGGTGGCGCGTTTTTTGAGTTCCTTCGCCGCGGCACCCGGGTCGGCGGCGTTGTAGATCGCGCCCCCCGCCACAGCGACGGTCGCGCCCGCGTCGCGGACCGCGCCGATAGTGTCGATCTTGATCCCGCCCGCGATGGAGAACGGGACACCGGCCAGACGACCGTCTTCCAACAGGGTGTCGATCGTGTAACCAGGCCGGGCCTGCTCATCCAAACCCGCGTGGATCTCCAC